>NZ_QTLL01000001.1:0-948643 GCF_003434675.1 Coprococcus sp. AM14-16
GCTGAGAAGTACTAATAGGTCGAGGACTTATCCTTAGAGGTTTCTAAGAGATAGGCTTTAGAAGATACCTCTTTCTGTGTGAAATTCTGAAGGTACATACCTTTGAATATGGCCTGGTGGCTCAGCTGGTTAGAGCGCCGCCCTGTCACGGCGGAGGTCGTGGGTTCGAACCCCATCCGGGTCGCTGTATTCATAATAGAATACTTTTTAACAAATGGGATCTTAGCTCAGCTGGGAGAGCATCTGCCTTACAAGCAGAGGGTCATAGGTTCGAGCCCTATAGGTCCCACTTAAATGAGGACGTTTAGCTCAGTTGGTTAGAGCAATCGGCTCATAACCGATCGGTCCTGGGTTCGAGTCCCCGAACGTCCACTCTTACTAATAATAAGAAACAATGAATATGGCCTGGTGGCTCAGCTGGTTAGAGCGCCGCCCTGTCACGGCGGAGGTCGTGGGTTCGAACCCCATCCGGGTCGCTGTATTCATAATAGAATACTTTTTAACAAATGGGATCTTAGCTCAGCTGGGAGAGCATCTGCCTTACAAGCAGAGGGTCATAGGTTCGAGCCCTATAGGTCCCATTTTCTAAACCTTTTAATAAGGTGCAGAATGCCGGCGTGGCGGAACTGGCAGACGCACAGGACTTAAAATCCTGCGGGACTAATCTCCCGTACCGGTTCGATTCCGGTCGCCGGCATTAAATTAAAAGCCTGAAACCTAAGAGAAATCAAAGGGTTCAGGCTTTTTTCTTTACTTTAAAATATACCGTAGGGGCAAAAAGTCAAAAAATAGAGATTTATAATTTCATTAAAATAGATAAGAATATGAGAATGCGAAGCAACTTAATTATGGCAAGGCAAAAAAGGCATTCTTTGTAATATAATAAGGCGAAAACCGTTAAAAAAATAAAAAAAGAACAATGCAGTGTAAGAGTATTGACCATTTGGCATGGCAGTGCTAAGATACGAGCCATCAGGAACCAAAAGTTTTATCTGTTTTCCTTAACACCAAAACAGATAGCTGTATGGTTCTTTTTTTGTTTATACCGCGGAAAATGAAAATGTAATACAGAAGATTTAGAACAGGACAAAGGAGTCTTTTCAAAAGTAGTTTGTGTGGAACATTTTAACACACACTGCCGGGGAAGGACTCCTTTTTTAGTGGATATTCAAAGTCAGGAGGAATGAGCTATGAAGAGTTATGATCTGATAATCAAAAATGCGCAGATACACACAATGGATGAGGACAGAAAAGTGTATGCGAAGGGAATCATAGGAATAGAGGGAGAGAAGATAACTCTGATAAAGGAAATGAATGAGCTGACACCGGAGGAGCTTCAGGAATGTGAGGGCGCCGGACGTGTGATAGATGCCGAGGGCAAGGTGGTATTTCCGGGATTTATAGATACACATATACATATATTCCAGTCTTTCCTGAAAGGTCTTGGAGCTGATCACAGATTGATAGAGTGGTTGAATCTTTCAGCACTCCCATATGGACAGTATATGACACCACATCAGCATGAGCTGGCAGCACAGCTTGCATGTATGGAGGCAATAAAGAGTGGATGTACGACCATGAGTGAGTTCTTCTACACCAATCAGGATTCTGAACTGGCTCATTCCTGTATAGAGGGAATGGTATCAACGGGTATCCGTAGTGTATTTATCAGAACATTTCAGGATACCGGAGAGGAATACGGAATGCCGAAGTGCTTCCTTGAGCCTGTTGGCAAGGCCATGAAGGAAGTGGATGCACTGAAGAAAGCATATAAAGAAAATGACATGCTTTCGATATGGACTGGTCCGGATGTTACATGGTCGACCACGAAGGAAGGCTATCAGGAGATGCTTGAGTATTGTCTTAGCGAGAATGTTAGGTATTCAATGCACATCAAAGAGACCGAGGTCGACAATGAGATGTGCGGAAGATATTACGGCAAGGATATAGTGGATATGCTTGAGGAGATAGGATTCCTGACAGACAAATTCCTGGCAGTCCACTGTGTAAACCTCACACCTCATGACATAGAGAGATTTGCAAAATATGGAGTGTCGATAAGCCACAATCCAGCACCTAATCTTTATCTTGGTTCAGGAATACCACCTATTCCAGAGAGCCTTGCAGCCGGGGTAAATGTATCTATAGGAACAGATGGTGCGGCGTCCAACAACAGCACGGATATGCTGGAGAGCATGAAGCTGGCGGCTCTCATACAGAAGGGAATACACAGAGATGCGGCAGTCATCAGCGCAGACGATATCATACACATGGTGACGGCTGGGGGAGCAAAGGCAATAGGAATGGCTGACAAGCTGGGAACATTGGAGTCCGGCAAGAATGCGGACTTAATAATATTTGACCCTAATCATTTGAAGTCGGCACCTATGCATGATGCAAAGGCGACGGTCGTATATGCGTCATCCGAGGAAAATATCGATACAACGATAGTAAATGGAAAGGTTGTATATCAGGGAGGAAAGTTCACTTGTGGCATAGATGAGCGAAGCCTGATAGATGAAATAAACAGCGAGCTTGTGGTTCTCAGAAAGCAGCTTGCAGATAAATTATAGAATGGAAATTCGAATTATATAACAGCAGATAAGGAGGCGCATTTATATGGAAGATAAGAAGATAGTAGAAAATGACAGCCAGCTCATAGTTGGCGTAAATGAGAAGATAAGCTGTGGCAAGGCGGCATTTCTCGGAATGCAGCATGTATTGTCAATGGATCTGTATATCATGCCATTGATACTTGGAGCGGCGATAGGACTTGCCGGAGGAGAGTTATCATTTTTCCTTCAGATGAGTTTCTTTGCATGTGGAATTGCAACTATACTCCAGGCGGGATTCTTCATGAAGTACCCTATCATACAGGGCCCATCATATGTACCGCTTGGAGCTCTGTGTACGATAGGCGCGACCATGGGAGTCAGTGCAATGATAGGAAGTCTGATCCCCGGAGCGATCATGATCATATTGCTGGGTATATTCAAGGGATTCTCAAAATTTGTGAGAAAGGCAATACCTCCATTTATCGGTGGTATCATCATACTTATAGTTGGAATATCACTGACACCTACAGCGGCCAAAGGGATCGCAAGCTCAGATGGAAACTTAAGTGCAAATGTAGCATCAGGTCTTACTGCTGCAGGAGTGCTCATCGTATGTATGATACTTCAGTACAAGCTTAAGCATAACAGGATACTTCACATGGTATCAGTAATACTTGCACTGGTTGCCGGAACCGTGGTTGCTGCAGCAATGGGAGCTGCGGACTTCAGCTCTGTACACGAGGCAGCATGGTTCGAGCTTCCGGAGTTTTTCCACTTTGGACTTCCAAAGTTTGAGATCAAGTCCTGTATACTCATGATGTTCATTTACCTTATCGTACTTCTCGATACAACAGGAACATGGGTGACGATCAGTGCCATCACAGGCGAGGATCTCAGCGATAAGAGAATAGATCGCGCTACTATTGGTGAGGGCGTTGGATGTCTTGTCGGTTCACTGTTCGGAGGAACACCGATGACAGGATATTCGTCAAATGCCGGAGTACTTGCGATAACAAAGGTTGGAAGCCGTATGGCGATCATTGCGGGTGGTATGATACTCATGGTGCTCGGCGTATGTCCAAAGCTTATGACCGTCATATCATGTATACCGACACCTGTCGTAAATGGTGTATTTGCGGTTGTATGTATCCTGCTCATATCAAATGGAATCAAGATCATACAGAGTGAGCCTCTTGATGAGAGATCATCACTTATCGTTGGAATCTCAGTCGTGGCTGCTGTGGCAACTATAGTCATTCCTACAGATGTGATGAGCGCAATGCCTCAGTTCCTGAACTACTTCATGTCATCAGGTACTGCAGTTGGTGCAACCATAGCGGTGGTGCTCCAGCTCTGCCTTCCCAGAAAGAAAAAGGTTGTGAAGGTCGCGCTTGAGGGATAGCCCACTGCGTGACTTCTAAACTAGCGGTTCATTGATTTGACGATCATGGTTTGATATATTGGGTTCATAAGTTATTGAGGCCCTGAATACAGGATCATAAGAGGCTATGGTGGTGGTTCCTTCTTAATTGGGATGATAAATGTAAAAGCTTACCGCCACCGGTTTCCTCATTAATAGGGAGAAATGTTATGAACGAGATATTGCTCAGGCGTAAGAACAAAGTGATACTTGGCATTGGTACTGCAAAGGTGGCAAATGACCGCTGCATAACGACCATTATGAAGAACATCGAAGAACTTGGATATACATTTTCCAGGGAGGTGTTTGACGTTCTCAGAACATACAGCGTCAATGAACTGACAGAATTTTATCTTGAACTCAAAGCTGAGCTTATGAAGCTGAAAGGTGCAAATGTTGTGTATATGCCTATGTATGCCGATTTCCCTAAGGGCGTTATGGATGCACATTTTTCTGAGTTGTATATAAATGCGATGGTGCATTACTGGTCGGATGGTATCCTGTATCCAAAGAATCACAGAAAGCGTGTAAATGACAGACTGCCACTTTTTGATGAGACGAAGGTCAAAGTTCTGCAGCTTGGAAGTGAGGCTGATGTGAGACAGATATTTGACAATATCTGTACGTCGAGAACATCCATATCAAGAACTGACAGGGAGGATATAGCATATTTATTCGAGACTGAGAATATGAAGCTGCCTGATAACATACCACACAAGGAGAATGCTGCGTACATCTCTGCGCTCTATCTGCAGAAGAATCCTCTGGCAAGAGTCAGCGGGCTCAGAAAGTATATAAAGACAGCAACTGATGTGCTGAGACTCGTCACAGCAATGAGCGATGGTGATGTGAGCCTTGCGGAGAATACGAGATATAAGAGTTTTACCCGCAGACAGAGAAGGATGATCATGGAGCTTCTGTCGGGATGTCCGAATATAGAGGGGGACATGCTGAGATATAAGGAGAGATGGATCAGGATTGGAGAGAGGATCCATCCTTCTGAGTTTGACTGCAGCAGATACACTCTGGAGTATGACAGGGCGATAAATGCATTTGACAAGCTGAGAAATAACAGGAAGATAGAGACATTTGCGGGAAAGGTTGAGTTTGACCTTGCTTACGGTGAGTATGAAAGTGCGCTTGCAGAACTGGTGAAGAGACCGGGTGAACTGGCAAGGCGACTGGACCAACTGCTCAGAGTGGCACATAAAGAGTCTGTTATAAGGAGCTTTGCGTCTGTGGCGGAGAAGGTGTCGACACCGGTGCTGCTTCAGGTGAGAGAGCATTTCCTGCACAGAGCTGAGCAGGCGGATGTAAGAGTGTTCTTCCCAAAGGGGAGTCTTGCAAAGTGCCACAGCGAGCGAAACAATCTGCCAGATATAGATGAGAAATACTGTCAGGAAGTTATTCGGATCTGCGAAAATGCGCTTGTGAAGATATATGGACAGAGGGAGCCTATGGGTAAGGTGTACCTGTCTGAGGACTACAGGAATTATGTGGTACCATTCAGCCAGAGAAGCGCCAGCAAGGCGATGAAGACCATAGTCAGGGGTTCAAGACTTCCTATGGATTCGCAGACAAATGCTGTGAGGGCATTTATATGGTGGACGAATATGGACAAATGCGATTTTGAGTCCTATGATTCCGGAAGGATCGATATAGATCTGTCGGCGGCTATATTTGACGAGAACTGGAACTACATGGAGCACGTGTCATATACCAATCTGAAATCTGCAAAATATAAGGCATGCCATTCGGGCGACATTGTAAATGGCGGCCCGGTGGACGGCGATGGTGTCAGTGAGTTCCTTGATGTGGACGTGGATTCCGTTGTGAGATGTGGGGCAAGGTATGTGGTGTACCAGGTGTACAGCTTTACCTGTCAGACCTATGCGGATATGCCTCACGCAATGTTTGGATGGATGGAGAGAGCTGATGTGGATTCGGGCGAGATATATGAGCCAAAGACGGTGGAACAGAAGCTTGATCTGACGGCGGACAGCATGGTGTGCATTCCTGTCATATTTGACTGTGTGAAGAGGGAGTTCATCTGGTGTGACATGAATATGTCGCTCAGTGGCATCCATGCGAATATCGGTGGTAATAATCTGGAGAGCAATCTATCTGGAGTTGCGGCGGTATGCTATTCCATGGTGAATGTGAAGAAACCAGATCTCTATGATCTTATCGCGCTCAATGTCATGGGCAGAGGAGTGCTGGTGGACAACAGGGAGGATGCTGACATTGTGTTTGACACTGAGTTGTATCTGAATAATGACACAGTGGAGAATGAGCGTGATAAAATGGTGATAACCCCATACGACACGGAGCTGTTCATGGGTGAGTATCTGTAATTACATTTTTAGAGAACAGAATGAGCTGCGGCAAAATGGTTATTTTATCATGAACTGCAGCTCAATTATGTACTCACTGTCATCGTTGGTCTCATAATCATCTATATGACACATTTCAACAGGGTCACTGGCAATCTCAAGCTGATGATCCTGTGCGTATGTATAGAGTTGTGGCAGCAGTTCCTTTGTCTTGGTCAGGGCGCCCTTGTATGTCATGGAGAGATATCTTCCTGCTTGAAGTACATAATTGCAATCGGCGTCCTCAAGGTATGGTGCGAAGAAGAATACGTTCTTGGTACGGTAATACTTGGACTTTGGATTGCTCCCGGGGATGTCAAGGGTATAGCAGTCGCAAGCACCTATTGTGTCAATCCTGGTGTTGTGGCTCTGCATGTATTTGACCACATACATTCCGTGCAACCCATGTCAGGATGCGTGCCCGAAGGGATGTATAAGCATAGACGCAAATATTACATCACTTCCAACGGTGACGGAGAATCCATGTATAGGATGTGGTATGTGTGTTGCAAGCTGTTCAGTACAGGCGATATTCCTGGTGGACGAGGATACCGGGGATGGCTATGGAACGGTTACACTTCCGTATGAATTCTTGCCTATTCCTGAGAAAGGAACAAAGGGAGTGGCACTTGGCCGTGATGGACATGAGGTGTGCGAGGCGGAGGTCGTAAATGTCAGGAGTGCTTCATCCTGGAAGATGCGTTGATGTGATGGAAGAGACAATGGGACTCATGGAGGATGGGGATTTCCTCATGGGCGGCCCGTATAATGATGCCCATGGACTTATGTTATATTTCCCTAAGAAGTCGCCTATAGAGAATTTTCCTGTCAATAATGCAAGAGACAGAAGATTCATTGCTATGCCTGCAGATCAAGTCTCAGAGCCATCATGTCACAGAGATTTGACATAGACACCATCAAGATAAAGGGCAGCTCACCGACATCGGCAAATGCGATCAAGATGAAAGAGTACATAGAGGAAAATTATCCTCAGGTAAAAAATATAGTTCTGTGCAAGGATATGGAGGAGGCACTTAAGGATGCCGACATCATAACTGAGGCAGTCTCATGTAAGGAGGGCGAGTGGCCAGAGTACAAGCGAGAGTGGCTCAAGCCTGGAGCGCTGGTCATCTCTACAAGTACCTTCAATATGGTGCATAAGAGTATTGTTGACTTGAAAAAAGTTATAGACAACTACGGAATGTACGAGAATTATGCAGAGGAAGATAATGTTGGATATGATGCGGAGGGCAACAGACTCCACACAGGCTGCATGGGAGAGGATTTCGTATATATGGTGCAGGATGGATTGATAGAGAGGGATTCCCTTACTACATTCGGGGAGATAATCCGTGGCAAGAAGCCCGGCCGTGAATCTGACGACGAGATCATCCTCGTGTCCATAGAGGGAATGCCGACAGAGGACGTCGCCTGGGCATATGAGTGTTACACCTACGCCCTTGTACATGATATCGGCACGAAACTCAAAGTCTGGGATCGCCCATATGCATTTTAACAATTCTGAGAACCAGCTTTGAATAATAAGTCGTAGTCAGGCTCAAAACATATATTCAGCAAAAAAGCCGTGTATGTACATGGACAATCGGTAGTGAATACAGCCGAGCTTCGAGCATTTCTGTGCTAAGGCATAGCACGCAAACGCCCTTATCGCGTGCGGAGCCGCATGCATATAGAAATGCTTGAAGCGACAGCTGTAGAACGTGATTGACCATGTACATACACGGACTTTTTTATGTTGGATATATGTTTTGAGCCGTCCGTCAATTACGCTTCAAACAATTGGTGACAAAGTTTAATGGTTTCAGGGTTTGTGCTGCTGCTGTAGAACTCCACAGTGCCCTTCTCTATGGAAGGCGTGAGAAGCTCAGCGATGCGCAGTCTCCTCTGAAGCTCCAGGGCGGTGCCGTGGGCTCCATTGAAGATCTTCACGTCAGGTCCGGCTATGCGCTGTATAACCTTCTCCACAAATGGATAATGAGTGCAACCGAGAACGATGGCATCCACATGCTTCTCCAGAGATGGGGCGAGCAGTCCCTTCAGAAATTCTGTGATCTCCTCACCGTCGAATATTCCTCTCTCAACATAATCTGCAAGCCCCGGACATGGAACCGGGTAAATATCGGACTCCTTTGAATAATGTTTCATGAGTTCATGAAATTTAGGTAGAGCCAGTGTGGCAGGGGTGGCCATGACAGCTACCTTGTCGTGCTCCTTCCACAGAACCGCAGGCTTCAGAGCCGGTTCAATACCGATGATCGGTATGGAAGGATACTGCTGTCTCAGTGTCGAGGCTGCAACACTTGTGGCGGTGTTGCAGGCGATGACGATCGCCTTCACATCCTTTGCGAGAAGAAAATTGGTACACTGCTCCGATCTCTCAAGAATAGCCTCTCTGGTCTTTGTTCCGTAAGGTGCGTGTGCCGAATCGCCAAAATATATATAATTTTCACAGGGCATGAGCTCCACGATGTCGCGGAGAACGCTTATTCCGCCTAGCCCTGAGTCGAATACTCCAATTGAACGTGTGTCCATAATAAAATCTCCAATGTTTTGTATCACTTGTATTGATGGTTTATCTCTAACCCAAAATTATACTATTATAGTCAATAAAAAACAACTTACGGAAGTATATATTATAGAAGTAACAGAAAATCCGGGCGTAAGGAAGATTAAATGTTTATAAACTGTATAGACTATTCACAAATAGTGGTGTTAGAATGATACGAGTCACAAAGAAAGGCGGATGATGACATGGCACGAGATTTGGTTTCTATAGTAAAAGAGAAAATGATTGAATACTATGCCGGGGATTCCAGACGGGTACATCACTTCCTGAAGGTTCATTCATTTGCGAAGCTGATAGCTGAGATGGAGGGCATGGAGCCCGACGAGATGCAGGTCCTGGAGATCGCAGCACTTGCCCACGATATAGGCATAAAGAACGCAGAACTGAAATATGGATATAATAATGGCAAGCTGCAGGAACAGGAGGGACCTCCTGAGGCAAGACGGCTGCTCAGAGAGGCAGGTGCAGAAGATGCCGCAGTGGAGAGGGCATGTTATCTGGTGGCACATCACCACACCTACAGGAATATAGACGGTCTGGATTATCAGATACTGGTGGAGGCCGATTTCCTCGTCAACATGTATGAGGATAAGGCGGACGCAGATACTATAAGGACGGCATACGATAATATATTTGCCACGGAATCCGGCAAAATGCTGTGCAGACAGCTCTTTTCGCTGGAATATTGAAAAAAAGATGAATTATGTTATACTTAACAGGTCAGAGATGGTGACAGTGTAGATGCCACTGTCAGATTTGGAGGAGAAAGATGAAGCTTTATATATCAAAGTTACTGTCTACAGCTTTGCCAATAGTAGGAGTGCTGTGTATATTTGGATTTGCATTTGCAGGAAATATAAGCATGGGCTGGATTCTGTTCGTAGTGCTTGCGCTTATATCAGGCATTATAAACACCATATTCTTCAGATGTCCGCACTGCGGCAAATCAATACCGGCAAACTGTACGGTCAACCAGAAGTATTGTCCTCTGTGTGGAGAGGATCTCGGTATGAAGCCTTCAAGAATAAGCTACTACGGAAAATGCCGCAAGAATAAGAACGGAATTATGAGAGGTTATTCCACAGTTGGACCTATGGTATTCATAGTAAGCCTGCTCATATTGTTCCTCATTGTGGTGGCTGTATTTGGAGTGGACAGTCTCAATAAAGGTATGGGAAGGATTGCAGTCATACTTGCATTCTGTGTGAGCGCTATACTTGCGATATTCTGCAGGATAGCGGTATCATCGGCGGTGAAGATGGATGACAAGGCGATATATTTCAGTAAGATACCATTTATGTGGAGAAAATACGAGATAGATGATATAGTAGAGAATGAGCGCGTTGTAGAGCCGTTCTATCACGTGAACAGAGGATACATATTTGCAACCTCAAAGGGAATGGTGGCTATACCGATGGCATCATATGCAGGTGGCCAGGAGTTCTTTACGGAATTTACCTCAAGGATAGGCCAGAGCATGCCGGATGTGAGACCGGATCTTGTGTTGTCCAAGAGATCAGATCAGGCAAAGGCTGATGAAGAGCACTATGAGGAAGCGGTGAAGCTTTACAACGAGCATTACGGTGAGAAGAGATAATACACAATTAATTAATGAAAGGATAACGAGATGGACGTAAAAGACATTGGAAAAAAGATTGAGAACGTGGAGCTTGTTGAGGCTATGCACGCAGTTAGAGAAAATGAGAACAAGGATACACTTAAGCAGCTCTTTGAGTCAGTGGTCCATGCAGTATTTATAGTTCCTGCAAAGTTTGACCAGGAGCCAAAGCCTGATGAGAATGGAAAGGTTACATTCCAGGACGGAGTGAAGATCAACTTCTCACTTTTGACAAATGAGCAGGGAGACAAGGTACTTCCATGCTTCACAGATTATGAGTCGATGGCTTCATCACAGTTTAACGATGGCTTCCAGAGGATCATACTTCCATATAAGCAGCTTGAGGATCTTGTGTTCAATTCAAATGGAAACATAAGCGGAATAGCTATGAATCCTTTCACTGAGAACTGCTTTATATCAGGAGAGTTTATCCGTCAGTACAGAGAGAGCTCACGTACAGGACTTGTACAGAGCAAGATCAAGCCAGGCGCAACAGTCAAGCTCAGAACACCAAAGTATCAGCCGGTACAGATGCTTGATGCTGCAAGAGAGTATCTGGCAGACAAAGAGAATGTTGACAGAGCGTATATACAGATGATGGAGGAGCAGGGACAGGAGGATAAGTATCTTGTTGCTCTTGAGGTAAACGGAGACGAGAAGCCTGTATTTGCCGGACTCATACCTCTTATGAAGCCTCATTCATTTGGCATCGAGGTGGCACTGGTCAGAGCAGACAACATGCTTGGTAAGAAAGTGACAGAGGTAACAGAGCCGTTCTATGTTAGAGCTGGACTTGAAAATTAAATGAGAGGATCGTTATGTTAAAAAAATATCTGACTATATTTCTTATATCCATGGTACCAATACTTGAGCTTCGAGGCGCCATACCGTATTCGGTGGGCTTTGGACTTCCGAGTATACCGTCATTTATAGTGTGCGTCATAGGCAATATGATACCGGTTCCATTTATATACTGGTTTGCAAGACGTGTGCTTGAGTGGGGAAAAGACAAGAGATTCATAGGCAAATTCTTCACATGGTGTCTTGTGAAGGGAGAGCACGGCGGACAGAAGCTCATGGCAAAGTCCGGCACTGGAGTGTATATCGCACTTCTGCTGTTCGTGGGAATACCACTTCCGGGAACCGGGGCGTGGACAGGAACACTGGCAGCCAGCTTCCTTGAGCTTGACTGGAAGAAAAGCGTTATCATGGTCATGCTGGGAGTGATCATGGCAGGAGTGATCATGTACCTTGGAAGTATAGGATTGTTCGGAGCGATAGGTCTTTTGAAATAATACTGATATAAGTAAGATTTACAGAGAGGTTGATAAATATGGCATTTAATCCGGGAATGATGTTTAAGATCAAAGGAGCCTGGGAGCGGTTCGTCATGAATCATCCAAAGTTCCCTATGTTCCTCAGGGCAGCCGCAGCCACAGGAATAAAGGAAGGCTATATAATAGAAGTGAAGATCACAGATACAGAGGGCAAGACCATTTGTACCAATGTGAAGCTCACAGATTCCGACATGGATCTCATAGATGTCATAAAAGACATGAGTACAAACGGAAGATAGACGGACAGGATCAAATATACTAGAAATTATATAAAAGACTTCTTGACTTGCATAGGTCGATTGTGTTATTGTAGACTTTGCGATGAAAGAGGTCTTTTTTTTGTGCCTTAAAATAACAATGGAGGTAAGTGGAAATGCGCGTTAAAATAACATTGGCATGTCAGGATTGTAAACAGCGTAATTACAATATGACAAAGGATAAGAAAACGCATCCAGACAGAATGGAAACAAAGAAGTACTGTAGATTCTGCAAGGCTCATACAGTACACAAGGAGACAAAATAGTCTGAACCAGTAAGGAGGAATAGAGTTATGTCTAAATCTAGTAAAGAAGAAAAGTCAAATACTCTCAAGAGAAGCTGGTTTCAGGAATTAAAGGGAGAGTTCAGGAAGATTACATGGCTTGATAAGAGCTCCCTTGCAAGACAGTCATTTGCGGTAGTTGTTTCCTCAGTCGTACTCGGCTGTATCATAGCTATCGTAGATTGGTTGATCCAGATTGGTTTGAATTTCATAGTTGGGTAAAGGATGGTGAAGAATATGTCAGAGGCAGAGAATGCAAGATGGTATGTTGTTCATACCTACTCAGGATATGAAAACAAAGTAAAGGCTGATATTGAGAAAACAAAAGAAAACAGAAATTTACAAGACCAGATTTTAGAGGTAGTCGTTCCGGTTGAAGATGCCACAGAGATTAAGAATGGTAAGCCAAAGTCGATCGAGAGAAAGATACTTCCTGGTTACGTTCTCATCAACATGATCATGAACGATGTTACATGGTATGTTGTGCGTAATACCAGAGGAGTTACAGGATTTGTCGGATCAGATCCAAGAAAGCCTGTACCACTCACTGATGAGGAGCTGAGCAATCTGTATCAGACCTCAGAGGAGGTTGTCATCGATGTTGAAGTGGGAGACTCAATAACGGTTACTTCAGGTGCCTGGGAAGGCACAGTAGCAACAATTAAGGCAATTAATACTGCAAAACAGACCGTAGCCATCGAAGTAGAAATGTTTGGTCGTGTGAATACTGTTGATATTGCGTTTGCTGATATCAAGAAGTTGTAATTATCAAGTGGATTGTACCACAGTATTTTGGAGGAATGCTAAAATGGCAAAGAAAGTAGAAGGATACATCAAATTACAGATACCTGCAGGAAAGGCAACTCCTGCACCACCTGTTGGACCAGCTCTTGGTCAGCACGGTGTAAATATCGTTGCTTTCACAAAGGAATTCAATGCAAGAACAGCTAATGAGGGTGACATGATCATTCCTGTTGTTATCACAGTATACCAGGATAAGAGCTTCAGCTTCATTACAAAGACTCCACCTGCATCACTTCTTATCAAGAAGGCATGTAACATCAAGTCAGGTTCTGCAAACTCAAAGAAGACTAAGGTTGCAACAATTTCTAAGGCTAAGGTTCAGGAGATCGCTGAACTTAAGATGAAGGATCTGAACGCTGCAAGCCTTGAGTCAGCTATGAGCATGATCGCTGGAACAGCTCGTTCAATGGGCGTTACAGTTGAAGAGTAATACAGATATTTAGTGGGAGGGTCGCTCCCGATATGACCACAGGAGGTTTATAATAATGATAAAGAGTAAGAAATATGTAGATGCAAGCAAGCTCTATGATAAGACCGCTGCTTACGAGGCAACTGAGGCAGTTGCTTTAGTTAAGAAGATGGCTTCAGCTAAGTTTGATGAGACAGTAGAGGCACACCTCAGACTCGGTGTTGATGGACGTCACGCTGATCAGCAGGTTCGTGGTGCCGTAGTTCTTCCACACGGAACAGGTAAGACTGTTAAGGTTCTCGTATTTGCTAAGGGTGCAAAGGTTGACGAGGCTCTTGCAGCAGGCGCTGATTACGCTGGTGGAGACGAGCTCGTGCCAAAGATCCAGAACGAGGGATGGTTAGACTTCGACGTTGTTGTTGCAACACCTGACATGATGGGCGTTGTAGGACGTCTTGGTCGTGTACTTGGACCAAAGGGTCTCATGCCAAACCCTAAGGCTGGAACAGTTACTATGGATGTAGCTAAGGCTATCTCAGATATCAAAGCTGGTAAGATAGAGTACAGACTTGACAAAGCCAACATTATCCATGTGCCAGTGGGAAAAGTTTCTTTCACAGAGGAACAGTTAAACGAGAATTTCCAGACTTTAATAAATGCTATTGTTAAGGCAAAGCCAGCTGCTGCTAAGGGTCAGTACCTTAAGAGCGTTGTAATTGCTTCAACAATGGGCCCTGGTGTAAAGATCAACACAACAAGCTACGTATAAAAGCCGGTTGACCTGAGCATCAGTCACACAAAAGCCCCACACCACTATGAGATATCTTCAGGATATTGCGTAGGGTGTGGGGCTTTTTGTGTGCGAATAAGATAGAATAACTAAAATGCTATTGACTGCAAATATTGCAAAGGGTAATATTGTATATAAGTATGTTGTTGAAAGGGAGTTTGCTAGGAAGATGCTTGAGGTAAAAACATATGATCAGGAAAAGAATACATGGAATGTAGAGATAAATGGTAAGATGCATGAGATAAAGATAGACGTGTGGCATGATATCATCGTCGATGGACAAAAAGTAGCTAACCTTTTTGATTTGTGGAAAATGGGAGAATTACAGATATGTCATAATGGCAAGCTGTTCTATCGGGAGCGTAGGAAACCAATGTTCCCTGTAGATGGGGTGATGGTGGAATATAAGCGGTATTCATGGGAAACAACGCAAGACGCTAGAGCCCATCTTCTGGTAGATGGTATAGATCTTGAGACTGGTGAACCAGAGCCGGTAGTTAAGAAAATAAAAAAACCGTGGTGGGTAAATGTGCTTGTTGTAATCTTAAGTCTTGAATTTATTTTTCCATGGTCAGGTATAGTAGGATTTGTATACAGAGCGTCGGCTGCTGCTTTGATACCGCGTATTTCTGTGCTGTCAATAAATGAAAAATACTCTATGAGGAAAAGAGTTATAATAAGCGTGACTATTGTGATAGCTTTTTTTATAATAGGTATTATTTTGTTTATAAATAGCGAGATGGGAATTTACGTGAAGCACGGTCACTACTAATATAGAGCCCCATACTGTGTGATATCTTGAGATATTTCACAGCGTATGGAGCTTTTTGTTGTAATTAAAATATAATTTTATGCTATAAAATAGAAAAACTTAACAGCGTGTTGACAATAATATCATTAGGTGCAATACTATCTTTATGCTCATATAAATTAACAATGCATTAGTAAGACATTATACAAAAAGGAGGTTTATTATGAAAAAGGGATTACTAAAGAGATTGTTACTTGGAATTATGGGAATAGCGCTGGTGTGTGCCATGTGTGTTATTCCCGGAATAAGGCGGGTGTATGCGTCGGATAGTGGTGGAGTTAATTACACTTTTGATTACAAGACGGGCGAGCTTACGCTGTATGCAGATACGTCATCGGTTATGGCGGATTATAGTGCAAATGAAAAGCGTCCTTGGGAATATTATATTGTAAGAAGTGTTGTGGTAAAACAGGGAGTTTCCCATATAGGTGACTATGCTTTTGACGGGTGTGATAAGCTTACATCAGTTGTCGTAGAAGGTGACTCATTTATGACAATTGGTAAAAATGCTTTTTCCGGATGTACAAGTCTGAAAAGCATATCATTCTCTGAGGGAACAGATAGTATAGGTGAATATGCATTTTATAATTGCAGCAGTCTGACTAGTGTGGATCTGTCAGATGCACAGGTAAGTGAGTTGCGTGATTATACATTCGCTGGTTGCATTTCGTTGAAGGAGATAAAATTTTATTCAAACATGTATCGTATTGGGGCTAATTGCTTCAACGGATGTAGTGCATTAGAGTCGGTGAAGTTTCCTGATACCCTGACATATATAGGAGACAATGCGTTTGACCATTGTAAGCTGTTCGACAGGATAGTGATTCCAAGGAGAGTAAGGTATATTGGCGAATGTTGTTTTGCAAATTGCGAAAATCTTCATTATGTGCTGTTCAGTATGGTTCGTTCGGGTCTTAAGATTGGATCAGGTGCCTTCTGTGGAGACGTAAGTTTGTGCACATGGGATGATCCTAAGGTGTTGGAGAAGATATATACAGAATCAGGAACTGTTAAAATAGTTAAAGCAGTATCAATAAATGATCTGAGATTTGAAACAACTGATTTTGAAAACTGTGTGTATACTGGGGAGCCGATAGAGCCACATATTTACTGGCTTGCAGAGAATGAAGATGGAGCAACGGGTTATCATTCGGGTGATATGAGTATAGTATATGAGAATAATATCAATGCAGGAAAGGCCACTGCCAAGGTAACAGGGACAGGAAATATCTGGGGAACAAAAGATTTCACATATGATATAAATAAAGCTCCTTCAAGCCTCAATATTATTTATAACGGCAATGAGTCGGCAAAATCTTCTTATACATATTCATTAAAGACATCCAGTTCATCAGTAACTGCGAAGCTTAAGATAAGCACTTCCAATGGCGGGCCGGTGAAGGTTGTAAGTTCAGACAAGAATATTGTTGATGTAAAATATGACAAGAATTCAGACACATGGTCCATGGTGGTTTGCAAAGCAGGCAACGCTAAGATTACGATCACCGCAAATGATGAGGCTGGTTCAAACTACGAGAAGGTCACTCGTACAATATCTGTAAAAGCAAGATATGTGCAGAATATCACTGTACCAAAGAGTACGGTATATATGAATTTAAAGTCTGGAGCTAAGAAGAGTATAGGAGCCAAGGCTGGCGGTGGAGCGAAACTCACATACAGTTCATCTAATAATGGTGTAGTTAGAGTATCATCTGATGGCAAACTGACTATGAAGGGTGCAGGCAAGGCTGTGGTGACAATAAAGGCTGCAGAAAATAGTAAATATGAGTCAAAGAGTATAAAAGTCACATATTATGTTAGGCCTGTAGTAAAGAAAGCGAAAATTGAGGCCCTGACAACCGGAACCACAGTGACTGTTACGAATCCTACGCCGGGCTCTACACTGATAGTGAAAGTGTATTCTTCAGCTTCAAAGAAGAAGCTTTATACAACACGTACCAAGGCTGTGAAAAATAGCCGCAAGGTAGTGATAAAGACACCGTCATATAGAGGAATATACAAGTGCTACACAGAGGTATATCTCAAGAAAAATGGGGTCGAGTCAAGAAAGTACATAAATAAGTAGAGAAAAGTGTAAGAGAGGATCTGGTATGGCAAATACAGACAGATATAGTTGGAATGTCCAGATAGATGACACCGAGTATTTGGTGGAGTATATGAAGGGGAGTATATATATAAATGGTGGTGAGGCATTCAAACTTAGATCGCTGGAGAGAACAGGTAGCTTAAGAAAGGATAAACAGTTGAGCTATACAGTACCGTTAGCAGGAAAAGAACTGAATCTGGTTATAAGCGCAGTGAGTGGTATCAGTCTCATTATGGATGGAATGGATCTGGGAACATATCCAGATGGTGCAGGAGCTAATCAAAAAGCTCCTGCCTGGATAGTAGTATTTTATGTATTATATTTTATAGAATATTGGGGAATAATGGGTGGTGCCATAGGAGGCTTGCTGCTCGGAACTGCGGCAGTCGTGACGTTTATGGTTGCTAAAAGTGAGAAGCTTTCTACGAGCGTGAAGTTGGTAATATGCATAGCATTGTACGTTGTTGCTACTGCGTTGGAGCTGGTTATAAGATCTGCATTAGCAGGGGTGTCTGGCCGGTACAGATAAAATAAAGCCACATACCATATGAAAAATCTAAAAGATATTTCATGCGGCATGTGGCCTTGTTCTTTATCTTGTATAACTAACTAGTAAATTAGGAAATAGTTCCGTTAGCTGAACATGATATAGTAACTGATTTATTTACTGTCTGAAGCAGTACGCCCTTTGAGGAATACTTTTTTCCAACTGCAGTTGCTGTGGCTTTGTTGCCGGATCTCGTGCAACTGGACACAGACACCTTCCAAGATGAACTATTAGAAGTCACTGCAGCTTTAGCGGATGTGCATTTGCTAGAAGAACCTGTATAACTGAATGTTGCTGCAATCTGAAGACTCCAGAGAGTTTTTCCATTAGAATCGTTGCATAATACGGTTTTTACAGCACTTTTTGTTTTTGTGGCTCTACTCATGGATGGTTGAGTAGGAATTTCTTCGATAATTTCTACGAATGTAAGAGAATCATCACTTGTATCTTCTTCTGCGGCCTTAACAGTTGGAACGTTTATTGTAGACAAACAGATGAAAATCATACAACATATAGTTAATAATCTGCGTAATTTTTTATTCATATTTATTCCTCCATATCTGTATTATTGTTATTATCATTATTCTGAGTTTCCGAGCTATTATTTAATGGTGCGTCTTCAACAGAATCTATCCATGATTCATCAGATAAATCATTTGGCACTACACCCTCTTGAAGGATAATAGTAGTTGATGCAATATCAGTATGTCTAGATATCTGCCATTCCTTATACAACATAACTGATATACATATTGCAAAAACAGCTATAACAGAGAGTCCTGCAATAAAAAGATATTTTCCATATTTCCTTCCATTCATATTGGTACATATGGTGTCTGTTCCTAAAGATTGGACATATTCAGTGGCACATTCCTTAGGACTGCCAAACTCTGTATCCAGATTGGATGCTGTGACTGCCTTGTCGCCCAAGCTTATTGCGTAGTCATACATATTGCTACGCAACAGCTTTAAATATTTTCTTTCCCCCTTTCTACATATTGGAAGCTCTTTTTTAATTGATTTAATATATTTGTCTATTGTTTTTACATTCTCTTTAAATATCAGCTCTTCGTTCAAATTTTGTTCTCCTTTTATTATATTTCCTACATAAACTAATATTATTTTATACTAAAATATCATAAAATCAATAATTTTTTAGACATGAAATAACAAAAATTGATAAATTGTAGCTAATAGCTATAATTTGTCAGATAAAAAGATTTAGAAAAGCAAAAATATATTTAAACATGATCGCCTAAAATGCAGTAGATTACAGCTTTATTGTTGTAGAGAGTGTGTTGAGATTGCATATAATATTTTAAGAATGTTAAAAGAAAAACTAAACAGTTATTGACAAAAATAAATTACGATGCAATACTATTGCTTGATAATATAGCGAAGGAGATGGTGTTGTGTCGCGGGAAGATGATGTTGGAGCTGCGGGCGTTGGAGAAGCTGCGAAGGATAGCAGAGATGAGCTTGAAGACATTTTAAAAGCACTTGAAGCTGGTGATTCTGACAAGCATGGACCCAATATGAAGATCATCATAGGTGTAATAGCTGGGATCGTATTGGTTTCAGTTGTGTTAATCATCATAATGGTTAATAGGAAATCTGTTGTGCCTGATTTTGTTGGGCACACAACGGCGGAGGCAAAACAAATTGCCAGAGAGGCTGGTGTAACGCTTGTGGAGAAAAAAGAATACAGTTCTGAGGTAGAAGAAGGATGCGTTATCTCACAGGATATAGCCAAGGGAATGAAGGTGAAACGTAAGGCTTCAGTTGGAATAACGGTCAGTAAAGGCAAGGAGATGACAGTTCTGCCGGAATTTGTTGGTGAAACCCTGGATGATGCCAGAGCGATGGCTGCAGAGGCTGGTATAGAGCTCGAAGAAACTGAAGAATATAGTAAGGATGTTGAGGCTGGCTTGATAATTGAGCAGCAGGATCCACAGGGAAGCAGCGTAGAGAAAGGAAGTTCTGTGAAGGTCACGGTAAGCCTGGGAGAGCAGACGGTAAAACTTCCTGACTTTGTAGGTATGACCTTGAATGATGCAACTATACAGTGTTCAACCCTTGGAATCACCTTTAGTACCCTCCAGGAGAATTCTGATACCGTTGATGAGAATGTGATCATCAGACAAAGCGTAAAGGCGGGAACTGAGATGACTGAAGATACTCAATTGTATCTGATAGTGAGTAAGGGCAAGAAGACAAGCTCGGCTGTGGCTGCAAGCTCCGGTTCAGCAGGTGGTGGATCGGGATCATCTGGTGGTTCGGGAACAAATGAACAGGCGGACAGCGGAACATCAGGAGTAAATGAAGATGAGTTTATAACAGAAGAAGAAGAGTGGGGTGATTGATCATGAAAAAGGAGTTAAAGAGAAGGATAATTACAGTAATTGTAGGAGCAGTGATTATGTGTATGGTCAGCCTTGTTCCAGAAATGGTACAGGCATATGCTTCGACGAATGCAGTGTCAGAGGATGCTGGAATCAGGGCTGAATATAATGGTGACAGTGGAGTGCTGACATTGGATGTTTCCACAAATAAGGCGATGATTGACTTTGGACTGGAGGACAAGAAGCCGTGGACTAATTTCAATGTTATAAAGGTTGTAGTAAAGCCTGGAGTTACACATATAGGTAACAATGCATTTTCAGGATGTACAAATCTGGAGTCTGTGGTTATAGAGGGAGACGAACCTCTCACTATAGGACGAAGGGCTTTTTATGGATGTACTTCTTTAAAGTCTGTGGAGTTTTCGGAAGGAACCTTGTCTGTAGGCGCATATGCATTTGCAAGATGTTCAAGCCTGAAGAATGTAGATATGTCTGGATCTCAGATATACGAACTTGGTCAGTTCGCATTTGCAGAATGTTATAGCATAACTGATTTGAAATTATCAGAGTATACCAAGAATCTGGGAGACTATTGTTTTCAGGGCTGTAACAGAATAAAGAACATAGATATTCCTGATAATTTATCAAGTGTTGGAAATTGTGCCTTTGCGGGATGCGAATTGTTAGAGCATCTGGATTTTTCGGAAAGACTGACAAAACTGGGCGATTTCTGTTTTATAGGGTGTAAAAATCTTCAATATGTTAGATTGTTAAGAAGACCGGCGGATGCTGATTTTGGAACGGGCCTGTTCAAGGAGGGAAATTCAACTGGAACATATCTGTATACATATGAGGCTGGTAACAACATATATACTCCGGATTCTGATGAGAATGTGATTATCAAGAGGGCTTATAGGTTTGATGAAAACAGTATGAATGTAAGTATTCCGGCTAAGAGTTATTCTTATACGGGAAAGCCTATAAAACCGGTAATTAAAGTTACGGATAATGATGGCTCTGTAGTAAATGCAGATGCATATGATGTTACATACTCGAATAATAAAAATGTCGGAACCGCTGTTATAAAGATTACAGGAAAAAATGAGAATATCGGCACACTCACAATGAAATTCTCAATAGTTCAGGCAGCATGCAAGCTTTCTGTTAAGAAGGATGGTAAGCAGGCCGCAAGTACATATACGCTTCTTCTGAACAGTCGTGGAACAGCATCTATGACCCTGGCAGCTACGACTTCAGGAAATGAGAAGATAAGGTACACAAGTTCAAACGAGAATGTACTCAAGGTCAATGACAGAGGAGCCATAACAGCCACAAAAACGGGTACAGCCAAAATAACAATATGCGCTAATAATAAGACAAAGTCAAATTATAAGCCATGTTCGAAAACAATCACTGTGAATGTAAGAAAGCCTCAGAGCATACAGATAAAGAGCAAAAAGACACAGTATAATTATAAGAAGGGCGTGAAGAGAAGCATAGGAGCCTCAGCAAAGGGTGGAGTCAGACTTACATATAGTTCATCCAACCCTAAGGTTATTTCTGTAGCGAATAATGGAAAGATAACAATAAAGGGTGTTGGTAAAGCTATAGTTACGATAAAAGCAGGTGATAATGGTGTATATGAGCAGAAGGTAAGAAAGATTACATATTATGTAAGACCGGTGATGTCATCTGTGTCAATTGCCCATAACAGCAAAACACTTAAAGTAACAGTAAATAATCCTACTCCGAATTCAAAGGTTATCGTAAAAGTGTATGAATCGTCAAAGATGAAAAAACTATATGGTAAGCCACATATAAAAACTGTAAAGAAAGGCAAGAAAGTAGTTATTACTGTGAATGTATCAAAGTATAGCAGATACTATCCTGTAATTTATGTGAAGAAAAATGGCGTTGAATCACAGAAGGTTACAAATAGCAGAGGAGATATAAGGAAGTAAAGGGGGCATTTCAGATGACGAGAGTAAAAAAACTTATAGCGGCAGTGATGATTGTCTTGGCTATATGTTCATTTGGTATGGTGCAGGCACACGCTGATGAGTCGGATTCGACTGATGCGGTAAAAACCTATTATTGCATAGCAAATTATCCAGTTGGAGTAAGATTAAGTACATCACCAAACGGAAGAGCGCTTGCATGGATAACCATGACCGAGTCTGAAGCAGCGGATGCGTATGTGTATGGAAAAATAGATTACAGTGAGGATAAAGACGAGCTGAAGATACGTGGACTTACCGCACAGTCCATGAGACTCTACTGCGAAAAACTGGCCATAGGCAGTGAGCCATGCAAAATAGACAAGATAATCTCATGTGGAGGCAGTATCATGACTCTTGAGGTTAAGTCTGGTTCATATCTAAAGTGCAATGAAGTCGTGGGGGCTCACCGTTTTGATATTGCTCCAAGCGGACAGGATAATAATGTGTACAAGCCTTCAGCCTTGAATTTGTCAGAGGACAGTGCTGAGGTGATCATTCCAGATGATAAACCATATGTATATACAGGCAAGGCGATAGCTCCGACAGTACAGGTCAAGTATGAGGGAAGAGTTATTGAACAGGGTACAGACTATAAGGTCACCTATAAAGACAATATTAATGCAGGAACACAAGCAAAGATTGTGGTGACTGGATGTGGAGATTATGGCGGAGGGATCCAGAAGGAATTTACAATTAAGCCTGCAAATGTGCAGTCTGCATCGATAGATGTGGCATCTTGTGTATATGACGGAACAGCAAAGTTACCAAAGGTTACAGTGAAGCTGAATGGTGCGGTAATGGGTACTGATAACTATAGGATCACTTTAAAGAATAATGTATCGGCCGGAAATAAAGCGGAGGCAGCCATAGAGGGTTGTAAGAATTTAACTGGAAAAGTAAGTAAGACATTTACAATTTCTCAGGCGGATATAACAAAAGCGACAGTGACATTAGCTGCTAATTCTTATACATATAGCGGAAGTTATTTCAAGCCTGCAGTTACAGTTGCGTATGGAAGTGCAAAGCTGAAGGCATCAGATTATACAGTACAATACGCAAATAATAAAGAGCCTGGTACAGCGACAGTTACTATTACGGCAAATGGTTCCAACTGTGTATCAGGAAAGAGAGTTGTAAAGAATTTTAGAATTGAAAAAAAGGTACCAGTGATCTCGTTCAAGAGTCCTATATCAACAACATGGCACAATGCAAATGGAACACATGGCTTTGAGTGTGTTGCACCTAGTGATTGTCAGGGTACATTTAGCTTCAAATCAAGTAATCCTAAATTGCTTGCGATCAATGCGGCAGGTGGAAGAGTTCAGGTTATGAATAACAAAGCATTTGGCAGTGTAGTGATTACAGCTACCTTTACACCAAAGGGAGCGGATGCTGCGCACTATAGTACAAAGTCTATCACCAGAACTATAAAAGTGGTGCCAAACATAGTTAAGATAGCGAATACAGAATCTAAAAAATCAGGACAGTTATATATACAGTGGTCTAATAGTAAGAAGGAGTATAATGCCAGCGAATATAGGATATATTATTATGGCTACAAGAAGGACAGTGAAGATTGTGGACAGATGTCACTATATAATTCAAAGAGTAAGATAACGGGTACCAGTACAACCATAACCGGACTGAAAGCTGGAAAATATTATATTAAGGTTGTTCCTTGCTATAAGTCAGGCGGAAACGTGCAGAATGGTGCCAGCACAAGTGCTGTAAAGTGTGTTATTAAATAGTCGAAAGAGGAAATCTTATGGAATTTATGACTCCTGTGGATAAATATATGATATCGGGTGTCCATCGTATAAGAATAGGAAGTCTTGACGAGAATGAGATTGTGGTGAGAAGCCCGGAAATGATTGGCGTTCAGGCCGAATTTGCGGAAAATGAAAATGGATGGAGTATATGTGATACTGGCAGCCGTAGCTTGACCGTGAACGGCAATCCGGTACAGTCAGGATACAAGCTTAAATGTGGAGATATTTTAGAACTCGATGCTTTAAGGATAATATATTGTGTGCAGTTTATCGGCGTGCTAATACGGAATCACTTAAAAGATGGTATTATTGTCAATCTGCCATATATGGATCCTGAGAGGCTTCAGTATGCGGATGTTCAGGAAAAAGACAGATTTTTTCACAGATCCCCCAGAAACACGAAGGAGCCGGTTATAGAGTCTGTGACAATTGAGAATCCACCGGCAAAGCAGCAGATAGAAAAGAAGCCACTCTTGATGGTTATAGGGCCAACATTTACAATGATGATTCCAATGATGCTTGGAGGTGTTCTTGCTATGTACAGCTACAGATCATCAGGGAGCAATTCTGGAATGCTTATGTATACAGGCCTTATCACTGCTGCTGCGTCTGCGGTTATAGGCGTGTTATGGGCCTTCATCAATATGCATTATGATAAGAAGAGAAATGCACAGGGGGAGCTTGACAGGAGATCTGGGTATGCCAGATATCTGAGGCGGCAGATAAAACAGATAGCTTCTAATCAGAATACTATAAAAAATATGCTCGGAGATATGTACAAATCTCCTGATGTCATAACGCAATATACAGATCAGTCAACTGAATTGTGGAATAGAAACAGGAATCAGAAGGATTATCTGGTGGAGCGAGTTGGCCTGGGAACTTTGGATGTGTCAGCGTATATAACTGTTCCTAATATACGAATGGAACAGTCTGATGATGAATTGATACAGATCCCGGGCAAAGTAAAGGCTGTATATTCACATATAAAGGATGTTCCGCAGGGAGTGGATCTCGGAGCTACAGGTATAATAGGTATAGTTGGGGTGGGAGATAAGAGTAAAGCATTTGATGTGGCAAGAAACATGATTGCACAGATAGCAGCGAATAATTCTTATCGTGACGTAAAACTTGCATTTGCATTCGATTCCGGAACTGACAGCAGTGAATGGATGAACTATAGATTTATGCCTCATGTGTGGCTGGATGATTATAGTGAGAGACTGATGGCGTCAGACAGAAGCTCAGTGGACGACCTGTTTTTCAGAATTATTGATATCCTGAGAGACAGGGAACAGAAAGATTATTCTATAGATAAGCGACAGTTACCCCACATTGTATTGTTTGTTGCTGATACTTCTCTGCTGGAAGGGCATGCGATAAATAAGTACATAACAACAGATGCACAGAAATATTCTTTCACAGTGGTAACATTGGCTGACAAAGAGTCGCAGTTGTTGAATGACACTATTTATGAGCTTATGATCGACAAACAGTTTTCGGGAATCCATAAGATGAAGACGGATGAGTATAGTCATGTGGATTTTGATAAAGTGACAGAAAGTCAACTGGCAGCTTTTGCCGACAGAATAGCAGTTATAAAGGTGAACGAAGATGTCGAGGCTGGAGGTATCCCCGACAGTCTTACATTTTTTGATATGCTGGGCATACAAAGACTGGAAGAATTGCGGGTTCTCGACAGATGGAAGACAAATAAAAATTACAACAGTATGCGGGCTGTCATAGGTCAGTCGGCTGGAGGCAAGGACTGTATTCTTGATGTACATGAGAAATATCATGGTCCACATGGGCTTGTTGCAGGAACTACAGGATCGGGAAAGTCGGAGACGCTGCAGACATATATTCTCTCAATGGCGATAAACTACAGCCCTGATGATATAGGCTTTTTCATTATTGATTATAAGGGCGGAGGAATGGCAAACCTGTTTGATGACCTTCCACACATGATAGGAGCAATATCGAATCTGTCAGGAAGTGCGATAAAGCGAGCTATGGTGTCCATAAAGAGTGAGAACATGCGAAGACAGAGAGTCTTCAATGAGGCTGGAGTTAACAATATTAATAATTATACCAAGCTTGTAAAAGCTGGTGAGGTAGAACTTCCGGTACCACATCTGTTTATAATAGTGGACGAGTTTGCCGAGCTGAAGCGTGAACAACCGGAATTTATGAAGGAGCTTATAAGTGTTGCACAGGTTGGACGAAGCCTTGGCGTTCATCTGATCCTTTCTACGCAGAAACCGGCAGGAACAGTCGACGAAAATATCTGGTCGAATTCCAAGTTTAAGCTGTGTCTTAGAGTGCAGGATAAGCAGGACAGTAAAGAGATGCTGCACAAGGAGGATGCTGCTTTTATAACCCAGGCAGGAAGAGGATATCTGCAGGTTGGAAATGACGAAGTGTATGAGCTATTCCAGTCTGGCTGGAGTGGAGCTGAGTATCTGGGAGATGCGGATATTGGCCAAGATTCCCAAATAGCAATTTTATCCTACTCTGGAATGGCGGCGTATAGAAAAAAACGAGAAAAACAGACGATATCAGTACATAAGACTACGCAGCTTGAGGCAGTGATCATGTTCCTGGCTCAGACTGCTGCTGAACATGGATATGACAGGGATTATAGCTTATGGATGGAACCGCTAAGAAATCCGATTTATATAGAGGATATAGAGCGTGAATGTCCTAAAAGCATGGATAGAGAGCTGGGGATAATTGCCACAGTTGGTATGTGTGACGATCCTGCTGCACAGAAGCAGTTTCCTTTTAATATCAATATATCGTCAATCGGTAATTTGGCTGTATGTGGAACTAATGTAAGTGGAAAGAGTACGTTTTTGCAAACATTAATATATTCTTTGATAACAAAATATTCTTCAAGCGAATTAAATCTCTATATAGCGGATTTTAGCAATAAGTCACTTATGTGTTATGAAAATGCGCCACATGTTGGTGGTGTGGTATGTGATGAGGATGAAGATCGAATAAAAAAGATGATTTATCTGATTGAACGTATTATGTCAGATCGAAAAAAGATGTTAGGAGGTATAAGTTTTGCCGCATATAATCAAGGTTCTTCTCAAAAAATTCCGGCGATAATTTTGATTATAGATAATTATGCTGGATTTCGAGAGAAAACTAATGAGATATATGATGCTTTCTTTAATATGCTTACACATGATGGTGCTGCATATGGAATTTATATTGTTATGACGGCAAGCGGATTTGGAAGTTCGGCTATTCCAAGCAGGATTGAAAACAATATATCAGAAACCGTTGCTTTGCGTATGAACGAGAGATATCAGTATTCATCTGTTCTTAGAATAGGAAGAATTGAGCTTGAACCAGAGAATTTAAAGGGGAGGGGTTTGGTTAAGATAGAAGATAATGTTCTGGAATTTCAGACGGCACTTGCAGTAAAGGCTGAAAATGAATTCGATAGAATAGAAGCAATAAGAGCAATGTGTAATATGTTATCTGCAAATAATGTATGTGAAATAGCAGAACAGATACCAGAAATACCAGACAAGCCAACTTGGGAGCTATTCAAGGAAAGAACTGATGTTAAGAAAATGCTGATGTCAGGAAGTTTATTGCCGTTAGGATATGATAGAGTGAGCGCAGAGGCATATGGAATAGAACTCAAAAATACTTTTTGCTATTTAATTGCAGGGCAGGCTAGAACCGGGAAGAAGAATCTGATGAAGATACTTGTGCAGGCTGCCGCAGAGAGAGATTCAGATATAGTTGTGATAGAGCATGGAACTTCAGAATTCAGAAATATAGCTATAGATACGGGTGCAAGATATATAGAGGACGAAAAATCACAGGCTGATTATTTCTGTGAATTGTTGCCAGATTTTGTTGAGAGAAACAAATACAAAAATATGTTGAAAGATCAGGGCTATGAGTCAAATGAATTATACGAGAAAATGCTCTGTTTCAAAGAAACATTTATATTTATTTCAGATATAGAAGCATTTATGGAAACAATATATCATCCTAGCAGCGATGTGACCAGAATTGCACCGTTTGTTGAAAATGTGATGGAAAAAGGTGCGTATCATAATATATTTATAATTGCATTAAATGGTACTGAAAGTACCTCTGTATGCAGAGCGTATAAGGCGTATGACAGCATGGTTGGATATCATGTAGGAATTCAAATGGGAGGACGAGCTTCAGAAAACACATTTTTAAATTTTTCAAATATTTCTTTTTCGGAACAAAATAAACCATATAAAGCAGGCGTGGGAATGATTTCACAAGATAACGATGAGAGAGATACGTCATATGTGATTATACCATTGTATAGGAGATATCGGGATGATAAAGATAATTCTGCAAGTGCCAGTCATGGGGAAAGAGATTGACATAGAATGTAATGAAAAGGCTGTGATCAACAATGTTATTGAGGATGCGTTGGATATCTTGGGACAGTATTGGAATATTAGTGCACAAAAGTCAGATAAATGGATATTGATTGACAAAACAATGAATGAGATCATGCATCCGTTGAAAAGTTTAGAAGGTCATGGAGTGAAGGATGGACATGTATTAATGTTATTGTAATTGCGTTTGCGAAGGAGCAGTGTGGTGGTTAAGAAAACGGAAGGAATAATATTATATGTAAAAATAGACAAAGTAAGAGATGAGGAGGACTCGCTAGGGTACATAAGATCACATTTTCAAGAATATGTTAATGATTTTGAAAACTGTATAGATAGTGCAGTTACAAGTAAATATGTTTCAAATTCTAATCTGAGCATACTGAAAAATTGTGACTATGAACTGCAGGAAGCGTTATCTTGTCTGAATACATTAAAAAATACACTTCAATTGGCGTGCAATGAATATGAAGAAAGTAATAAAGCAACGTTGTCAACATATAATATGGGAAATTTATATGCGCATACCCCGTTTTATAAAACAACAACATTTAAAATTGTTGTAGGCGTGGTGGTGGTTGCTGCAGTGTTGGTTACTATCATTTGTGTACCAGAGCTTTTGGGGATAGAGGCTGGGACTATAGCGGCTGGATTGTCAGAAACCCTCGGAGTTGAGATTTCAGTAGAGCTATTGGGTGAAGTTGTTGGAGCAAAAGCTATGGCTGTTACAGTTACATGCGTGTTAATGGATTCTTTAATTTCGGGTGCTGTTTCCGCATTTGAAGGAGGTAGCTTTGTAGATGAATTTGCGGATACGCTTTTTGATGATGCAATAACAGGCATTATAACGTTTCCTGTTGCGTTTGGAAGCGGTATATTGTTTAAAGCCACGGGAAGCGTATTGGCAAAACTCTATATAGGATTGGTGGTGATGGCAAATGCAGGGGCAGTAAATGAAGCATGGTACAGTTTCAAGACGAGTAAAACAGGGTATCACGATGTCGACGATCAGCAGCGTGAAGAGGAATATATTAATGGAGTAATAGGTGAATCAATATTAATAGGAAAATATGCAGAGGAATTGAATGTGCTTGCTTCAAATACTAGAAAGACGAAAAAGGCACTTGAATTGAAGACAGAAGAGATTTATAGCGCTCCGGGTTATGTAAGTAAGACTGCACGTGGAAGAAATCAAAGATCAGGAAAATGTGAACAGACAGATAAAAATAAATCTGAAAATAAAGCGGTTAATAGTACGATAAATGATTTGTCTATATTAAACAATAATGTCGATATAGATGACTCAATTTTCCAAACTGATACAAATAGAGATCCTGAATCAGATTTGTTAGAATCATTAACAAAGAACCAAAACGTGAAAAATATGTATGATGAGATGCAAAAAGAAAAATTTAAAGGAGATGTGAGAAAACGAGAGCAAATGAAAGAATTTGGCATGATTTTATATTAGTTGATTGACAGTAATATGTAAGAATATATAGGAAGTAAAAATGGCACAAACAATAAATGTGGATACAAGAAAACTTGTAAATGATTTGAATAGTATTATGGAAAGTCTGGAAAATATACAGGCGCGGTACGAACGAATAAACGAATTATATGAGAGTGTAAAAGAGCGTTGGCAAGGTCCCGCTGCTGATTCATTTATCGAATGTTTCGATACATATATGGATAATATAAGCAACGTTCAAAATTCACTTTCAGTAAATATTGAGGAATTATATGCCAGATGTGAGGCTTTTACTAATTGTGAACAGTCGGTAGTTTTAAAAGTGAAAGGAATGGGGTGTTGTGGATAATGAATTTGAGAAAATAGTTGTTCCAATAGAGGATATAGTTTTACTTCATGCGTATGTTAAAAGGGGGTATGATACAATTCGGAAAGAGTTTGATAGTATAGTTGATGAGTATAACAAAATAAATGAATATTGGGAGTGCCAGGATTGGGATGATGCGTACAAATTGTTAGCTAAAAATGCGCAGAAAATGGAAGATATCGTAGAGAACCTTTGGGATAGTGCAAGTAAACTTGATACAGTAATTCAGGTATATACAGCTACGGAGGATGGAAATAAATCTATGATAACAGAACTTCCTTATAATGTGCTTAAATAATTGGGGGTGATATATGGATACGAAAGAAAAAATGAGCATGGATGAATATAATGAAATCATGTCAGTAGTAAATCAGATTGAATTTGCTGCAGACGAAATGAAGAATGATACGGTTGCTGGACTGGATAAGATGGTAGAAAAATTGGCCAAAGTGTGGCAGGGTGAGGCATCGGATGAGTATATTTTAAGAATGAAAGCTTTAAGAGATCGGATATTGAACACGGTAAAATCTGTGTATGAAGCTGTGGAAAATATGTCGATAGAGATTAACAACCAATATGTAGATTAGAAACAGGAGGTTATATTTAATGAAATCATTTTCGGTAGAGTCAACGGGACTGATGAATGGAATCGATAGTTTATCAAGGAGAAATGAAGAACTTGGAATTCAGATAAAAAAGATGCAGGAGAGTAAAGAGGCGCTCAACGCAACATGGGATGGTGTTGCGAAGAATACCTTTAGTGCGACAGTGGACAATGATGTGGCAAAGATGAATAATTTCATGAAACTTATTGAGCAGTATTGTTCGGCATTAAAAAATATTATGACAAATTATCAGAATGCAGAGGCAGAAAACGCTAATCAGATGGCAAAAAGAGGATAGAGAGGAGATATAAATATGTCAGATATAAATATAAAGGTTACACCTGCTGAGTTGGAAGCTAGGGCAAATGAGTTTCGAAATGTTATGAACCAGACAAATACACTTACTGCAGATATGATGAAAACGATAATGGGGTTATCGTCTGTTTGGACAGGTTCAGCATCAGAAGAGTACATAAGCCAATTTAAGGGCCTTCAGAAAGATATGGACAAAATGGGAGAACTTATAAATAATCATGTGACAGACCTCCTTGAAACTGCCAAAAGATATTCGGCAGCAGAAAAAAGCAATATATCGGCTATTGGCGGATTGCCAGCTAATGCATTGAGCTGATAGACAGGTAATTGTTGAACATAATTGAGAAAGTATAGAGGGTGACATGGCTAAATATGAAAAATATCTACCGCTAGGTTCAATCGTATTGTTAAAAGGTGCAAAGAAAAGGCTGATGATTTATGGTAGAAAGCAGAAAGAAGCGGATACAGATGAAATATGGGATTATATAGGCTGTTTGTATCCAGAGGGAAATATCAGAGTCGATCAGAATTTTCTATTCAATCATGAACAGGTAGAAAAAGTATATTGCGTCGGTTATATAGATGAGGAAGAGTATATCTTTACGAACAAGTATCTAACTGACTGACACATAAATATTATATAAAATGTGTCACGGAAGACAAATAGGCATGCAATAAATCCCATAGTGAGTTATAATAATATCAATAGGCTGATACATATTATAAGAGGAGGACAAATTCAAACTATGGGAGTACAAAAGAAGAAGTTGTTACACCGGATAATGGCTCTGGCGATCGCAGTTGCGGTTGGATTGTCAGTGATCGTGCCGGGAGGAACAAGTGCTGAAGCGGCGACAATACCTGCGGATGTGACAAAACCATCTGCCAATTGCGTGTTTATAGCAATGAAGGGCAAGTATGTGTCGGAGGCTTCGGCTGCAGTGAAGAGGATCAATCAGATCCGTTATGAAGCATGTAAGCAGGGCGTTAAGATTGATGGACGGAAATTGACGCTTGACGACTATGTGCCGATCAAGTGGTCGGCAGGACTTGAGAAGATAGCAAGGATCAGAGCTGCGGAGGCGAGTGTTACAATGTATCACTCAAGACTCAACGGAAAGTCTGTATTTGATTTCAAATATCCGGGAAATGGCTGGCCGACTTCCGAGGTGCTTGCGTGGAACTGGTCAGAGAGCATGCTCATGGGTATTGAGCAGTGGTACAGCGAGAAGGATGCCTATGTGAAGGGAACTCCTGGAGCGGTGACCGGACATTACACATCCATGATAAATCCAGCAAACAGGTATGTGGGTGTTGGTACATTTATAAATAAGAATGCATCTTATCCGAACACAACTGCAGCCCAGTTCATGGGAAGCGGCAGTCAGGCTGAGACTATGGCTAAGTCCACTGGTGAGAGCGATGTTACGGTGGAGGTGCAGAAGGACAATATCACATCGGTTAAGATGACCGGAAATAAGAACGTGCAGGAGGGACAGAAGATAACCCTCACACTCAAGGCAGTCCTTGGACAGTATGGAAGTACATCGTATAAGGTGCTTGCGGGAGCTAAGTGGAAAACATCGAATTCCGCTATTGCAAAGGTGTCATCTACAGGAGTGGTAACAGGTCTCAGAAAGGGAACTGTGAAGATCACAGCCACAGTTGGATCGCGTTCGGCATCATATACGGTAACCGTAACAGGAAAATGTGCGCATGTATATTCCGGCAAGGTAGTAAAAACAGCAACTACCAGAAACGATGGCAAGGTGTTACATACATGCAGAAAATGCGGCCAGAAGAAGTATATCGTTGTCAAGAAGATAAAGAGAGTTACATTATCACAGACGAGATATAAGTATGATGGTAAGACAAAGACACCTAAGGTGACTGTGAAGGATAGCGATGGTAAGATAATATCATCAAAATACTACAAGGTGACATACCCTAAGGCGAGAAAGAAAGCCGGAACATATACGGTGAAGATAAAGTTTTCCGGAAGGTATAAGGGTACAGTTTCAAAGAAGTACAGAATAGTAAAATAAAAAAATACCGTTGTTCATAAAAAATATGGACAACGGTATTTTTAATCTGAAAGAAATTATTTCTTCTCAGGCTCTGGAGTATAGTCAAGTATGGATGAAATAGCCTTGTGAACCTTTGTATACTCAGTTATAAGAATATGCATACGCTGGAATCCAGGCTGCTCCAGATGATAATATACTCTGGTCATTCTCTTTCCAACCTGCTCTTTGTGATCGGAGATGAAACCGTATTCAATCAGTTTGTACAGTGCAGGATAGAGAGAACCGATAGGAATCTTTATCACGCCGTCTGACAGTGAGTCCATGAGCTGTGACAGCTCGTAGCCGTAATAATCTTTCTGGCTGAGCAGATAGAGTACAAGCAGCTCCACGGAACCTCTGATGAAGTTCGGCTTTGCAACGACTCTTGCATGTACAGCCTCAACTGCTGCTTCCTTTGCGGTATCATTACTTTGATCCTGAACCATAATACTGTTGGAATATATGCTGTTTAATACGTTTTCCATTAAAACCACCTCATACAAAAAAATAGTTACACTTTGTATTGATTGTAATTGCAAAATCATTTAATTGCAACCTTTCTTTTCATTAAAATGAAAATAAGTTGCGTATTTTTGCAATTTTTGCTTATTTGAGAGAGATTTTTGACTGTAACTGCCTGGATAATGCCAATAGACGGCTGGCAGCATCCTTTGGATTGTCAGTTTTCATTATGGCGGACACCACACAGATGCCGGCGATAGGTATGCCCGAGAGGACATCCAGGTTGGTCGGATTGAGTCCTCCGATGGCATTTACCGGGATGGGAACTGCCTTGCAAATGTCTCTCAGTGTATCCGTGGATGTGAGCACTGTCTTGACCTTGGTGGTGGTTGGGTAGATGGCTCCAACTCCCAGATAATCAGCTCCCTGTTCATACGCCTCCACGGCCTGAGGAACAGTCTTGGTGGTTGCGCCCACGATGCGGTCAGGTCCCATGAGTTTTCTGGCTATGGAGACTGGCATGTCTGTCTGCCCCACATGGACACCCTCGGCATCAGTTGCCAGCGCCACATCTACCCGGTCATCTATGATGAGTGGCACGTTGTAGCGGCGCGCAATTGAGTGCACCTTGTCCGCAAGATGTATGTACTCACGGGTAGTTCTTTCCTTTTCTCTAAGCTGCATGAGTGTCACACCGCCGTCCAGAGCACACTCCACTCTGTACAGAAATTCCTCCTCGGACAGACCTGTGCTGTCTGTTATAAAATATAAAGTAGGATCAAATGTATACATTTCAAAGTCCTTTCTAAAATTGTTACACATACAGATAGTCATTGAGTACGGGCTGCAGTCCCTCGCCCTCTATGTCTGAATACATATGCTCAAGACTTCTGTTGTCGTTGATCTCGAACTGCTCGTCGCCCTGTTCACTGCAGGAAGTCTTGCCGCTGTATTTGCTTTCGTGATCGCCGATTCCGGTTGACACGCCCGCCGATACCTTGGTCGCTGCGATCTTCACTATGCCGTTCCTGAAGTCTGCACTCTCCCTTGAAGATACCGTTATTCCGGCAAATGGCAGGAATATCCTGTATGCGCACAGTATCTGGCAGAGCTGCTTCTCGTGTACGTCCAGAGGATTGATCTGATCGTTGTTGATGATCGGTCTCAGTCTTGGACAGGAGAGTGACATCTCTGCGTGTGGGTATTTTCTCTGGAGAAAATACGCGTGAAGGGCTGTTGCCAGTGCATCCTTGCGGAAGTCGGAGAGCCCTAACAGTGCTGAGAATGCAACGCCTCGCATTCCGCCCATGAGGGCGCGCTCCTGCGAGTCGAAACGGTATGGCCATACTCTCTTGTGACCCATCAGGTGAAGAGTCTCGTATTTGTCTGCGTCGTATGTCTCCTGGAACACTGTTACATAGTCCGCACCACACTCATGGAGGTAGCGGTACTCATCGGTGTTCACCGGATATATTTCAAGACCTACCATGCGGAAGTATTTCCTTGCAAGCTTGCATGCCTCGCCGATATACGTTACGTCACTCTGGCTGCGGCTCTCGCCGGTCAGTATAAGGATCTCTTCCATGCCGCTGTCGGCGATGACCTTCATTTCCTTCTCGATCTGCTCTGCTGAGAGTTTCATTCTGTTGATGTGATTGTAGCAGTTGAAGCCGCAGTATACGCAGTAGTTCTCACAGTAGTTGGCTATGTAGAGCGGCGTGAACATGTAGACCGTGTTGCCGAAGTGCCTGCTTGTCTCGCGGCTTGCGCGCTGCGCCATCATCTCAAGAAATGGTTCGGCGGCGGGGGAGAGCAGAGCCTTGAAGTCCTCTATGCTGCACGTCTCGTGTTCAAGGGCCGCCATGACGTCTCTGCCTGTGTAACTGCTGTAGTCGTAGCTGTTCATGTGCTCCATGACCTTGCTGCGGATGTCAGATTCAATAACCTCCATGCCCGGAAGGTATTCCATATGGTTTTTCCTTGACGATGGATCTGTCTCCAGACGGTGCTTGATCTCCAGCGCTTCCGGCGAAAGATATTCCGAGTCTATCAGAAAGTGGTTTTCCATCTGAGTGCACCCCCTTAGTCATGCAGGAATCCGGTCAGTGGATCTGAAGCGGATGCCCCTCTGGTGAGAACTCTTCCAAGACCTGCCAGATAAGCCCTTCGGCCTGAATTTATCGCGTCCTTGAATGCCGATGCCATGAGTGGCAGATTTCCGGCTGTGGCGAGAGCAGTGTTTGCCATGATGGCGGCAGCGCCCATCTCCATGGCTTCACATGCCTGGGATGGCCTTCCGATACCGGCGTCAACTATGATCGGAAGTTCGATCTCGTCGATGAGGATCTGGATGAAGTCTTTGGTAGCTAGTCCTTTGTTGGAACCTATAGGTGATGCCAGTGGCATGACCGCTGCGGCTCCCGCATTTACCAGATCACGGGCGGTATTCAGGTCCGGGTACATGTAAGGCAGTACCACAAATCCTTCATTTGCCAGTGCCTCGGTTGCCTTTATCGTTTCCTGGTTGTCGGGAAGGAGATATTTGCTGTCGCGCATGATCTCCACCTTGACGAAGTCTCCACAGCCCAGAGCCCTTGCAAGCCTTGCTATGCGCACGGCCTCCTCGGCGTTCCTCGCGCCGCTTGTATTTGGCAGGAGAGTAACTCCCTCCGGGATGAAATCGAGAATATTTTCCTCTTCCTTTGTATTTGCACGGCGGACGGCCAGAGTGATGATCTCTGCTCCTGCGTCCTTTATAGCTGATTCGATCAGCTTCATGGAATACTTTCCTGAACCCAGAATAAATCTTGAATTGAATTCATGTCCTCCGATTATCAGCTTGTCTTCTTTCATTATAATGCTCCTCCTCCCATGAAACTCACGACCTCCACACAGTCGCCGTCGTTAAATGTAATGTCTGCGTATGTCTCTCTCGGTATGATCTCCTCGTTGATCTCAACAACTATGCGCACCGGTTTGTAGCCGGATTCTTCAAGAAATGCCGCCAGATTCTGCCCGGCAACGTCGAGATCTTTTCCGTTCACTGTTACCATAGCCCTTTCCTCCAAAGTCTTTTATCTGCACAAAAAAAGAGTTACCGATCTGGTAACTCCAATAAAGTCTGCACTTTAACAAACGACTGCTATCAGGCTTCCCTACGTTGGCATTATCCAAATCAGGTTTCCGGTCGAAGGTCACACCTTCCTCTCAGCCTGTACTACAAGCTCCCGCGTCCTCTTTTTGTTGTCAGATAATAATATACGACCTGAAAACCCGGAATGCAAGAGTAATCTATCAGGCAAATATGCCATTTGACCGCAAATATTCGAAGCTCTCTCAAAAATATACGGAAAATGTACTGCGATTGATGGCTTTTCCTTGACACAGCCCACATATGTATGTACAATTTAGTTGTTTGGCGCGCTAAAGTGTCATACAAAATCAGCAGGTTGCACAAATGCTGATTTGATTTATCTTATGGAGGACAGTGAAGTTATGAGACAGAAGAAGATTCATTACATCTATAATAAAGAGATGGAGTGTATGGATCCTGAGGAGAGAAGAAAGCTTCAGGGGGAGAGACTTAGAAAGACAGTAGAACTTGAATATGCAAATGTACCGGCATACAGAGCCAGAATGGACGAGGCGGGAGTAAAGCCGGAGGATATAAACAGCATAGACGATATCGTCAAGCTGCCATTTATGCAGAAGACAGATCTCAGGGATAACTTCCCATTTGGACTGTTTGCAGCAGACAGGAAGGACATCATCAGAATCCAGGGTTCATCAGGAACCACAGGAAAGCCTATCGTAACAGGATATACACGTAATGATATTGATGTATGGACAGAGATGGTTGCTAGGGCATTCAGGTGTGCCGGAGCCGGAGAGGATGATATCATCCAGATAGCTTACGGTTATGGATTGTTCACAGGCGGACTCGGTGCTCATCAGGGGGCTACCGAGGTTGGAGCCATGGTGGTACCGATGTCATCAGGCAACACCCAGAGACAGATCACGATGATGAAAGAGCTTGGTGCTACAATGCTCTGTTGTACACCATCATATGCTACATATCTTGCAGAGACGATTAGAGAGATGGGTATTGATCCGTCCGAACTTAAGCTTAAGTCCGGATGCTTTGGCGCTGAGCCATGGACTGAGGAGATGAGACAGCATCTTGAGGAGCTCCTCGACTTTGATGCATTTGATATATATGGATTAACTGAGATAGGTGGACCTGGAGTTGCATTTGAGTGCTTTGAGAAGAATGGAATGCACATCAACGAGGATCATGTCCTCGCGGAGATTATTGATCCTGTCACAGAAGAACCGCTTCCTGACGGAGTTCCGGGAGAGCTTGTATTTACAACTCTTACAAAGACTGGTACTCCTATGATCAGATACAGGACACATGATATATGTACACTTACACACGGCACATGTGCATGTGGAAGAACAACTGTCAAGATGAGTCGTATCACAGGCCGTACAGACGACATGCTTGTAATCCGTGGTGTAAATGTATTCCCTAGTCAGATAGAGTCAGTTCTTCTCGGCGTGGAGGAGGCTTCAGCTCATTATATGATCGTGGTTGATCGTGTGAATTCACAGGATAAGCTGACAGTTCAGGTAGAGCTCAAGGAAGATGTGGATATGGGCGATGCTGCAAAGCTTGCGGCTATTGCATCCCGCATCAAGACAGATATCAAGCAGACACTGCTTATCAGCGCAAAGGTTGAGCTGGTTCCACCTAAGACCATTCCACGTTCAGAGGGCAAGGCAAAGAGGATCACAGATAACAGACATATCGGATTCTAATCTATAAGATCAGGTAGTCAAATATAAACAGCCGGCTCGATGGTGGGCTTTCCGGGATCATGACCGGACAAGCCACCATGGGCCGCTTTTTTATTCTGGAGAGCGCTGGCCTCAGTTTATAATAGCCAAATGCTGAAAAATCTTGCATTTTGGCAAGTTTCCGTGTAGAATTTGCTTTGTTATGTGCACTGACAGTGAGATACTGCACTGCAGTGGTAAAGTTGGTGCGGAGCAGATAAATTATAATTATTATGGAAGGTGGATTAACTAATGAATGTTTACGAGATGATTGCGTTTATAGCGTATTTTGTCCTGGTAATCGGTGTAGGAATTTATTTCTTCTTCAAATCCAAGGGGAATGCCGGAGAGAAGGATTATTTTCTTGGAGGAAGAGATATGAATGGTCTGGTGGCTGCACTCAGCGCCGGAGCATCTGATATGAGTGCGTGGGTTCTCATGGGACTGCCCGGAGCATTCTATGCGACAGGACTCAGCAACATGTGGATATCAGTTGGTCTGTTCATCGGAACAGCATGTGCCTGGATATTCATAGCACCGAGACTCAGAAGATTCTCGATAGCGTACAACGATTCGATCACTATACCTCAGTATCTGACAAATCGTTTTCAGTCAGACAATAAGCTGCTTCTCATAATATGTGCAGTTATATTTGTGGTTGCATATTGTATATACGCTGCGTCAAGTATATCGGCCTGCGGTACTCTGTTCAACACTGTTATGGGCATCGATAGGAATACAGCCATGATCGGCGCTGCAGTCATCATCATCGTGTACACATTCCTTGGTGGTTTTAATGCAGTGTGCTGGACGGATTTCTTCCAGGGACTTCTGATGCTTGCAGCTCTCATGATCGCACCTATCATTGCGGTCATCACCATGCAGGGCGCTGGCTTTATAGCACCTGATGTTGTCATTCCAGACAATTATTACAATGCCCTTATAAGTGGTTCATTTGACAAGACCAGTGTGATCAATATCATATCAGGACTTGCATGGGGACTTGGATATATGGGTATGCCACATATTCTTATAAGATACATTTCGATCAAGTCAGAGAAGGAGATGAAGAAGTCCAGAATAGTCGGTACTTGCTGGACGGGAATCATCCTCGTTATGGCATCCGTAGTTGGTATGGTCGGTCTTAAGTATCTTGGCGGTGGACTTACAGATAACTCACAGGTATTCATCAGACTTGTAAGAGGCGTGTTCCCTGCACTTGTAGCTGGTATACTTCTCTCAGCTATCCTTGCAGCGTCCATGAGTACAGCTGATTCACAGCTCCTTGCTTCATCATCAGCATTTTCGTCTGATGTGTACAAGCCTATATTCAGAAAGAGTGCATCCGACAAGGAGATGCTCTGGGCAGGAAGAATTGTGGTCATCATCATCTCAGTTGTGGCACTTGCCATAGCGATGAATCCAGACTGCGAGGGTATCATGGCACTCGTGTCAAATGCATGGGGCGCATTCGGATCGGCATTTGGACCGGTCATCGTTCTGTCACTGTACTGGAAGCGACTGAATTACAATGGAGCACTTGCTTCTATCATAGTCGGATTTGCTGTTGACATGCTCTGGTACAAGTTCCTTGCAACACCAACAGGACTTTATGAGATCGTTCCTGGATTTGCAGCAGCGTTCATTACAGCTATCGTCGTATCACTTCTCACAAAGAAGCCTGACGACAAGGTTGTTGAGATATTCGAGAAGGCTAAGCTTCCTACGGAGTAATTTGCAGTGTAGAGTTAGTTATAAAGCTGGGATCTTTTGGTGGCGGATGAGTTCGTCTGCACACAAAATTATCTATAAATCAAAATAAAAGGCTGAAAAGATACAAAATCTGAAGAAATTGTATCTTTTCAGCCTTTTTTGCTAAATAAGAGATAATTTTGTGCGCAAAAAAAGAACCACCTGAATTGCTAGGCGGTTCTTTTTTAAACAACAACTTAAACAACTAAGAGTAAATTACTTTCTCTTGAACAACTGAGTTCAGTATATACACAAAATATGAACAGAATATGTACAGAAAAAAAACGTTTTGCAAAATAAAATCTTCAAAATTTAAAGATTTTATGACACATTTTTCAAAGTGCACAAAAAGAAAATGGCCATTTGTGCGGTATGCACAGAGCCTTGTAAAAACATGTAAATCCCGCGTAAATATGTAAATAACAGGTAAAGGAGTAAGTATTTCAACTGGTAAAACAGCCTCTTTTTAATTATGATAGGAGATAGGGCGATTATAAGTGTGTGTATGTTTGCCATAACGGGTGGTATATTCGTGTATGCTTACCATCAACCAGTTCCTGCCGAAGTACTGCAGTGTGCTTCTGCGCGATGATTGCAGGGAATACGTTTCGGAGATAATCATAGAGGGACACACGGATACGAATGGTTCCTACATATACAATCTTGAACTTTCACAGCAGCGAGCGTTCTCAGTGGCAAAGTACTGTCTGACGGAGAGCAACGGCATCATAAGCAGTGGACATGGCAGCGTCGAGACGCGTGGAGATCAAGTTCAGGCTTCAGGACGAAGAGATGATAGATGAGATGATGGACATTCTCAAGGACAAATAGATATATAAGAGGAGAGCAATGGCGGTAAACAAGACAAAACTCAAAAAGCAAATATTTGACATAATACAGATAGGGGACAAAAGCAATCTGGCGAGCAGGGCATTTGACATATTCATAGTGGGTGTCATATTGTCGAACATATCGGTGATGTTCCTGCAGACCTACGATCAGCTTGAACCATATTATGGGCTGCTGAGTGTTATCGAGTGGGTGACTACAGGCATATTCTGTGTTGAGTACATTCTCCGCATATGGACGGCGGATTTCCTGTATCCCACATGCACCAGAGGAAAGGCTATAGGAAAGTTCCTCATATCATATGACGGAGTTGTGGATCTGCTCACGATCATACCAGTGTTCTTTCTGTCTGGCTTCGTGGCGTTCAGGATGCTCAGGGTGATCCGTATATTCCATCTTTTCAGGATCAATTCAAAGTACGACAGCTTCAATGTCATCAAGATAGTCCTGCTGAGAAAGAGCAGACAGATCATATCGTCCATGTTCATCATATTTATACTGATGATGGCGAGCAGCCTGTGTATGTACAGCACTGAGCATGCCGCACAGCCGGGAGTGTTCAGCAACGCCTTCAGCGGCATATGGTGGGCGGTATCGACAGTCCTTACCGTGGGGTATGGAGACATTTACCCGATCACGCTGCTGGGCAAATGCATGGCGATAGTCATAGCATTTATGGGAGTTCTGCTGGTAGCGATACCTACAGGTATCATAAGCGCCGGATTTGTAGAGCAGTATCAGAACAATGCCAACGAGGAGTCCAAAGTTGTTGATGTGGACGAGATTGGAGAACTGCTCGTAGATGATGTGAGCAAGTTTTGCGGCAGGACCATACTCCAGGCTACGGAGGAGTATGGTGTGAATATATATATGGTACTCAGGGATAATATGTCTATACTGCCGACAGGTGATCTGGAGATACAGACAGGTGATATTCTGATAGTGAAGTCAAAATTCCTTGAGAAGAGACGTGGAAGCTCATTATCTTAGTTTATGCAAGTAATAAATATAAAATTGAGATTATAAATGAGAAGTTTCTGTAAACTACAAAAAAAACTCAATAATCATATTGATTTATTTTGACTAATTGGGTATACTTTCAACTGAATATGAGAGAAAGTGTTCATATTTATTTTCAGATTATTGAGTGCTGTATAGTTGCGGTGCCGGCAGGGTACAGGCGACATGCACCTATCAATGAAATACATTTAAAGAAAAGGAGTTAAGAAAAATGGCAACAGTTGATTTAACTAAGTATGGCATTACAGGCACAACAGAGATCGTACACAATCCTTCATATGAATTGTTATTCGAGGAAGAGACAAAGGCTGACCTTCAGGGATACGAGAAGGGACAGGTTAGTGAACTTGGCGCAGTTAACGTTATGACTGGTATTTATACAGGCCGTTCACCTAAAGATAAGTATATCGTAGTAGATGAGAATTCAAAGGACACTGTATGGTGGACATCAGATGAGTACAAGAACGATAACCATCCAATGACAGAGGAGACATGGGCATCAGTTAAGGATCTTGCAAAGAAGGAGCTCTCAAACAAGAGACTTTTCGTAGTTGATGCATTCTGCGGAGCAAATGCTGATACTCGTATGGCTATCCGTTTCATCGTTGAGGTTGCTTGGCAGGCTCATTTCGTAACAAACATGTTCATCAAGCCAACTGAGGAAGAGCTTAAGAACTTCGAGCCAGATTTCGTAGTATACAATGCTTCGAAGGCTAAGGTTGAGAACTACAAGGAGTTAGGACTTAACTCAGAGACATGTGTAGCATTCAACATCACAAGCCATGAGCAGGTTATAGTTAACACATGGTACGGCGGAGAGATGAAGAAGGGTATGTTCTCAATGATGAACTACTACCTTCCACTTAAGGGAATGGCTTCAATGCACTGCTCAGCTAACACAGATATGAACGGTGAGAACACAGCTATATTCTTCGGCCTTTCAGGAACAGGTAAGACAACACTTTCAACAGATCCAAAGCGTCTCCTCATCGGTGATGATGAGCACGGCTGGGATGACAACGGCGTATTCAACTTCGAGGGTGGATGCTATGCTAAGGTTATCGATCTTGACAAGGATTCAGAGCCAGACATCTACAACGCTATCAAGAGAAACGCTCTTCTTGAGAACGTTACACTTGATGCAAACGGCAAGATCGATTTCACTGATAAGAGCGTAACAGAGAATACTCGTGTATCTTACCCAATAGATCATATCAAGAACATTGTAAGACCTATATCATCAGCACCAGCTGCAAAGAACGTAATCTTCCTTTCAGCAGATGCGTTTGGAGTACTCCCTCCAGTATCAATCCTTACACCAGAGCAGACACAGTACTACTTCCTGTCAGGATTCACAGCAAAGCTTGCTGGTACAGAGAGAGGTATCACAGAGCCAACACCTACATTCTCAGCTTGCTTCGGTCAGGCATTCCTCGAGCTGCATCCTACAAAGTATGCAGAGGAGCTTGTTAAGAAGATGGAGAAGAGCGGCGCTAAGGCATACCTTGTCAACACAGGATGGAATGGAACAGGCAAGAGAATCTCAATCAAGGATACAAGAGGAATCATCGATGCAATCCTCAGCGGTGCTATCAATGAGGCTCCTACAAAGAAGATCCCTATGTTCGACTTCGAGGTTCCAACAGAGCTTCCTGGCGTAGATCCAGCAATCCTTGACCCACGTGACACATACGCTGATGCTTCAGAGTGGGAGACAAAGGCTAAGGATCTTGCAGCAAGATTCCAGAAGAACTTTGCTAAGTACGAGGGTAATGCAGCAGGTAAGGCATTAGTTGCAGCAGGCCCACAGCTCTAAGATATAGCTTAGGATCATATAGAAGAAAGGAACTGTCATAGTCCAGAGCCTTTCGCATAGAGAAGACCGGATACATTCGTTCAGAGTGTGTCCGGTCTTTTTTGTCTGCGCCATCCATAAGTAAGTAATATTATGCTTTAACCGGCAACCAGAAATTACCTCTTGCAATACCGAACAAATGTTCGTATAATATTATGCATGAACGAGATAATTACAGGACTTACAACGAATGAAAAACTGAATATACTGGCGGATGCGGCGAAGTATGATGTGGCGTGTACATCCAGTGGAGTGGGCAGGAAGGGACAGAAGGGAGCCCTGGGCAACAGTGTATCATGTGGTATATGTCACAGCTTTGCAGCGGATGGAAGATGTATATCGCTGCTTAAGGTCCTTATGACGAACCATTGTGTATATGACTGCAAGTACTGTCTGAACCGCAGAAGCAATGATGTGCCAAGAGCGACATTTGAACCGGAGGAGCTGTGCGATCTGGTCATAGAGTTCTACAAGAGGAATTATATAGAAGGGTTGTTCCTGAGCTCCGGTGTGCTCAGGGATCCGACATACACCATGCAGAGGATGTGTGAGACTCTGTATCTTCTCAGGACGAAGTACAGGTTCAATGGATATATCCATGTGAAGACCATTCCGGGGGCATCGGATGAGCTTATAAGCATGGTGGGATATTTAGCGGACAGGATAAGTGTTAATATGGAGCTGCCGACTGAGGAGAGTCTGAAGAAGCTTGCCCCGAACAAGAGCTTTGACACCATACTTGATCCCATGGGCAAGCTGACCAGCACTATAGAATCTCACAGACTGGCGGTGGGCAAGACTGCGCGTATGGAGAGGAGCGGTATCAACAGATACCTTACTGGAAGCATATTCAACGAGAAGAATCTGCAGAAGGATCTGACCTCATACAAAGCAGAGCTGGCAGGGCAGGAAAGACATGGTGCTCTGCAGATGTCAGCAGCAGAGGCACTCACAGATGGAATGACCTCTGATAAAAGAGACATCGGTGCTGCCTCTTCGCCCCTCCCTGTCATGTTTGGAGATACAGACAGGAGACAGGCATTTGCCCCGGCGGGACAGAGCACACAGATGATAGTTGGAGCCAGCGGAGAGTCGGATTACACGCTCATACACACAGCCCAGAGACTGTATCAGCGATACGATCTGAAGCGTGTGTTCTACTCCGCGTATATACCGATCAACGAGGACTCGGCACTCCCTGCGTTGGATACGGCGGTTCCATTGCTCCGTGAGCACAGATTGTATCAGGCGGACTGGCTGCTCAGATATTATGGATTCCACGCTGAGGAGATATTGTCTGAGAACGAGCCGAACCTCGATCAGAGAATGGATCCGAAGTGCAACTGGGCAGTGAGGCATCTTGACCAGTTCCCGGTGGAGGTGCAGACGGCACCGTATGATCTGCTTCTCAGGATTCCCGGCATAGGGCCGAAGTCGGCGGGCAGGATAGTGAGAGCCCGCAGATACGGAAGTCTGGATTTCGATAATCTGAAGAAGATGGGGGTGGTGCTTAAGAGAGCACATTATTTTATAACGTGTGGCGGACGTATGATGTACAGGATCCCTATAGAGAGGGATTACATTGTCAGGGAGATGACGGATCTGAGCCGGGGAGAGAACTGGCAGGCATCACACGGCAATGAACAGTATAGACAGATGACTTTATTTGATATAGGAATGAAGGCGTGAAGGTGGAAGTTATGGACAATATGAAGGTTTTCACATGCAGAGACAGATATGACGATATGGCTACATGCATATATGAGGCGTGGAGTATGGCACTGCAGGTCGGACACGACCATGTGATGCTTATGAAGGAGCCTGTGGAACAACTGGATATGTTCGCTGACTATATACATGTCGAGCCGGATGCGGACAAGGTGCAGAAGTTTACCCGGTCTGTGAAGAAGGTATCCTGGCTGGTGTACCGCAACGTATTCAATGCACTATTGTCGCATCAGGAGGATGCACTGGACACTGTGTACAGATATCTGATACTGGCATTTGCCGAGGGGCGAAAGGTGGAACATATGCTCATAAGTCCGGAGGTGATGCGTATCATGGAGCTTGGGCGGAGTGTGAGCAACGAGGCACATCTATTCAGGGAGATAGCCAGATTCACTGCTGTCCAGGGGCGGGTGTATGTATGTCATATAGAACCAAAGGACGATGTTGCGCTTCTTGTCGCCAGTCATTTTGCGGACAGGATGCCGTCAGAATACTGGCTGATAGTGGATGATGGCAGACGTTACGCCGTGGTGCATCCGGTGGATTCGGATATGTATGTGAGGCGGCTTACAGATCAGGAGATGGAGACGCTGGGCAGTGCAGAATATATGGAGGATGATTACACAGATATGTGGAGAACATTCTTCAGCGCGGTGAGCGTGGAGCAGAGAGAGAACTACAGATGCCAGAGAAGCATGTTCCCTTTGTGGTCGAGAAAGCATGCCACAGAATTTTTGGGATGATCATAGAAAAAATGCTTGAATTGGCTGGAAAAATATGATAGTATCTGAACTTGTGATGTATTAATCATATTTTCCTTGCTCACAGATGACTGTGGGCCAGAGACCATAAGGAGGTGCAATGTAATGAACAAATATGAATTAACTTTAGTTGTTAGTGCAAAGATTGATGAGGAAGCCAGAACAGCTGTAGTTGATAAGGTTAAGTCTTATATTGAGAAGGCTAACGCAACAATTACAGAAGTTAACGAGTGTGGACTCAAGAAGCTTGCTTACGAGATTCAGAAGATGGGCGAAGCATACTACTACTTCATTCAGTTTGATGCAGAGGCTGGAGTTCCAGCTCAGCTTGAGGCTAACATTCGTATTATGGAATCAGTTCTTAGATATCTTTGCGTTAGATTAGACGCCGAGTAATAGGAGGTATTCTATAATGAACAAGGTAATATTGATGGGTCGTCTCACAAGAGACCCGGAAGTTAGATATTCACAGTCAAACACAGGTGATGGCCAGATGGCTATTGCAAGATACACATTGGCTGTAGACAGAAGATTCAATAGAAATGGCGACCAGAGTGCAGACTTCATCGGCTGCGTTGCATTTGGCAGGAGCGCTGAGTTTGCAGAGAAGTACCTGAAGCAGGGAACGAAGATTGCTATAACAGGTAGAATCCAGACTGGAAGCTATACGAATAAGGATGGTAACAAGGTGTACACAACTGATGTTGTTGTTGAGGAGCAGGAGTTTGCTGAGAGCAAGGCTGCAAGCGGACAGGCATCAGGCGGTGGATATCAGCCAGCAGGAAGACCGGCACCTGGCAATGCAGGAGCTGAGGGCTTCATGAGTATACCGGAAGGTATTGAGGACGATTTACCATTCAAGTAAAATAGGAGGTAAATACAATGGCTTACAATAAGACTGATAGAGCTGACGCTCCAATGAAGAGAAGAAATATCCGTAGAAGAAAGAAAGTCTGCGAGTATTGTGCTAATAAAGAGGCTGTGATCGATTACAAGGATTCAAACGCACTCAGAAAGTATATCTCAGAGAGAGGTAAGATCCTTCCAAGAAGAATCACAGGAACATGTGCTAAGCATCAGAGAGCAATCACAATTGCTGTTAAGAGAGCTAGACAGATCGCAATATTACCATACGTTCAGGATTAATTCTTATCATTGATAAGTATATAAAGGACCCGTTATTCAGCTATGTGCTGGATGACGGGTTTTTGTGTAAATTCATAGAATATTATTTCCTGTAGGCGTATTTTATGAGGACAGAAAGGTGGGGAATAAATGGCAGAGAATGTTGTGAGAGTAAGCGGACTCACGAAGACATTTGGAAAGAATACTGTTTTGGCCAATGTCAATATATCTCTTGAAAGGGGAAAGATATATGGCTTTATAGGACAGAACGGGGCAGGAAAGACGACCATGATCAATCATATCAATGGTCTGTTGTTTCCTGACGAGGGAGAGATAGAGTTATTTGGCGCCAGTGACAGTAAGGGGCTGGTGAATGCCAGAAAGAGGATAGGAACGGTGTGTGAACATGCCGGACTGCACGACAATTATAATGCTAGAGACAATATAAAGCTTAATATGAAGCTGAGGGGGATAAAGAACGACAAGCTCATCGACCAGACCATAGCAAACGTTGGACTGCAGGGTGTTGGTAAGAAGAAATTCAGAAACTATTCGATGGGAATGAAGCAGAGACTGGCAATTGGCTGTGCCATGCTGTCAGGTCCGGATCTTCTGCTCCTGGATGAGCCTATAAACGGGCTTGATCCGGTTGGAATAGTTGAGATAAGAAATCTTCTCAAGCAGATAAATCAGAGGTTTGGCGTGACGATACTTATATCAAGCCATATACTCACAGAGCTTCACGAGCTGGCAACGGACTACATAATGATAGACAGAGGACAGATCATAGACTGCCTCTCCGCAGCGCAGCTTGATGCGAAGTGTCACAGAAGACTGAGACTGCGCACCAATGATGTGAAGAAGGTGCTTGATATTCTTGCTATGAGATACAATATAGTGAATGTGTATGTGAATGGTGATGAGATAATCGTGGACCAGCCGGTAAATTCAGACGAGCTGGCATGGGTTCTCTACAATGAGAGGGTGTTTGTCAGTGAGTACCATCTCGAGGAGGAGAGCCTTGAGAACTACTTTATTCACAGGATAGGGGGTGCTCATTATGCGTGAACTGTTGCCGGCTGAATTTTATAAGCTGTATAAGAGCCTGGGCTTCAGGGTGTGCCTGATAGTTTTCTTTGTCCAGGATATAATATATCTGATCTCGGTGGGATTGGTTGGAGATATTCTCGGAATAGAACTCACGGGAGATTTTCAGTTTCAGTATCTGCTGGGCTCGTTTTCCGGAAGCTCGGTGTCGGGCATGCTGTTTGGATTTATTGCGGCGTCGCTCATCACCAGCGATTACAAGTCCAGGGATATCCAGTGTGCGATAGCCCAGGGACACAGCAGAGCACATATAATGTTTGCGAAGATCATAGTATATATAGTGGCGATCTGGATACTTTCTCTTGAAGATATACTTGTGTATACCGTAGGAGGATGCATTTGTGGAGGCTTTGGAAAGGAATTTACCATGGATGTGGCGGTATATATGCTGAGATCGGTGGCGTGTGAGGGATTTGTGCTTACGATGTTATATATGACATGCGTGTTCCTTGCGTTTGCACTGACGTCCAAGGCTGCGTCAGTATCAGTGAATCTGCTGCTGTTTTTCCTTGTGGATCTCGGCGTGCAGATCATGCCTGTGCTGTTCCAGTCGGATGTTCTGGAGAAAATACTGGGCTATATGCCGTTCAGTTCTGTGAGGGAGATGAGTCAGGTCGATATAGACTGGAGCCATGCTGGAATATCGCTGGCGGTGGCTGCTGCATACGGCACGGTGATGATCGTGGCAACATGGCTGACATTCAGAAAGAGAGATCTTCGATAGAGAATTATGACAGAATATACATTTGCTCAACCGTTCATCTGTGTTGACAAAAGTTCTGTCAAAGTTTATTATAACTCTAGCTATGAGAAAATCTCATAGAGATTTACATGCAGAGGATCAAACAATGTGTAGAAAAGGAGTATAACGATGGGAAAATACACAAAGGAAGACATACTGAAAAAGGTCAAAGAAGATGATGTTGAGTTTATAAGACTTCAGTTCACAGATATTTTTGGTGACCTTAAGAACGTAGCGATAACCTCAAGCCAGATAGAGAAGGCACTTGACAACAAGATCATGTTCGACGGTTCTTCTATAGAGGGCTTTGCGAGAATTGAGGAGTCAGATATGTATCTGTATCCTGATTATGATACATATGAGACATTCCCTTGGAGACCACAGCAGGGAAAGGTTGCAAGACTTATATGTGATGTATATAAGCCTGATGGAACACCATTTGAGGGCGATCCAAGATATGTACTTAAGAGAGCTCTGGCTGAGGCAAAAGAGATGGGTTACACTATGAATGTAGGTCCTGAGTGTGAGTTTTTCCTCTTCCAGACAGATGAGAACGGAATGCCTACAACTAACACATACGAGAGAGCAAGCTATTTTGATCTCGGACCACTGGATTTCGGTGAGAATGCGAGAAGAGATATGGTTCTTACTCTTGAGCAGATGGGATTTGAGATCGAGGCATCACACCATGAGGTAGCTCCTGCACAGCATGAGATAGATTTCAAGTACGGTGAGGCTTTGAGAACCGCCGACAACATCGAGACATTCAAACTTGTTGTAAAGACTATTGCCAAGAGACATGGTCTCTGCGCAACATTCATGCCAAAGCCAAAGTATGGCGTATGCGGTTCAGGTATGCATATGAACATGTCGCTCCAGAAGGATGGCAAGAACATATTTGCAGATGAGAACGATAAGCTCGGACTTAGCCAGGAGGCTTACTGGTTCATCGCCGGAATCATGGAGCATATGAAGGAGATGACAGCCATCACCAACCCACTTGTAAATTCATACAAGAGACTTGTTCCAGGCTATGAGGCTCCTATTTACATCGCATGGTCAGCAAAGAACAGAAGTCCACTTATCAGAATTCCAAGTGCACGTGGTGCAGGAACAAGAGTTGAGCTCAGATGTCCGGATCCAACAGCTAACCCATACCTTGCCATGGCAGTATGCCTTAGAGCAGGACTTGACGGAATCAAGCGTCAGCTTCCAGTTCCGCCAAGTGTAGATACAAATATATTCAACCTCACTGCAGAGGAGAAGAAGGCACGTCATATCCACAGCCTTCCTGCAAACCTCAGAGAGGCAACTCTTGCCATGAGCGAGAGCGACTTCATGAAGGAGGCAGTTGGTTCACACATCTTCGAGAGATATACAAGTGCCAAGATGGATGAGTGGAATGAGTACACAAGACAGGTTACAGACTGGGAGATCTCAAACTATCTGTACAAAGTCTGATCTTATACACGAACAATATAAAATGATGAGTAGTATAGGTAAGCGGAGCGAAAGGTCTGCTTACCTATATATTTGATAATAGCTATACGTACACGATTGAGAGGGCTTTGATTTGGTAAATGTTATAATAGTTTTTCCGAAAATAGAGGAAGCAAAGAGTATAAAGAACCTGCTCATTCGCAATGGTATAAGTGTTACAAAGGTGTGTACAACCGGAGCCCAGGCGGCGCAGGCTGCGGATGCGTGTGACGATGGAGTCATAATATGTGGATATAAATTCCTGGATATGATGTATTCAGATCTTGAGAATTATATTCCAAAATATTTTGACATGATCGTGCTCAGCAGCAAGAAGAATTATGAGGAAGTCCGGGATAGCGGCGTGGTATGTCTGTCTATGCCGATAAAGTCCATGGACTTTGTGAATACCGTAAGTCTCACAATAGAGAATCTTCTGTGGGAGAGAAAAAAGAGAAAGTCCAGGCCAAAGGAGAGAACCGAGGAAGAGAAGAAGGTCATCAAGGCGGCAAAGCTCAAGCTTATGCATGACTTTGAGTATGATGAACAGGGCGCTCACAGATATCTGCAAAAGAAGAGCATGGATAACGGTATAAATATAGTCGAGATGGCATATATGATACTGGATAATTCAGATTGTTTCTAAAACAGATCAAGAGGGAGGCTTTCTATTGCGATTCACGAAGATGGAAGGACTTGGAAATGACTACGTGTACGTGAACTGCTTCAGAGAAAAGGTATATGATCCGGAGATCCTTGCCAGGCTTGTCAGTGACAGGCACAGGGGCATTGGGGGCGACGGACTGATACTTATAGGACCTTCGGCCAGGGCTGATTTTAATATGGATATATACAATGCGGATGGCAGCAGGGCAGAGATGTGTGGAAATGGCATAAGATGCCTTGGCAAGTATGTATACGACCATGGAATGACGGAGAAGACGGAATTTACCGTGGAGACACAGGCGGGTATAAAACGGCTCAGATGCATTCTGCAGGATGGAAGAGTGGTTGCGGTGTGTGTGGATATGGGCAGACCGGATATAGGCGCGGCTGTCGAGATGGCTGTTCTGCCTGATGAAACCGTGGATTTTGTCCGGGTATCCATGGGCAATCCCCATGCGGTTGTGTGGGTGGATGATATATATGTCTGCCAGATGGAGACTCTGGGGCCTGAGATGGAAGTGCATCCCATGTTCCCGAACAGGACAAATATAGAATTTGTCCAGATCGTTGACGAAGATCATATGAGGATGCGAGTGTGGGAGCGCGGCTCCGGCGAGACATTTGCGTGCGGTACAGGCGCGTGTGCGGCTGTGGCGGCGGGGATAGCTGCCGGCAGGACGAGAGATTCGGTAAAGGTCTCATTGCTCGGAGGAACTTTGGATATTGATTACGACAGGCAGAATGAAACTATGTACATGACAGGACCGGCAAGGGAAGTATTTGAAGGCTGGACTGATATATATTAGGAGGAAAGATATGTTTAAGGCAAATGAAAATTATTTAAAGCTTCCGGGAAGTTATCTCTTCTCAACAGTTGGAAGAAAGCAGAGAGAGTACAGCGCAGCACACCCGGACAAGAAGGTTATAAGACTCAGTATCGGTGATGTGACTCAGCCACTTGCACCGGCTATCATAGAGCGCCTTCACAAGGCTGTAGACGAGATGGCAGTTGCGGAGACATTCAAGGGATATGCTCCTGATCTCGGCTATGAGTTCCTCAGAAACACCATAGCAAAGAACGACTATGCTGACAGAGGCGTGGACATATCTGCTGATGAGATATTTGTCAGCGACGGGGCAAAGAGTGACTCAGCAAATATCCAGGAGATATTTACAGCAGACAGCAAGATCGCAGTATGTGATCCTGTATACCCTGTATATGTTGATTCAAATGTAATGGCAGGAAGAACAGGAACATACGACAAGAACACAGAGTTGTGGAGCGATGTAATTTACATGCCATGTCTTGCGGACAATAACTTTGCGCCAGAGCTTCCAAAGGAGACACCTGACATCATATATCTGTGTTTCCCAAACAACCCTACAGGAGCAACGATCAAGAAGGATCAGCTTCAGGAGTGGGTAGATTACGCAAATAAGGTCGGAGCAGTCATCATCTACGATGCTGCATACGAGGCATATATCAGCGAGGAGGATGTTCCTCATACAATATATGAGTGCGAGGGCGCAAAGACATGTGCTATCGAGCTCAAGAGCTTTTCTAAGAACGCAGGATTCACAGGAACACGTCTTGGCTATGCTGTAGTTCCAAAGGATCTGAAGGATGCAGATGGCGTGTCAATGCACAGCCTGTGGGCAAGAAGACATGGAACAAAGTTCAATGGCGCTCCATACATTGTTCAGGCAGCAGGAGACGCGGTGTACTCAGACGAGGGCAAGGCTCAGACAAAGGCTCAGATCGCATACTACATGAACAACGCAAAGGTTATCTCACAGGGACTCAAGGACGCGGGTTACACTGTATCAGGCGGTGTAAATGCGCCATACATCTGGCTTAAGACACCGAACAACATGTCATCATGGGATTTCTTCGATTATCTGCTTGAGAATGCAAATGTAGTCGGAACACCAGGCTCAGGCTTCGGACCAAGCGGTGAGGGATATTTCAGACTTACTGCATTCGGAACTTATGAGAATACAGTTGAGGCTATAGAGAGAATCAAGAATATGTAATACAGCTATAAGCTGTGGTGTATACATGCATGGATCAGCGTGTGTGATCCAAGATATATACGTTACAGTACATAGTGTCTTTGGCATGCCTGCAGGCACTCCGGTAAGGGGAGTCTGCGGGCATGTTTTTTGTTATTTGTCGGTCTTTACTCATATATTCAGATTTGATATAATGACTTATAAGGGTGATTAAAAGCCAATAACGGAGGTATTGAGATGAAGGATAACGGACTTTTGGTACAGTATTTTACAGCGAATACGACCGACAGCCAGGATTTATGGAAAAAGGCAGCAGAGGACGCTGCGGTTCTGAAGAAGATGGGGGCTACGGCTGTATGGTTTCCGCCTGCTACAAAGGGAGCACAGGGCAAAGAAGATATGGGGTATGCTCCGTACGATCTGTATGATCTGGGAGAGTTTGACCAGAAGGGTTCAGTTGGAACCAGATATGGAACTAAGGATGAGTATATAGCTGCTATAAAGGCTATGAAGGATCAGGGGATAAATGTCTATGCGGACATTGCGGTCAGACAGAAGCTCGGCGCTGACAGGATAGAGAAGGTTACAGCAGCCGACTTCAACACCAAAGATATTCCACAGATGATCGGCAATAAGAAGACTGTGGGAGCACTTTCAAAGTTTACATTCCCTGGAAGAAAGTCAAAGTATTCCAAGTTCAAGTGGAACTGGAAGCATTTTGCGGGAATAGACTGGAAGCAGGAAGAATTCAAGAAGCGTGTGTGCGCTCTTGAGGGCAAGGATTATGACGAGGCGGACAAGGAATATTCCAAGTATGACTATATAATTGGAAGCGAGATTGATTTCTACAATCAGGAAGTGTATGACGAGCTCATGGCGTGGGCTCAGTGGTACGAGAAGACCACTGATGTGGACGGATTCAGATTCCAGGAGGCGGAGGCTATCCCTGCATGGTTTGTGAAGGATTTTATTGAAGCGACATCTGATGTCCCTGTAGCCGCTAAGAAGAAGGGCACAGATGAGGCTCCGGAATATGTACATAAGGACATATTTGCTGTCGGTGATTTCTGGCACTGGAATACAGAATATCTGAATGGCTATATCAAGGCCACAGACAATGAGGCATCCATGTTCGATGTGCCATTGCACTTCAATTTCCACGATGCATCTGTGGCAGATGGAGAGTATAACATGGCAGATCTGCTTAAGGGTTCACTTATGATGAGCAATCCGGAGAAGGCTGTTACATTTGTAGATAACCACGAATCCCAGGTCGGAGGAGTCCTGGAATCGTACGTTGAGGATTGGTTCAAGCCTCTGGCGTATGCGGTCATACTGCTCAGAGAGCAGGGCTATCCGTGTCTGTATATCGGCGACTATGCGGGAATACCACAGGTTAAGGTAAAGTCGAAGAAGACGATACTGAATAAGCTGCTCAAGCTCAGAAAGAAATATGCATACGGAACTCAGCACGACTACTTTGATCACAGCGAGGTTGTTGGATGGACCAGAGAGGGCGACGAGGAGCACAAGGATTCAGGACTTGCGGTTGTCATGTCTGATGGAATGGGCGGCACCAAGAGAATGTATGTGGGCAGACAGTTTGCGGGAGCACATTTTGCAGATGTCATGGGTAATGCCAAGTATGACATCAAGATAGATGACGAGGGCTGTGGCGAGTTCTATGTCAACAGAAGAGGCCTTTCAGTCTGGATCAAAAAAGATTGCAAATTATAAGAAAGTGGTATATAGTATATATTACTTTATCACGCTAAAGTCGTGAAAGTCAAAAAGGAGCTTAGACATGGGAAAAACAGTACATACAGAGGCAGTACAGGATCTGTTTGAGGCAATACTTACATTGGAGACAGAAGAGGAGTGCTTTAATTTCTTTGAGGATGTATGCACGGTGAATGAACTGTTATCTATAGCACAGCGTTTTGCAGTGGCCAAGATGCTGAAGGAAGACAACACATATCTGGAGGTTGCGGAGAAGACCGGAGCGTCCACAGCCACGATAAGCAGGGTCAACAGATCCCTGAATTATGGCAAGGACGGATATGAGCTTGTATTTTCAAGAATGAAGAGCTTCCAGCAGAATGACAAGCAGAGCAACGAGAAAACCGACAAGTAGTCAGACAAAACCCCTGAACGATAAAATGTAATCGTTCAGGGGTTTTATTTTGTGTTACAGGCTGGAGTCCTGTGAAATCTGGTCGCAATACTTGTTGCTTGTGCGTAAGCTGACTATTTTTTCTTGCCCTCGGCTGCGGCGTTTGCCTGTGGCTGCTTAGCCTTTGCGGCTTTGGTTGCTGCCTGCTCTCTGGCTTTCTGTGCCTGGGCTTTAGCCTTCGCCTTGGCATCTTCCTCAGATTCCTGTCTGAGCTTGTCTACCAGATGCTCCACATATTTCTTCTTGGCATATATATCAACTGAGAGAAGTGAGATCATGCTGAGATCGTGGAGATAGGAGTCCTTCTCAGGATCGTACATGGCATCAGCCTTGTTGGCTGTTCTCACGATATCCTTGATGATGTCACCGTAATGCTGGGATAGATGCTCATACAAGTGGGCGTATATATCAGAAATATCCTTTCCGTCCTTGTTGGAATCAAAATAACCATCTATAAGAGGCTCAAGCAGAGTCTGTATATCGTTGATGCTGAGCATGTTCTTCAGGTAGTATATATAAATGAGCAGTATAAGGTGCTGCTTAGAATATCTCTTCTTGTTAGGCGATGGCAGAAGATTGTTCTTCGTGTAGTTGTTGATCATGGTCTTGGTCATCACCTTGTCCTCGTCATTGCGCCTGTTCTTTCCAAGCTGATCCTCCATGAAGGTGGTCAACTGATCCATGTACAGGTCAATGGAAGGAATATCCTTAGGGTTTATATAATCAAGGCCACCGGCCATTGATATTATGTCTTTAATATTTGTCTTTTTATCCATATAGACACCTCTTATATTAATTGGAGCACACACAGGAGCTGCTGTGCGAAAATGCTGTTCATAAATACCGTTCACAAATTGACATATTCCAACAGTTGTACGTGCTGTGTATGCAGTATGCATTGTTTACGCAGCATGTGCTGTTTTGTGCAGTATGTGTTGTTTATGCAGTGTGTAATACCGCATATAAACAGTTGATTTTGAATCAACACGACATATTATATAGTATTCAAAACTACATTACAAGGTTGTTTTACTATAAAACGTATTAATTTGTTAAAAAATCAAGAGGAAAGAGAATGCTCAGGACGCTAGCTGGCTGCAAGCTTGACGATTGTATCTTTTTGAGCCGAAAAAAGAGAAAAGCACACAAGCTTTCGCAAGCCTGTGTGCTTTTCGTAAATTCCTTCGACAAATATCACAAAATTGTATCTTTTTCAACGAAAATGTCTGTTTGCGCATAACCCCGCCACCCGGCGCTGGCTTACTCGCCATCGGCGTCGCCTGGCTCCTGCGGAGCCAGCGTGATAAGCACTCTGGCGACTCGCTTTTTGTCCATCTCAAGTACCTTGTAGATGCATGAGATGTCGGTGACGGACTCGCCCTTGGCTGGAATGTGATCCAGCAGCTCGGTTATGTAACCGCCGAGGGAGTCGTAGTCCTCTGATTCTATCTTTAGATTCAGTGCATCATTCAGATCATCCAGCTTGATGGAGCCATCGACGTTGTAGTGGGTGTCGTCAACCTTGATGATGTTGTTGTGTTCCTCCGTGTCGTACTCATCCTTGATGTCTCCGATGATTTCCTCAATGAGATCCTCAATGGTAATAAGTCCTATGCAGATTCCGTACTCATCGAGCACGATGGCCATGGTATTGGAATCCGACTTCATGGAGTGCAGAAGATCATTGGTCTTCTGATATTCATATACATACAGTGGCTTTCTCATGATGTTACGAACGCTGAAATTATTGATATCATGGGTTGCCTTGTAGAAGAAGAGATCCTTAACATGAAGGATACCGATCACGTTATCTCTGGAGTCCTCATATACAGGAATTCTCGTATACGGTACTTCCATGTAGAGCTTCAGCAGATCATCATAAGCCATATCAACAGAGGCGATGGTCATATCTGCTCTTGGGATCATGACATCTCTTGCAATGGAATCTCCGAAGTCCACCACATTGGTTATCATTTCCTTCTCTTTGTCCTCGATGACGCCTTCCTCCTCACTGACGTTCACCATGCTTATGAGTTCATCCTCGGTCATCTTCTGGTTCCCGCCGTCCTTGTCGAGCCTTATGATCCAGAATATAAAATCAGCGATCTTATTCACTATGAATATCACAGGTGTGAGCACTATCATAAGGAACTGGATTATGTCAATGTATAACAGCGATATCTTCAGGTTATAACGCTGAGCCAGGGTCTTTGGTGTGATTTCTCCGAAGAGGAGAACGATCAGTGTCAGGGCTCCGGTTGCAATACCGACAGCAGAGCTTCCAAATGCCTTTGTTACGAATGTGGTCGTGAGAGAAGATGCTGATATGTTGACAATGTTATTTCCTATAAGAATAGTGCTTATCAGCTTGCTTGAATTCTCTGTGACCTTGAGAACCCGTGAGGCCCGCTTGTTGCCGTTGTCTGCAAGAGACCTGAGCGAGAATTTACTCACCGTTGTGAGTGCTGTTTCAGCTGAAGAAAAGAATGCGGACAGTGCGATCAGCACCACCAGAATGATAATGTTTATTATGGAACCTGCGTCCAAGATTTCATCTCCAATCATTTAAAAAATTTTTAATTCTGATTGTACTTAATATATAGCATATTGTCAAGAATCCATACCTTGATGTGGCAAAGAATCAGCGAAGAATGAAATGGGGAATAAAAAGCAGAAAAAGACACACAATAATAAGGCAGCAGAAAAATGCATAGCAAAAAGGAGAGAACATCATGAGAAGTTCAACAGAAACCTACAAAGAAGTTGCAGAGAGATGCAGTGCGTATGAGAAGAAGTGTTCTTGTAAGGGTCTTTCAAACGATGTGACGGGTAAGAGTTGTCTTAACTGCGATCATTTTACAGACACAGAGTACTGTGAGCTTGATCTGTATGATCCTATAGTCAAGAATCTCTAGCTGGCAGCCAGAAATTTCTGGTAAAGGATATCAGAATGGAAGAGTGGAGCGGGGCAGGAAAAGCGCCGCTCTGTACATAAAGTAAAGTTGACACATCTGACATGTATTGATATACTTAATCACTGAAAATGGAGGCGTTTGCGTGTGCAGACAGAGTAAATAGTGAAAGGTATATACGTCGATGATTAGTGCGAATAACGTAACATTGAGATTTGGTAAGAAGGCTTTATTTGAGGATGTAAATATCAAATTTACAGAGGGTAACTGTTATGGACTGATCGGTGCAAATGGTGCCGGCAAGTCAACTTTCCTGAAGATCCTGTCAGGAGAGATAGAGCCGTCAAAGGGTGATGTGACCATGAATGATGGAGAGAGACTTTCAGTTCTCCAGCAGGATCACTACAAATACGATGAGTACCAGGTGCTTGACACAGTAATCATGGGTAACAAGCGTCTGTATGAGATAATGAAGGAAAAAGATGCTATATATATGAAGGAGGACTTCTCAGACGAGGATGGAGTCAAGGCTGCAGAGCTTGAGGCTGAATTTGCTGAGATGAACGGCTGGGAGGCTGAGTCAGATGCCTCAACACTTTTGAATGGCCTTGGTGTAGGCACAGAGTATCACTACAGCCTGATGAAGGATCTGGATGGTGGACTCAAGGTCAAGGTGCTTCTTGCCCAGGCCCTTTTTGGCAATCCGGATGTACTTCTTCTGGATGAGCCTACAAACCACCTTGATATGGATGCCATCGCATGGCTTGAGGAATTTCTCATCAACTTTGAGAACACGGTTATCGTTGTATCGCATGACAGATATTTCCTGAACAAGGTATGTACCCATATAGCAGATATAGATTACAGCAAGATCCAGCTTTACGCAGGTAACTATGACTTCTGGTACGAGTCAAGTCAGCTTATGATCAAGCAGATGAAGGAAGCCAACAAGAAGAAGGAAGAGAAGATCAAAGAGCTCCAGGAGTTCATTCAGAGATTCTCGGCAAATGCTTCAAAGTCCAAGCAGGCGACATCACGTAAGCGTGCTCTTGAGAAGATCGAACTGGATGATATTAAGCCATCGAGCAGAAAGTACCCATATATCGATTTCAGACCTAAGAGAGAGATTGGAAATGAAGTGCTTACCGTGTCACATATTTCTAAGACAGTTGACGGTGAGAAGCTTCTAGATGATATCTCATTCACAGTTGGACATGACGACAAGATAGCATTTGTAGGACCAAATACAAAGTCAACAACCATGCTCTTTAAGATACTTGCAGGCGAGGAGGAGCCTGATGAGGGAAGTTACAAGTGGGGTGTTACAACTTCACAGGGATATTTCCCTAAGGACAACACCAAGGAGTTCGACAACGACCTTGTGATAGTAGACTGGCTCACTCAGTATTCAGATGAGAAGGATGCCACATATGTAAGAGGTTTCCTTGGAAGAATGCTCTTTGCAGGTGAGGATGGAGTTAAGAAGGTCAAAGTCCTCTCTGGAGGAGAGAAGGTAAGATGTCTTCTGTCCAAGCTGATGATCATGGGGTCAAACACCCTGATTCTTGATGAGCCTACAAACCATCTGGATATGGAGTCGATCACAGCGCTCAACAACGGACTTATCAAGTTCCCTGGAGTCGTATTGTTCTCCTCACAGGATCACCAGTTTGTACAGACAACAGCCAATAGAATTATAGAGATAACAAACACCGGTCTCATAGACAAGCAGACTACATATGATGAGTATCTTGCTAATGACGAGCTTGCAAGAAAGAGACAGGTTATGAATATGGATTCTGAGGACTGATATATTGATATATGATCACCTGAATACAGATCATGACAGAAAAAATGGCTGTGACACAACAATATGTCACAGCCATTTTTTCTTATTCTATACCAAGATCAAAAATGTAATTCAACAGCTTGATAATGTGGTCAACATTCTCCTCGCTGTTGCCCGGGAATGAGAGATACACATCGTTGTATCCCAGGTTCATGCGGTTGGCAAAATCCGTTCCGCTGATGTTTATTGCGTATGCGGAAGTGTGATTTGCGGAATCCTGCGCCGTTACTACACGATCCTTGAGCTCTCCCTCGAAGAGAGTTTTGAGAGTGCCATCATATGTATCAAGCGGATGTATCAGATTTATCCAACTGCAGCACTCAACTCCGGCCTTGTCGGATATCAGCACATCATATACATTGTCCTCGCACAGCAGCGGGAAGGAAGAGTATTCCGTTCCATTTGCATCGTAGTCAGCGTCAAATGTAGTCGGATCGTAATGCAGGTTCTGCATATATTTAATCTTGTCCGAGTCTTTATAATTATAGTAGCTCTTATAGTCGTCTATAACGGATGTGTCCACGCTCCATGGATCAGGACTGTTGACCACCGCATATGCAAATACCGTCGGCCGGGTATTGGAATATACCGCCAGTGAGATCCAGGCCAGTGACACTACGATCATCAGTATTCCTATGATCTTCCATTTGTTGCAGTCTATAAAATAATGAAAACGCTGTGAGCGTGTCATGTCCGCTGTCTCAGCCTTTTTTTGCGCCCGTCTGTATCTGCGGCGCTCTGATCTCGTCATGGCGTGAAGCTCAAGACTGTTTTCGGTCGCAAGGTCCGCTTTGGGCGCTGCAGATCTAGGATCTGAGAAACCGTCGGCCACCTCACGCTTGACACCCCTTGGCTGGATCAAAATGTCATCCGGGGCATCCTTCTGTGTGCTTTCCAGCACCTCTTCCTGTGTATTATCTTTTTTGCTCATTCAAAACTCCTCTGCACGAAAAGAGCCGGAGGGCGTCCGGTCTTCCGCGTCAAATATATTTAATAATAGTATACTAACATATAGAAGAGGAGAACAGAACCCCTCCAATAGTGAAAAAAGTCTAAAATTTAAAATTGCACAATAAAACAGATCGGTTTTGCATGCACTATACATAATGACTAAAAGAAAACCCTGTAAATAAGCTGTTTTATATATATAAAGTACAGTTGCCATATTAGCCGGAAAGGCGCACGGAATGTACGAAAAATAGGCTATTTGACAAAAATGATAAAATACACGCCTTATAGATAAAGTTTAATTAGTTATTTTTTAAGCTTAAAAAAAGGCAAATGTGCAAAAAAGATAAAAAAACTCAAAAAAGGGGTTGCCAAATTAGATAATATGCCCTATAATAAGCCTATGTTGACAAGGACGTTGTCAATAAAATCACAACAGAGGTCATGGAAAAGCATGACACGGCATTCCGGATATGCTCGATAAGGCGATTTTAGAGCATAACATTGGAATAGCACACATATTTAAAAGGAGGGTTTTTTTGTGAGAAAAATCAAAAAGGCGTTAGCACTTTCATTAGCTATGGCAATGGGATTATCACTCGTTGCATGTGGCGGAAATGATGATGCTACAACAGAGGCTAAGACAGAGGCTAAGACAGAGGCAACAGAGGCAACAGACGCAGCATCAGATGATGCTACAGAGGCAACAGAGGCAGACGCTTCAGCAACAGGAGCAATTGCAGCACCTAGCACAGATGGCTGGGATGACAGCAAGAAGATCTACGCTTACTCATGGGATGAGGATTTCTCAAAGAAGATGAACGTCGTTCTTGACAAGTTCCCAGAGTACAAGGATTATGTTGAGTTCGTAACACTTGGTGTTGGTGGAACATCAGATGAGTACAAGACAGCTATCGACACAGCTCTTAAAAGTGGAGACAAGTATCCTTCACTTATCCCAGCTGATAACGATGTAGCTAAGTACTGGTCAGAGACAGACGCAACAGCAAACCTTACAGATCTTGGATTCACAGATGATGTTATGGCTAATTCATACGACTTCGCTAAGCAGTATGGAACAAAAGATGGACAGCTTAAGTGCGTTACATGGCAGGCTACAGCAGGTTCTGTATTCTACAGAAGAGACATTGCTAAGGAAGTTCTTGGATCAGATGATCCTGAGACAGTTCAGGCAGCTCTTGCTGATTGGGACAAGTTCTTCGAGACAGCAGACAAGTTAAAGGATGCTGGATACAAGATCGTATCTGGTCCTTCAGATGTTAAGTACGCTATCTGGGATACTCAGTCACAGCCTTGGGTAACAGATGACGGTTCATCAGAGAAGCTTACACTTGATGGTGCAGTTACAGAGTACCTTGAGACAGGTAAGAAGATCTATGATGGTGGATATTCAAACAACACAGCCCTTTGGGATTCATCATGGGCTGCTGATATGACAAATGATTCAAAGGTATTCTGCTACTTCGGATGTCCTTGGTTCATCGGTTCAATGCAGGGTAACGGCGCTGTAGATGGTAACTGGGGAGCTGTTACAGGCCCTACATCATACCACTGGGGCGGTACATACGTAATGGTTGGTAAGGATACACCAAACCCAGAGCTTTGTGCATTCCTTCTTTACGAGTTAACATGTGATCCAGATGTTGGTGTTGAGATCACAAACAAGACAGGTGACTGTGTAAACAACAAGGCAGCTAACGAGAGACTTATCAATGGTGAGCTTTCAAGCGACAATGCAGCTCAGAAATTCCTTGGCGGACAGAACCCAATCGAGGTATGGGCAGCAGCAGCAGAGGGAATCAACCTCAGCAACGTAACATACAATGACGCTTCAATCAAGGGATTCATCGATGAGGCAGCTACAGCTTACAACTCAGGTACATACACATCAGTTGATGATGCTGTTAAGTACATCGAGGACAAGTGTGCTTCAGAGCTTGGTATCTCAAAGTAATCTATCCCTAAAATAAAGGATAAAACTATAAAGTAACAAAATGCACGCATCAGTAATGAAAGTTGCTGGTGCGTGTGTACTATAGACCAATATTTTAAGGGGGGCGTATCACACTATGAAAAAGAACAAGACAGTTGAATACGGCAAGTATGGTTTGATGTTCCTCATTCCGTTCTTCCTTGTTTTCCTTATCTTTCAGCTGTATCCACTTATCTATACGTTCTACAATTCACTTGTCTACTCAGCTAAGAATGGTAGATATGTGACAACAAGCGTAGGACTCGGTAACTTTACCAATTATGTGTTTGCAAAGACCGGAAGTGAGTTCTGGCAGGCACTTGCTATAACAGTTGTTCTGTGGATAGTAAACTTCATCCCTCAGATCCTTCTCGCACTTGTTCTTGCTGCCTGGTTCACAGACATCAAGGTTAAGTTAAAGGGTCAGGGTGCATTCAAGGTAATCATGTACATGCCTAACATCATTACAGCAGCTACAATCGCCGTTCTCTTCTACAGTATGTTCGAGGTTCAGGGACCTATCACGAGCCTGTTCAGAAGTTGGGGATGGTGTGATGATGGTGGTATCCTGAATCACGGCTGGGCATCACTTATAATCATTGCTTTTATCCAGTTCTGGATGTGGTATGGTAATACAATGATTGTCCTTTGTGCAGGTATTCTCGGTATCAATCCATCACTTTACGAGGCAGCCAGTGTTGATGGTGCTACATCAAAGCAGCAGTTCTTCAAAATAACACTTCCACTGCTCAAGCCGATCTTACAGTACACACTCGTAACATCAGCTATCGGTGGTCTGCAGATGTACGATATTCCACAGCTGTTCAACGAAGGTAACCCAGTTGTAAGAGTAGGTGGATCAGATGTCAATTCTACAACAACAGTAGTTATGCTTATCAAGAAGTATGTAAGTGCAGGTCCTACACAGGATTATGGTAAAGCTGCAGCTTACTCAGTAATGCTTTTCGCATTCACATTGATAATAAGCTTACTGTTCTATAAGCTGACATCAGAGAAAACAGCAAAACAAGGAAAGTAGGTGAACAAAGTTGGATCAGACAGAATCAAAAGCAACAGGAACGAGAGTTTTTAGATATGTCATTTGTATCATACTTTGTTTCCTGTCAATCATACCGTTTTATATTTTGGTAATAAACTCAACACTTAAGTCCAGTGATATTCTTACAGGAATAAAGCTTGTTCCTGGATCACAGTTCATCACTAACTTCAAGGGACTTTTAGAGGGTAGTGCTAAGACGAGTGGAGTAAACGTACTTCAGGCTATGCTCAATTCATTGATTATCACAGTACCTGCAACAGCTCTTCAGATCTACTTCGGTTCTCTGACAGCTTACGCAGTTACAGTTTACAATTTCAAGGCAAAGAAGTTTGCATGGGGCTTCATATATGCTATCATGATGATTCCTCAGCAGGTATCTATCGTAGGTTTTATCAAGGTATGTAACCTCACACATATTTATGGTTCATATCTTGCAATGATCATTCCAGCGATCGCAGCACCAACAACTGTTTACTTTATGAAGCAGTACATGGAGACAGGTCTCTCGACAGAGATCGTAGAGGCTGCCAGAATTGATGGATCAGGAGAAATTCATACGTTCAACACGATCGTACTTCCTCTTCTGAAGCCGGCTATGGCAACTCAGGCAATCTTCGGATTCGTTGCATCATGGAATAACCTGTATACACCTTCTATCATACTTGCTACAGAGAGAAAGAAGCAGACAATGCCAATGTACGTTCAGGCGTTAAAGGCAAATGATAAGTCAAGAGATTGGGGTCAGATCTATTGTGGACTTTTCACAACAGTTCTTCCAATTCTCGTAATGTACTTCTTCCTTTCTAAGTATATTATTGCAGGTGTTGCACTTGGTGGTGTAAAGGAGTAATATATATTGTAATCAATTAAATATAATGTAGGTATCGATGACTCTCGGGTTGATCGATACCCACATTATATTATTTTTTTTTCTAACGAGACAATAAGCGAAGAGGACATTTTGAATGAGCGAGATATCAAACAACAGGGAAGAGAGCAGAGAGAATGACAGGGGAAAAGAGAAAGAACCACTTCTGAGACGGGCAATGGATGCGTTTGGAACTATATTTGCACTTAATGTGTGCTTTGTAGTTGGCTGTATACCTATATTTACAGTGGGAGCATCGCTGTCAGCTCTTTATGCTATGTGTATAAGACTGCAGGAGGATGAGGAAGAGACGGTTGTCGCCGGATTTATCCATGAGTTTAAGAGAAACTTTAAACAGTCGACCATAGCGTATTTCTTTATTCTGCTTGCGATATTTGTAATGTATTTTGAATTCCTGCTTGTCAAGAGAGTGACGGGATTCATATCTACATTCTACACAGGAATTCTTGTGACAGAACTTATATTTATGGGACTTATTGTTCCGTTTTTGTTCCCATTGATAGCCAGATACAACAATAAGCTGGGAACCACGGTGAGAAACTCACTGGCTTTGGCTATCACATATAAGGGATCATGGTTAAAAGTATTTATCGCATGGTTTGCACCTATATTTATATGCGTGAGATACCCTATTATATTTGTGAATATATGGTACCTGTGGGTTTTATTCATATTTGGTGCGATTGCATACGGAACCAGTACGACGATGAGGAAGATATTCAGACTCAACGAGAAGAAACTGGAGGAAACCGCCCGAAAAGCCGAGGAAGAGGCGAAGAAGGCAAAGGAGGAGGCTGAAGCTGCTGCGAAACTGTTAGAAGCCGAGGCTGAAGCTGAAGAAAAGAATAAAGAGGATACAGGGAATAAAGAAGACTTGGATTCGGAACAGGCATAAAGCCTGAAGATAGTGATATTTCCCATAAAAGAGGTTAAAGAGAAATCTTTAACCTCTTTTTTTATGAAAAAGTGTCACATTTATGATAATGTAATCGTTATATATAGTGAACGTTCAAAAAGACAGAATATCAAGGGGTGTTCATGGCGGGGAACACATGAAAAAGGATAGGGAAATTATGCATAATGATAAGAAAGACAGCGAATTGATAGCAGAATATTATGACAAGTACGAACAGAAGTTATACAGGCTGTCGTATGCCGTATTGGGAGATATATGGCAGGCGGAGGAGGCTGTACAGGAGACATTTCTGAAAGTCATAAGATACAGGAATATGATAAAAAGGATGCCGGAGGAGAAGAGATCGGCGTACATAACCAAGACTGCAAGAAATATCGCTGTTGATATGTACAGGAAAAATAAAAGAGATAAAGAGGCTGTGTGCAGTCTGCAGGGGGATGACGATTCCTCGGAACTTGCAGACAACATCCTGTGGAGTCATGCCGATCCGTCGGTGAAGAGCAATATGGCTGATGAGGTGGAGAACAGGCAGTTGATAACAGGCATACTTGGAAGATTATCTGATGATGATGCCCTAGTGCTCCAGCTAAGGATAGTGCGGCAGCTCAGTGTAAGAGAGACGGCTGATCTGATGCGGCTGACAGAGGCTGCGGTCCGGAAGAAATATGAGCGCGCAGTAAAGAGAGCGCGAAAACTGCTGATGAAGGAGATGATGCTGGATGGAGAATAGGAATATGGAGAATGTTGATAACGCGGACAATACGGATAATATGGACAAGCTGTCTGAACATGAATTTTCGGCAGAATACAAAGCTAAAAAGGAAAGTCTGCTCGCCGGAATGAGAGACATGGAGGAGTCCGGCAGACCGACAGGCCTCAGGAAAAGACATGGAGGAATGGAGAGATTTATCAAGGTTGCAGCACTGCTGCTGTGTGGTGTGATCCTTATACCGGTATCGATCCATGCTGCGGTCAGCGTGTATAGATTTACGATCGAGAAGAATGGTGGTTATGCAAGTGGAACGATAGAGCTCAATGACGATGGTGTTGCCACAGCTGCAGATGACACCGAGAGCACGGAGACTCTGGACGCGATGAAAAAGAGGATGGCGGAGGAAGAAGAAAATGGAACACAGAGCATAATGAAAGGAAGCGATGGTAATTCATACATGATAAATTCGGGCAAAAGATACGTGGAGATCACTCTTGATTATCTGCCGGAAGGCGTGGTTCAGGTCGAGGAAAGTAAGTATGACAGCCCGGACAGGAAAGGATATATGGGAATATCCATAGCGGCAACCCAGTGGAATGGACAGTCGAATACTGTGATAAACCGAAGCATCGAGGATGCCACAGTCAGACAGGCGGGAAGTTATGAGTACCTGTTGTTTGAGAGGGGAGGAGTTGATTGGGGATTTGATAGAGTGCTGTACGTTCCGATAAAAGAAGAGTCCGTTATTCTGACTGTGTATATCGGCTGCGATATAACGGATGAGGAGCTGGACAAGATCGTGACCGGAATAAATGTCAAGGATGCTGAGGGCGATGATCCATCTAACTGGGTCGGAGTTGACTCAACATTTTATGATGACAATCCGGATAATGTTGATACGATCCAGGTGGATGACAAGTACACATTTATAGGATTGGACGAGCCGTTTGTTGTGGATGGCGTAGAGATGACGGTAAACAGTGTGAACGTATACGATGACACCCAGGGAATAGATCCTGCGGATATGCTCTATGTTGTGGGAGATCTCGAGGAGAAAGGTCTGGTGGATACGGACGGAAACTTTGTGGATGTCAGATGTCGGAGGATGAACGAAGCGACAGATAACAGCTTTACAAGCTGGGGAGATTATAATAACAGCAGCTTGCGGATGGTTGCGGTGGATATCACATATAAAGCGGACTACAGAGCATATCCGTATGACTATATAGTTATAGATCTTGAGAGGGGAGAAAAACTCTCGGGGGACAAGCTGGCGCCACCGGTTGACACGAATTATTATTGCGGAGATGGTGAGCCTCGTGCGAGTTATGAAAGACGGATGACATATGGAGTACCTGCGTATGTAGTAGATGACGGCACAGAGATTGCTGAAAAGAGCGTGGATGGCTATTGCTGCCTGAAGAGGGATGGCGAAGAACATTTGCTGACGGTGTATTTCCTTGTTGACGAGAGTGAGCTTGAGGATTGTTACATGCAGGTAAGTCCGAGCAGTTCAATGGCAAGTTATTATGAGTATATGACAATATATCTTGGTGAAGGAGAGTAAATATGAGGAAAAGAAGATGGATGATATGTGCAGCTTTGGTTTGCCTTGCGATGGCGTGCGGTGGCTGCGCGGATAAGAAAAAGGAAGCAAACACGGCGGTCATAGAGGGCGATGATATCAAGGAATACAGCAGCGGAACGGACACGTCCGGGGACACCGAGAAGGATGCAGATTATGATGACAGTGTGGGCGGACTTGCCAGAACACTCAGCATTCCGACCAGTGTAAGTGTTGATATTCCTGTTGAAAATTGCGGAACTTTGGAGTCTGCAAGCATCAAAGCGTCGGAGATCAAGACTCCGGATGCCGATAAGATGTATACGAAGAAGTTCACCATGGGCAGCATAGGAGCTGAAGACAGGGAGACGATACTCAAAAGCATATTTGACGAGGAGGATGGAGTTTTCGAGTATCCATATGATATGAAGGACAGTGTGACACAGGAGCAGAGAGATGAACTGTTCGCTCATAAGGGTGCCGATGTGGATTATAGCAAGGATTATTTTATTGGGAAGATAGATGGAGTTGAATACATACTGTATTTTTATGATCTGTCGTGGATATCAGATGAGGGATTTTCTATCCAGCTTGCGGTGACGGATCCTGTCCCTGAAGATATGGCGGACAAGGGTGCGACATTCACAGAGTATACTTCATGGGATCCCGCAGACTTAATAACTGCAAATGAAGGTAATCCGTCGGATGTTCAGAATGATGAAACCAATATGAGTGGCATGGACGAGGATGCCGGAATGGTAAAAGCACTGGACTACATGGACAAATGGGGCTTTAAGGATGTGGTTCCAACATCGCAGTCGGAGCTTTACCGTCAATATAGTGATGAGTATGGAGAGGTTGTAGGATATGAGAAGGATGGATACTCTGTGACATTTCAGGCGTCCGTGAATGGACAGCCGCTATATCAGCCGGATGCATTTGGCATAGACACCATCTCAAACCAGAAGAAGGCGGAGGACAGTGGTTCGTTTTCTGCAGAGAAATACTACTACACGGAGCAGTCCACATACAGTATCGCATTTACAGGAGAGAAACTTACGGGATTTACATGCACCTGGCCGATGAAGTCCGCGGGGGATATTCAGGATGCAGGGACACTGATCACCTGGGATTCTGCGGTGACAAGCCTCAAGGGAGTCATGGAGAGCCACTTTGCGGATTATACCGGATATAATTCGGTGGAGTTCAACGATGTGAGACTCACATATTTCAGGATAAAGACAGGGGACGGCGAGTATGAGGCTATACCTGTGTACTCATTTGCACAGTTGGATTCGGATCATTCCGACACTTACCCGATACAGCTTGTACTGATAGATGCGAGGGATGGAAGTGAGGTCAGCATGGTTCAGGATGAGGCGAGATTCCTGAATAAATAGACCGCAAATGAGTTGCATATTTGGCTGTGTAATTGTGCATGTCTGCTTGACAACAGAGAGCGTACATAAGTATAATTAATTGCGATAAAATAAGTCATATTGACTATATTAGGAAAGGAAAAACATCGGTTTCGGTGTTGCAGAGGGTTTATATGGTTTACAGTGTTACGGTTACACAGCTTATAGAGAAGATGGATCTCAAGAACCATACTCCGGAGATCGATACGGATAAGATACTTATCCAGGATCCGGGTATGAACAGACCGGCAGTACAGTTTGGTGGATTCTTCGAACACTTTGATGCGGGAAGAATACAGATTTGTGGTAATGTTGAGCATGCCTATGTGGCAGCTATGCATACTGAGGAGGAAAACAAGCGCATTATGGATGAGTTCTTCTCATACAAGCCGCCATGCCTTATATTCTGCCGAGGTCTTGAGCCATATCCATTTATCATAGAGATGGCGAAGAAGCACGGGGTTCCGGTACTCACATCCGATGCGGTCACATCTGCATTTGTACATGAGGTGGACAGATGGCTGCATGTGGAGCTGGCTCCAAGAATATCGGTGCATGCGGTTCTTGTCGATGTATACGGCGAGGGCGTACTGATCATGGGTGAGAGCGGAATCGGTAAGTCGGAGGCGGCGCTGGAGCTTCTGAAGAGAGGACACAGACTTGTTGCGGACGATGTGGTTGAGATCAAGAAGGTCAGCGATGCGACTCTTGTAGGAAGAGCTCCTGACATAACGAGGCATTTTATTGAGCTCAGAGGAATTGGAATAATAGATGTGAAATCACTGTTTGGTGTTGAGTGCGTTAAGATAGATCAGAATATCGATCTTGTCATCAACCTGGAGGAGTGGAGCAAAGATACAGAATACGACAGACTCGGACTTGAGGACAATTATATGGAGTTCCTGGGAAATAAGGTGGTAAGTCACAACATACCAATCAGACCGGGAAGAAATATCGCGATCATAGTTGAGTCGGCGGCTGTAAACCACAGACAGAAGAAGATGGGATACAATGCAGCTCAGGAGCTTTACAACAGAGTTACACAGAATATTATGAAGGGCAACGGCGGTGGAGACAAGCAGTAGATGACTGCCGGCCGTGATATTACAATAAAAAGCGGAGAATGTGGAAGGAGAAAAAACATGGCTAAGTATGTATTTGGAGTTGATGTTGGAGGAACTACAGTAAAGATGGGACTTTTTACCGTTGAGGGCGAACTGCTCGACAAGTGGGAGATCAAGACCCGCACAGAGGACGGTGGAAAGAATGTTCTTCCGGACATTGCTGATTCTATAAAGGAAGTTATTGAAAGCAAGAAGCTTGCAAAGGAAGATGTTGAGGGTGTTGGAATCGGAGTTCCGGGACCTGTCAAGGAGGATGGAACGGTTCTCAAGTGTGTAAACCTCGGATGGGGAATACTGAATGTTGAGGACGAGCTGGAGAAGCTGGTCGGATATCCTGTAAAGGCTGGAAATGACGCAAATGTCGCTGCGCTCGGAGAGATGTGGCAGGGCGGTGGCAAGGGCCACAGCAATCTGGTAATGGTAACACTTGGAACAGGTGTTGGCGGCGGAATCATACTCAACGGCAAGATGCTGTTCGGCGTGAATGGTGCCGGCGGTGAGATCGGACATATATGTGTTGACGATTCAGAGACTGAGACATGTGGATGCGGAAACAAGGGATGTCTGGAGCAGTACACATCTGCAACAGGCGTGGTAAGACTTGCGGGCAGAGCTATGGCAGCTTCAGATAAGAAGTCAACTCTCCGTGAGCTCGAGGCTGTTACTGCAAAGGATGTATTTGACGCAGCAAAGGCAGGAGACGAGCTTGCACTTGAGATAGTTGATACACAGGCACGTATCCTGGGTCGTGCGCTTGCACAGATAGCATGTGTAGTTGATCCTGAGATATTTGTAATCGGTGGAGGCGTGTCAAAGGCGGGCTCCATACTTACAGATTCAGTAAAGAAGTATTTCGAGCATTATGCATTCCATGCATGCAGACAGACAAAGTTCGCACTTGCACAGCTTGGCAATGATGCAGGTATTTATGGAAGTGCATGCAGCATGCTTGGAAGGTAATTGACCTGAATGTAATTTCGGTAAAATTTACCAGTAGAATTTGTGAAAATATCCAAAGGTTTTGCGAAAGATGGTAAATTTATATTAAATTTTAATATTGAATTATAAAAGTCTTTAATGTATGATGAATTTAATGGTGATGAATAGTGCCGTAAAATCCAATATATTAAAGACTTTTATTGTGTATGTTAAGAAAAAAGCAGTTTTCTGTGACAGGGGGTGCTTTTACTTTTGTTTTAAAATACATGCACATGTGAATAAAATATAGAAGACAGATTGTATGAGGTTGACATGTCAGATTTAGATATATTGAACAGTATTCGAGAGATAACCGGAGAGAAGAATGCAAGCGCAGATGAGGTGATGAGCGCACACACTACCTTCAGGGTGGGCGGTCCTGCCGACTATTTTGCGAGTCCTTCTGATGCAGATCAGGTTGTGGGGATTATAGAACTTTGTCGGAAATGTGAGATACCGTATTTTGTCCTTGGTAATGGCAGTAATCTGCTTGTGTCGGATGCTGGCTACAGGGGCATGATAATCAATATAATGGACAATATGAATGGGATAACAGTTGATGGTGATGTGATAACAGCCCAGGCCGGGGCAAAGCTGGTGAGAGTCAGCAGACTGGCAAGGGATAATTCGCTGACCGGTCTTGAGTTTGCTTCCGGGATTCCCGGTACTATAGGCGGTGCGGTGTATATGAATGCGGGAGCTTATGGCGGTGAGATGAAGGATGTTGTCACCAGTGTCAAGGTGATGGATGCCGATGGACATATATATGATATGTCATCGGATGAACTGGATTTTTCGTACAGACACAGTGCTGTGGAGGCTGAGGGGCTCATAGTTCTTGAGGTTACCATGAAGCTGGCAGCAGGTGTGCAGCAGGATATAGATGACAGAATGAAGGAATTGTCGGATTCCAGAAGAACAAAGCAGCCGCTTGAGTATCCGTCGGCGGGCTCTACATTCAAGAGACCTGAGGGATATTTTGCGGGTAAACTTATAATGGATGCAGGACTCAGGGGATATTCTGTGGGAGGAGCACAGGTGTCCGAGAAGCACTGCGGATTTGTTGTGAACAGGGGCGGTGCAACCGCTGCTGATGTGGCAGGTCTGATCCGTGATGTACAGAAGAAGGTTATGGATCAGTTTGGCGTGATGCTGGAGCCTGAGGTGAAGATGCTTGGCGATTTCTAGCATTCAGTGAGACAGGGAGAACAGAGCATGAGATTTGTTATTGTGACAGGAATGAGTGGAGCAGGAAAGGCAACGGCGCTTAAGACGCTTGAGGATGCCGGATTTTTCTGTGTTGATAATCTGCCTATCCAGCTCATAAAAAGATTTGCCGAGATCGCTTATGATGAGCAGATCCAGGTGGATGATGTTGCTATCAGTGTTGATATCAGAAGTGGAAGGGCTTTGTCACAACTCAATTCGTGCCTGGCGGATATCAGAAGAGAGGGCATGAATTATGAGATCCTGTTCATTGAGTGTTCCAATGCAACTCTGGTAAAGCGTTATAAAGAGACTAGAAGAAACCATCCTCTTTCGGTCAAGGGTGGGCGAATAATAGATGGAATAAACAAGGAGCGTGAGCTTATCGGCTTCCTCAAGGAGGAGGCTGATTATATAATCGATACTACCAACCTCCTTGTGAGAGAGTTTAAGGCGGAGCTTGACAAGATATTTGTGCAGAATGAAGAGTATTCGAATTTCATAATTACGGTCATGTCATTTGGCTTTAAGTATGGAATACCGAGGGATTCTGATATAGTTCAGGATGTGAGATTTCTGCCTAATCCGTACTATGACCTTGAACTCAGGGAGAAAACGGGAAACGACAAAGAGATACAGGACTATGTTATGAACTGCAAGGAGGGCCCTGAGTATCTGGAAAAGTTTATAGATCTGATAACATTTTTGATACCGAATTATATCAAGGAAGGCAAAAATCAGTTGGTCATTTCCATCGGCTGCACAGGCGGAAAACACAGATCCGTCACGATAGCCAATGCTGTCTATGCCCGTTTGCAGAAGTCAAAGTATACAGTGAGGATAGTTCACAGGGATATTTTGAAGGATTCAATAGTCAAGAAGTTGTAGCATGTAATAACAGATAGTATAGCAGGTGGAATATGTCATTTTCTTCAGACGTTAAGATGGAGCTGGCAGGGAATGTTCCGGGAGCGAGGCATTGTCAGATAGCTGAGCTGGCTGCGATGATTTCAATGGTGGCATATGTGAGATATTGGGCTGGCAGACCGGCCGGGCTGGTGATAGTTACAGAGAGAAGTGTTATCGCAAAGGAGATAGCTTCCCTGATAAAGAGGCTGTTCAGATATATTCCGGACTCAAGTGTAAGAAGGACCGGAGCTGACAGCAGAGTATACAGGATGGAGATCAATTCTCCAGAGATTGTCAATACGATACTGATGACCTTGAAGATAGAAAACGAACATGAATATGAGGGACTGATACAGTGTCAGCTCATGAAGGTCAGCAGGATGGATGTTCAGCAGGATTGCTGCAGGAGAGCATATATAAAAGGAGTGTTCATGACCTCGGGATCGATCAGTGATCCGAACAAGGGCTACCACATGGAGGTGGTGTGCGAGAACGAGGGAAGGGCACAGTTCATACAGGAGATAATAAAAGGATTTGGAGTGGAAGCCCGCATAATACAGCGGAAGAAATACTACGTCGTCTATCTGAAGGATGGGGAGATGATAGTTGATATGCTTGGGATAATGGGCGCACACATATCCCTGATGAATATGGAGAACATAAGGATCAGGAAGGATATCCGTAACAATATCAACCGCAGGGTCAACTGTGAGGCTGCAAACCTCAACAAGACCGTGAGCGCTGCCGTAAAGCAGATGAATGACATTAATTACATAATAGAGACAAAGGGCATAGGATATCTGCCCGATAACCTTCAGGAGCTGGCGCTTGCCAGACTGGAGAATGAGGATGCTTCCCTTAAGGAGCTTGGTGAGATGATGACGCCGCCGATCGGTAAGTCGGGGGTTAATCATAGATTAAGAAAAATAAGTGAGATCGCAGAAGAAATGCGGGGCTGTTGATGAGCCCAAGGAGGATGTAATGATCGAAAAGACAGTTGTTGTATCAATGATGGGAGAGGCAGAGGAAAGACCTGTTGCAGTTCTTGTACAGGTTGCAAGTCAGTATGACAGCAAGGTTCACCTTGTTACCGGAGATAAGAGAATCAATGCTAAGAGCATTATGGGTATGATGAGCATGAGCTTCGAGAATGGCAGTGAGCTCACTATAGTTGCAGACGGCGCCGACGAAGAGGCAGCAGTCAATGCACTTTCAGAATATCTGACAAAAAACAATAAGTAATTTGGATGATTTATTGCACCTCGGATGTGTATGTGGTAAAATAAATTTATCAATGGACATTTGTCGGAGGAACAGGATATGGGATTTTTTGACGGATTATTAAAGAAGATACCATTCGTATCCAGATTTTCCAAAAAGAAGGAACCGGTCAACAATGTGGAGCTCCAGTTCAACAAAGCCATGAACCTTATGGACAACGGAGATGCTGAGGAATCAGTAAACATACTTGAACAGGTTGCAGACATAGGAATAATGGATGCGCAGTATAAGTCATATGGGGATGATGCTCTTCTTGCACTTGCAGAGTTTTATGAGAAGGGAAAGTACCGCAACGCAGTTGTGGATGTGAATCTGAACAAGGCTACCAAGTATTACGAGAAGTATGTGAATCAGAACCATGACGGCGATGTTATATTCAAGCTTGCCAAGATGCTTCTGGAAGTCCAGAACTTCTCAAAGGCCATCAAGTATTATGAGCTTGCAGCCACAGATTACGGTATAAAGGCAGCGTATATGAGCCTTGGTTCGATATATGAGAGCGGACTTAACAGAGTGGATGAGTATGGCAACAAGAGTGATTATGTCGTACCTATCGATCTGGACAAGGCCATGATGTGGTACAAGAAACTCGCTGATACCGGCGATGCCAAGGCGAAGGCTTCATACGAGAGAGTTGAGTACATTAGTACCCACGGTGACAGCCTTGAGTTCGAGGAGAAGGACAAGCTGTACACGGATATAGCAGAGGCCAGAAAGGCAAAGGGAAAGGAGCCACGTTACAAGGTTATCGAGGCTTCAAGACTTCAGTATCAGTACACATATGTACATGATCAGGTTGAGGGATTCATCCACAAGCTTCCAAAGGGCTGGGTGAAGACGATCAACGAGTCAACAGGTGAGGAGTATTACGCACCAAGTCTTACATATAAGGATTTTGCAATGTATGTATATTATGACAGTGTGCCAAAGGATTCCAAGATGACTCTTGAGAATTACCTGAGATACTGTAACGATGCGTTTGACGAAGAGCTGCAGCTCAAGGCGTATGTCACAGAGTATGCAGATGGAATATGTACAACTTACTATCACAAGGACATGGAGAAGGGAATCGTGTCATTTGCCTTCTATCATGGACGTAGACTGGCATGTATGAGATTCGTGTGTGCTACAATGGAGATCATAGAGCAGTACGAGGAGATCATATTTGAGACAGCCAACTCATTTGCGTTTGTAGATCCTACGCTGGCCAGTGACCACAGTGCCAACAGAAAGGATATGCAGTATTATAACGAGGCTATATACTGCTACTACCTTGAGGATTATGAGGGCGCCATGAGAGCCGCAAAGCAGGCTCTTAAGCTTGGAAGCATAAAGGCAAGTTACCTTCTGATAGAGCTGTACTACGATGAGGACAGCCCATACAGGGATGTTGAGAAGACTATAAGTTATGCAAAGCAGTTGTTTGAGGCAACTAAGGATCCTGAGCTTGCATTCCTTCTTGGAATCGTATATGACCAGCAGCTCAAGGATTATGTGAAGGCAGTTAACTGGTATGAGAATGCAGAGCGTCTTGGACACAAGAGAGTTGCATTCTATCTTGGAAGAATATATTATTACGGTCTGCTCAGAACGAAGAGAGACGGAGTCAAGGCACTGTCTTACTTCAAGAAGGCCAGAGAGAACGGTATTCAGGAGGCTGAGGGCTATATCAAGGATCTTGAGGATCTCAAGGGAGAGGACCTTCAGACGGCTGTTGAGAAGTGGGAGCGTGCAGTGGAGGCCGGAAGCGAGTCAGCGGCTATCAAGATAGCCATGATGAAGCAGAGACAGATCTTCTACATTGCAACACCATATGAGATTGAGAAGGCTTATCTTGAGGCACTTGGTCTTGGAAGCGCCCGTGCCGGATATGAGCTCGGAAGAATCTATCAGGTACAGGAGAAGCAGGATAACTACAAGGGCGAGATCAAGAGTATCAAGTATTTCGAGAAGGCGTTCAATGCGAACTTCGATGACTGGGATAAGGAGAACTTATTTAAGGTTATTAATTACAAGGTTGAGAAGGGCCTGGCCAGCGATGAGGCGGTCAAGCTGTACATAGAGAATGCAAGTATGGGATATGTTCCGGCTATAGAGAAGCTTATCGGACTTGTGCCTACAACTACCCAGCAGATATGGAGCCTGTACGACGCTCTTATCGATCTTGCTGAGACCGGCGATGAGTCAGCGATAGTTGCGATGAACAAGCTGGAGATGAACTATGTAGATCTCATACTCAGAGAACCTGCCAAGGGACAGAAAGTTGTGGAGAACAAGTTCTTCAGACTCTGTGTTCCAAAGGAATGTAACGCAGTCATCAACGATGATGGCGGTACTATAAAGATGGCTGATTCAGTCGTTGAGTTTGCAGTTGCCGAGATGCCTGTCAATGCTACGGCAGAGCAGGATTACCTGAAGATCTACAAGCTGATAGTTTCAGAGTATCTGCCTGATGAGAATGCGGATGTCATCATTGCCAACTCAAGAATGATCGGATCTGCAATAAGGGCTTCAAAGGATAACGTACATACATTCAGCATCCTTCTGATAAGCTCCAAGAACCAGTACATATTTAAGTTGAGTTCTAAGGACAGACGTCAGATGATGCAGTTCAAGGATGTCGTAGTTGCAATAGCCAAGTCTCTTGTTGAGACAGGTGAGATCTACAAGGCGACAGAGGAGGGCAAGAAGAATATCGGTCTTGCATTCCTGCTGAAGGCTAATGAGAGTGGATTCCTGTCAATCGGCAAGGGTGAGTAATACAACAGGATATCAATTAGATCAGAATGATCCCGGAGGACATATCTCCTCCGGGTTTTTTACCCCATAGGGATAGAGAAAGGGAGCATATTATGCCGGGACTTAACAAGAGAGAGCTCACGAGCAAGCCTTTGAGAATGGATTCCAGAATGGCTAGGGATTTGGAGAGATTATCTGATTATACCGGTTATTCTCAGAATGAGATCATTCTCATGTCCATAAAGAAATATCTGTTTGAAAATCGTGGGTATTTCCTGCGGGATATGGTGGAGGAGAAGTGCCTTTCGCGCATTGAGAAGGAAGTAAGGATCATGCGTGGAGAGACCCATCTGAAGTATGGAGACATGACGGTGGATGTGATGAAGTCAGAGAATGCAAATGGTAATATCAACTTATATGTAGCGACTATAAGACTTCGCAATAAGCTTGGAGAGATATTCTATGAGGATGTACAGGAGCTGGATATGTCGGGAAAAGACTGGGAATATTATAAGGAGTTCCTGTATGAGGTTGTGATGAAGTACATGGATATCGATGAACCAGCACTTAAGACGTATTTCAGGGAAAAATTCCTGTATGAATAGTATAAAGTGATAAAAAATCAGAGAGTGCAATGATATGGGTTTAACTATTTACATTGCAAATTTTTAGTGGTATCCTATAATAGATTTGGAAAAAGTGGTCGAATCGAGGTGAGATGCTTGTTTAGAAATGTTATGAATGACCTTGCAACATGGTATGAGACCGGAGCGGATAAGATTGCAGTTGTCCGTGGTGGCAAGTTTGTTGGCAAGACATGGGCTGTGGCTGATTTTGCCATGGGATTTTTTGAGGATCATATAATAATAGATATGGACAAGTATCCGGACTTTGCCGCATATGCAGCAAAGGAGAGGAGGCCGGAGAAGCTTCATGCCAAGCTTACAACGTCGCTTGACAAGTATGATTTCAAGGATAAGCTTCTTATATTTGACAATGCGCAGAACTGTGTGGGACTGCTCGGCAACCTTGTTGAGTATAGCAGATACAATACTGACTGCAGGATCTGTGTCATTGCGACATCCTGTGGACCAATCCCGGGAGAGGAAGAGTGCCAGGATGACATATGCGTATATGAGATGATGCCTATGAACTTTGAGGAATTTCTGAAAGCGGGAAAGGGCAGAAAGCTCTGTGCATTTATAGAGAACCAGAAGATCACACCGATGCCGGATGAGGTCAGGGACAGCGTCCAGACAATGCTTGAGACTTTCTTCGTGACCGGAGGAATGCCGGAGGCGGTGGATGAATATTATAAGACAGGAGATCTCAGAAGAGTTGATGTGGTTTTGAAGTCTATACTTGACAGAACTACTGAATATCTGATAAACTCCACTCCGAAGAGATATCTTACCAAGGTCATGGCGATATGGAACAGTATTCCGGTTCAGCTTACCAAGGAGAACAAGAAGTTCATGTATGGATACGTTGATCCGAAGGCTCGTGCCAGGGAGTACGAGGCGTCAGTTGATCAGATCGTCAGGATGGGTGTTGTGCGTCAGGTGTACAGAGTTAGGAATGGAGTGCTTCCTCTGGCAAACCAGAAGGATGACAAGTCATTTGAGCTGTATCATCTTGATCATGGTCTGCTCAGGATCATGGCTGGAATACTTGTTCAGGACATTGACACAGACAACGTTCTTGATATGATGGATGGAGTTATAGCAGAGCAGTACGCTCTTGCAGAGCTGTATGTGAACAGGAGTATTGGAGATCTGTATTTCTGGATCTCATCTGCCACAGCGAAGGTTGATTTCGTGTATGAGGGCGATGGAGAGGTCATTCCAGTGGATGTTCAGACAAGTCCGCACACCAAGGCCCAGAGCTCCAGAGTATTCAAACAGAGATATGACAATCAGACTTCAGTGAGGATATCTACAGATGACATGTTTGTCGATAAAGGATTGGTAAATATACCGCTATATGGTATCTGGTGTTTCTAACCGATAGCGTATGGTAGTAATTTATAGATGCCGAAATAGCTCAGTTGGTAGAGCAACGCATTCGTAATGCGTGGGTCGAGGGTTCGAGTCCCTTTTTCGGCTTCAATATTGAGGAAGGCTGCCTGCAAAAGTTTTTGCGGCAGCCTTTTGTACTCAGTGGGAAAGGACGGGATGATATGGATGCTCCAAAATGGTACAGACATTTGAAAACCATAAACAGACATAAGAGAATGGTCATGCATAACTGCTTTAAGTGCGGATTATACTGGCAGGGGCTTGTGCACGATCTGTCAAAGTATTCGTGGACTGAGTTCTCAGTCGGGGCAAAGTATTATCAGGGAACAAGAAGCCCGAATGATGCGGAGCGCGAGAGCAAGGGGTATTCAAGCGCATGGCTGCACCACAAGGGAAGAAACAAGCACCATCTGGAATACTGGGTAGACTACAGTGTTGACAGGAACTGTGTGGAGCTGGTGGGAATGCGCATGCCGGAGAAGTACGTTGTGGAGATGTTCTGCGACAGGGTGGCTGCCAGCAAGAATTATAATGGTGATAAGTATACGGATTCATTTCCGCTTGAGTATTATCTGAGGGGCAGATCCAGACATCATCTGCACCCTGAATCGGCGGATCTGCTGGAGGACATGCTAACGACTCTGGCTGAGAAGGGCGAAGATTATACATTTGACTATATAAGGCGGGAGATACTGCATAACAAATAAGGAGGAGACATATGGAGTTTACACATCTGCATGTGCATACAGGCTACAGTCTGCTGGACGGTGCGGCGAAGATAGACGGACTTGTGCGCAGGGCAAAGGAACTGGGATATGATTCCCTCGCAATAACGGATCACGGCGTCATGTACGGTGTTATAGAGTTCTATGAGACTTGTCTCAGAGAGGGGATAAAACCTATTCTCGGATGTGAGGTGTATGTCAGTCCGGGATCACGATTTGACAGGGAAGTTGGAAAGGGCGATGACAGATATTATCACCTCGTCCTTCTGGCGGAGAATGATCTGGGATATCATAATCTGTCCAAGATCGTGACCAGAGGATTTACCGAGGGCTTTTACTATAAGCCGAGGGTCGATATGGAGGTGCTGGAGAAGTACCATGAGGGAATTATAGCGCTCAGCGCCTGTCTTGCCGGTGAGGTTGCGACAAAGCTCAGAAAGGGCGACTATGACGGTGCGAAGGAGACTGCGATAAGATACAGGAATATATTTGGCGAGGAAAACTATTTTCTGGAGATGCAGGATCACGGAATACCTGAGCAGGCAACTGTGAATGCGGGGATCATGCGTCTGTCAAAGGAACTGGGTATCCCTATGGTCGTGACAAATGATTCGCACTACATCTATGCCGAGGACTGGGAGGCACATGATGTTCTCCTGTGTATACAGACTAACCACAAGGTTCAGGACGAGAACAGAATGCGCTATGAGGGAGGTCAGTTCTACCTCAAATCAAAGGAGGAGATGGCTGAGCTGTTCCCATACGCCCTGGAGGCTCTGGAGAATACACATAAGATCGCAGAGCGGTGTAATGTGAATATCGTATTTGGCGAGCAGAAGGTTCCGAGATTCGATGTGCCGGAGGGATATACCGCGGAGGAATATCTGGATCATCTGGTATATGAGGGTATGGAGAAAAAGTACGGATTTACATATGAGGAGTCCGGTAAGATGGCCGAGGGAACCCACGGCTACGAGGTCAGACAGAGAATAGATTATGAGCTGTCTGTCATAAAGAGCATGGGATTTGTGGATTATTTCCTGATAGTGTGGGATTTCATTCATTTTGCAAAATCGCAGGGAATTGCGGTTGGACCTGGAAGAGGTTCGGCGGTTGGAAGTGTGGTTGCTTACTGTCTGGACATCACGACCATTGAGCCTTTGCAGTACAACCTTCTCTTTGAGAGATTCCTGAACCCGGAGCGAGTATCCATGCCGGATATTGATATAGATTTCTGTTATATCAGACGTCAGGAGGTCATCGACTACTGCGTAAGGAAATATGGCGAGGAGTGCGTGACACAGATAATAGCATATCAGACCATGGGCGCAAGAAACGTCATAAGGGACGTTGGAAGAGCCATGGATCTCCCGTATGCGGTGTGTGATTCCCTTGCAAAGGCAATACCTGCAGAGAAGGATATGACCATAGATATAGCACTCAAGACGAGCAAGGATTTCAGGGATATGTACGAGGGCTCGGACGAGATCAAGGAGCTCGTGGACATAGCCAGAAAGCTTGAGGGACTCCCTAGAAATGCAGGAATGCATGCGGCGGGAGTGGTTATAGGCCGTGAGGCGATAGAGGAGTATGCGCCTTTGTCAGTTGGAGCCGAGGGCGCGGTGGTAACCCAGTTTGAGAAGAACACGGTGGAGCATCTGGGAATGCTCAAGATGGACTTCCTGGGACTCCGAACGGCGACCGTTGTGCAGGATACAGTCAAGCTTGTCAAGCAGACAACAGGCAAGGATATAGACATAGACAATATAGATTACGATGATCCGAATATACTTGGACTCATGGGACAGGGAAAGACCGAGGGTATGTTCCAGCTCGAAAGTGAGGGCATGAGAAACTTCATGATGAAGCTGAAGCCACAGAGTCTGGACGATGTAATTGCCGGTGTTGCTCTGTTCAGACCGGGTCCTATGCAGTTCATAGACGACTACATCAGGGGCAAGGAGAACCGTGAGCTGGTTCACTATGATACTCCTGAGCTCGAGGAGATACTTGAGCCGACTTATGGATGTATCATTTACCAGGAGCAGGTAATGCAGATCGTTATGAAGCTGGCGGGCTATACGCTGGGAAGAAGTGACCTTGTGCGCCGAGCCATGGCGAAGAAGAAGCCTGAGGAGATGGAGAAGGAGCGTCATAACTTTGTGTACGGCAACAAGGAGCTCAATGTTCCAGGATGCGTGGCAAATGGAATCTCGGAGACTGTGGCAAATAAGATATTTGACGAGATGATGAAGTTCGCGGAGTACGCATTTAACAAGTCCCACTCCGTGGCATATGCGGTACTTGCGGCACAGACAGCGTACCTTAAGTATTACTATCCGGTGGAGTTCATGGCTGCGCTGATGTCATCGGTAATTGACAACAATGGCAAGGTTGCAAAGTATATAAGTGTGTGTAAGCAGATGGGAGTTGAGGTGCTCCCTCCGGATATAAATGAGGGAGTGGCAAAGTTCTCCATAAGCAACGGCAAGATAAGATACGGACTCTCCGGTATAAAGAGTGTCGGCGGTGCTGTTGTCGACAGGATAGAGGCGGAGAGGACCAAGAATGGACCGTTTAAGGATCTCAGGGATTTCCTCACAAGGATGCCTTCAAAGGACACAAATAAGAAAACTGTTGAGGCTCTGATACTCAGCGGTGCATTTGATGATATGGGAGCAAACAGAAAGCAGATGATGATGGCTCTGCCGGCCATAGCGGAGGAAGCCGCAAGGGAGAGAAAGAGCAGGGAGTCAGGGCAGATGTCTCTGTTTGACCTGATGGGAGACGATTTTGTGCAGAGCAATCTCGTGCCTTACCCTGATGTGGAGGAGTATTCAGATCAGGAGAAGCTGGCGCTTGAGAAGTCTGTGCTCGGAGTGTATATATCGGGACATCCGCTTGGCAAATACATCGAGCTTATGCAGAGAATATGCACGGCCCAGGCGACGGATTTCGTGGTGGACACCGAGGATGACGATGAGATGAGCCAGGATCAGGGTGACGGAGATGGACAGAAGCTTCAGGACAATGCAATGTATGTCATCGGCGGACTCATATCAAGGGTGACGGTGAAGCTCACCAAGAACAATCAGAATATGGCGTATGTGACTATAGAGGATCTGGTCGGACAGGTCGAGGTTATAGTATTCCCGAGGGATTTCGAGAAGTTCAGGGACAGACTTCTGGTGGATTCCAGAGTGTTTGTCAGGGGCAGGGCGAATCTCGGCGAGAAGGAAAACAAGCTCATATTGTCGGATATGATAAGCTTTGAGGAGGCAGAAGGTGGCAAGAGCTTTCAGTCGGGGAAGCCATGGAACAACAGACAGAAGCCTGTTCAGAGCAACAGCCAGCTCTGGGTATTGTTCGATGATGTGGACGAATATATGAAGAACGAATCTGCATTTATGTCGATCCTTGAGGAGTACAAGGGCACATGTCCGGTGTACGTGCAGCTCAAGAAGTCCAGACAGGCGAAGAATATGGGCCGGGGATTCTGTGTGGATGAGAATTCCGGCGTGGTGTACGCGCTCCAGATGGAATACGGCAAAGACAGAGTATTGCTCAGAAAAGTGTGACAGAAATACCGCAAAAGGAGAAAAAAGTGGAAGTAATTACAGCAAACAGTAATCCGAGGATAAAAGAACTTAATAAGCTGAACAAGGATGCAAAGCTCAGAAAGGACAGAGACGTGTTCGTGGTCGAGGGGATACGCATGTTCAGGGAGCTTCCGCTTCAGAATGTTCAGGAGGTGTATCTGTCGGAGAGTGCGCTTAAGGAATACAGGGATGAATTCAAGAGCATGGGTGTGCTTGATGGGAGGAATACCTGGATACTCAGCGACGGAGTGTTCGCAGGGGTGTCACAGACCAAGACTCCACAGGGGTGCATGGCTGTGGTGAAATGCATGCATTATCAGCTTGATTCCGTGCTCGGCAGGAATGACAGAGAGACATTTCTTGTGCTGGATACGCTCCAGGATCCCGGAAATATGGGAACTATATTCAGAAGCGCCGAGGCAGCAGGTGTGACCGCCGTGCTTATAGGAAAAGGTTCATGCGATCCGTACAATCCGAAGGTAGTCAGATCGACGATGGGTGCCATATTCAGGGTGCCATTTGTCATGTGCGATGACCTGCCCGGGACTGTGGAGGAGCTGAGACAGTCAGGCGTTGTGGTGTACGGAGCACATCTGGACGGCGACGATCTCTACGACATAGGATTCCCGGACAGGGTGGCATTCCTCATAGGAAATGAGGGAAATGGCCTGACGGATGAGGTGGCGTGCAGAGCCGACAGACTTCTCAGGATTCCGATGGAGGGCAAGGTCGAATCGCTGAACGCTGCAATATCGGCGACTCTTTTGTCGTATGAGGTAATGAGACAGCGAAAGAGAGACCGACAAAACTAGATCAAACAAGACAGCATATTTTTGTACTGCGTGGCATAACTTTTAAAGTATGCAAAAGTTTGTTATAACGGAGGGAGAAAATATGACTGAAAAAACATTAAACAACAATCAGGTAGTGGTGGCAGGAGAGATAGCATCAGAGTTCGTGTTCAGCCACGAGATATTTGGCGAGGGCTTCTATATGGTGGATCTCATCGTCAGCAGACTCAGCGATGCTTACGATACTATTCCGCTCATGGTGTCTGACAGACTGTTCGATGTGAACGAATCCCACATAGGGGAGCGCATCATGGCAAAGGGACAGTTCAGGTCATACAACAAGCATGAGGAGACCAGAAACCGCCTTATACTGTCTGTGTTTGTGAGAGAGATCGAGACCATCGACGAGGATGATGCTGAGGATGAGAACAGACCAAATCAGATCTATCTTGACGGTTACATATGTAAGGCACCTGTGTACAGGATGACGCCCCTTGGAAGGGAGATCGCGGATGTGCTGCTGGCGGTCAACAGAGCATACGGCAAGAGCGATTACATACCATGTATCTGCTGGGGCAGAAATGCGAGATTTGCCGGAAAGCTCCAGGTAGGAGAGCATGTGGCCATCTGGGGAAGGATCCAGAGCAGGGAGTATCAGAAGCGTATCGACAATGACCAGGTGATCAGCAAGGTGGCATACGAGGTGTCTGTGAGCAAGATGGAATGTCTTGAATGATATTTCATAAGGAGGGGCCCACGTCAGTGGGAGGAATCCTTGTGAAGCACGCAGTAAAATATATGGTTGACATGGTCTGGATGCGGTGATATAGTAGCACTATCTAAGGTTAAACTGAATACAATATAGTAGAGGCGCGGGATTAATGATTAAGCAGGCTGATGCATGTGGATGCAGAAGATGCCTGACGAAAGGGAAGACCGCCGAAGTGATGGATATTCCACAGGATCTGTTGCTGGTTGTGCAGTTAAGAACTGTATGACTGTCATCTGAGGATGGAGAGCTACTTGTAAGAATGAGATGTTTTTATGGGTTGGCTTTTTGCCAGCCCATTTTTATGCTATATTGTATCGACTATTTATTTTTAAGGAGGACGACAATATGTCAATTTTTACCGGTTCAGCAGTTGCACTTGTAACACCATTTCTTGAAAATGGAGATGTGGATTATGATAAGCTCAAGGAGCTCGTGGAGTTTCATATAGCACACAAGACGGATGCCATAGTTATCTGCGGAACAACAGGCGAGGCTTCAACACTGTCACACGAGGAGCATCTTGAGTGCGTGAAGAAGTGTGTAGAGTTCGCTGACCACAGAATAAAGGTAATAGCAGGAACAGGTTCAAACTGTACTGCAACAGCAATATATCTCTCAACAGAGGCAGAGAGCTACGGAGTGGACGGTCTGCTCGTGGTTACACCATACTACAACAAGGCTACACAGAAGGGCCTCATCGCACACTTCACAGCCGTTGCAAATTCAGTAAATGTGCCTATAATCCTTTACAATGTGCCATCACGTACAGGCTGCAATATCCAGCCGGAAACAGCAGTATATCTTGCACAGAACGTTGAGAACATTGTCGGTATCAAGGAAGCTTCAGGCAATATAAGCCAGGTTGTAAAGCTTGCAAGCCTTGCAAAGGGATGCATAGATATCTACTCAGGAAATGACGATCAGGTTGTACCTCTTCTCTCACTTGGCGGAAAGGGAGTTATCTCAGTGACAGCCAATATAATCCCTGAGGATGTACACGATATGGTTCAGAAGTATCTTGACGGAGATGTTCAGGGAAGTCTTGATCTCCAGCTCAAGGTCATTGATCTCTGCAACGCACTGTTCTGCGAGGTCAATCCAATACCTGTCAAGAAGGCTGTAGAGCTTCTTGGTATGTGTGATGGAACAATGAGAATGCCGCTCACTGAGATGGAGCCACAGAACGTGGAGAAGCTCAAGAAGGCAATGGAAGAGTACGGAGTTCTCTAGGACTGTAATTATCATAGAAACAATACAGATGTCTGCGGTCTCAACTGGCTGCAGACATTTTTATTTGCCGAGGTGGATATAAACGTTGCACAATGGACAGCAAATGTGTAAAATGGAGTACATGTTGAAATATATGCGCATGTCAGCGTGCATAGCCCACACAAAAGACGACAACAAATGACAAAGCTTATATATATGGAGGATAGACAGACATGGTAAAGATCATAATGCATGGTTGCAATGGAAAGATGGGACAGGTAATAACAGGTATCGTTGCAGGCGATCCTGATGCCGAGATCGTAGCGGGAATAGATGTTGTGGACAACAGGGATAACGGATATCCGGTATTTACAGACATAGATGCCTGCGATGTCGAGGCTGATGTCATCATAGATTTTGCAGCGGCTGTAGCTGTTGACAAGCTCCTCGATTACGGTGTGAGGACACAGACTCCTATAGTTCTCTGCACAACAGGTCTCTCAGATGAGCAGCTTGCAAAGGTAAAGGAGTGCAGTGCAAAGGTTGCCATACTCAAGTCAGCGAACATGTCACTGGGAATCAATACACTCATGAAGCTTCTGAAGGATGCTGCGAAGGTATTCTCACCAGCCGGATATGATATAGAGATAGTTGAGAAGCATCACAACCAGAAGGTGGATGCTCCATCCGGAACAGCTCTTGCTCTTGCTGATTCAATCAATGAGGCATGCAATGAGCAGTATGAGTATGTGTACGACAGAAGCCAGGTGAGAAAGAAGAGGGATAAGAAGGAGCTCGGAATCTCTGCTGTCAGAGGCGGCACTATAGTTGGAGAGCATGAGGTGATATTTGCAGGTATTGATGAGGTTATAGAGTTCAAGCACACGGCATATTCCAAGTCAGTATTTGCAAAGGGTGCTGTTGAGGCAGGAAAGTTCCTCAAGGGCAAGCCTGCAGGAATGTACGATATGGCGGACGTTATAGGATAGGAGCGGTTATGGAGATTTCAACCAGGACAGAGGATGGCGAGCTTGTTCTGTGCGCCAGCTCGATATATAATCAGAAGTTTTATCTGAACAAGGAATTTTCAAAGCTTCCTGATGAGATAAAGGACGAGCTTCACGCCATGTGTGGAGCGTTTACACAGGAGGTCGGAGGAATATTTATGTTGGTGTTTGACGACGCCGGCAATCTGAAGATACAGACGAGGGCACTTGAGGATGACCTGTTATTTGACGACATAGGATGCGGACTCAAGGTCAAGAAGCTGCAGAATGAAAAGAAGGAGCTGTTCCAGAGTCTGGAGCTGTTCTATAAGATATTTATACAGGGTGTTGACATTAACAGTCTTGTAAATGAATGATATAAAATAATTGGAAGATCAGGAAGGAAAAAGGGGCATGTTATTTGCTATTGATGCTGGAAATACAAATATTACGATAGGACTGTTTGACGGAGAACGCCTGGAGAAGACCTTCAGGATGACCACCGGGATATCGAGAACATCGGATGAGTACGGAGTATTTCTGTGCGACTGGCTCAGAATGAGACAGTTGTCAACTGATGTTATAGATGAAGTTATAATCGCTTCGGTTGTTCCGAAGATCATGCATTCCCTGGTGAATGGCATAAAGAAATATTTTGGAATAACACCACTCATAGTTGAACCGGGAATAAAGACGGGGATCAATATAGCGCTGCCAAACCCGAAGCAGCTTGGAGCTGACAGAATAGTTGACGCAGTTGCGGCTTATCACATGTATGGCGGACCGGTTCTCACGGTGGACTTTGGAACTGCCACAACGTACGACCTCATCAATGCCGATGGCGTGTTTGAGGCTGAGGTCACATCGCCGGGCATAAGGCTTATTGCAAATGCTCTGTGGACGGGAACAGCCAAGCTTCCTGAGATAGAGATAAAGGTGCCTGAGACGATACTGTGCAAGGACACGATATCCAGTATGCAGGCCGGTGTGTGCATGGGCTATATTGGCCAGACAGAGTATATAGTGAAGAGAATGCGCAAGGAGTCAGGATACGACAACATGAAGGTCGTGGCTACCGGCGGACTTGGAAAGATGATATATGAGAACACGGACTGCATAGATGTGTATGATCCGGATCTCACACTTCACGGACTCAGACTTATCATGGACAAGCAGAAATAAGTCGGATTTTGCAAATTATATATTATTATAGAAGCAATGGAGAAATTTATGGATTTCAGAGATAAATTGATCCTGGCGCCGATGGCTGGTGTATGTGACCAGCCATTTCGTCTTTTATGCAAGGAACAGGGCTGTGATATCCTGTACAGCGAGATGGTGAGCGCCAAGGCAATATATTATAAAAATAAGAACACGAAGCCGCTTCTGGCTATGGATGAGCGGGAGAAGCCATTTGGGCTGCAGCTCTTTGGCTCTGATCCTGAGATCATGGCGGAGATGGCAAAGAGGATAGAGAGCAACGGTTATTCGTTCATAGATGTAAATATGGGCTGCCCTGTGCCGAAGGTGGTCAACAATGGAGAGGGATCTGCGCTGATGAAGGATCCGGTTCTCGTTGGAAGGATAGTCGAGGCCATGGCAAAAGCTATAAGCATACCGCTGACCATCAAGATAAGAAGCGGATTTGATTCAGAGCATATAAATGCGCCTGAGATAGCACATATAGCCCAGGAGAGCGGGGCTGCCGCTGTGGCGGTGCACGGAAGGACAAGGCAGCAGTATTATCAGGGACATGCGGACTGGAGCGTCATAGCCAGGGTGAAGGAGGCGTGCATCATCCCGATCATTGGCAATGGCGATATAAACACTCCTCAGGACATCATAGACATGAGGGCGCAGACGAACTGTGACGGCTTTATGATAGGAAGAGGTGCGAGGGGCAACCCGTGGATATTCCGCGATATGAAATACTACTACGAGCATGGCGAACTGCCGGACAAGCCTGACATATATGAAGTGAAGGATATGATGCTGAGACATGCGAGACTCATGGTTGAGTTCAAGGGTGAGTACACAGGTATCCATGAGATGAGAAAGCACGTGGCATGGTACTCAGTCGGAATGTATGATTCGGCAAAGCTCAGGAGCAATGTGAACCAGGTTGAGACTTACGAGGAGCTTGAGGAACTGCTCTGTATATGGGCTGACAGCGCACCTGAAAAAGTCATTGTGAGTTAACATAAAAACAAAAAATGTAACAGGAAATAAAGAATTTATTAAAAATTCTAAAGTAAAAATATACAAGATGCTAATTTGTTTCAAAAATGTTACGGTACTAAAATGTAAAATATGCACAAAAATGGCATTTTAAAATGTTGCATATTTACATTAACTGAATTAAAGATTTTATGCGAGTTGTGCATGATTTACAAAAATAGCCACTTTGCTTGACCTTTCTTTCGACAGAGATTATAATAGCGTCATGAGTTAAATTTTAACGGTTTTGTAACAATTCTGAAACCGTAAAGAAATTAAGGAGAAAAGGTTATGCAAAAGTTTTCAGATTCATCACGTATGAAATCACAGAAACTAATGAAGACATCACTGAAAAGGAACGTAAAGAAGATTAGCATAGGAGCAGTACTCCTGGCAGTTGGATTTTCATCATACGCAGTTATCGCATCAGATGACAGCATGGTTTCATCCAAGGGCAAGGGAGTGTCGATCGCAGCAGCAGGTAATACATTATACGCAGACAACACAGCAGACTATGGAGAGGCAACATCATCAGTTGCACTGGCAGATGGTACTCTGTCAGATGTCAACAAGACTGGTTCAGTAGCCCTCTCAAGCAAGAAGACAGTTAAGAAGACTTCAGCCATAAGCGGTGGAGTTCAGGAGAGCACAACAGAGGCTCGTGCAACAGAGGCTGCACAGCAGGCAGCAGACACAACAAAGTCAGAACCTACCACACAGATGAAGGTTAAGGATAAGGATAAGTCAGCAGCAGGACTTCCTGACGATCAGATATCAGTTGATCCATCAACAGAGAAGTCAACAGATGGACTTCCTGATGACAAGGTTATTTATGTGAATGGTGAGGCATCAGGTACATATCTCGGAACATTCTGGATTACGGCATATTGTCCATGTCCAATCTGCTGCGGTGAGTACAGCAACATGGATAACCCGACAACAGCTTCAGGTGCACCTGCAGTCGAGGGTGTGACATGTGCAGCGCCAAGTAACTTTGCATTTGGTACAGAGCTTATAGTTGATGGTCATACATACACAGTTCAGGACAGAGGTGGAGCTATCAATGGCAATCATCTTGATATCTACTTCTCAAACCATCAGGCAGCTCTTAACTTCGCAACAGGCTACTATGATGTATATGTAAAGTAATAAAAAGCAGAAATTGTATACAGATATATTAAAGACCCGCCGTAAGGCGGGTTTTTAAATGCAGTGAGATAAGTGTTGGGAAAGTGTTGGAAAAGTCGCACGAATGAGGCGGGCTATAGCTTGTTTTTTATAAAATGCTGTGTTATAATGCACACGATTATTTGTAAGAATACAGGTGATTCCTGAGTTTAGTACATAACGAAATGTTTAAATATATTTATTAAGGAGATTGGCAAATGGAACTTATCTACAGAAGCACAAGAAATGCAAATGAGACAGCAACAGCATCACAGGCTATACTTAAGGGACTTGCTAATGAGGGGGGACTCTTTGTACCAGATTCTATACCAGCACTTGATGTGTCTCTGGAAGATCTTGCAAAGATGAACTATCAGCAGGTTGCATACGAGGTTATGAAGCTTATGTTCACAGACTTCACAGAGGCTGAGCTTAAGCATTGTATAGATTCTGCATATGATTCAAAGTTTGATACACCGGTTATAGCACCACTTGTGAATAAGGCAGGAGCATATTATCTTGAGCTTTTCCATGGATCAACAATAGCATTCAAGGATATGGCACTTTCAATCCTTCCATATCTTCTCACAACATCAGCAAAGAAGAATGGCGTAAAGAATGAGATCGTCATCCTCACAGCAACATCAGGTGATACAGGTAAGGCTGCCCTTGCAGGATTTGCAGATGTTCCTGGAACAAAGATCATCGTGTTCTATCCAAAGCACGGTGTAAGCCCAATCCAGGAGAAGCAGATGGTTACACAGAAGGGTGACAATACATTTGTTGTTGGTATCACAGGTAACTTTGATGATGCCCAGACAGGTGTGAAGAAGATGTTCTCAGATGCTGAGCTTGCAAAGTACATGGATGAGAAGGGCTATCAGTTCTCATCAGCAAACTCCATCAACATCGGACGTCTTGTTCCTCAGATGGTATACTATGTATACGCTTACACAAGACTTGTTGCAGACGGAACCATCAAGGCCGGCGACAAGATCAACGTGGATGTTCCAACAGGTAACTTTGGTAATATCCTTGCTGCATACTACGCAAAGGAGATGGGACTTCCAATCGCAAAGTTCATCTGTGCATCAAATGACAACAAGGTTCTGTTTGATTTCTTCCAGACAGGAACATACGATAGAAACAGAGAGTTCATACTCACAACATCACCATCGATGGATATCCTCATTTCAAGCAACCTTGAGAGATTGATATACAAGATTGCCGGCAATGATGCTGAGAAGAACTCAGAGCTTATGAAAGAACTCACAACAGATGGAGTGTACACCATCACAGACGATATGAAGGCAAAGCTTGCTGAGTTCTATGGTGGATATGCAACAGAGGCAGAGACAGCAGCTACCATCAAAAAGGTATATGAGTCAGATGATTATATCATCGATACACATACAGCAGTTGCGGCTACAGTATATGAAAAGTATGTGGCAGAGACAGGAGATAAGACACCTACAGTCATCGCGTCAACAGCAAGCCCATACAAGTTCACAAGAAGCGTTATGAACGCTATAGACGCTGAGTATGATTCCAAGACAGACTTTGAGCTTGTCGACGAGCTTGAGAAGCTCTCAGGTGTAAAGGTGCCTCAGGCTATAGAGGATATCAGATCAGCAAAGGTTCTCCACGACACAGTATGTGACAAGGAGGATATGCTTGCAGAGGTTAAGGGATTCCTTAATATCTAATGTATATTAAACACAATAAAATAGATTGACAGTTCATTAGTACCATCCTGTCACTAAACAAAACTAGGACATAAGAAGATCAGAATGTCCTATTCTGGTCTTTTTTTGTGGTGAACAGTTGGATGCTTATAGGAGGAGTTATGTATAAGTTAAAGACAAAGGCAAGTTTTGACAGCGCCCATTTTTTGAAAGATTATGACGGTAAATGCAGCAATATCCACGGACACAGATGGACTGTGGAGATCGAGGTCGGTGCAGAGACTCTTGAGAGCGATACACAGAACAGAGGAATGGTGGTTGATTTCTCCAATCTGAAGAAGGATCTGAAGGAGATTGCGGATCACTTTGACCACAGCCTTATCATGGAAACGGGAAGCCTGAAGCCGGCGACGGAGGATGCGCTGCTGGCGGAAAATCTGAGGATCGTGAAGGTTGATTTCAGACCTACTGCTGAGAACTTTGCAAAGTATATATATGATGAGATGGCAGGCCGGGGCTACAAGGTCATAGAGGCAAGTGTGTATGAGACACCGAACAACGTGGCTTCTTATTGTGAGTAAATATATATGATAGGATTCCGGTGAGAAGCTGGCAGGTCTAAAAATCTGGAAGATGTGAGAGAATGGAGAATATACACCGGGAGAAAGGAAATACAGTCGTGAGCACATACAGAGTAGTAGAGAGATTTATAAGTATCAACGGTGAGGCTGCAAGAGCCGGAGAACTTGCCGTGTTCATAAGATTTGCTGGATGCAATCTTGATTGCGGTTACTGCGATACCAAGTGGGCAAATGAGGCAGGCGTTCCTTATGAGGAACTCACCGAGGATGAGATCATCGATTATGTCAGAAGAACAGAGGTGAAGAATGTAACCCTGACAGGTGGGGAACCGCTGATACAGAAGGACATAGATAAGTTGCTCCTTGCATTTGAGCTGGAGGATGATGTAAGGGTCGAGATTGAGACAAATGGAAGTGTGGATATCGCAGAGTTCAAGGCTCTTGGGGGAAATGTATCGTACACGCTGGATTACAAATGTCCATCCAGCGGCATGGAGAATGACATGTGCCTTGCAAATTATAACTATATAGACAAGAATGATTCGGTGAAATTTGTGGTCGGTTCACAGGAGGATCTGGAAAAATGTTTTGAGATAGTTAGGGAGTATGCGCTGGATGAGAAGACGAGAGTATTCATCAGCCCTGTGTATGGCAGCATAGATCCTGCGGATATAGTGGATTTTATGATCGAGAACGATATGAATGATGTGAAGCTTCAGTTACAGCTTCACAAGTTCATTTGGGATCCGGAAGAAAGAGGTGTATAAGATGGCGATAGATAAAGAGGCTATAAAGGAACACGTAAGAGGAATATTGATTGCTCTTGGAGATGATCCTGACAGGGAGGGACTTGTAGAGACTCCTGACAGGGTTGCGCGTATGTACGAGGAAGTATTTGAGGGAATGAACTACACCAATGACGAGCTGGCCGAGATGTTCGGCAAGACATTTGCAGAGGACGGAGTGGCAAGGCAGGCCGGTGACATGGTGTTTGTCAAGGATATAGAGGTGTTCAGCTACTGTGAGCATCACATGGCGCTTATGTACGACATGAAGGTGTCAGTCGCATACATTCCAAATGGAAGAGTGCTCGGACTTTCTAAGATAGCGAGGATCGCGGATATGGTTGCGAAGAGACTTCAGCTCCAGGAGAGGATAGGTTCGGACATAGCCTACGTCATATCCAAGGCTGCGGGAACTGAGGACGTGGCGGTCATGATAGAGGCACATCACAGCTGCATGACGGCAAGGGGCATCAAGAAACCGGGAAGCAAGACCATGACTACCACTCTCAGGGGAAGATTTGAGAGCGATACAGCTCTGCAGAACAAGATGCTGATGATGTACAATGCGGGAAGATAGTCATCGATACACTGAATTGATAATGGTGAATTGGTTTATACGGGACTGTTATAATGCGGCCTGGAATATCATATTTGATTATATATGGAGGATGAGATTATGCAGAATTTAAAGAATAAGGATGAGGCAGTTGTAGTATTCAGCGGCGGACAGGACAGCACAACGTGTCTGTTGTGGGCACTCAAGAAGTATAAGAAGGTGTACGCCGTATCATTTGACTATGGACAGAGACATGCGTTAGAGCTTGAGTGTGCTAAGGAGATCGCGGACAAATTCGGAGTGGAGCATCACATACTCGACATGAGCCTGCTTAACCAGCTTGCGCCAAATTCACTGACAAGAACAGATATGAAGGTTGACGAAAATGCACCTGAGGAGGGCACGCCGAATTCATTTGTCGATGGAAGAAACATGGTATTTCTTACATTTGTAGCAATATTTGCCAAACAGAGGGGAATATCTGATATAATAACAGGAGTGTCCCAGAGCGACTTCTCAGGATACCCGGACTGCAGGGATATATTTATCAAATCGTTAAATACAACACTTAACCTTGCAATGGACTACGAGTTTGATATAATAACACCATTGATGTGGATCGATAAGATGGAGACATGGAAGATGGCTGATGAGCTGGGCGGACTGGACGTCATCAGAGATATGACACTTACATGTTATAATGGCATCAAGGGCGAGGGCTGCGGACATTGTCCATCATGCAAGCTCCGCAAGAAGGGGTATGATCTGTACATGAAGTACAAGGAGGATCACAAGTAAATAAGCAGTATCAAAGGGAAAGGTTGTGTTATTGAAAGTATGAAGAATATGCTGTTCATCATGAATCCCAAAGCGGGTAGGACTACTCTGAAGAATTCTTTGGTGGATGTGCTGGAAGTGTTCTGCAATAACGATTACGCGGTCAGGACATATCTTACGAAATCGGCAGATGACGCAGAGAGAATTGTTCAGGAGGAAGGCGCAAACTACGATGTGATCGTATGTGCGGGGGGCGATGGAACCCTGGGCAACACAGTTACAGGATATATGAAGAGCGGGATAAGGGTTCCACTTGGATATATTCCGTGTGGCTCCACCAATGACTTTGCAAGGAGCATGGACATACCGAGAGAGACGGTTGAGGCGGCTGAGATGATAGTGAAGGCAGAGCCGTTCTCCATAGATATAGGAAGTCTGAACGACAAGAACTTTGTTTATGTCGCAGCTTTTGGAATGTTCTCAGATACATCATATGCAACGCCGCAGAATATGAAGAATATATTTGGACATGCGGCATATGTATTGCAGGGGATAAAAAGCCTGGCAAATGTACCATCTTACAAGATGAAGGTTACAATAGACGGGGACGAGCAGGAAGGCGAGTTTATATTCGGTATGGTGTCCAACTCGGTATCCGTTGGAGGGTTTAAGAGTATAACCCGAAAAGGAGTTGAGTTCGATGACGGACTTTTTGAGGGAGTATTGATAAGGACAATGAAGACACCGGCTGACCTGGAGAGAGTGGTCAGGGCACTTCTTACAGGTGATGTGAATGAGAGGAGCATGGTTTCATTCAGGGCTCACAGGGTCAAGTTTGATGCAGAGGATCCGGTTGCATGGACATGTGATGGTGAGTTCGGCGGAGAATATAAGGAGACCAAGATACACATCCACAGGAGAGCGATAGATCTTCTGGTCGTTCAAGAAAGCGAGCAGGATGAGGTTATAGAATAATAGAATCGAGGATTTTACAATGGGTAAATATTTTGGAACAGATGGATTCAGAGGCGAGGCAAATGTAGACCTTACAGTGGAGCATGCCTATAAGGTTGGAAGATACCTTGGCTACTACTATGGCAAGCAGCATGAGGATGGAAAGGCTCATGTCGTCATCGGAAAGGATACGAGACTTTCAAGCTACATGTTCGAGTATTCGCTGGTTGCAGGACTTACTGCCAGCGGAGCAGACGTATATCTGATGCATGTAACGCCTACACCTAGTGTGTCGTATATAGTCCGCACAGGTGATTTTGACTGTGGTATCATGATCTCGGCCAGCCATAACCCATACTATGACAATGGTATAAAAGTCATCAATGGTCAGGGCTATAAGCTTGAGGCAGCCATAGAGAATGAGATAGAGCAGTATATAGACGGAGAGCTCGGCGAGATACCATTTGCAAAGAAGGACAGCATCGGTAAGACCACCGACTACACCATGGGAAGAAACAGATATATAGGTTATCTGCTCACGATCCCAACCAGGCCTTTCAAGGGAATGAGGATTGGTCTTGACTGTGCAAATGGTGCATCATATCTGGTTGCAAAGTCAGTGTATGACGCTCTCGGAGCAAAGACATATGTCATCAACAATGAGCCAAATGGAACAAATATCAACACGGACTGCGGTTCAACACATATTGATAAGCTCCAGGCATTTGTCAAGGAGAAGGGACTTGATGTGGGATTTGCATTTGACGGTGATGCGGACAGGTGTCTTGCAGTGGACGACAAGGGCGAGATCGTGGATGGAGACAAGATACTCTATGTCTGCGGTCGTTATCTGAAGGATAAGGGCGAGCTGAACAACAATACCATCGTCACAACTATCATGTCCAACCTTGGACTTTACAAAGCACTTGACAAGAAGGGCATCAACTATGAGAAGACGGCAGTCGGTGACAAGTACGTGTTCGAGAATATGATGGAGCACGGACATTCCATCGGCGGCGAGCAGTCAGGACATATCATCTTCTCCAAGTATGCAACAACCGGTGATGGTGTCCTCACCTCACTGATGATCATGGAGACTATACTTGGACGTAAGGTCAAGCTCTCAGAACTGTTCCACAGCCTGACGATATATCCACAGCTCCTTGTGAATGTCAAGGTGTCAAGCAAGGATGCAGTCATGAACGATGCTGATGTGCTGAAACTGAACGATGAGATAGCAGCAGAGCTTGGAGACGACGGAAGACTTCTTCTCAGACAGAGCGGTACAGAGCCTGTCATCAGAGTTATGGTCGAGGCAGCCACAGATGAGCTGTGTGAGAAGTATGTATACAAGATGGTGGATCTCATAAAGGCAAAGGGATACGCAGTGGAGTAGAGAGTGGTATAAAAGCTCAAAAGATACAAAGTACGTAAAATTTGTATCTTTTGGGCTTTTTTCAATTCCAGGTGGAAGCCGGAAGGACTATGTGGTAACCTGCCGCGTCAGGAGAGAAGTACAGCGCGACCGGTGAGGCGAGGTTGTGGCAGAGATATGTGGATTTTCTCAAGTTCAAACAGACAAATACTTGCGAAATATACTGCTGTTGGTGAAAATGCATGAAAAAAGTGGGGTATCAACCTGAAAATGATAGAATTTATCTGTTGACATGTTGTGGCAAAACAGATAAAGTTTTATGTGGCGAAAGATATGACTGTCATCAGACTTACAATGAGAAATATGTGGCCGTGACAGTTACAATAATATAACATGAGAGGCATATATTTATGAACGAATGTTTAAGATCCCATTATTATGACGAGGACGAGATGCACGAGGAGTGCGGAGTCTTCGGTATCTATGATTTCGATGGAAATGATGTGGCGAACACGATCTACTATGGTCTGTTTGCATTGCAGCACCGTGGGCAGGAGAGCTGCGGTATAGCGGTGTCAGACACTGCCGGTCCTAAGGGCAAGGTCAGCTCCTTAAAGGGCATGGGCCTTGTGAATGAGGTGTACACACCTGATTCACTGAGCAAGCTAAAGGGAAATATCGGTGTGGGTCATGTGAGATATTCAACAGCCGGTGCCAGCACTATAGAGAATGCACAGCCACTGGTCCTCAATTATGTAAAGGGAACTCTGGGACTTGCACACAACGGCAATCTGGTAAATGCTCCTGAGCTTAGAAGTGAGCTGGAGCTCACAGGAGCTATATTTCAGACGACTATAGATTCTGAGGTAATAGCTTACCATATAGCGAGGGAGAGAGTTAAGTGCGGTTCCGTTGAGGAGGCTGTCACTAGAGCTCTCAAGAAAGTAAGGGGATCATATTCACTTGTTATCATGAGCCCTAGAAAGCTTATCGGAGCCAGAGACCCATTTGGCTTCAGACCGCTTTGTATAGGAAAGCGTGATAATGCATACATACTGGCATCTGAGAGCTGCGCTCTCGATACCATAGGGGCTGAATTTGTCAGGGATGTGGAGCCTGGAGAGGTTGTAACCATATCACCTGAGTACGGAATCCAGTCGTATAAGAACATGTGCCAGGAGCAGCATGCAAGATGTATATTTGAGTATATATACTTTGCGAGACTTGATTCAGTCATAGATGGAATGTCTGTGTACGATTCGCGTATCACAGCCGGAAGATGCCTTGCAAAGGACAGCCCGGTTGATGCTGATGTGGTAGTTGGCGTTCCTGAATCGGGAAATGCAGCGGCCATGGGCTATTCACTTGAATCGGGTATTCCATATGGAACGGCATTTGTCAAGAATGGATATGTGGGAAGAACATTCATAAAGCCACAGCAGAGCCAGAGAGAGTCCAGCGTGCGTGTCAAGCTGAACGTCCTTAAGGAGGCTGTAAATGGCAAGCGTGTCATAATGATAGATGACTCTATAGTTCGTGGAACTACGAGTGACAGAATAGTTGGCATGCTCAGGGAGGCAGGAGCGACTGAGGTCCATGTAAGGATCAGTTCACCTCCATTCCTGTATCCATGCTACTTTGGAACTGACATTCCGGACAGAGAGCAGCTCATAGCATACAACAGGTCTGTAGATGATATATGCAAGATCATAGGTGCCGACTCTCTGGCGTACCTGAAGATGGAGAGACTTCCGGAGCTCTCAGGCGGAAGACAGTACTGCCATGGATGCTTCAGCGGCCAATATCCTATGAAACCGCCTACAGAGGACATCAGAGGCGACCACGAAGACTTCAAGAGAGGATCGGAGTCACATATTATATCATGAGGAGGGACCCGCGTAAGCGGGAGGAGTCCTGGTGATAGCGCACGAAAGTGCGCACTTGTCGCAAGACAATAATGTAAAAATTCGGAATCATATCAGCGGAAAAAGCGGATATTGATTCCGAATTTCTGGTTTATGCAAAAAAAGCATGGAAATAATCTGAAACCCATGTATAATAGTTGTGTGATAAGATATAAAAGCATTTGTCAGCCGGCAGATGCGGGAGACTACAGGAAGAAAGAGGTAAAGACATGAGTAAGGACAAGTACGAAAGCCCACTGTGTGAAAGATACGCTAGTAAGGAAATGCAGTATATTTTCTCACCTGATATGAAGTTTAAGACATGGAGAAAGCTGTGGATAGCTCTTGCTGAGACAGAGAAGGAGCTTGGCCTCAAGGACGAGAACGGCAATCCAAGAATCACAGATGAGCAGATCGAGGAACTCAAGGCTCACGCTGATGACATCAACTATGATGTTGCCAGAGAGAGAGAAAAGCTGGTTCGTCATGACGTAATGAGCCACGTATATGCATACGGTGTTCAGTGCCCTAAGGCAGCTGGAATAATCCACCTTGGAGCAACAAGCTGCTATGTAGGCGATAACACAGATGTTATCGTTATGACAGAGGCATTAAAGCTTGTCAGAAAGAAACTCATCAATGTTATAAATGAGCTGGCAAAGTTCGCAGATCAGTACAAGGATCTCCCAACTCTTGCATTTACACATTTCCAGCCTGCACAGCCAACGACAGTCGGCAAGCGTGCAACACTCTGGATGCAGGAGCTGCTCCTTGACCTCTCTGATATAGAGTACATGATCAGCCAGCAGAAGCTTCTCGGATCAAAGGGAACAACCGGAACACAGGCAAGTTTTCTTGAGCTCTTCGGAGGAGATCACGAGACAGTGAGAAAGATAGATGGCAAGATCGCTGAGAAGATGGGATTTGCTGAGTGCTATCCTGTATCAGGCCAGACATATTCAAGAAAGGTCGACTCAAGAGTTCTTAATGTGCTCTCAGGCATCGCACAGAGTGCACACAAGTTCTCAAATGATATCAGACTTCTCCAGCACTTAAAGCAGATAGAGGAGCCATTTGAGAAGAACCAGATCGGTTCATCAGCTATGGCATACAAGAGAAATCCAATGAGAAGTGAGAGAATCGCATCACTTGCCAATTATGTAATGTGTGACGCGCTCAATCCTGCTATCACAGCCGCAACACAGTGGTTTGAGAGAACACTGGATGACTCAGCAAATAAGCGTATCTCAGTTCCAGAGGCATTCCTTGCAGTTGACGGAATCCTTGATCTGTACCTGAATGTTGTAGATGGTCTTGTGGTATATGACAAGGTTATCTACCAGTGCTTCATGAAGGAGATTCCATTCATGGCAACAGAGAATATCATGATGGATGCTGTTAAGCGTGGCGGCAACCGTCAGGAGCTTCATGAGAAGATCAGAGAGTACTCAATGCTTGCAGGCGAGCAGGTCAAGAAGTACGGAAGAGAGAATGACCTCGTTGACCGTATCGCAGCAGACCCTGACTTTGGTATGACAAAGGAGGAGATCGTATCTATCCTTGAGCCAAAGAACTTCGTAGGTCGTGCTCCTGAGCAGACAAGAGAGTTCCTTGCAGAGGTCATTCAGCCTATCCTCGATGAGAACAAGGATATCCTCGGTGTTACTGCGGAGATCAATGTATAAAGATCTGAATTAAAATGTATATAGAGTAAATAAGACGCTGGCGCATTTGCAGTGTTGATATGTCTGTTCTGTCATGGACATATCAACAAGCTTATGTGCCGGCGCTTTTTATATATTGAATGGGTGTCATTTTGCGGCGGAATGCGGATTACATGGACTGACAGACAGCTCAATTCTACGCATAAAAATTCTTGTCGTAATTTCATTAGATTTGCATTTGCTAAGGTACGAATAGGTACATTCTAAGGTTTACATTTGGAAATAGATGTGTTAGTATGGTTAGCGAAAACTAACCTAAAAATTAATACAAAAGAGTGTTAAGGGGGCTAAAGAGATGTTGGTGACAATAGTTGCGGCGGTAATTGTTATGGTGGCCTATTTCCTTCTTCTGTACGGAATGGTCGCATTTGTACAGGATAAGAGATTTATGAGCACAGCACCGAAGGAGAATCTGGCGGTGATTCCTGACAGAAAAGAGAGATTTCGCGGAGCTCATGCGGTTGGATGGTGTATAGAAGTAGTTGCACTTCTGCTGTTTATAGGAGCTATCGTGCTTAGCGTGTGGGATGGCGTACGGCATGATTTCGGCTACTGGAAGTTCTTCGCGCGATTTATAGTGATAATGTATGTGATGGAGATCTATGATATAGGTTTCTTTGACTGGGTGCTGCTCTGTCATTCAAACTTCTTCCCGCGTTATTATCCGGAGGTCAAGGGAGTTGTGGGACCTCATATGTTCGGATACAATATGAAGATGCATGTTATGCACTTTATTATATATATTCCTATCTGCGCTGTGGTCGCCGGGGTGTGTATGCTGTTTTAGAAAAGACTAAATCTACTTAGGTTATCTTTTGATATAGTAATGATAGTTATTGAATAGCCTTGGAATGATATAGTATAATATTATAAATAATAATTGGAGGTTGATAGTATGCTAGAAATATCACTGTTTTATGGAATCAGAATAACTATGTATTATGATGATCATAATCCGCCACATTTTCATGCAGAATATAACGGAAATAAAGCTATAATAGATATAAATGAAGCACGGGTTATAAAAGGTGCATTGCCTTCAAGGCAGTTAAAGCTCATACTTGCATGGTGCGTAATTCATCAAGATGAGTTAATGCAGAATTGGGAATTATCGAAGGATGGTTTGCCATTAAACAGAATAAATCCATTGATTTAAAAGTTATGTATTATACAGAGAGGGGGAATTGGCATGATATATGATATAGTACAGGTAGTTCCATTTGAAGATTATACAGTATATGTGTATTTTGAGGATGGCAAAATTGTATGTTATGATGCAAAACCACTACTGGATAAGAAAGTGTTTGAACCGCTTAGAGACAAAGATTTCTTTTTGAATTCATGTACAATTTTGAATGGAACTTTGGCATGGGATGTGACAGGAACGAGGGATACATCAAAATGTCTGGATATTGATCCGGATACGTTATATGAATTGGAAAATGTTAAAGAGAAAATAGCGTAACATAAATCGGTATACAGTAAACTATAAATAGCTGGTGTATGGACGAAACGTCTGTGCGCCAGTTTTTTTGTGCAGACAACAATACAGAGTTTGTATATGCACAGGATTTGGGTGGCTGGCGGGGTAACTATGAAAAAACTGATCAGCGTGATATAATGAGCATTGTTTGATGTATTTATGAAATATAAGGGGATATATTATTATGATGAAACTGACAAAGGAAGAACAGCACAGGCAGTGTATAAAAGAGATCAAAGCGACGTTGCTTGTGGTATTTATATGTTTTTTATGGCATGTGCTAACCGCGTTCCTGCTAAATGGCACCGGGTGGACGGTGTTCCATATGCCGGCGTGGTTTGTGGTCTCGGTGCTTGGAACAGTGGTGCTTGCGGTAATCGGTGTATTCTGGCTGCTTAAGTTTGTGTTTGTAGATTTCCAATATGAAGAGGATGAGAGTGAGGGTGAAAATGAACAGTAATCAGATATTGATCTTATCGGTTTTTCTCGGATATCTGTTATTCAATGTTGTGGTGAGCTTTGTCTACAGCAGAAGGGCGGAGAAAAGTCTGCACACAACGTCCGAGAAGAAGTATTTCATAGGCGGAAGAAATATGAACGGAATCGTCCTAGCCATGACGATCATGGCGACATACACTTCCGCAAGTTCATTTATATCAGGGCCGGGTGCAGCGGGTCTTACATATGGATATGCACAGGCGTGGATAGCTGCTATCCAGGTCCCGGTCACATTTCTGGTGCTCGGTGTGCTTGGAAATAAGCTTGCGATAGTGTCCAGACGAACGGGCGCTGTGACAGTGGTGGGATACTTCAAGGCGAGATACAAGAGCGATGCGCTGGTGGTCATCACGAGCCTTGGACTTATAGTTTTCTTCATAGCACAGATGATAAGCCAGTTTACGGGAGGGGCCACACTTATAGCATCCATAACGGGAATGGATCATGTGAGTTCACTTTTGATATTTGGCACAGTCGTGATATTGTACACAGCTATTGGCGGATTCAGTGCGGTTGTCATAACTGACACGATTCAGGGAATAGTAATGTGTATCGGAACATTCCTGTTTATATTCTTTGTCTTAAGGAGCGGGGGCGGTCTTGCCGCGATAGATGCCGGTCTTCAGACAAATCTGCCGGAGGTGTACGATGACATTTTCTCGAAATACACGCCAGGAGGACTGCTCAGCTATTGGGTGCTTGTGGGATTTGGAACGCTGGGACTTCCCCAGACTGCTGTGCGCGCCATGGGATTTAAGGATACGAAGAGCATGCACAGAGCGATGTGGATCGGAGTTCTCACATGCAGCTTTGTAATCGTGGGAATGCATCTTGCAGGAACATGGGCTGGCGCACTTGTCGATACGGACAATCTTCCAACTTCGGATTATTTTATACCGTATATAGTACAGAAGATCATGCCGCCTGGAATAGCAGCGATATTCCTCGCAGCGCCGATGGCAGCAGTCATGTCGACAGCGGATTCGCTCCTCATACTTGCCGCAGCAGCTATAGTGAAGGATCTGTGGAAGAATTACGTGGTGGGTGATGATCCGGTGAAAAATGAGAAATACGACAAGAATGTCAAGCTGGTGAGCACGATACTTACGATGTTGCTCGGCGTGGTGGTGATGGTTCTCACGATCAATCCGCCGGATATAATTTTCATGCTCAACATGTTTGCATTTGGCGGACTTGAATGCACATTCTTTTGGCCTCTTGTGGGAGGTCTGTTCTGGAAGAAGGGAACTAAGCAGGCGGCGGTGTGCAGCAGCGTAGGTGCGATCGCGACATATATATTTGCAACGTATTTTATCAAGATCGCTGGGATAAATGCGGTCGTGTGGGGACTGATGGTAGGTGCGGTGCTGTACTTTGGAATTGGGTTTATAACGGGAAGAAAAGGACTTGATCCGGATATTCTGGACAAGTGCTTTTGATATGTGCGCAGGATGTATGAACTTGAAAATAGAGTTGAAAGGTAAAATGAAGCATGAATGAGATAAACGACAACAAAAAAGCTATGTCCGAGGATGTGAAACAGGCACTGATAAGGTTTAACAAGGACAACATCTATGTTCAGAACCTGAAGATAGAGCTGGTCGATATGAGCCTTGGATATGTGAAGGGCAAGATGATGGTCACAGAGGATGTCCTTAATCCATATGGTTCTGTGCATGGTGGATGCCTGTACTCACTTGCGGATATAGTGAGCGGAATCGCGGCATGTACCTACGGAAAGTTTTCTTCAACTATAGATGGAACCATGACATATATAGCTCCGGCTATGAACACGGAGTATCTCATCTGTGAGGGAATCGAGATCCGCCAGGGCAAGAAGGTGTCACTGTACGAGGCAAATATTTACGATGACAAGGGACAGCTTGTGGACAAGGCAAGGTTCTCATTCTACATGATGAACCGCTCTGTTGTGGAATAGATGGGAGATGTAAGGCAAGGTGAAATATACAAATGTTATCTCAGGCAAGTTCGTAGAAAGGCCAAACAGGTTCACAGCCCATGTGGAGATAGACGGAGTTACAGAGACCGTGCACGTAAAGAACACAGGGAGGCTTAGCAGTTTGCTGATACCGGGGAACACGGTCAGCCTTGAGAAGTCTGCAAATCCAAACCGCAAGACGAAATACGATCTCATAGCGGTGGAGGATCCAAAGCTTGGCTGGGTGAACGTGGATAGTCAGGTGCCGAATAAGGTGGTTTTGGAATGGCTTAAAACTAAGGATTATGACTTTATAAAGCCGGAGTATGTATACGGGGATTCAAGGATTGATTTCTATATGGAAAAGGATGGCACGAAGTATCTCATGGAGGTCAAGGGCTGCACTCAGGAGATCGATGGGATAGGATATTTTCCGGATGCACCCACCGACAGGGGAGTCAGGCATTTGCGGGAGCTGATGAAGGCGGTCTCCGAGGGATATAAATGCTATGTTGCATTTGTCATTCCGATGACAGGGATAACTGAGGTCAGGCCAAATGCGGAAATACACAGGGAGTTTGCGGAGACTTTCTATGAGGCGAAGGCTGCCGGCGTGGAGGTGTTAAATCTCACGTGCTGGGTTACACGGGATGAGCTTGAGATAGTGGATAAGTGAGATAGGTGAAAATTATAAGGGTAAATGATAAGCAAATATACGTTTGACATGCAAGCGGCTAAATGCTAGTATAATATCAAAAGGTGCTACCGATAGACGGTTAGCCTTGATATATGAATGGTATAAAATAACCGCTCACAGTTTACCAGGCTGGGCGGTTATTTTTTTGTCTTATTCTTGCTCCTAGAGCCAACGGCATAACCAAGATTAAAGCAAGTAAGACATAAGCTGATGATGGCTATAAAAAGATCCGTTGTAAGCATAAGCAAAAACCTCCGTGATAGATTTCCATAAATGGATTTTCTATGTAAACACAGGCTACAAACTCCTGTGGTGAAGGTTAACCGCCTACCGAATAGGGTAGCACCAAATATATTATAACAAACATATGTTCGATGCACAATACTGAATATACATGAGAATGAAAAATGGGCTCGGCAAACACCTGTTACGATAAGTAACAGCATTGTCATAGTGCGTATATGGACTATCAAGGGTTATGATAATAAGCTTGAAAAAAACAGGAGGAATATGGTGATATTGCTAAGATTGAGGAGATAAGTTATGGCGTTTGATTTTAAGAAAGAATATAAAGAGTTTTATTTGCCGAAAAATAAGCCACAGATCGTAACGATTCCAAAGGCGAATTACATAGCGGTAAGGGGCAAGGGCGACCCGAATGAAGAGGGCGGAGAATATAAAGCTGCGATTGGCGTTTTATATACTGTTGCGTACACTCTCAAGATGAGTTATAAGACTGATTACAAAATAGAGGGATTTTTTGAATATGTAGTCCCACCGCTTGAAGGCTTTTGGTGGCAGGATAATGTGGAAGGTGTGGATTATACAGATAAATCTGCATTTAACTGGATTTCTGTTATTCGTCTTCCTGATTTTGTAACAAAGAAGGATTTTGACTGGGCGGTTGAGACTGCGTCAAGGAAGAAAAAGATGGATTGTACCAATGCAGAATTTCTGAGTATTGATGAAGGTTTGTGTGTTCAGATCATGCATATAGGAGCATTTGATAATGAACCTGAGACAGTAGCAGTGATGGATAAATATTTGGAAGATAATGGGTATGTAAATGATTTCACTGATGAACGACATCATCACGAAATCTATCTATCAGACCCAAGAAAAACTGCACCGGAAAAATGTAAAACTGTTATAAGGCATCCGGTAAAGAAGAGATCGTGATTCTATTTTAGAAAATAAAAAATAAGGGACTTTATGGATTACACAATAAGAAGATTAAAACAGGAAGAAACCGGGATATTAGATACATTTTTATATGAGGCAATATTTATTCCGGAGGGCGTGGAGGCACCTCCAAGGGACATTATCAATCAGCCGGAATTGCAAGTGTACGTTGACGACTTTGGAAACAGAGCGGGGGATATGGCATTTGTCGCAGAGACAAATGATAAAGTTGTTGGAGCTGTGTGGGTTCGTATTATGGATGACTATGGGCATGTTGATGACGATACACCGTCTTTTGCAATCTCACTACTCAAAGAATACAGGAATTACGGCATTGGAACAGAGCTGATGAAAAGGATGCTGGAGGAGCTGAAAAACTGTGGATATAAGAGCGGTTCACTGTCTGTGCAAAAGCAGAACTATGCGGTCGGAATGTATAGAAAAGTCGGATTCCAGATAGTGGATGAGAATGATGAGGAATATATAATGGTTTGCAGGCTGTCGTAGATGGTAAGTGATTTAGAAGATATAAGTAGCTTTGATGAGAAATATGTGACAAAAATAGATGGAATTATTTCAAGACATAATTGTCAGGTGGAAAAAACGCCATTTAGAAGTAAAGAAAATATTAGTGCTGGATTTGTTGTGGTGCCGTTGTTTATGACAGTGGTATGTTCAATTGCGTTGATAATAAATGCAAGGGGATATGTATGGAATATTCAGAGCAAATAGCTTATTTTGCCTAGTCTACGAAGCGTAGAACCCGCATAGATTCACCATATTCTACGCCTCGTGGGTGTGATTGGCAATAAAATGGGGAGATAATTGAGCCAGAAAGGAGGAAAGCAGATGAACCAGATTAAAATTGGGCGATTCATCGCTGATGAGAGAAAGAGAAAGGGATATACTCAAAAACAGCTTTCTGAAAAACTTGGAATCAGCGATAAAACAATTTCAAAATGGGAACGAGGAAATGGTTTTCCGGAAGTTTCATTACTGTTGCCGTTATGTGATGAATTAGAGATAACAGTGAATGAATTACTGTCTGGCGAAAGAGTATCTGAGGAGGATTATAGAAAGAAAGCGGAGGTTAATATGGTGAATTTAGTTAGAGAGGCACAGGAAAGCAAAAAGAAAATTATTTTGTCTGCAATGGTCGCGGCACTTACGATAGTTGCGGCATTTCCATTGTTTTTATTGTCAGGAATTCTGGAGATGGAGAATTGGCTGAGGGTTCTGCTTATCGCAATAGGGTTAGTAGTGGTATGTGGCGGAATAGTGATTGCGTGTATTCTTGATAGAGAGGCAGGAGCATTTGAATGCCCTGATTGCAACACAAGGTTTGTTCCGGATATGAAGTCATATGTAATGGGAGCACATACATTAACAAAGCGTAAATTAGTTTGTCCTCATTGTGGTGCACATAGATATTGCAAAAAGGTGCTTACAAAATAGATTTAAGGAGAGGTCATGGAGATAAAAAAGATTGATGAAGAATTTTCAGTGTGTCAGGTGGAAGCTTATACATATGCGAATCTCGATTCTGAGTATTGTTTTCTAGGAAAAACTGATGAGGAAAAGTCTCTGGTATGCCCGGTGAGTGAAGTGCCGGCAAATGTGATAAAGCGTGATGATGGCTGGAGAGCCTTCCGCATTCAGGGCGTATTGGACTTTTCTTTGATCGGAATTCTGGCAAAGATTGCATCTGTTCTGACGGATAACGGAATTTCGATATTTGCAGTATCCACGTACAATACGGATTATGTTATGGTGAAGAAGGAGAATTTTCAAGATGCACTTGAAGTTCTGGCGGCAGCAGGGTATGAAATTGTGGATTGAGAGTTGATAAACCGAAACTTAAAACCGGGATGAGAATTATGGAGAAATGTAAATGGATTATGCCTTATTACAAAAAATATACAATATCAAGTCATTTGTAGGATATACAGATGAGGAGATAAAAGAGCTGAGAGCGGGATTTGAGAGCATCCCACATACGCTATATGAGATATGGAAGAAATGTGGTAAAACAAGCGAGCTGTTTGATCATAGCAATGATCCCTGGGTTACTCTTGATTTCCAGCGCAGATATCAATGGACAAAGAAGATAAAAGGATATTTTTATATCTTGAATGAGAACCAGGGAGTATATCAGGTGGCGATCAGAAGGGCTGATATGGCTGAGAATGATCCACCTGTGTATGTCGTGGAAACTGATGAGGATGGCACTGTAAATGAGGTTGGCCGGGCTGAAAATAGTTTGTCTGCATTTATGATGGGAATGTTGATATATGAGGCGGCAATATCCTGTTTTGAGTTTTGCGCAGAGGATATTATCTGGTATGATGATGGTGACATTGAAAAGATAGATGGCATATTAAATAAATATCCGTATCATGTTTATAACTGGTATTCTGACAGAATTGATCTATACACGAAAACTGATGAAGAGATCTTGTTTGTTATGCAGGGAGATTCTCCGAATGGCACATATTCAGCACGGACAGAAACGGTATATCAGGAGATTGACAGACTGATAGGTGGTATTGGGGAAAGATAAGGAGAAGATTATGGTAGAGATACTATTTGGAGAAAGTTCGGCAGGCTCCATGAAAGCGGCAAAATGCGAGGATGTGGAATATAAGAATGGCCAGCCACTGTGGATACAGGGTTCTTCTGACGAGGTGATCTGCCTTGGTTTCATGCTGGATATGGGATACATAGGTGAGGCCGTTGACAGTCAGTACCGCAAGGACTTTATCTACTCAATGTATGCCCAGAACCAGTGGGAGCAGGACGATGAATATGATAATGAACTTAAGGGACTTGGAGATGTGTACGCCGGTGAACTTGCAAGGTTTATAAGATTTCTTGAAAATGGCGAGCCGGTAAGAATATGGTATAGCGATGCTCCATATTCAAGGTGTGGATTTTATCATGTATGCAGCATCTTGAAGAACTATCCAAATGAAGTGTCTGTTGTCACGCAGCCAGAACATGTTGTGAAGAAAAATGACATAGTGACATATCATAGCTGGAGCGAAGTGGCGGCGGAGGAATTTGCCGGATTTCTCAGAAATGAGAGGAAACTCACATCAAATGAGATAAGAATGTATGCGGAGATGTGGGGCGAGCTTGTCCTTGAAAATGCACCGCTCAGGGCTGTGGTAAACGGAACCGTGCTCAGTGTGTCAGAGGATTTCTATGATTTTATCATTTGGAACAGGCTGACGGACAATCCGGTTAAGGAGTGCAGGCTGATCGGTGACATTCTGGGACAGGTTACGATTGGAGTCGGTGACTGGTGGTATGCGGCGAGGATAGAACATTTCATAAGGCAGGGCAAGATAAAGGTTGTGGAGGATTCGGAGAATAAGTATGCACGTTTGATAAAAGGGTATTTGTAGAATGGAGACTGAGAATAGCGTGGATAAAGAAAAATACAAAGCATGTATTGATGATATAGAGGTTGCAAAAACTGAAATAAAAAATATGAAATTATACCCAGAGGATGTATATTTTTCAGGAAGATGGTTTATATCTTGATGGAGTAGTACAGGGGATAAGGGCCTTTGGAGATAACCCCAAGGCGGTCTCAAAGGAAGTATTTTATCGCGATACGGCAAAAATAAATGGTTTGTCAACCAAACAAAGAGAGTTTTTTGAAAATTTCTATCTTAAAATAGAAGAAATTATAGAGGGTAGGGAATAAAAGATATTACGTGTTGGACATTATAACAAATGGAGTGTTGAGGGCGAGATGTCAGCAGTTTGGATGATGTTCAAATATATAGTGGCTTTTCCTTTCGGACCATGTTAGAATCACATGTATATGCAAATAAATGTGGAAGGAAAGATTACGGGGATTAGTTCCAGGTAAACTATGGTGAAAGTATATGGAAGATATGAAGAATGGTAAGAGAAGTTCATTTTCGGGCAAGCTGGGGTACGTGCTGGCGGCGGCAGGTGCATCGGTGGGTCTTGGAAATATATGGAGATTCCCTTATCTTGCGGCAAAGTACGGCGGAGGGATTTTTCTCATAATATACATCGTGCTTGCACTTACATTTGGTTATACTATGATAGTTGCGGAGACTGCGATCGGACGAATGACGAGAAAGAGTCCGGTTGGGGCATTCAAATCATTTGGAAAGAAGAAATGGCTGTCGTTTGGCGGCTGGATAAATGCCGTTATCCCCGTGCTTATAGTGCCGTACTATTCGGTTATTGGGGGCTGGGTCATCAAATATCTGGTGGAGTATTTCAGAGGAAATGCAAAGCTGCTGGCTGAGGATGGATATTTCACCGATTTCATATCAAATGGTGTGTCAACGGAGCTGTGTTTTGTGGCATTCTGTGCATTTACACTTATCATTATATTTGCCGGTGTGCAGAACGGAATAGAGAGGGTATCCAAGATCATGATGCCTATACTGATCGTTCTGTCAGTCATAATTGCGGTATATTCCGTGACAAGACCGGGCGCACTTGCGGGAGTAAAATACTTCCTTGTGCCAAATGTGAAGAACTTCTCGTGGATGACAGTGGTTTCTGCCATGGGGCAGATGTTCTACTCGCTTTCCATTGCCATGGGAATACTCATAACATTTGGCTCTTACATGAAGAAAGATACGGCGATAGAGGATTCGACCAGAAATGTAGAGATATTTGACACTGGTATAGCGATCATGGCGGGACTTATGATAATCCCGGCGGTATTTGCATTCTCTGGGGGAGATCCGGATACCCTTCAGGCCGGACCATCACTGATGTTTATTACTATTCCAAAGGTATTCCAGAACATGGGATTTGGAACTGTCATAGGAATTGTGTTCTTCCTGCTCGTGCTGTTCGCAGCGGTTACAAGTTCGATAGCACTTACGGAGAGCGCGGTGTCAACATTTGAGGATGAACTTGGATGGGGAAGAAAGAAGGCAACGGTGCTTGTGGGAGTTATCATGCTTGCGCTTGGAAGTCTGTCATCCCTGGGATATGGTCCGCTGGCAGGAATCAAGATCATAGGCATGCAGTTCCTTGATCTGTTCGACTTCCTCACCAATTCGGTGATGATGCCTATAGCGGCACTCCTCACAAGCCTGTTTGTGTCAAGGGTAGTTGGAATAGATAAGATAGAGGAGGAGATAATTCACGGCGAGAGTGCCTTCAGGAGAAAGAAGGTATTTGTAGTCATGATCAAATATCTCTGCCCTGTATTTGCCATCATTATCCTGCTCAGCTCTGTTGCAAATGCACTTGGCTGGATAAAGATGTAGACATGTATATAGATAATAAAGCCGCCCTGTCTGATACGCGTTATATGTATTAGATAGGGCGGTTTGTTATGCTCAGTATTTCTAGTTCTTTGTTGCGATGGTATTCAGATCTGGACTTACACTCTTGGTAGTTTAATTGGCTGTAGCTTGGAACTCGCTGACCTCATCCTGGCAGTCCGTCACAGTGCGCTCAATGGACTTAAGTGATTCATTTGTCTGAGCTTTGCTAGTCTCATCCTGACAGTCCGTCATAGTGCGCTCAATGGATTTAAGTGATTCATTTGTCTGAGCCACGGATTCGCTGACCTCATCCTGGCAGTCCGTCATAGTGCGTTCGATGGATGAAAGAGATTCTTTTGTCCGAGCTATGTCAGCCGGAGTGTAGCTGACCATCTCGTCATCTTGCCCGTCTATGGATTTGGAGTATTTGGCTCCGTTCTTGATATCCTCCAGAATGCCCTCGTACATGGCGATCGTCTCATTTACTCTATCCTGTGTCCACACATATTTTTTGCCACCGGATATATATGAACTACCGATGATACTTTTGAGCTCGACTTTTTCGTTCTCAAGCCATGCCTTATACTCGTCGTATGTCCACCACTCAATATCAGGAGTTGGGAACTTTTCTTCAAACTCGGCGTCGGTCATGGCTTCAAATGTCTTTCCATTATCAAAGCTGTAATATGTCTTGCCGTCATCCGGATTTATATAGGACATTATTGTCTCCGTATCAACCGTGTCTGAAAAAGTGGTATTGGTAGTATCTGTAGCTTCGGTGACCGTACTGGATTCATCGCCCTTGGCCGATGTTGCAAATACTGTCACTGTTCCGGTGACTAAGACCATCGCTACAGCGAATGATATGATAGTCGTCTTTTTTGTTTTCATAATTGCTGTTATCCTTTCTTCGATTGCGTTTCTGCTAAAGTGGTTGCAGAGTGGCATAAAACCGCCCTTTGTCTCCTCTATACTGATCAGAGCATTTGCGTAGGACGCCCTGCTTGTGCCTCCGAAATGGTGAATCACAGCCTCGTCGCAGGATAGCTCTATGTCTCTGTTGGCGAGAAAGTACATAATCCATACCAGGGGGTTAAACCAGTGTATGCAGACCGTGGTGATCAGCAGAAACTTGGTAACTGTGTCAAATCTTCTAATATGTATAAATTCATGTTCCAACACGTAACACAGGGTATCTTCATTTTCCCAGTCAGTTTTCTTGGGCATAAGAATCACTGGATGCCACACGCCAAATGTAAGCGGTGCCGAGATCAGATCTGACTGTCGTATGGGCAGCTTGCGTTTTAAATTGTGAGTCTCCAGCCATCTGCGTGCAAATGCATTTTCAACTGGTAATGATGTCTGAAATTCCCTGTAGCATCTGATATATGCCGAGATAAAAAATACCGCGCAGAGAACAAGTCCTGCCACCCAGATGATATCCCACGCTGAAATCGTGAGAGCAGGAATCTGAGATTGAGGTGCCTGGGTGGAGACAGACCCTTGCGTATTGATCGGCATGAATCTGACAGCCGGTGTTTCATTTATGTCAGAGACTGTCTCCTTTCCCAGCAGAGAATAGATGCTAAACTTAGATGGGCATGAAAATGGTATTAGCAGCCTGATGATCGTGATTCCCCACAGTATCAGGAATGTCTTTTTAGGCAATCGGTTAATTGCCAGAGCGCGAATGACTGTGATCACCATGATCATGACAGCCCCGGCAACGCTCATTTGCAGTAAGCTCATATTCATCACCTCACTCCAAATCGTTGACGATCTGTTTTAGCTTTGCGATCTCCTCAGGGGAAAGCTTCTTTCTGCCGAGAAGAGCGGCAAATAGTTTGTCGGCAGATCCGTCGTAGACCTTATTGATAAGTTCAGTTGTCTCGGCCTCCTGTATCTCCTCCTTTGGTATGATGGCGTGGCACATGAAATTAGGCTCAGAGCGTTCAATTGCTCCTTTTTTGATGCACCTCTTGATCAACGTATATGTAGTGTTCATGTTCCAGCCAATTTCTTCTTTCAGGACATCGGAGATATGTTTGGCAGTTGTGTCGCCCTCGTCCCAGAGGACTCCCATCACCTTAAGTTCTGAATCAAAAAGTTTTATATCCATATGTGTTCTCCTTCACAAACTACTGCAGTAGTATTATGTCTTTATAATACTTTTCAGCTAATAAAATGTCAATACTACTGGAGTAGTTTGAATTAAAATTAATATTTGCAGCATGGCGTGACTGATTCTGGCAGGTGATAAGATTTTGAAAGTTGACAGGATTTCTGTCCGGTTTTTATAATAATGTTTATGAGTACATGAAAGAAGGATTTTACATATGGATATAAAGAAAGTTGCTATCTTAGGAGCCGGAGCTGTAGGCTCTTATATGATATGGGGACTCTCAGAAAGAGATGACATAGAGCTTGGAGTTATAGCCGAAGGCGAGCGTCAGGCTGTTTGATGGAACAGGACTTCACTACACGATATCGGATCATATCATGGTTGATCTGTGGAGCAAATTCAGACTCAACGTGTGCAACAATCTGCCACAGGCTATCCTTGGTGCGGGAGTGGGCTGTTACAGGGACAGTGAACACATGAGGATCATAAGCGATGCACTCAAGTCTGAACTTGAGGCGGTGGCTACGGCGAAGGGGATAGACCTTTCACTTGCCGAAGGGCCATCGGTGCACGGAAGTGCGGTTCCACCTTCAGCGAGATATTCGACACTTCAGGATCTTGATTCTGGAAGGCATACAGAGATAGATATGTTCTCGGGTGCACTAGTAAGAATGGGAAGAGAGCTTGGAATACCGATGCCTTACAATGAATTTGCGTATCATATGATAAAGGCGTTGGAGGAGAAAAATGACGGGCTGTTTGACTACGAGGGCAGGGAGAATGAGAGAACCTGTGCAAGGTGATATGCTTCGACGGCTGTATTGATGGTATGTTAGCATTGATACTGACTGGTGTAAGCTTTTTTTTTCATAATAAGAAAATGCTTTGATACATTTGCTAAATTAAGGAGGTATTGTTTATCGTGTTGACATCACTTGCACTAATTTTCATCGTCGGACTGGCGATGGGCGCCATCTGTCAGAGGCTTAAGCTGCCGCGCATCATAGGAATGCTGGCGACGGGAATCGTTCTTGGTCCGTATGTGCTGGATCTCTTTGATCCGTCTATATTGTCCATATCTGCGGATCTCAGAAAGATAGCGCTTATCATCATACTTATCAAGGCAGGACTGTCCCTTGACCTTAAGGATCTGAAGAAGTCGGGACGCTCGGCTGTGCTGCTCTCATTTGTCCCGGCGTCATTCGAGATTATCGGATATATACTGTGCGCACCAGTTATACTTGGAATAAACCGCACAGAGGCAGCTGTCATGGGAGCCGTGCTTGGTGCGGTATCACCGGCGGTCGTTGTTCCGAGAATGGTGAATCTCATAGAGAAGAAGTACGGAACTGACAAGGCGATTCCGCAGATGATACTTGCGGGGGCGTCCTGCGACGATATATTTGTCATAGTGCTTTTTACCACATTCCTTAGCATGGCGCAGGGCGGAAGTGCTCATGTCATGGATTTCGTGAATATTCCAATATCCATCGTGCTTGGAATACTGCTTGGAGTTGTTGTTGGATATGGGTTATATCTGTTCTTTGAGACATCATATGCAAGGAAACACTGCGTGAGAAACAGCATGAAGGTCATCATCGTGCTGGGATTTTCGTTCCTGCTTATAGCGATAGAGGGCTGGCTTGAGGGAAAGGTGTCGGTGTCGGGACTCCTTGCGGTGGTGGCTATGGCATGTGTCCTGAAACTCAAATGTCCAGAGTCGGTGTCGGGAAGACTCTCACAGAAATTTGGAAAGCTGTGGCTTGCGGCGGAGGTCATATTGTTCGTGCTTGTGGGTGCGGCTGTGGATATCAGGTACACCCTGGCAGCAGGACTTCCGGCGCTCCTTATGATATTTGTCGCACTGGCATTTAGAACGGTTGGTGTTCTGATCTGCGTGGCACATACATCACTTACATGGAAGGAAAGGCTGTTCTGTGTCATTGCGTATCTTCCAAAGGCTACAGTTCAGGCAGCCATCGGATCAGTTCCGCTTGCGGCAGGGCTGGCATGTGGTAATATAGTATTGTCGGTTGCCGTGCTGGCGATCGTGGTGACTGCGCCACTTGGAGCGATAGGAATAGATGGAACGTACAAGCATTTGCTTGGTGAGGATAAGTGATGTTTTGCGTTCGGTAGATATAGGAGACAAGTATGAATAATAAGATAAAGAACATTATATTTGACATGAACGGCACCATGATATTTGACGGAAAGTATCATGAGATAGCATGGAAGGATTATGCGGAGAAGCTTGCTGGCAGACAGATGAGCACGGAGGAGTTTCAGCATCATGTGCTGGGGCACACGAACAAGGATATTCTGGAATACCTCATGGGAAATGGTACGCTCACCGAGGAGAGGATACTTGAACTTACCGAGGAGAAAGAGGCTATGTACAGAGAGATGTACATGGAAGATACTGCAAACTTCAAGCTGGTGGACGGCCTAGTGGCATACCTTGATAAACTTAAGGAACAGGGGATAAATATGAACATAGCCACAGGGTCAAATATGACAAATCTCGCATTCTATTTTAAAGAGTTTGATCTTGGAAGGTGGTTTGACATAACGATGTGCGCATATGACGATGGAACCATGAATGCTAAGCCGGCTCCTGATATGTATATCCGGGCCATGGGGCGCATCGGAGCAGTGCCGGAAGAAACCATGGTCATAGAGGATGGCCCGTCGGGAATCCGGGCAGCGGCGGCAGCCGGAGCAGGATATATAGTGGGAATCTATGGTGACTCATCAAGAGAACTGCTCGAAGAGACAGGGCTGTGCGATGAACTGATTCCGGATTATAGAAATAAGTGATAAGAATAGGGCGTGTTCAAATGGAAGAACATGCTCTATTTTACTATGATATATGGGTGCGGGGATGATTCCTACAACAACTCCATAAGTTTATTTGCAGCAACGCTCATACCACGGCGCCTGTCACTGATGATACACATGTGACGCTTTGGTATGGGCTTTTTAAATTGCAGGCGGAACAGGTCGCCGCGGTCTATATAGCTCTGGGCGAAGTCTGCCATGATGGAGCCGACGCCGAGATTTCTCATGACGAACTGGGCGATCATATCGCTGGTCGACAGCTCGAATTCGGGCTGCAGAGTCACGCCCTCATGGCTCAGGAATGTGTCGACATATGCGCGTGTGCTTGTGTCGTGTTCCAGACAAATGATCGGAAGCTCGTCAAGCTCGTGGTAATCCAGAGTTTTGCCCTGAAGATATGAGAACCTTGGTCCGGCGATGAAGATGTCCTCGATCTCCCTTGCCTGCCTGATCTCCATGTGAGGATCTGCAGGAAGAGGACTGGTGACGATACCGAAGTCTATGTTGCCTGATAGCAGATGATTTATCGTGCTGGGAGTCGGAGCATTTGTGACATGAACCTTGATCCCCGGATATAGCTGGTGGAAATGCTCCAGATATGGCAGGAGATAGAACTGCAGTGTCATATCGCTTGCACCTATACTTATCTCACCGGTCTCCATGTGGAGGAGCTGTGAGAGCTGCTGTTCACCCAGGGATATGGATTCGTATCCCGCTGCAACGTGGGAGTAGAGGAGCTCTCCGGCATTTGTCAGTGAGACGCCTTTCTTGGTTCGGATGAACAGTTCTATGCCGATCGCCTGCTCCAGAGCTTTGATCGCCTGACTTACGGCTGGCTGGGATATACACAGCTCCCTGGCAGCAGCGGATATGCTGGATGCTTTGGCAACATGGTAGAAGATCTTGTAATATTCGAAATTTATGTTCATTTATAATTTCCTCCAGATTCAATAGAGATCATTTAATATGTGTGTGTCAACAATATGTTTTATTGCAAAATAATTCAGGACTTTTTACCGTTCTATAATGGTACGATTGAAATAATTTTGCTTAAAAAATTATGCATATATAATATAAGTAAAATGGTGTTTGAGGTGGACAAAATCCATTATATTTACAGTTTATGTTGGTTTCCGCAAAATGTAAAGATAAATATAAGATACACTTATAATAAATATAAATAATATTGATTTTACTTATGACATTATAGTGTTATAATGAGAAGGTATTGTGAGTGATCTGCTTATAAATATTATGTATAGGCAGAAACATTTGAACAGCCACAATACGGATATCAGAAAATATTTCAAAATGCTGCGAAAGCGAGGAAAAGTATTATGGTAAGAGCGGTTGTAGGAGCCAATTGGGGCGATGAAGGAAAAGGTAAGATCACAGACATGTTAGGCCAGGAGTCAGACATAATCGTAAGATTCCAGGGTGGTGCCAACGCAGGTCACACAATTGTCAATGACTATGGTAAATTTGCTTTACATACACTTCCATCAGGAGTGTTCTACAGTCACACAACAAGTATCATTGGAAATGGTGTTGCACTTAACATCCCTCTTCTTTTCAAGGAGATAAAGTCCATCACAGACAGAAATGTACCAATGCCTAAGATCCTTGTATCTGACAGAGCACAGATGGTTATGCCATACCACATTCTCTTCGACGAATACGAGGAGGAGAGACTTGCAGGTAAGTCATTCGGATCAACAAAGTCAGGAATCGCTCCATTCTATTCAGATAAATATGCAAAGATCGGTTTCCAGGTAAGCGAGCTCTTTGATGAGGAAGCACTGAAGGAGAAGATCGAGAGAGTTATAGTACAGAAGAACGTTCTTCTTGAGAACCTGTATCACAAGCCACTCTTAAAGGTTGATGATATATTCAACACACTCATGGAGTATAAGGAGATGGTTGCTCCTTATGTATGTGACGTATCAGCATACCTCTATGAGGCGATCAAGGAGGGCAAGAACATCCTTCTTGAGGGTCAGCTTGGTTCACTGAAGGATCCGGATCACGGAATCTATCCTATGGTTACATCATCATCAACTCTGGCAGCTTACGGTGCCATCGGTGCAGGTATACCTCCATACGAGATCAAGCAGATCATCACTGTATGTAAGGCATACTCAAGCGCAGTAGGAGCAGGCGAGTTCGTAAGTGAGATATTTGGCGACGAGGCAGATGAGCTCAGACGCCGCGGCGGTGATGGCGGTGAGTTTGGTGCAACAACAGGAAGACCTAGAAGAATGGGCTGGTTCGACTGTGTGGCATCAAAGTATGGCTGCCGTATCCAGGGAACAACAGACGTTGCATTTACAGTACTTGATGTACTTGGATATCTCGATGAGATCCCAGTATGTGTAGGCTACAATATCGACGGTGAGGTTACAACAGACTTCCCAACAACATCAAAGCTCAAGAAAGCAAAGCCTGTATATGAGACACTCCCAGGCTGGAAGACAGATATCAGAGGAATCAAGAAGTACGAGGATCTCCCAGAGAACTGCAGAAAGTACATTGAGTTCGTTGAAGAGCATATCGGATTCCCAATCACCATGATCTCAAACGGTCCGGGAAGAAACGATATCATCTACAGAAATGCAAAGTAATTTGACCTGATTCACAGGGAAATCAAATAATAGAAAAAAAACAGGGACACTTTCCAGTAAGAGATTATTAGGGAGTGTTCCTTTTGTTGTTGTAAATAAGGACAAGTGGATTAATATTCAATTTGGAGGAATAACATAATGTCAAAAGATGAGTATTTGATCACAGATGCACCGCTTAAAGCGCTGACAGTCTTTGCAATGCCTATGATCTTGGGCAGCTTTTTTCAACAAGTGTATAATATGGCTGATTCAATAATAGTTGGCCAGTATGTCGGATCATCTGCACTTGCGGCTGTTGGCGCATGTGCCGCTCTTACAAATGTATTCATTTGTGTGGCACTCGGTGCCGGCATAGGTGCGGGCGTGCTTGTGAGCCGCTATTTTGGAGCCAGGGATTATAGTAAAATGAAAACAATAGTATCAACATCGCTGATAAGTTTTATGATCCTAAGCATACTTTTGGGTGTATGTGGTCTTATCTTTTCACGTTCGATGATGACGCTGCTTCAGACACCTGCTGACATACTGGATGAAGCGGTGCTGTATCTTCGTGTTTATTTTGCCGGATTTCCATTTTTGTTTATGTATAATATTCTTTCAACAATGTTCAATTCAATCGGTGAATCAAAGATACCGTTGGGTCTTTTGATATTTTCTTCTGTCTTGAATATTGTTATGGATCTTTGGATGGTGGCAGGCCTCGGCCTGGGCGTTTTCGGTGCAGCTCTTGCAACTCTTATTGCCCAGGGAATATCCGCAGTGTTTTCACTGCTGATTTTTCTTTGGCGTATGTGCCAATATAAAGGCCGTTTTGATTGGTTTGACAGGCACGAGTTACATTCCATGCTTAGAATTGCCGTACCATCGGTTCTTCAGCAGTCCACAGTGTCGATTGGTATGATGATCGTTCAGGCAGTTGTAAATCCATTCGGCACACAGGCGCTTGCAGGTTACTCAGCAACGATGAGGGTAGAGAATGTTTTTTCACTGATATTTGTATCCATTGGAAATGCAGTTTCACCATATGTTTCTCAGAATCTTGGTGCAAAGAAAATCAAACGTATCAAAAAAGGATATCGGGCTGCGCTGGTGTTGGATATGTGCTTTGCGATCATCGCATTTATAGTCATTGAAACACTGCATACTCAGATTTCATCTTTATTCCTTGGCAAAGATGGAACCGCTTTGGCATATCAGGTGTCTGGGGGTTATATGAGATGGCTTGGCTACTTTTTCATTTTCATGGGAATCAAGATGGCAACCGATGGGGTTCTTCGAGGACTTGGGATCATGCGCCCATTTCTCATTGCAAATATGGTCAACTTAGCGATCCGTCTGTCAGTTGCCCTGATTTGTGCGCCCCGTTTTGGTATCGAATTTGTCTGGCTTGCGGTGCCGGCGGGATGGCTTGCAAACTTCCTGATCTCTTATATGGCTCTCAGAAAGTCGTGGCCGGTTGATAAAACAATTGGCGAATGATCGGTTTGGTGCAAAGGAATGTCTGTTTTGCAATAGTACCGGCAATCATTGAGGAATACATCTTCCGGGTGTGATACTCGGAGCTTATCTGAAAGTGGAGATGATGGCGGCGGTTCTGATTAGCAGCCTACTACAAAGCATTGGATTTAAGATGGTATGGGTGATACAATCTAAAATGTAAATGCTTTGTTTAACTATAGGGGCTGATGGGAATGCGATTGATTTATTATTCTTGGATATTGATTTGATTATGAGCAACATGTTCAGAATATATCTGATTAAGCAGCTTACAGACATGTTTTTTCAGGGAGAGAATTCGGATAAGAAACATGTTGTAGGAGTATGTATTGTTTTTTATGCGATAAACAGCGCGTTGTTTATCTGTCTTAATATATAATTGATTAATCTTATATGTAATGTTCTCGGCATGCGCCATGATATCAGGAATCATTTGTCAGAGATACAGCTTCTGACCGTTTGGAGCTTGTCAAGTAAACACTGAGTGCATCAGTATTTACTCCGTTTTTTAATTAAATTTAACGAAAAGGGGGTATCGTACATCTGTTGTGTGCGAGAAAGAGAAATGGGAACATTGGAAGTGGACAAGAGTCTTAAAGCGGCGTTTAAGGAAACGCTGGAGCCGCATGGCTTCAAGAAAGTAAAGGGGAGGTATCCGCACTTTGTGAGGATGGCAACTCCTGAGATTATTCAAGTCATCAACTATCGGCTGGAGCAGGCTCTGTCGCCGCAGTTGGAAGAAAAACGGTTTGAAGTATACTGTGCGGTCGGCAGTATATACCGCCCGGAGATCAATCTGAACCGGTCTGTGTATGCCAGCATGGACTGGATAAATACTACGCATCTGGATATGTATGTTAAGGCGAAATGCAATGGCATACCAGTGTATGAGAATGAACAGCCGGGAGTTGACTATATCATCAAAAAGGGAGATGAAGCATCTCTTAGGGAACAGATTGCGTTTGCCATGACTGGCATAGAGCATTATATAATTCCGGCGTTTGACAAGGTGGTGGATTTAAAGACATGCGTAGATTATTTGGAGTTATATGGCTTTGATGAGTTAGAAATTAATAGAAGAACGGAATGTAATGGAGATGTGTTTATTTTGCCGGCAAAGTATCCGAATAAAGAATCCTATAGAGTGAAAGTGCAAAGTGATTATCAAGAGATAAAAATGGAATTAAAGCAAGACATTCTAGATAATAAAATTACGGAAGAAGAAGGAGAGCGGGAATTGACTTGGTATGAAAGGCGGTTTCGTGACAATATTGAAAGATATGGGAAATTTTTTGAAGATGAAGCAACCCAAAAAGAAGTTTCGCGGTTAAAGGCAGAGCGCGCAGAAAAAAATTTAAATGCAATACGTGCGATGGGAGTCGAAGTGTAAAAAACTAAGGGAAAAAGGGAGTAAGCATATGAAATTAAAACAAATGACAAGAAGGATTATTGCTGTAGTGCTGTCAATATCAATGTTATTGACAGTGTTACCGACGAACTGCAGCGTAGCTTTCGCAGAAAGTGGAAATTCAGGAGAGACGATTCTTGCATCTTTGACAGATGAGATTTCAAGTATGGGCGAGGCATCAGCGGAAGCGTTTGCCGATTCGACCGCAGAAGCCAGCGTGCGGGCAGGGGATTGGAGAACGGCAATTTATGTAGACCGTTTGGCGTGGAATAAATTTCACATAGAGGTGCAGAAAGATATAGTTACAAAATATAAAACAAAAGTAAGTACATCAGAATCGATAAAATCAGAGTATAGTATAGAATTTGTAGATAAAAACGGAAAAAAACTGGCAAGACAGGAAGAGCAGATATTGCTATAGAGGAAAACGAAAAGACTCATGTATGGGAAGTAAAGCCTTATTCCTATTCCGTTGACCCAAAGAAGTCGTCGGGAGAAGCACAACTAAAAAATTATGTTTTCTCGGCGAATTGTACAAAAGCCTCAGATTATATAAAAAACGGTACTGTTGATAAGACTAAGGCAACCCATTTTACCGGTAACACATCCATCATTTCGAGTAGTAGCTGTACATTTTCGATAAGTGATACAGTATCTTACGTCGTTACCTATACCGTTCAAAATAATGGTTTGATCTTATATAAATTCAAAAGATACGAAAAAAAGAAAGAACCAGAGCCGGAGCCTTCGCCGGTGACAGTTAGTGTGCCGTCAAAGAATAAAACAGAATCATATACTGACACTCAGGACTATGGAAACAATGATCAGACTGACAAACCAAGTGGTGAAGGTTTGGTTGCAATCGATCCATATGTGTATTTAACGCTCGTAGCAACTGCTACGACGCTTCAGGCGGCAAATGTGGCAATAAACAGAAATCCGAATACATGGAATTCGGTATCCGAGGCTATTATTGCTGCCTGCGAGTCATTTAAGACAACGGTAGCAGCAAATCTGCCAAAAGTATTAAAAGTGGCAGGGGTGGGTACTGTGACGACAGCGGGTGTTGTATTGGTACCGAAAACAAATGCGTACGCTCAAGAACTACAAAATGCCCAAGACGATTTTATGACCGCGGTGGAGATATATTGTGGCGAGGATATGGCGGAAGACGTTAGCGATGCAATTCAAAATGGAGATGAAGACGCATTAAACGACATTACAGACAGTCTGCAGGATTTGGCGGATGAATATGACCAGGCTGGAAACGCTCAGCCGCCAAGAGATCCGCTGGTGGTAGATTTGGGAACAGATGGCATCGAGCTGTCCACGCTTGCTGACGGCGTGAATTTTGACCTCGACAACAACGGCTTTGCAGAAAAGACGGCATGGATTGGCAACGAGGACGGATTTATAGCACTTGACAGAAATAAGAATGGTAAGATTGACAATGGCGGAGAGTTGTTTGGCGATCAGGTAACGCTGTCAAGCGGAGCATTGTCGTCTTCTGGTTTTGAGGCACTTGCAGAATATGATATCAATGGTGATAAGGTAATAGATAAAGAGGATGATGTTTATGGGCAGCTTTTAATCTGGATTGATAAGAATCATAACGGTGTTTCAGAAATGACTGAGCTTTATTCATTGGAAGAAACGGGAATCACATCGATTGGACTGGAACATAAGGAAACAAGCGTGTTGGATGAGACGACCGGAACATTGATAGCGGAGACGTCGGAGGTCGTGCTGGAAAATGGCAAGACAACGGAAGCAAGTGAATTCTGGTTTCCGGTGAAGACGTCAGATACGACACATGGCGATATCAAAACGACAGGAAATATTCCGAATATTTATCAGGCGCTGGCGGAGGATGAAACCGGCGAATTGGAAAAATTGGTGTATACATTTGTAGAATCCAATGATATAGCAGAAAAAAGGTGCTGCATAAAAGAAATTTTGTATTTCCTTGCAGGTGCTTCCGATATTGAAGCAAACAGCAGAGGCGGTAATATCGACGCCAGAGATTTAAAGGTAATTGAAGAATGTATGGGACGAGGATTTGAAGGTGTTGACGGCACTTGTCCAAATGTCAATGCAGCGGCTATTTTAAAAGATATTTATGGTACGATAGAGGATGGATACTATAACATGCTCAACCTGAATTCCAGCTTGGGCGGATACTGGTATAGTGTTGTAGAATATCAGGATGAAGACGGGAAAGACAATCTTTTGCTGAATCTTCCGGTTGCACTCATTGATGAAAAGATTTCAGATGGCGAGGATGTTGATTCTATTTTGTATGACTTCTGTCTGTATCTGGCATGGTATGATGAGATGCATCAATCGGAGATGCTTTCTGCATGGAGTGAGCATTTTTCTGCAATATCGACTCATTATGCAGAGGTGATTGAACTGGCAAAAACCGGATATGTATATATTGGAACGGAGAAAGCGGATCGTTATAGCGGTACAAATCAGAATTCATATATATTTGGAAAAGCAGGGGACGACCAGTTGAGTGGTGGAAGCGGTTCGGACCGTATATATGGAGAAGATGGTTCAGATAAATTATACGGAAATGCCGGAAATGATATTCTTTACGGAGGCTCCGGTGATGATTGTCTGGATGGAGGAGCCGGAAATGATATACTCTATGGTGGAAACATCGGAGATACTTCTGAAGATGGAGACGATGAATATGTATTTTCTACCGGATATGGTCAGGATATAATTGTTGACTATGGCGGAAGCAACACGATACGGTTTACGGGTGTATCAAGCAAGGATATACGTGTGAATGGAGTAAATGAATATGACGCAGAGATTCGCATTCAGGGAACGAATGATACGTTGACGCTGAAAAATTTCTGTAAAGATGAAGCGTATACAGACTATACATTGTTATTCCGTGATAAAAAAATACACTGTTTGGATGAAGACAGTCCGTTTCATTATATCTATGGAACCGAAACGGAAGATTCATTAAAGGCAGTAGTAGAAAATAGTTATATGTATGGGTATGCGGAGAACGATACGATTATCGGAAGTGCAGGGAAGGATATCATTTATGGAAATGCAGGAGACGATCAGATAGAAGCGGGGGACGGCGCTGATACAATCTATGGCGGAGATGGAAAAGATCAGATCAAGGCTGGTGATGGCGATGATATTTTATTCGGCGGTGCAGGTGCGGACATCCTCTGTGGAAACAAGGGAAATGATTATATGTTTGGAGAAGAAGGCGATGATACATACATATTTGATAAAGGCGATGACGTGGACGTTATAGAGGATAACTCCGGCACTTCGACGATTCAGTTTGGCGAAGGAATTCATTTGAACGATTTGACGGCGATGAAAGTTGGAGATGATTTATTCTTTTTGATTTCGGGTACAGCGGATCGTCTTGTGGTTACCGGATATTCCGACAATCCAGAACGTTTCATTGTTTATGTTGGGGAAGATGAAGTTGATGTCTCAGATATTCTGACAAAAATGGATGCTGCGGAGCTGCCGCAGATTGACGGTGAAACGGATTCTTCACCTGATGTAACAGAGGAGATACCGCGGATAGCAACGCCAACGGATGCGGATGCATCAGATGATGCGATGGATTCCTCTGCTCAGGCATCAGATAAAAGTGACGTTTCAGACAATGTAAATATTATTTCCGGTACGGAAAACTCAGACGCAGTCTTTGCAGAAAACAGTAAAAATTTTATTTTTGCAGGGGCAGAGTATGATTATATCGTCGGCGGAAGCAATGCAGATTATATATTTGGTGATAGAGATGTAGACCGGATATTGGCAGGAGACGATGCAGATGTGGTCTATGGCATGGACGGAGATGATCAGATCTTTGGAGAAAATGGAGATGACATCATAAGCGGCGGAGCAGGCAATGATTATGTAAGTGGCGGAGCAGGCAATGATGTTGTAATTTCACAAAGCGGGAATGACTTTATAGATGGCGGAGCAGATGATGACACATACTATATATCTCCTTCCTGCGGAACGGTAACAATCAAGGACACCGAGGGGAAGAATACAATCGTGTGTGCAGATGGGTTGGAATCTACGAAGATAAAAGCATATCGGTTAGATTGGAATGATTTGCTTATTGTATTTGAAGGCACAGAAACATCTATTGTGATTAAGAATTATTGCATCAATGAGGATGCTCGTGGGTTCCGGCTGATATTTGCGGATGGTCTTGTAGAATATGCAACTGCTTCCGGCGGCGTACTGCGCACAATCAATGACTGGGAAGGAACAGAATACCATACCAGTATATATACTGATGGAACGACCATTGTTGCGGAAAACGGCGACGATCAGTTAAACGGCAGCGAAGCTTCGGATAATCTTATTGGAGGCGACGGAAATAATAGAATTGCCGGAAACGGCGGCGATGATTATCTAGATGGCGGAAAGGGAACGGATATGCTATACGGCGGTGCCGGAGCGGATGTATATATCTATCAGAAAGGATATGGTACGGACACGATTTCGGATGCACAGGGTGAAAATATCATAGAAATAACAGGCTACGGAATTTCAGATATAAAAGCTTATAGAACAAACTGGAATAATTTGACGATGATTCTGGATGGAAGTGGTGAAGCCGGTTTGAGTGATTCAGGAGCTGATAAGCTCATCATAGAAAACTTCTTTGTTTCGGATGCCAACCGCCAGTATAAGGTGATTTGTGACGGCTCCGTATTTGGAATTACAGATTTTGGAAGTCCATGCAGGACATTGTATGGAACTGCCGGAAGTGATTATATGTTGGGATTTGATGGCGGACGTATGACATACTATGGTTTGGACGGCGCGGATACGTTAAATGGTTCGGATGGTACAGATGTACTTTATGGTGGTACTGGTGATGATAGGATTTTAGGCGGAAATGGAAATGACTGCCTGCTTGGAGAAGCCGGAAATGATTATTTGGAAGGCGGAGCAGGTAATGACACATACTATTTTGGCATTGGGTATGGGACGGACAGTATCAGCGATAACAGTGGAATCAATGAGATTATCTTTTGCGAGGGCTTGAAATGCGAAGACATTCTTGTTGAACGGACGAACTGGAATGATTTAACGATTCGTTTTGCGGGTTCAGAGGATGCACTTGTGTTGCTGGGGTATTTTACGTCCGATGAAAACAAAAAATTTAATCTTGTCTTTTCGGATGGAGTAAAATACGAGTATGATGCGCAGGAGAATCCGATTTTACAGGAATTGAGCATGGGAGAATAAATAGAATTTTATTGCACGGGAAAAGGTCATCTGGTTTCTTGAAAACCAGATGACCTTTTTTGAAAAGCAGAAAGGCTTCTTGTCCTTTCATTAGTATATTCAATTTAAAGTCAACTATAATTATTTATCCTTGTTATCAGCGTCGATCACTGACTGGATCTGTTTCATGAGAGAGTCATAGTTGTCCTGATTGTCGATTCCTCCAAGCATAGGTTCTCCGACAATATTGCCATTTCTGTCGACTAGTATGGTTGTAGGAAATGCCATGATGTCGGAGGCATACTTGCCTATACTTGAATCAGAGTCAATGGAGATATTGCGGTATTTTGCACCCTGGCTGTCAAGAATGGCTGCGGCTTCCTTGATAGCATCTTCGTTTCCGTCAAATGTCTCTGTGTTGATACCTACTACCTCGCCTCCCATCGATTTGATGGCATCGTTTAATTCATTAAGCTTGGATAATTCTGCGACACAAGGCTTGCAGCCGGTAAACCAGAAATTAACGACAGTTACTGCATTATTGGAAAACAGGCTTTCGTCAACAGAATTACCATCCAAATCCTTGCCGGAGAAACTCTTGAAAGGTGTGATTTCTTCGGAACTGTCGTTCTGGTCGGTGCTCTCTGATCCTGCGTTTTTATTTTCGATTTCATCTATCTGCTTTTCAATCTGTCTGATGGTTTCAATATCATCGTTAAGTGTTTTCAGTTCATCATCTGTAAAGGATTCCTTGTTTGATTCAACGGTGCCGGCCAGATAATCGGCATAATCTCCGTTTGGATCAGCGCTGCTTTTATTCATCATGCCAAATACCTTGTTCCATACTTCCTGGTGATCTGAAAAGATCTGGTTCTCCTGCTGATATAAATCATCCAGTTTCGTGTTGGAATTGTCCGCAGCTTCAGTGGTGGCTTCTGTCTGGGTTTTTTGTGAACTCTCAGTTGTGGCAGATCCTGATCCGTTACATGCCGTGAGAGATAATGCTGCACAGAGAGTGATAATAGATATTAATGATTTTTTTGTCTTCATAATAATTGCTCCTTTAAATAATAATTTAAATAATATTAGTGTGGTTGATTGTTACATGTTGGTTTTGGAAGCTTGCTTATGTCCTTTTGGGGAACATGGCTTTCCCATAAACTGATAGTGGATCGCATCTTTTGGACATGCCTTTATACACGCTCCGCATCGTATGCATTCCGGATGATTTGGTGTTTTGCATACATCTACATCCATTTTGCATGCCATTGAACACTTACCGCATCCGACACATTTGCTGCTTTCAACCTTGATACTCATAAGGCTGACCTTGTTGAATAATGAGTAGATTGCGCCGAGAGGACAAATCCATTTACAGAAGGGTCTGTAGAACAGAATACTCAGAACGACAACTGTAATTAAAATAAGGCATTTAAAGGAAAACAGCTTTCCAAGTGCAGAGCGTATAGCTGCATTTCCAAGTGAAAGTGGTATAGCCCCCTCCAGAACACCTTGTGGACAAATATACTTACAGAAGAACGGGTCTCCCATTCCTATGGAGTTCGTTACAAGCATCGGCAGGAGTATAACGAAAACAATAAGGATTATATATTTCAGGTATCTTAGTGGTTTCAGCCTGGCTGTGGAAAACTTTTTTCCGGGAATTTTGTGAAGCAGATCCTGAAACCATCCAAATGGACACAAAAACCCACATATAAATCTTCCGAGGATCACACCGATTAAAATGAAAAAACCGGTTATGTAGTAAGAAAATTTAAATTTGGATGATCCGACGACCGCCTGAAATGCACCAATGGGACACGCTCCTGTTGCAGCAGGACAGGAGTAACAGTTTAGTCCCGGTACGCATACTGTTTTTGCCTTGCCCTGATAGATCTTGCCTTTAAATAAATTGGGGATGTGAATATTGGTAAGCAGCGTGGCAGCTGCCTGTATCCATCCGCGTATTCTGGCTGTTTTTTTTGACAGTGATTTGTTCTTATCCAATTCCTACACACTCCAGACATAATTTTATTGCTTTGCTGAGCACGGCAGCCGCTTCGCCTCTGACTGCACCATAGCTAATCATTGCTATACCTGTGATGAGTAAAATGATCTGAGATATTTTCCTGTACTTCAAGTTATTGCAGCTCCTTTCATGATTGTGTTTGTTGACCAGCTGACTTGGATATTATACAATAGCTGTTGTAAAATTTTTGTTAAGAAGGATTTTTGTTAAGAAACAGGTGACAGTTTTGAGATTATTGATAGTTGAAGATGAGAAGCAGATATGTGATATGGTTGCGAAAAGTCTGTATGATGCCGGGTATGAGGTGGATACCTGTTATGACGGCGAAGAGGCTCTTGAATGCATTCTGTCAGAGGAATATGACCTGATCGTTCTGGATCTGAATCTGCCGGGCATGGATGGAATGGAGATTTTAAAGGAACTCAGGCAGAAAAATGAGGAGACAAAGGTTATCATATTATCTGCGAGGGGACAGATCGCGGATAAGGTTGAAGGGCTGGATGCGGGTGCAAATGATTATATGGAAAAACCATTTCATTTGCAGGAGCTTGAGGCACGTATCAGAAGCCTTACAAGAAGAAAATTTGTACAGAAGGATGTATGTCTGGAAAGCGGTGGCATAAAGTTTGACACGATAAAACGTGAGGCATACGCAAAAGGAGAGAAGGTTCCCCTTACAAGAAAAGAAAATGGAATCCTGGAATATCTGCTTCTTAATCTGGGCAGACCGGTAAGCCAGGAGGAATTGATGGAGCATGTCTGGGATGCTTCAGTGGACAGCTTCAGTGGAGCGATCAGAGTACATATGTCTTCGCTGAGAAGAAAGCTTAAGGCAGTGCTTGGATATGATCCGATTTTGAACAAGGTGGGAGAAGGCTATAAAATACGAGAGGAGTCCGACAGATGAAAAGAATGTCGCTGCAGTGGAGGCTTACCTGTATAATCACATTATATATTGCGCTTATATGTGGATGCCTTACTTTGCTTGTCTATAAAAATGGAGTGTATTATATTGATTCTCTGCAAGAAACCGTTGATGCCCAGGGAGATGATAATGGGAGCGGTACTGATGAAATATATATCAGTATTCCGGAGGATAAGTGGGATGAATTTGCAAATGATTTTTCTGTTAAGGTGTACAATAATAAGGCAGATTACAAAAAAAACAGCCTGATAATTTCTGCCTTGCTGGCCCTGCTTGGCGGAGTAGCCACATATTTTATAAGTGGGCATGCACTAAAGCCGATCGGGGAGTTTTCTGATAAAATTGAAGAGGTACAGGCACAGAATCTGGCAGATTCACGGATAGAAGAAAACAATGTTAAAGAACTGAACCAGCTCAGCGTTTCATATAACAAGATGCTTGAGCGCCTCTCGGATGCATTTGAGATACAGAGACAGTTTACTGCAAATGCAGCACATGAGCTCAGAACTCCACTGTCTTTAATGCAGATACAGCTTGATTCATATAATTCTGCCCGGCATCCGGGAGATGATGAAGTCACTCTGCAGACGATAAAGATGGTCACTGAACAGAATGAGAGACTCAGCAAAATGGTAAAGACTCTTCTTGATATGAGTGAGCTTCAGACTGTGAGCCGTGATGATAAAATAATGGTCGATGCGCTTGTTGATGAGGTGTTGGCAGATCTGGAACCGCTTGCACAGGAAAAGGATATAGAACTTATTGGAGAATGCGCGGATGTAACGATGATAGGAAGTGACATCCTTATTTATAGGATGTTATACAATCTTGTTGAGAATGCTATAAAATATAACCGCACAGGAGGACGGGTTACAGTAACAGCGCGTCAGAAGGAAAAACACGTTTACCTGTCAGTGGAGGATACCGGAAATGGTATCCCGGAAGAACTTAAGGAGCGCGTGTTTGAACCTTTCTTTCGCGTGGATAAATCCAGAAGCCGTGAGCTTGGCGGCGTAGGACTGGGACTTGCTCTTGTCCGCGAGATCGTGATAGTGCATGATGGCAATATTGCAGTTAAGTCTAATCCGTCTGGAGGAACGATTTTTGAAGTCGTTTTATAAAGTGAGCATTATATTGTTGCCGTTGCGGATTTTGCACGGCTAATTTTATTTTCCCCGAACTTTCTCCTCAGCTGCTTCATAACCCACAGGTACGCAGGTATCAGAAAGAGATCGGCACATACCCATGCAAGCGGACTTCCTAGTGATACGCAGATGAAACCGAAATGAGGCACCAGCACGAAACCGGCAACAGAACGGGCGATCATCTCACATATGCCTGCAAGTATGGCGAAAGTCGAGTAACCAAGTCCCTGTATCATGAATCTTACGATATTCACAAGAGCCAGGAATATGTAGAATGCGGCGTTGATAACTACGAATTCATATATGTAGCCGATAAGCTCAATCTGTTCCTTCTTTACAAAGAGAAGTGCAAGCTGCTTTCCGAACACGATGGAGAATGCCAGAGCCACGAGGGCATATATGATTCCCATCTTGATACAGGCTTTAAGGCCCTGATCAACACGGTCAAGACGCCTGGCACCAACATTCTGACCTCCGTATGTTGCCATGGTGGAGCCCATTGCATCGAAAGGACAGCACATGAACATGGAAATCTTGCTTCCGGCTGATACGGCTGCAACATATGTTGAACCCATATCATTGACTGCGGTCTGAAGAATGACACTGCCTATGGCTGTTATGCTGTACTGCAGTCCCATAGGCAGACCCATACCGCAGAGCTTAAGGCAGTGGCGCATGCTGAATGTCCAATCCTCTTTGCTGAATTCAAGATACTTCAGTTTCTTTGTCATGTATATCGTACATATGATTCCTGACACTGCCTGTGAAGCTACTGTGGCAACTGCAGCTCCGGCGACGCCCATAGGAACAACAAGTATAAGATCAAGTATTATGTTGACAATTGATGAGCCCACAAGGAATATGACAGGTGTGATACTGTCTCCGAGTGATCTCAGTATCCCGGCGGTCAGGTTGTAGAGGAAGATTGCCGGAATGCCCAGGAATATTATAAATATGTATATATATGCATCATCGATGATATTCGAAGGTGTTCTGAGAGCCTTGAGTATCTGCATGGTAAAGATGCTTACTGCCACTGTTATAACAGCAGCCAGTGCAACAGATGACCATATGCTGTTGATAATGTAGGCCTTGAGATTCTTGAAATCCTTGGCTCCATAAGCCTGGGCAACAGGAATGGCAAAACCATTGCAGATACCGATACAGAATCCAAGTATCATGAAGTTGATGCTTCCGGTAGAACCCACCGCCGCCAGCGCGTCTGTTCCGAGCTTCTGCCCGACTATGACAGAATCTACCATATTATAAAACTGCTGAAATATCAGACCAAAGAGAAGGGGCAGACCAAAGTTCAATATAAGCTTTGAAGGTTTTCCATCTGTGAGGTCTTTTGTGCCACTGATGCGTGCGATAAAATTCTTCATGTAATTCACCTCTCCAAAATTGTTATTTACAGGTTGTTTTCACGATACTGTGTATTTGCTAGTTAATCACCTTTTAATGATTATATATATGGAAAAAAGGTGATTAAACGTGGTAAAATGTAAACACTTTTGTAATGCTGAAAACTTGATATATATTAGTCTCTGAACTAATATAAGTACAGTCGTAAAAGTGATGAAAATAGAGAAAATAATTGTGCATAAAGCGCATGGATACGAACCGGGATGATATCAGTAGTGATCATGACCTGGCAGGGGATATGGAATGAGCAGAGATAGTGATAAAAAAAAGAACAATAAAAAACACAGAGAAGAGATTAGAAATATAAGCAGCATAGAGAATGGTACTTCGAGAGCCTACAGGCAGAAGGTGCTTGTCAGACAGGCTGGAAAGCTCGTGGACGAGCTGGAGCGCGCAAGGCGTGAAGAACAGGAGACTCAGGCAGATGGAATCATCAGACAGAAGGTAGTCAAGAGAAAGAGCACCAGGATAGCGTACAGGGTGGTTGGCATAATATTTGTACTGGCAGGTATAGCACTTGTGTGGTGGGCTATGGGAGGTCACTACAGAATGATAAAGGCTGCTATTGCGATTGCGGCCATGGCATATGGATTTTATGTGGTCAAGGCTTCATTTAGAAAGTCTGCATATGATATGACATATCTGTTTGGTCAGGATGTTGTAACGATCATTCAGAAGAGAGGCAGTAAGGTGATACCGTATGAGACTATTACAGGGTATATCATGATAGAGCCTGATCCTGAATTGAAGTATTATATAATTAAGTTTGACAGAGGCAGGGAGAGTTACATAGTTCCATTTGCCGGAGCAAAAGGCAAATGTGAGGCGGTATACGATATCCTGAGAGAGAAGGTAAGAACTGATGAAGAATAAAATACTTGAAAAGCTGCAGAACAGTGATGGATATGTGTCAGGACAGGAGCTCTGTGAGCTGTTGGGGGTATCCAGAACAGCGGTGTGGAAGAACATACAGGCACTCAAGAATGAAGGTTATGTGATCGAGGGCGTGAACAACAAGGGATACAGATTGGTGAGTGAGCCTGATGTAATGTCTGAGGAGAAGATCTCAAAGTATCTTGAGACCAGAACATTTGCCAGAAAGCTTTACTATTATGATGAGACGGATTCAACGAACACCCGTGCCAAGATAGTCGGGGAAACTGACTGTGTTCACGGAGCTCTGTTCGTGGCAAATGAGCAGACTGCAGGAAAGGGACGAAGAGGCCACAGTTGGAATTCTGATAAGGGCACGACAATATCCATGTCGTATCTGCTCAAGCCGGACATAGATATTTCCTGTGTGTCAAGGATAACTCTGGTGTCGGCGGTGGCACTTGCCAGAGCGTTCAGCAAGGTGGATGGAGTAAAGCCTCAGATTAAATGGCCGAATGATGTGTTGTCTGATGGAAAAAAACTGGTCGGAATCCTCACAGAGATGAGTTCCGAGGGAACTGACATAAGCTATGTTGTTGTGGGAATAGGCATAAACGTGTATAACCGAAGCTTCCCTGAGGACATAGCAGACAAGGCCACATCAATACTGCTGGAAAATGGCAAGGGCTGTGACAGATCATGGTTCATTGCACAGGTGTCAAATGAATTTGAAAAGCTATATGACGAATTTATAAAGAATAAGGACCTGGGATTCCTTGTTGATGAGTACAACAGTTATCTTGTGAACAGGGATAAGCAGGTGTATGTAATAGAGGGGGATAAAAAGACAGAGTACACGGCGCTTGGACTTTCAAAGGATGGCGGACTTCTGGTGAGGGATGCCGATGGCGAGGTTCACGATATAATATCCGGGGAAGTATCCGTGAGAGGAATATATGGATATGTGTAAGGCTGAAAAAAATAGCTGATCAAGAATATGGTTATAGGGCTTAAGAAAATTAATAATTGGTATGTATAATTCAAAAAAACTAGAAATATAGCCCCTTATAGTTTATAATCGGCAGTGAGTATATAACAAAACTTAGAAAACACAAAGATGGAGGACATAAAACATGGAAAAGATTCAGATGACCACACCACTTGTAGAGATGGATGGAGATGAGATGACCAGAATTCTCTGGCAGTATATAAAGGATGAGCTTATTTATCCATTTATCGATCTCAAGTCAGAGTACTATGACCTTGGACTTGTACATAGAAATGAGACAGATGACAAGGTAACATTTGACTCAGCATACGCAACACAGAAGTATGGCGTAGCTGTAAAGTGTGCTACTATCACACCTAATGCGGCAAGAGTTAAGGAGTACAATCTCAAGGAGATGTGGAAGAGCCCTAACGGAACCATCAGAGCGATCCTTGATGGTACAGTGTTCAGAGCACCTATCGTAGTAAAGGGAATCGAGCCATGTGTTAAGAACTGGAAGAAGCCTATCACCATCGCAAGACATGCATATGGTGATGTATACAAGAGCGTAGAGATCGATGTTCCAGGTCCTGGAACTGCAGAGCTTGTATTCACAGGCGATGACGGACAGGTTATAAAGGAGACTATACATAAGTTTGATGGCCCTGGTGTTCTTCAGGGACAGCACAACGTGGACAAGTCTATTGAGAGCTTTGCAAGAAGCTGTTTCAAGTATGCGCTTGATACCAAGCAGACATTGTGGTTTGCCACAAAGGATACCATATCAAAGAAGTATGACCATACATTCAAGGATATCTTCCAGGAGATATTCGATGCAGAGTATAAGGAGCAGTTCGATGCAGCAGGTATTGAGTACTTCTACACACTTATAGATGATGCGGTTGCCCGTGTTATGAAGAGTGAAGGCGGTTACATCTGGGCATGTAAGAATTATGATGGAGATGTAATGAGTGATATGATCTCATCAGCATTTGGTTCACTTGCCATGATGACATCAGTTCTCGTATCCCCTGATGGAAAGTATGAGTACGAGGCAGCACACGGAACAGTTATGAGACATTACTACAAGCACCTTGCCGGTGAGGAGACATCAACCAACTCAGTTGCAACTATCTTCGCATGGTCAGGAGCACTCAGAAAGCGTGGAGAGCTTGATGGAATCCAGGCGCTTCAGGATTTTGCAGACAAGCTCGAGGCTGCAACCATCAAGACTATAGAAGATGGCAAGATGACAAAGGATCTGGCTCTCATCACAACTCTTGAGAACCCAACAGTCCTCAACAGTGAGAACTTTATCAAGGCTATCAGAGAGACACTTGAGGGTATGCTCTAAGAATGAAATTGTGTAACGGGCTGATTACAGACGTTGCTTTTAACGGGATATCACCTTTATTCATACAAATGGATAAAGGTGATATTTTTATGCCATTGTGTAAAATGTGGCATTGGGTTAAAATAGCTTATATAGCATGCCTATAGCAGCATGCATATAGTAGTTTGTCTATCTGAGTGTAGCGTATAAGATAATGAGGAGTTGCATTTATGAGAATTGAGCATGTTGCGATGTATGTGAATGATCTTAAAGCTGCGAAGAATTTTTTTGAGAAATATCTGGGAGCATCAGCAAATGAGGGATATCATAATAAAACGACGGACTTCCGTTCATATTTTCTCACATTTGATGATGGCGCAAGGCTTGAGATAATGAACAGGCCGGGAATGGATGATCCTGAAAAGACACTTAACAGAACCGGATTGATACATATAGCGTTCAGTGTGGGAAGCAAAGAAAAGGTGGATGAGCTGACAAGACAGCTTGCGGAGGATGGCTATGAGGTGATAAGCGGACCGAGGACGACAGGCGATGGCTATTATGAGAGCTGTGTGGTCTGCATAGAGGATAATCAGATAGAGATAACAGTATAGGAATGACAGAATAGGAGGTAAAAGACAATGGATAATCAGGTATTAGAGGTAATAAAAAAGAGAAGCTCAGCGAGAGCATACAGTGATGAAGAGGTTACGAAGGAACAGCTTGAGAAGGTCATCGAAGCTGGGCTTCAGGGACCTACAGGTATGAATAAGAAAGAGATACATTTTACAGTTGTTAAGGGTGATGCTCCAATTCTGGAAGAGCTTGATGCAGAGAAGCGTGCACTTCGCGGACAGGATAAGCAGCCTCACAATTTCTATTATGAGGCTCCGGTGCTCATATTCTTAAGCGCTGAGGATGACTTCAAGTGGAGCAAGGTGGATTCAGGAATTGCAGTTCAGAATATGGCTATAGCGGCAGAGAGCATGGGGCTCGGAAATCTGATAATCGGCTGCGTGTATGATGCACTTCACGGGGAGAAGAAAGCATATTTTGACAAGGCACTTGCAATACCGGAGGGATATTCATTTCAGATAGCTCTTGCCGTTGGACACAGGACTGACAACAAGACACCACATGATTACGATGCTGCTGTGCAGGTAAGTTATCTGTAGTATATACGGGGAGAATATTGTATATGGGAAAACTTGTGATGGGGTATTGGGACTGCCCTTATTGTAGTACGAAACATATAGAAGGAACGAAACGTGAGTGTCCGTCCTGCGGAAAGCCGAGGGGACAGGAAGTTAAGTTCTATATGGATGGAGTGAGGTATCTGTCTGAGGAGGAGAGCAGGACAAAGGGGAAAGGCGCCGACTGGTTATGCGATCACTGCGGCAATTACAATTCTGCCCTTAACACGCGGTGCAGCAGCTGCGGTGCTGAACGAGGTGCGAAGGATAAGGCGTATTTTGACGTCAGGAAAGAGCAGGACGCAAGGAATGCCAGAAATGCATCCGGTACAGGAATGGTTGCCGGCGTACAAAACGGAGGCCAGGGCAATCGAAAAGGTGGACATTCATTTAGAGCGTGGAAGATAGTGCTGATCGGCATGCTTGTGATAGCGGCTATAATTGGACTTGCGGCGATCGTAGCCATGCCAAAGAAGAGGACAGTCACAGTCAAGGATATGACATGGAAGACCAGTGTTGATGTGGAGAAATATCTCCTGTGTGATGAAGACGACTGGGAACTCCCCGAGGGTGCCACGCTAAAGACCACGAAACAAGAGGTGCACCATACTGAACAGGAATATGTTGGTGAGCGTGAGGAGACCTATGATTCATATGAGGTGATAGGTTCCCATGTGGAGTACAGCTATGAGGACAATGGAGATGGAACCTTCTCTGAAGTTGCAAATGATGTGGACGATTATGGATATGTGACGAGAACGAGGTCTGTTCCGGTGTATAGAGATAAGCCTATATACAAGACGAAGTATTATTATACAATATGGCGGTGGAAGTACGACAGGACGGAGACCGCCGAGGGCGGTGGAAAGACACCGGAATACCCAGATCCCCAGCTCACAGACAAGGAGAGGCTAGGGGGAAAATCAGTTGAATATGAAGTCACATGTGAAGTGAAGGATAAGGAAAAGACATATAAAGTTGAAAAGTCTATATATGACAAACTTGACATAGGCGAGACATATAAAGTCAAGGCTGACTCTGAGGAGATAGTGAGTATCATAGAGTAGAGACTTGAGAATGCGGAGGCGGGCAAAAGTGACAAAGTAGTCAAAGTCTGGTAAGGATATTCAGATATTGAGAGACCATTCTGACCTGCCTGGCTCATCCCCGGATGGATAAGACATAGTGAAAATTATGTCGAATCTGTTCGGGGATTTTTTTATTATAACGAATATGCAGCTCATAGCAGTTATATGCTGCAAAGCAGCTCTGCAACGGAGCTAATGGGGGACTTTGGTGTGATATGTTTTGACACACTGTATGCACAGACACATCTTCACAGTAACTTTATCACAAGGACACTCAGTGCAAATTCAAACTCGGGACTCAGAAATTCGTATGGAGTATATGAGGAATTTTACTTTGAAAATGCGGAACGGATGTGTGGCTGTGTGTCGGATGCAGGAACTGATATGCTTTATACAGGATCGGAAGTCAGGAGAGCAGATGGCGGTGAAATATATATCCGTATGAATGATGGCTCCGAGACAAAGCTTGGCAGTCCGGCAAATGTCAGAACCGATGCAAAGGCAAACGATAACAATAATTACTACAAATCCTACAACAGAATGTATTTTAATTTTTATGACAGCCCGGCAGCAGATGGACAATTTGGCGGAAGCATAACATTTGCGGGCAGGGGATTTGGAACAGTGATAGCTCCAGAGGCAGCGGTAAATCTCGGACACAACTGGGATGGTTGTGTGGTGAGTGAAGTATTCTCAAATGGCGGAGAGTTTCACAGAGTACCGGGAAATGATTTCCCGGATGAAGAGCCAACGACAATTGAAATAGGACATAGAGCTGGGCTACAGCTTGGTCGTGTTCAGGAGATAGTCAGGTTTAGCAGACGCTTCAACAGAAGTGATGATGAGATAATTTAAATAGAGTTACAGCACCGCCATGTATGCAGCGTTTTACATGGCGGTGTTTTGCGTAATACAGGTAAAAATGCCCATAGTCTTGCATAATATCCTGGAATGTGATATATTTTAGAGGAATTTTGTGGTACAAAATACCATGGCAGGAGAATGTGTTTACATTATTTGACACAGAATAATAAGAAGGCACATTCTTTATTTTTGCTCATTAAAGATAGGAGAACAAGAACATGACGATAACTGATGAGACAATTGATTATGTTGGAATCCTTGCTAAGCTTGAGCTCTCCCCTGAGGAGAAGGAGCAGGCAAAGAAGGATATGTCAGACATGCTTGATTATGTCAGCAAACTGAATGAACTTAATACAGATGGTGTGGAGGCTATGAGCCATACATTCCCATACAACAATGTGTTCCGTGAGGACGTTGTCGTAAATGGAGACGACAGAGAGAACATGCTGAAGAATGCACCTGAGCAGAAGGACGGATGCTACAAGGTGCCAAAGACATTTGACTAGGAGGTAGGCTGAAGTGAATTTAATGGGTATGACGGCTGTAGAGCTGGGAAAAGCTATTAAAGACGGACAGGTAAGCGTTGTTCAGGCGACACAGGCTTGTCTTGACAGCATAGAGGCTTGTGAGAAGGACTACAACAGTTTTGTCACAGTTGACCGTGAGGGAGCACTTGCCCAGGCGGAGAAAGTGCAGAAGAAGATAGATGCAGGAGAGCTTAGCGGTCCTCTTGCAGGAGTGCCGATAGCAATAAAGGACAATATGTGCCAGGAGGGTGTGCAGACAAGCTGTTCATCCAAGATTCTGTCAAATTTTGTTCCGACATATACTGCTGAGGCCGTTGTAAAGCTCAAGGAAGCAGGAGCGGTCATAGTAGGGCATACCAATATGGATGAGTTTGCGATGGGAAGCACAACGGAGACATCATATTTCGGCGAGACAAGAAATCCATGGGATACAGATAGAGTCCCAGGCGGTTCATCAGGTGGATCAGCGGCAGCAGTTGCCGGTGAGGAGGTACCATGCGCCCTCGGTTCAGATACCGGTGGATCTATCAGACAGCCGGCTTCATTCTGCGGTGTTACCGGAATCAAGCCAACCTATGGAAGAGTGTCAAGATACGGACTTATAGCATACGGTTCATCACTTGACCAGATCGGACCACTTGCGAAGAATGTTGAGGACTGTGCAACGATACTTGAGATCATATCACAGTATGACAAGAAGGACTCAACATCAGTGAACAGAGATGACAATGATTTCACAAGTGCACTTGTGGATGATGTGAAGGGGCTTAAGATCGGACTTCCGAGAGATTATTTCACAGAGGGACTTGAGCCTGAGATAAAGGAAGCTATATATGGTGTTGCTGAGGCGCTCAAGGCAAAGGGTGCAATAGTTGAGGAGTTTGATCTCGGTATGGTTGAGTATGCTATCCCTGCGTACTATATTATAGCATCAGCAGAGGCAAGCTCTAATCTTGAGAGATTTGACGGAGTAAAGTATGGATACAGAACATCAGAGTATACAGATCTCCACAACATGTACAAGAAGAGCCGTTCGGAGGGATTTGGCCCTGAGGTAAAGAGAAGAATCATGCTCGGTTCATTTGTACTGAGCTCAGGTTACTATGATGCGTATTACGTAAAGGCTCTCAAGGCAAAGGCTCTCATCAAACAGGCGTATGACAAGGCGTTTGAGAAGTATGATATCATCCTCGGACCTGTTGCTCCAACAACAGCACTTAAGATGGGAGAGTCACTCTCAGATCCTATCAAGATGTATCTGGGCGATGTGTACACTGTCCCTGTAAATCTTGCAGGACTTCCGGGAATATCACTTCCATGTGGAACTGACAAGAATGGAATGCCTATAGGTGTGCAGATGGTTGGAGACGCATTTGACGAAAAGACCATTATCAGGGCAGCGTATGCATTTGAGCAGACTAGAGAGTACAAGAGACCTGCACAGGTTTCAGAAAGGGGGCTGTAAGAGATGGCAAAGACATATGAGACAGTCATCGGACTTGAGGTCCATGTAGAGCTTGCGACTAAGACGAAGATATTCTGCGGCTGCAGCACAGCATTTGGAGGAGCTCCGAATACACATACGTGTCCTGTATGTACAGGAATGCCGGGCTCACTTCCGGTACTTAACAAAGAGGTTGTGAATAAAGCGATTGCGGTTGGTCTTGCAACAAACTGCACTATCACACAGAATTGCAAGTTTGACCGAAAGAACTATTTCTATCCGGACAACCCACAGAACTACCAGATATCACAGCTCTACTATCCAATATGCAGGGATGGTAAGGTTGAGATAGAGGTTGACGGAGTTAAGAAATATGTGAGGATCCATGAGATACATATGGAGGAGGATGCAGGTAAGCTTGTCCATGATCCATATACAGACAGCTCACTTGTGGATTTCAACCGTTCAGGTGTGCCTCTTATAGAGATAGTATCTGAGCCTGACATGAGATCTGCGGAGGATGTAATAGCATATCTTGAAAAGCTCAGGGAGACGATACAGTATCTCGGAGCTTCAGACTGTAAGCTGAATGAGGGATCCATGCGTGCTGATGTCAATCTTTCGATCAGAGAGGTTGGCTCAGAGGAGTTTGGCACACGTACAGAGACCAAGAACCTGAACTCATTCAAGGCCATTGCCAGAGCCATAGAGAATGAGAGAGAGAGACAGATCGACCTCATCGAGTCTGGTGAAAATGTTGTCCAGGAGACAAGAAGATGGGATGATACTAAGGAGTATTCATATCCTATGAGATCCAAGGAGGATGCGCAGGATTACAGATATTTCCCTGATCCTGACCTTGTACCTATCCACATCAGCGATGAGTGGCTCCAGCAGGTAAGGGATGCACAGCCTGAGTTCAGAGACGAGAAGAAGATAAGATACAAAGAGGAATATGCGATTCCTGACTATGATATAGACATCATCACGGCCTCCAAGAAGCTGGCAGATCTGTTTGAGGATGCCATCGCACTTGGAGCACCTGCAAAGAAGGTTTCCAACTGGATCATGGGAGAGACCATGAGACTGATGAAGGAAAATGGCGTTGATGCAGAGGATTTGAAGTTCTCGGCAGAGAATCTTGCAAAGCTCATCAAGCTTGTTGATGACAGAGTTATCAATGGCGGTGTTGCAAAGGAAGTATTTGAAAAGATATTTGCAGACAATATTGATCCTGAGAAGTATGTCAAGGATAACGGACTTGCAACTGTTCAGGATGACGATGCACTTAAGGAGGCATGCCAGGCAGCCATAGATAACAATCCAAAGGCTGTTGATGATTACAGAGGCGGCAAGGAGAAGGCTCTCGGAGCACTTGTCGGACAGGTTATGAAAGCTATGAAGGGTAAAGCAGATCCTGGATCTGTCAACAAGATGCTTAGGGAGATGCTGTAAATATGGAAGAAAACAGAAGAGTTAGAAAGAGGGACAGATACAAACGTCTCATAACAGTGGGCGAGGCCTGTGTACTCATCGCCGTGGAGCTGGTGCTGTTTGGACTCATGTGGTACCGGGACTATGAGGTAACGCTTACGCTTCCGTTCTGGAGAAGAGGAAACTGGGCGGTTATCGGAATGTATGGAATCATCATCATACTTTTCACCAAGCTATATGGTGGTTACAGAGTCGGATTCTTCAGACTGCTTGATATAGTATATTCACAGCTGTTGGCACTTGTGTGTGCAAATGTGGTTGGTTATTTACAGCTTTGTATAATCTGTCGTGACTACGTAAATCCTGGACCTTTGCTCGAGGTTACCGTACTTGAGGCAATAGTCATCCTGATTTGGATATTTGCCTGCAGATTTCTTTATGCGAAAATGTATCCGCCAAGGCATCTGCTGTTGGTATATGGATATAAGACTCCGATGGAGTTTATAGACAAGATCAATGCCCGTAAGGATAAGTATGTAATAGAAGACAGGATACATGTAAGTGAGGGCGAGCAGGCAATTAAGGAGAAGATACTCCAGTACGATGGAGTAATCATCTGTGAGACAAAGGCCTATATCAGAAATGAGCTTGTGAAGTATTGTTTCGAACATTCCATAAGATCATATGTTGTGCCAAAACTTTCCGATATAATCATACTCGGCGCAGAACCGATACATTTGTTTGATACACCTATCCTGTTGTCAAGAAACCAGGGGCTTACAGGAGATGACATGATCATCAAAAGGATCATGGATCTTGTGTGTGGATTTATATTGCTTGTCATAGCATCGCCATTTATGCTCATATCAGCACTTTCTATATGGCTTTATGACAGAGGACCGGTTTTCTACCAGCAGGACAGACTGACGCTTAATGGTAAGGTGTTCAAGATCATAAAGTTCAGAAGTATGAAGATGGATTCAGAGGCCGGTGGTGCACAGCTTGCCAAGAAGGATGACGACAGGATCACTCCTGTTGGTAAGGTGCTCAGAAAGCTGCATCTTGATGAACTGCCACAGCTTTTCAACGTACTCAAGGGTGATATGTCACTTGTCGGACCGAGACCTGAGAGACCGGAGATCGCCGAGCTTTATAAAAAGACATTCCCTGAGTTTGACTACAGACTCAAGATGAAGGCCGGACTTACGGGATATGCACAGGTTTACGGCAAATACAACACAACCCCTAGAGATAAGGTTAAGCTGGATCTTACCTATTATGAGCAGTATTCAATATGGCTTGATCTCAAGCTGATGCTCCTGACGGTAAAGATCATGTTCCAGAAGGAGACATCAGAGGGAATCGCATCAAATATGACCACGGCACTCAGGGATGGCGAGAAGGTACAGATACCTTCACCTGTAAATATGAAGCCGGAAGGGCTTGATGAGTCTGAGGATGCATTCTATGACCTCGGAAAGAATGTGCAGAAAACAGATAAATAATAAGCGATATATATCGATGTAGGTGTGTGTGATGACTGGAGAAAAAGTATCGGTGATAATTCCGGCGTATAACAGCAGCAGAACCATTTATTCTGCGGTGGATTCAGTTATGAAGCAGGGGATTCCTGTGGAGGTCATAATAGTTGATGACTGTTCGACGGATGATCTGACAGGAGCACTTGATGGATACGCGGAAGATGACCGTGTGAATATCATCAGAAATGAAAAAAATATGGGAGTTGCAGTTTCGCGTAACCGCGGGGTTGCGGCTGCAACTTGCAGATACGTTGCATTTATAGATTCGGATGATCAGTGGCAGCCTGATAAACTGGCTAAACAGTTGAAACTTATGGAGCAGACAGGTGCGGTTCTGTGTTCTACGGCCAGGGAGCTTGTGAACGAAGACGGATCCAGAACGGGAAAAGTGATCGGAGTTCCTGAAAAGGTCACCTATAAGATGCTGCTCAGAGGAAATGTGATCAATTGTTCATCGGTTGTGATGGACAGACAGGTTGCACTCAGATATCCGATGGGCAACGACGATATCCATGAGGATTATATTTGCTGGCTGCAGATACTGAAGGAATACGGAAGCTCGGTTGCGATAAATGAGCCGTTGCTATTATACAGGCAGATGAGAAACAGTAAGTCTGGTTCAAAACTGTCGTCTGCAAAAAAGACATTTGCCGTATACAGAAAAGTTGGATATGGAGTTACAAGAAGCTGCTTTTACTTCATGTGTTATGCGGTAAATGGTGTTGTAAAATATCTGTTCGGATAGGAATAAATTATATGGCGGAGAAAAGAAATGACGGATGACAATAAGAAGAGAGGCCCGGGAAGGCCGACGGAAAAGAGAAAAGATACGATCCTGAGACTTAGGATAGATACAGATACTCATCGGAAGCTCAGTGAATGTGCGGCGGTGCGACAGGTATCTATGTCAGAGCTTGTCAGGGAAGCGATAGATGAGATATTCCGAAGAGAAAAAGAAAAACAGCAGAAGAATGAGGCAGAATAAAAATAACAGGTCGATGGCATATACCATCGACCTGTTATTTTGTTATATATTCATGGATTAAAGTGTGTAGCCGTTCTTTTTGAGGAGCTCTCTGGCTGAGTCTATAGAATCATTTCCTGTAGCATTCTTTATAGGAGCAAATTCCTTCTCTCTGTCGACCTCAAATGGAAGACATGTTCCCATATAAGCGATCATATCGAGAGCCAGTGTCTCAAATTTGTAGCCGTTTGGCTCTGATGGCTTGACGATCTCTCCATCCTCACCGACATAAGGGATAGCCTTCTTGACGATGTGGAGAGGCATACTTTCATTCATGATCTTCATCAGTCTGTCAACCGGGAAGATATAGTTTAATGTAACTCCATAGTTGTAAGCGTAATCGCCGTTGGCATCGCGCTCATCACGCATGGCATCTGTGAGTTCATAATACTCGACGATATATGGCTTTCCGTGGTTAGTACACAGGACACCAACCTTCTCGTCAGGGTATGCTTTTTTGACAACCTTTCCGCCGGAGAGGAAGCCCTCTGTGAGAACTGCTCCGAGGAATACTGGGTCTGCAATTCTCTGAAGTACATTGTCAACTGAGAATACATTTATATACTTGATTCCGTATTTCGTGAGCTTGTCGAGGTGGCCGGCCTTGCAGAGGGATGAGAACCATCCACCGTTGCCGTTAGGAGACATGGCAACCTTTCCCTTCTCCTCGAGATATATCTTGCCGTTGAAGTCCACTGAAGGAACCATTTCCTGTTTAAAGAAATGAACATATTCAGGATTGTAACCGAAGTAGTCATGCTCTTTGAAGAATGATGTTGTGTCATCGTGGTTCTTCTCATTGGTCATGATGAAGAAATGGATCCAGGTATCTGCCATCTTCACAATATCGAGGGTGTGCTCGATGAGAAGCTGGAATATAAACATATCCTTGGTGACACCGACGTTGAAGGTTCCCTTAGGACCGGAGAATCCAAGACGGGTGCCCTGACCACCTGCCAGGAGGACCAGTGCCAGATCGCCAGCTTTGATGGCTTCAAGGCCTGCGTTCTTGTATATATCATATTTTTCTGCAATGCTGTCCATCTGGAGAGCTGCAACGGGAGCGATATCAGAATCACTTCCTGATGAATTGTGTCCGATCATATCGATAAGTGAGAAATCAATTTCACTGATCTGGTTCAGGAGTGTTGCCTGTTCAGCCTCGCTGAGAGTATCATAATACTTTAATAAGTGTAGCTGTCCTTTTTCTTCGAGAAGCTTGTAAGCGTTTTCGTAATTCATAAAAATCTCCTTAATAAATGTGTAGTTTGTATTTATTTTCTCTATCCGTGTATAATTCCTAAATTAATGATATTTCTTCTTGATCTCAATAGTGTCTGTGAATACCTTCCAAATGTCCTTGATCTTGATCCTTCTTCCATCTGCTGCATCATCCCTGCTGTAATTCAGGACGATAGGAGCTTCGGATATCGAATATCCCTGTCTGTGTGCAGCCACAAGGATTTCAATATCAAAGGCATAGCCCGATATGGAAAGGTTCTCGGCAATCGGCTTTATGACTTCTGCTTTGAAAAGCTTTATACCGGTCTGGGTGTCATGGATACCAAGATGAAACAGCATTTTGAGTATAATATAATAGCTGTAGCTCATGACTTTTCTAATAGGAGGATAATCAAGCTTGGATTCAGGGTGAAGCTTTGATCCTATGACTATGTCAGAACCGGTGTCCCTCATCTGCTTCATAAATGGCTTGAGAAGAGATGGACTCAGTTCAAGGTCTGAATCAAGGAATGCTATATATTTGCCGGAAGCTTTGGCAATTCCGGTTGTGATAGCATGTCCCTTTCCCTGATTGACATCATATCCTGTATCTACAATATGAGAATCCATTTCGGCTGCCTCGGCAATAAGTTTGCCTGTGGAGTCCTTGCTGCCGTCATTCACAGCGATTATTTCATAACGATGAAGAAAACGGCTGAGTATTCGGCTAGTCTCAAGAAGATTATCTTTGATGTGCTGTTCTTCATTGTAGGCGGGCATAACCACCGACAAAGTAATATTGTTATTATCCATTTCCTGCTCCTTAAAAAATAAGCATTGATATTTAGACATTATTAATACGAGTATACTTTTTTATACATCATGTGTCAAATAAAATAGTGTTAATATGAAGGTGTTTATACTAATTAAGATATAATACATGTTGTAAAAGGAAAAAATATAATGTATTATAAAGCGAGGTAACGACATTTTTAGATATTTGAAAAAGGAGTTCCAATGGATAATAAGAAGAAAAATGGAATGAGATCCAGGTACGATGAGGACATGGATTGGCTGGATGACGATGATGATTATCTTGATGATGGTGGATTGATAGGATCATTGTTGTTCGGGGATAAAAAGAAGAAAGAAAAAAGACGTGATCCTGAGCCGGAGAGAAAGGCTGATAAGAGACCGGAAAAGAAGCCGGAGAAGAAGCCGGAGAAGAAGCCGGAGAAGAAGCCTCAGAAGAATATTTCCAGACCTGTGAAGCCGGAAGAGGATTATGACGAGTATTATCACGAGGACAGCAGGGCAAGAAGAGTGAAGAGTGAGGCCCGGGCAAAGCAGAGACAGACCGGACAGCCTGTAGCAGACAGAGCTGTGGACAGAGGTCCGGTGAAGAGGACACAGGGCACTGTACCGAGGACACAGAGCAATCAGAGTACCGTGCAGAGACCTTCAAAAGCTGCCCAGAGACCACGCAGGAGTATACAGAGCACAGGAAGCTCATCTGTGGACAATCTGCTCAGAGAAGTTGACAATATTGAGACAGATGTGCAGACAAGACATGAGGAGCTTAGACGTGAGGCGTGGGAACGCACCCAGAGAAATGTTGCAAAGGCAAAGGCTGAGGTTGAGAGGCTGGAGTTCGAGAGAGAGCAGAATGCCCGCGAAGAGGCAAGAAAGCTTAAGGTTCAGCAGGAGCTTGAGCGCCGCCAGCAGATGAAAGAAGCTGAGAAAAAGGAAGAGCCTGTTGAGGAAGATAACAAGATCACTGAGCCGCAGGAGAGTGATGCGGAAGTTGTAGAAACTGCCACACAGCCAGTAGAAGAGCATGAACAGAAGACTGAGCCGGCAGATATTCTGGAGAAGAATACGGAGCCTGTCCTTGACGATGAGGTCGAGGAAGCTGCAGAGGCAGAGCCTGTTGAAGAGGCTTCGACAGTATCATCCCGAAGAACAGATGACATGCTGGACATGGATGAGCTTGAGCGTATAGAGAATGATATTGATGAGGATAAGCTCAGTTATTCGGAATCAGATACGGCTGATCTGGGACTTGGAGACATAGGCAAAGCATTGGGCTTCGATGAAGTGGAGCTTGAGGATGATGAGGAAGAGTCTGAGGAGGACGAGGAGTCAGACAGCGAAAAGTTCTTCAGGGAGAATCTTCTCGATGAGGCTGATCCAAAGGTTGTCAATCCGGAGAGAAAGAAGCTTAACATCAGTACAAGAGTGTGGGCGATAGCGTTCTTTGTCCTGCTTGCACTGTTTATACTCATATGTATAATATATGTCAAGAATTATGCCAGAATGAAGTACAATGAGATGGATATCAATGAGATAAGTGCAGATCAGATACTTGTCAATGACGGTGTCAAGGATGCGACCAAGGGATATCGTGCCATTGCACTCTACGGAGTGGATTCCAGAGATTCGAATATGAATTCAGGAACTAACAGTGACAGTATAATGATAGTGAGCATCAATGAGAGCACCAAGGAGATCAAGCTTGTATCTGTATACAGAGATACTCTGATGGAGATAGCAAGCGGTTCCATGGATACCACACAGAAGGTGAATTACGCATACCAGCTCGGCGGTGCGGTTACAGCTATCAACACACTGAATACCAATCTCGACCTGAATATCACAGATTATGTGGCAGTTGATTTCAGTGCAATGGCAAGTATAATCGATGCTGTTGGAGGCGTTGATGTCAAGGTCGTTGATGAAGAGGTGAACAACTTCAATAAGAACCTTGCAGAGCAGATAAGCCTGTCAGGCAAATATTCATCAGGAATAACTGAGGCAGGAGAGTATACTCTTGATGGACAGCAGGCAGTTGCATATTCAAGAATACGATCCACTGGCCAGGGAGATATAACAAGAACCGAGAGACAGAGAATAGTCCTCATGAAGGTTATAGACAAGCTGCTCAGTGCAGACACAGGTTCACTTGATTCATTTGTTGATGTTTCATTTAAATGTATATCAACAAGTCTTAACAAGGACGATATACATGCTCTTGTCAAGGATGTGGCTGGATATAAGGTTGTAGATACCGCAGGATTCCCATTTGCATATGAGGCAAAGGAACTCTCGGACAAGGGTAACTGCCTTGTGGCTGCTGATATGGCATCCAATGTGGAGGCATTACATGAATATCTGTATGGTGCTGACAAATACGTCATATCAGGCACAGTAAAGCAGATAAGCAGCAATATAGAGAGCATATCAGGTGTTAAGGCACAGAAGGTCAAGGTGACGACGGAGGCTCCGGGTGATGGAATATCAGATGGAAGCGACGAGGATGGAGATCTTAGGACGATAACAACTCCTCCAAAGGGAATGATCGTCGAGGAATAAAAAACTAAACATAATAATTAAGCAAGGAAGCTTCAGATATGGGGCTTCCTTTTTTTATGCATCGGGGACATTGAGATATGAGACATCCGATGCTTAAAGAAAGGCTACAACATAAAGAATTGTATATACATTACAGAGCATTGTTTTTTAATCGAAAACTGTCAGATAATTTATTGAAAAAAGATGTTTACAAACAGTGTAAATGGTAGTAATATATCAAAAACGATAAATGACTTGAGAAAAATACAAAAATAACAATATTTACTTGAGAAACAAAAGCTAAAAGCAAAATATCGTTGCGAATGACAAAAACATGGAAAGGACGGAACAGGACATGATTGAGAATAAGAGAGCGGAGAATACCGGATTATACGACCCAAGCTTTGAGCACGATAACTGTGGTATCGGTGCCGTTGTCAATATCAAGGGTATAAAGACACATGACACAGTGAACAATGCACTCAAGATTGTTGAGAATCTTGAGCACAGAGCAGGAAAGGACGCAGAGGGCAAGACCGGAGACGGTGTAGGCATACTCCTTCAGATATCACATAAGTTCTTCACCAAGGCTTTAGCAGAGCTTGGATATGACCTTGGAAAGGAAGGCGATTATGGAATAGGAATGTTCTTCTTTCCACAGAAGGAGCTGGCGCGCAAGCAGGCTATGAAAATGTTTGAGGTCATAGTGGAGAAGGAAGGCCTCGAGTTCATTTGCTGGAGAGAGGTTCCTACAACACCTGGAATCCTTGGCAAGAAGGCAATAGATGTCATGCCATGCATCATGCAGGCATTCATCAGAAGACCTGAGACAGTGAAGGCCGGTATGGACTTCGACAGAAAGCTCTACTTCGTCAGACGAATATTTGAGGAGAGCAATGATGACACGTATGTTCCATCACTTTCCAGCAAGACTATAGTATATAAAGGAATGTTCCTTGTCGGTGAACTCAGGAAGTTCTACAACGACCTTCAGGATCCAGACTATGAGTCAGCTATAGGACTTGTTCATTCAAGATTTTCAACGAATACAACACCATCATGGCTCAGAGCTCATCCATACAGATATCTGTGCCACAATGGTGAGATCAATACAATAAGAGGAAATGAGGACAAGATGATCGCCCGTGAGGAGACTATGGAGTCGACCATCATGCAGGATGAGATGTACAAGGTCATGCCTGTTCTTGATCCTGATGGTTCGGATTCAGCAAGACTTGACAACTGTCTTGAGTTCCTTGTACTCAACGGAATACCGCTTCCTATGGCAGTCATGATCACGATCCCTGAGCCATGGGAGAACGATAGAGCCATGAGTCAGGAGAAGAAGGATTTCTACCAGTATTACGCAACCATGATGGAGCCTTGGGATGGTCCTGCTTCTATATTATTCACAGACGGTGAGCTCATGGGAGCAGTTCTTGATAGAAACGGACTGAGACCATCGAGATACTATATCACAGATGATGATTACCTTGTACTTTCGTCTGAGGTCGGAGTCCTGGACGTTGATCCATCCAAGATCGTGAAGAAAGACCGACTCAGACCTGGCAAGATGCTTCTGGTAGATACAGTGAACGGACGTCTTATCTCAGATGAGGAGATCAAGGAGAAATACGCGCTTGCAAAGCCTTACGGAGAGTGGGTAGACAGCAATCTTGTACATCTCGCTGATCTGAAGATTCCGAATATCAGAGTTCAGGAGTATACAGACGAGGAGAGAGCAAGACTTCAGAAGGCATTTGGATATACCTACGAGGATTTCAAGAATACCATATATCCAATGGCAGAGAAAGGTGCAGAGGCAATCAGTGCCATGGGTACTGATACACCACTTGCAGTTCTCTCGAACAGCCACAAGCCACTGTTCAACTTCTTCAAGCAGTTATTTGCACAGGTTACAAACCCACCTATCGATGCGATCAGAGAGGAAGTTGTAACATCCACATCGGTATATCTCGGAAAGGACGGTAACATCCTCGAGGAGAAGCCGGAGAACTGTCATGTGCTGAAGATCAACCATCCAATACTGACAAATACGGATCTTTTGAAGATCAAGAATATGAATGTACCGGGACTTAAGGTTGCGACACTTCCGATTCTTTATTATAAGAACACATCCATGGAGAAGGCTCTCGACAGACTGTTTATAGAGGCCGACAAGCTCTACAGGGACGGTGTAAATATCCTCATCCTCTCAGACAGAGGTGTGGATGAGAACCATGTTGCAATACCATCACTCCTTGCAGTATCAGCTATGCAGAAGCACCTGGTAAGAACCAAGAAGAGAACAGCGGTTGCGATCATCCTTGAGAGTGCTGATCCAAGAAATGTTCACCACTTTGCAACACTTCTCGGATATGGTGCATGTGCAGTCAATCCATATCTGGCAATAGAGACGATCAAGCAGATGGTAGATTCGCATCTGCTGAACAAGGATTTCAATGCGGCTGTCGATGATTACAACAGTGCAATATGCCACGGAATAGTAAAGATCGCATCCAAGATGGGTGTATCAACGATCCAGTCATACATGGGATCACAGATATTTGAGTGTATCGGTCTTTCAAAGGACGTTGTGGACAGATACTTTACAAATACAGTAAGCCGTGTTGGCGGTTCTGGTATAAAGGAGCTTGAGAAGACAGTTGATGATCTTCACTCATCAGCATTTGATCCGCTTGGACTTAACACAAACCTTGCCCTTACAAGCATCGGTGCACACAAGTTCAGAAGCGGCAAGGAGGAGCACCTGTACAATCCTGTTACTATACATCTTCTTCAGGAGTCTACAAGGCGCGGCGATTACAAGCTGTTCAAGCAGTACACAGCAGCGCTCCACGATGAGCAGAAGCCATTCCACCTGAGAGGTCTCATGGACTTCAAGTTCGCTGACAAGCCGGTTCCACTCGATGAGGTCGAGCCTGCAAGCGAGATTGTGAAGAGATTCAAGACTGGTGCCATGAGTTACGGAAGTATATCACAGGAGGCACATGAGTGTATGGCAATCGCCATGAATGAGTTGGGCGGCAAGTCCAATTCAGGAGAGGGCGGTGAGTCGATAGAGAGACTTACGATCGGCAAGGATGGCAAGAACAGATGCTCAGCCATCAAGCAGGTTGCATCTGGAAGATTTGGTGTCACATCGAGATATCTTGTGAGTGCCAAGGAGATACAGATCAAGATGGCACAGGGAGCAAAGCCTGGTGAGGGTGGACATCTTCCTGGCGGAAAGGTATATCCATGGATCGCAAAGACAAGACTTTCAACACCGGGGGTAAGCCTTATCTCTCCACCACCACATCACGATATATATTCGATAGAGGATCTTGCACAGCTCATCTACGACTGCAAGAATGCAAACCGTAATGCGAGAATATCAGTAAAGCTTGTGTCTGAGGCTGGCGTTGGTACAGTAGCTGCCGGTGTTGCAAAGGCCGGAGCACAGGTCATCCTGATCTCAGGTTACGACGGAGGAACAGGTGCAGCACCTAACAACTCCATCCATTACGCAGGACTCCCTTGGGAGCTTGGACTTGCAGAGACACATCAGACACTTATCATGAATGATCTCAGAAATAAGGTCATCCTTGAGGCAGACGGTAAGCTGATGACAGGCCGTGACGTTGCGATAGCTGCAATGCTCGGAGCTGAGGAATTTGGATTTGCAACAGCACCGCTTGTAACAATGGGTTGTGTCATGATGAGGGTATGTAACCTTGACACATGTCCTGTCGGAATAGCAACTCAGAACCCAGAACTCAGAAAGAGATTCAGAGGTAAGCCTGAGTACGTGAAGAACTTCATGCTGTTCATAGCAGAGGAGCTTCGAGAGTACATGAGCAAGCTCGGCGTCAGAACAGTCGATGAGCTGGTTGGACGTTCAGATCTCCTCATGAGCAGCGACAGAGCAGATGAGAGAAATGTCATCCTTGATAAGATAATTAACAATCCTTATATAGATATGCCACAGAACAAGGTAAAGTATCACGAGAAGAATGTCTATGACTTCCAGCTTGAGAAGACAGTAGATATGAGAATTCTCATGAAGAAGCTTGGACCTGCACTTGAGAAGGGACAGAAGAAGAGCGTTGAGCTTGATGTGGTCAACACAGACAGATCTGTTGGAACGATATTCGGTTCAGAGATCACAAAGAAGTACGGCGAGTCACTTGATGAGGACACATACATCGTCAAATGCAACGGCGCCGGCGGACAGAGCTTTGGAGCATTTATTCCAAAGGGACTTACACTTGAACTGGTGGGCGACAGCAACGATTACTTCGGCAAGGGTCTGTCAGGTGGTAAGCTGATAGTTTATCCGCCTCGTTCAGTTAAGTACAAGCATGAGGATAACATCATCATAGGAAACGTTGCACTGTACGGTGCCACAAGTGGTAAGGCATTCATCAACGGTGTTGCCGGCGAGAGATTTGCAGTTCGTAACTCTGGTGCCACGGCGGTCGTTGAGGGTGTTGGCGATCACGGATGTGAGTACATGACAGGTGGTAAAGTAGTAGTTCTTGGAACAACAGGCAAGAACTTTGCAGCCGGAATGAGCGGTGGTATCGCATATGTACTTGATATGGGCAACGATCTGTACAAGAGACTTAACAAAGAGATGATATCCATAGAGGCTGTGACAGACAAGTACGAGGTGAGCGAGCTGAAGCAGCTCATCATGGATCATGTAAATTATACAAATTCAGAGATAGGCAAGAGGATTCTTGAGGACTTTGAGGGATATCTTCCAAAGTTCAAGAAGATCATACCAAAGGATTACAAGAAGATGATGAATATGATAGTTGCATTTGAGGAGAAGGGCCTGAGCCGCGAGAAGGCAGCTATCGAAGCATTCTACAAGGTTAAGAACGGAGGTAAGTAGGAATGGGAAAACCAACTGGATTTTTAGAATATGAGAGAAAGACAAGCGCAGAGCTTGCTCCTAAGGACAGAATCAAGAATTTCAATGAATTCCACACTCCGCTTAGCCGTGATGAGCAGAGAAAGCAGGCTGCAAGATGTATGGACTGTGGCGTTCCATTCTGCCAGGCAGGTATGAACATATGCGGAATGACATCGGGCTGTCCGCTGAACAACCTGATCCCAGAGTGGAATGATATGCTCTATAACGACAATCTTGAGCAGGCATTTGCAAGACTCAGCAAGACCAACTGTTTCCCTGAGTTTACAAGCCGTGTGTGCCCGGCTCTCTGTGAGAAGGCATGTACCTGTAACTTAAACGGTGATCCAGTGTCGGTCCGTGAGAACGAGAGAGCCATCATAGAGTATGCATTTGCAAATGACCTTGTAAATGATAAACAGCCAAAGGTTCACTCAGGCAAGAAGGTGGCAGTCATAGGTTCAGGTCCTTCGGGACTGGCCGTGGCAGACCAGCTGATCGGCAGAGGCCACGACGTGACTGTGTATGAGAGAAGTGACAGACCGGGTGGACTTCTCATGTATGGTATCCCAAACATGAAACTTGAGAAGCAGATCATAGACAGAAGAATAGATGTCATGAAGAAGAGAGGAATAAAGTTCGTACTGAACACAGAGGTTGCAACCGGAAAGGCATCTGCGAAGGCTGTGTGTCCGAAGGATGATCAGATGACAGGTTATCTTAAGAACAAGAACCTCAAGTATGTGAAGGCTGAGGATCTGCTCAAGGAATACGACGCAGTTGTGCTTGCCTGTGGTGCAGCCAATCCAAGAGATATAAAAGCACCTGGAAGGGATGCAAAGGAAATCTATTTCGCTGTTGATTTCCTCAAGACTACGACAATGAGCCTTGTAAATTCGGGCTTTGCTGACAAGCAGTTCGTGAACTGTAAAGGCAAGAATGTTCTCGTCATCGGTGGTGGTGATACAGGAAATGACTGTGTGGGAACAGCAGTCCGTGAGGGCGCTGTCAGCGTTACACAGCTTGAGATGATGCCAAAGGCACCTGATACAAGAACACCAGACAATCCATGGCCAGAATGGCCGAAGATCTGCAAGACAGACTACGGTCAGCAGGAGGCAATAGCAGTATACGGACATGATCCTAGAATATATGAGACTACAGTCAAGGAATTCATCAAGGACAAGGACGGAAATGTCAAGGCAGCCAAGTGTGTGAAGCTCGATTGGAAGAAGAATCCTGAGACAGGAAGAATGACTATGACAGAGATAGAGGGAAGCGAGTATATCGTTGACTGTGATGTGGTACTCATCGCAGCCGGATTCCTCGGATGTCAGACATATGTGGCAGAGAGCTTTGGCGTGGAACTCAACGAGAGAACAAATGTCAAGACTCCATGTCCAAACTCATATACAACAAATGTTCCAAAGGTATTCGTAGCCGGAGACATGCACAGAGGCCAGTCACTGGTCGTATGGGCCATCCGCGAAGGCCGCGAGGCCGCCATGGCAGTAGAAGAGCTGCTGCTCGGATACACGAATCTACAGTAAAGGATAGACGTATTTGGTTCGTTCACTGAGTGAATTATAAAAAATATCCCTAATACCACAGATATTGAGGTGTTAGGGATATTTTATTCTTTAAAGCAGGTGGTTTACCGGCAGGTACATAGGAAGTCCATCCTTGTACTGAAGGGAAACCTCGCCGATTATAAGAGGTCTGAGATATGCTTCCATCTCAGGTGTGACGTCATTCTTCTCAGGTGTGATCCACTCAAGCGGAATTGTCTTAGCCTGGTTGGCGATGAGAGATACATTCTCAGGTTCAATGATCCACTGGTATGGATCGTTAGAAACTCGCTTGATCGTGGACATAACAGCAGTCATTCCCTCGGCGGCGTATTTTACAGCAGCCTGGCCAAGTGCAAATGACTCGTTGATATCTGTCCTTGAGGAAATATGCGCTGCACATCTCTGGAGGACATTGAGCTCGATGGAACGAACCTTTATATCCATTCTGTCCTTAACAAGACTCTCGAGAGCCTTGCCGGTTCCGCTGAGCTGGGCATGTCCGAACTTGTCTGCCACAGCAGAAGTTGCGCTGATGTAGTTGCCATCCTTATCATGTATACCCTCAGATACGGCCACGATGACACATCTTGAAGTCTTTAATACATTTTTGATGTCCTCTATAAACTGATCCTCATCGAAGTCTACCTCAGGAAGATATATGAGATGAGGAGCAGGACTGTAGTCATTTCTTGCCAGACAGGATGCTGCGGTGAGCCAGCCTGCATCACGGCCCATGATCTCCACGATGACAACACTTGGTATCTGGTAGATGTAAGTGTCGTGGGCAATCTCCAGCATGGTGGATGCAACATACTTGGCTGCAGAGCCAAATCCCGGAGTGTGGTCGGTATGGCACAGGTCATTGTCAATGGTCTTAGGGATGCCGACGATCTTCACATCCGATCCGATCTTCTTTGCATATTTGCTGAGTTTATCCACTGTATCCATAGAGTCGTTGCCGCCGATATAGAAGAATGCGGCAACCTGATATTCCTCAAATCTGTCAAATATTATCTCATAAGGTTTTGAGTCAACCTCAAAATCAGGAAGCTTGTATCTGCATGAGCCAAGGTACATTGCAGGGGAGAGCTCCAGAGTATTTACCAGAGGAAATTTTGAGAGGGCCATGAGGGACAGATCTATGAAATTATTGTCCAGCACTCCCTGGATCCCGTGAATTGCACCGTAAACTCTGGTGAATTTGTTGCTTTTCTTAACCCCGTCTATGACACCTGCCAGCGAAGCATTTATCGCTACGGTAGGACCTCCTGACTGAGCTACTATACAGTTATCTTTCATTTTGTAAATCTCCTTTGAAAGGTTTTATTTTATTCTGGACTGCGCAGGAGTATGGTTATCTTTTTGCGGCCATAAACCATAAGTGCGTCCTTGATTATATCTTTGTTGGCATCGGTTGTGTGTATCTCAACAGTGTCCAGAAGCTTTTCGACATATGAGCACCAGAGGTCATAGATGATCTTCTGGTTCTTCTCACTGACAGGCGGAAGTGCAGCCTTTGCCTTTTCCAGATCGCAGTCAGCATCTGTCATGTAAATGAATGAATCAGGTGTGAGTGCTTCCTCACCGTATGCTGCGACAAATATCTCTTCTGTCCTGACAAATCCACAGTCATACATCTCAACTATGAGATCGTGGATACATTCATCGATATTATCGAAATAGTGGTAGTAACGGAGCAGATGAGCCTGATTCTCGTCCTCGATGTCATCACGGTTTATCCAGTACCCCTTGCTCTGGCTCTGTTCCTCCCTGATAGCCTCTTCCTGCATGAGATCGAGATCTCTCAGTGCCTCCTCGCGCTTATCGGCAAGCTTTCTTCTGACATACACCACAGTCATGACTATGAGTGCAAGCAGAAATACTCCGAGCAATACGCCGAATAACATTTGTAAGCTGGTTTTATCCATTTGGTGAACACCTGCCTTTCATGTTTGGAAATAATTATAAATTCCCATAAGTATCTATATTCTAACACAGGTAAGATTGGTATTTCAAGAAGGCATATAATGTCAATTATAGTGGTTAAAGTTCACGTGAAAAATTCTTGCAAGAGATGTAAAGGTAAGGTATAATGTGCTCATAGCTGAGATGTATTAAGTCTCTTGTGATTTTGAACCTACATTTGAATAAACGGGATTCCTATATCATTGTTATTGAAGTCAAGCCTCGTTATATAAGTTCTAGTGGAAGGCAGATATACAATTGCGGTTGCCCACCTAGCGCTGCTAGGACTCAAAAGCAAGGGCGCATTTCAGTTTATTACACAAGATGAAGAAGCAGCATGTATATGCTGCTTTTTCTCTGTATGTGGATATATTTGCGGAGAAATGGAGACAGGGGAATGCGAATAGATCAGAGAAAGAAATGGTATCAGAAGATCAAATACAATAAGAATTTTAAGATAGTGAGTTTCATAACTATAATTCTGGTATGTGTTGTCGGATATATGATGATAACAGGTAAAAACAGAGTAGGCGAAGAGACTGATGATAACAACGATGGCAATTCAGTGGAGACCATAGTTATAGAAGCTCCGGATGATCCGGTGGGAGATCTGAAGCAATATGTTGAAGCCGACACGGACAGTACAGAGATCGCGGAGTATGACTACACAATTCAGGGAGCAGGAACTGTGGCTTCAAAGAAGAAAGAGGATAAAGGCAGCAGATCTTCCGGTACCGACAGAACCAGCGGGGGCAGCGGCTATGGCGGATCGTCAGTCGTTATATCCGGTATGGAGAACAGTGTCAGGGTCATCCTGACAAATGGCGGAGATTATTATCAGAGCTATGTGGAATTTACCTGCAGTACAGGATTTAACGTGACGAGCGATGGCAAGAAGAAAACCTACAAGGCGGATGAATTTGTATCACTTGGCAGCGACAACAAGGCCTCATCCATCATAGTTGAGCCTGAGAGTTCGGATGGAATGATAACAGTATCGAGTCTCAGCAAATCAAGCGGCACCCCGAGGTATCACGGAGCCCTTGAGATAACAAAGGATTCGTCGGGATACATGATCATCAATCAGGTAGATATAGAACAGTATCTGTATGGGGTAGTGTCAAGTGAGGTTTCATCGAGCTACAGCCCGGAGGCGCTCAAGGCTATGGCAATCTGCGCCAGAGGATTTGCATATAGAAAGCTTGGAAGTAACTACAGGGGATACAATGCAGACCTTGATGACACAACATCGTGCCAGGTCTACAATAACTTCCCTGAGACGGGAAATTCCATAGATGCAGTCCAGTCCACATCCGGAATTGTACCTACATATAATGGAGAGATCATAAATGCTGTATATTTCTCAACATCGTGCGGAACGACTACCACGAGTGACCAGGTGTGGGGCGGAAGCATGCCATATACCTGTACACGTATTCAGAATACGGCGTTGGACATCCCATATTTCAGCGATGAAGCGGCATTCAGGGATTTCATGGATGGCAAGACGGACACAGATGTGGTTGAGAGAAATCTTCCTATGTACAGGTGGACGGTTACATACACAGAAGATGAGATGAGAAATGCGGTTGAGACCGGCCTTTCAAGATGCTCGGATGTGTCTGCGACATCGGTTGGCAAGATCAAGTCAATAATGGTGACGGGAAGAGATGACAGTGGACTTGTGAAGGAAGTTACGATAACAGGCGACAAGGGAAGCGTGGTAGTCAGCGGCCAGAGCAATATCCGAGTTCTGTTCGCCACGGATGGCAAGGCTATAACAGAGCAGGATGGATCAGAGCTCACGGGCTGGACAGGCGTTCCAAGTAATTTCTACTATGTAAAGAAGGATAATGACACAGGACTCTACACACTTAAGGGCGGCGGATACGGACATGGAGTCGGAATGAGTCAGAATGGTGCAAATGAACTGGCAAAGCTGGGATATACTGCAGCACAGATAATCAGCCATTATTACAATGGAGCAGTTCTCAGTTCAGTTGAGAAGTAACGGAGATAATCACTAATTATGAAATTGAAGAAGCGCATAGTGCTCATATACCATAAAGTCAGATTGTTTATGGCAGAGATGAATAAGGATCAGGTGGCGGCATTTGCGGCACAGTCTGCTTTTTTCCTGCTGCTGTCACTGTTTCCACTGGCGATGACGCTGCTTACATTTGTCAAATATCTGCCATTCACTGAGACACAGATACTTGAGATAATCAGAGATCTGTTTCCTGAGGAGATAAATTCTAATTTTGAATTTATGTTTGCAGAGATTTTCAACAGCAAGAGCTCACTGCTTGCCACCACAGCAACCATATTGCTCACAGTGTGGTCGGCGTCCAAGGGAACAATGGCTATAGGCCGCGGACTCACTTTCATGGCAGGCAAGGAGGACAGCGTCAATTATTTCCTCAGAAGAGCGATACACACTCTGTATACATTGATATTCTGTGTGATGCTGGTGGCGGTTATGGTCATATATATCCTCGGCGATGTAGTTGTGTCAAAAATGCTGGTGCGGCTGGATTCGGTGGAGAGATTCCAACTGGTGGATACCGTTGCGAATATCCTGTCGATCGTCAAGATAGCATTTGCCCCTACGGTGTTGTTTGGAGTTATGATAGTGGCATACTGGGCATTGCCTGTTGAGCGTGTGAGGATCAAGACCGCTGTGCCGGGAGCTGCATTTACGACCATACTCTGGATGCTTTTGTCATTTGGCGTATCAAGCTATATCAATATAGTGGGAATCAACACATATATGTATGGAAGCCTTGCAAGTGTGATATTGCTTGCGCTGTGGCTTTACATGTGTATGTACGTCATGCTGATAGGCGCGGAGATCAACAAATTCATGGATAATGGAATCCGGGGAATAAGAAGGCGTGCGCACAAGGCTGGGCGTAAGAAGAGACGACTTGAGAGGAAGAAAAAGCGTGCGGAGAAGAGGCGGATGCGAAAAAATCGACATTTAAATATGGACGAAGAAGTTGATGTAGAAGTAGATAAATGAAATAAAAGTAGAGTGTATTCAAGTTAAAGAATACTGCGATTGAGACGCATAGTGGTTCATATAAAAATACAAGTAGTAAGCGGGTAAAGAAAACAATTTCTATAAATGTAAGATATTACAGTGCATATTATAAAATAAAAGCCTCCTATTCTGGTGGGGTGGCAATTGATATTTTGGTAACTAAGGGGGCAGTCACAGCAAGTCTGGCAACAGGGTATACATTGTCTACGCTTCTTTCAGATATAATAAGTAACTATGGAAGTACTGATATTAGGTCTCCTGGTATTGAAAACTGGGGATATAGATTTAAATATGTAACAAATAGCAGTAAAGATGGATTTGATATTTATTTACTTACGTATAATAGTAAAGGAAGACTTGCAGATACAAAGAAAATAAAGAGTGAAAGATATAAAGCAATTTTGATATAAAAAGGAGAAAATATATGAGAGAAAAAAAAGCTATACTTCTGTTAGTACTTAGTGCATGTTTGTTTGCAATCGATTTTATCTTAAAAGGAGATTTTGGTAAGGTGATGTTTTATATAATCTTATTGATAGGCTGGATATTACTTTTGGCATCAATTGCTTTACAAATAAAGAAAAAGAAACGGGAAGATGATTAAATAGGAGTATGGTACTCGTAAGGTTTATTTTCACAATCAAGTTATATAATATTTCTGAAAATTGAATTGTTGTTGATCATGACAGTATGACAAAAAAGATGTTGACTAACACCCACATGTAGGTATATTATCTCTACAGGCAGTGACGATGCAAAAGATACGTATGTCGCCATCAGAGAGACTAGGTCAGCGGCTGAAAGCCCGGTCAGGTAAGAGTGCGTATTTAATTTCACATCAGAGCCACCACGGCTGAAGGATTGAAGATATCTGTTTTATCAGATGACAGATGTTGGTCTGTGTAGGGTGTGGCGTGTGACGTGCGACAAACGTCTAATGAGAGTCAGACATATGGCACAGTATATAGAGGTATATATGACAGTGTATAATGAATGTCTGGAATCAGGGTGGTAACGCGGATATAATTCGTCCCTAGTATGTATAACATGCTAGGGACTTTTGCGTTTACAGGGTGACAAGCGGCTGCGATGCGCGAGCTTGCTCGCATGCATCAGCAGACATTTGTCACCCGCGCGCGACATGAAACACGGAGCCCGGGAGGGCGGAGTGTGAATGCCGTGCAGGGATTGAGAGAGCGCGCAGCGCGGAGCAATCCCGGTAAACGCCAAAAAGAGGAATGAGCGCATAGCCCGATAGGGCGGAGCGCAAATTACTGTAGGAATTGCGGAAGCCGTAGGCGAGCAATTCCGTGACTTATATATGGATGTAATTAATATAGGATCCACATTGAAATCCCTATAAATAGAAAAAGGAGAAACACGATGAGAGACAAGTTGGAGGCCATAAAGGCAGAGGCTCTTGCCAAGATCGAGAGCGCAGAGGTTGTATCGACACTTAACGATGTGAAGGTGGCGATACTCGGTAAGAAGGGAGAACTCACACAGGTTCTCAAAAGCATGAAGGATGTAGCACCGGAGGACAGACCAAAGGTAGGTCAGATGGTAAATGAGGCACGTCAGGCCATCGAGACAGCCCTTGACGAGAAGACAAAGGCCATCAACAGAGCACTCCGTGCAGAGAAGATGAAGAGAGAGACAATAGATGTAACTCTTCCAGGAGTGAAGAAGCTTACAGGACACAGACATCCAAACCAGATAGCACTTGAAGATCTGGAGAGAGTATTCATCGGTATGGGTTACGAGATAGTTGAGGGACCAGAGGTAGAGTACGACAAGTACAACTTCGAACTGCTGAACATCCCTGCAAATCACCCTGCAAAGGATGAGCAGGATACATTCTATGTTACAAAGGATATCCTCCTTCGTACACAGACATCACCTGTTCAGGCAAGAATCATGGAGAAGGGCAATCTTCCTATAAGAATCCTCTCACCTGGACGAGTATTCAGAGCTGATGAGGTAGATGCAACACATTCACCATCATTCCATCAGGTAGAGGGACTTGTGATAGACAAGGGAATCACCATGGCAGACCTCAAGGGAACACTGGCGCAGTGGGCAAAGGAGTTCTTCGGTGAGAACACAAAGGTCAAGTTCAGACCTCACCACTTCCCATTCACAGAGCCTTCAGCAGAGTGTGATATCACATGCTTCAAGTGCGGTGGCAAGGGATGCCGAGTATGTAAGGGCAGTGGCTGGATAGAGATTCTTGGATGCGGTATGGTTCATCCAAAGGTTCTCCGCGACTGTGGAATAGATCCTGATGTATACTCAGGCTTTGCATTTGGAATCGGACTTGAGAGGGTAACACTTCTCAAGTATGAGATAGATGACATGAGACTGCTCTACGAGAACGATATGAGATTCTTAGACCAGTTTTAGAGATGGACGCATTCAACAGAATATTGACATTGGAATAGATTTATAAAGGAGATTTGTAAGATGAATACACCTATATCATGGATAAAGGCATATGTTCCTGATCTGGACGTGACAGCTCAGGAGTTTGTAGATGCCATGACTCTCTCAGGATCACATGTAGAGGGTTACGAACAGAAGGATAAGAATCTTGACAAGATCGTTGTTGGCAAGATTCTCACTATGGAGAAATATCCGGATGCGGACAAGCTTGTAGTATGTCAGGTAGATGTTGGACAGGCGGAGCCTCTCCAGATAGTGACCGGAGCAAAGAATGTAAAGGTTGATGATCTCATCCCACTTGTACTTGACGGTGGTAAGGTTGCGGCAGCACACGGCGACAACAATGAGTACCCTGACGGAATCAAGATCAAGAAAGGTAAGCTCAGAGGAGTTGAGTCAAATGGTATGATGTGCGGTATAGAGGAGCTTGGTTCATCACGAGACTTCTATCCGGAAGCACCGGAGGATGGCGTGTATGTATTCCCGGTGGAGTCAGGTGTGAAGCCAGGCGATGACGCTGTGAAGGCACTTGGACTTGACGATGTTGTTGTCGAATACGAGATCACATCCAACAGAGTTGATTGTTTCTCAATGATCGGTATGGCAAGAGAGGCAGCAGCTACATTTGACAAGCCATTTTACCCACCAGTGGTAACAAAGACAGGAAATGATGAGGACGTCAATGACTATATATCAGTAGAGGTAAAGGATCCTGACCTCTGCCCTAGATACACAGCAAGGGTTGTCAAGAACCTGAAGATCGGACCTTCACCAAAGTGGATGCAGCAGAGACTTGCTTCACAGGGAATCCGTTCGATCAACAACCTTGTCGATATAACAAACTACGTTATGGAAGAGTATGGACAGCCAATGCACGCATATGATCTCAGCACCATAGCTGGCAACAAGATCGTAGTACGCCGTGCAAATGACGGAGATACATTTGTAACACTTGATGGACAGGAGAGAAAGCTTGACCATGATGTTCTGATGATCTGTGACGGCGAGAAGGAGATCGGTATCGCCGGAATCATGGGTGGCGAGAATTCCATGGTAACAGACAGCATCGATACACTGCTCTTTGAGGCAGCTTGCTTTGATGGAACAAATATCAGACTTTCATCCAGAAGGATCGGTCTTGCAACTGATGCGGCCGCCAAGTTCACAAAGGGACTTGATCCAAATCTTGCTATGGAGGCAATAGACAGAGCATGTCAGCTCATCGAGGAGATGGGCGCAGGTGAGGTAGTCGGCGGAGCTGTTGACGTATATCCAAATCCTGTACAGGACAAGAAGCTTCCATTTGAGCCGGACAAGATGAATGCGCTTCTCGGAACAGATGTCGAGCCTGAGAAGATGCTGTACTACTTCGGCAGACTTGGACTCACATACGATGCAGAGACAAACACTCTGGATGTGCCAAGCTTCAGACAGGATCTGAACTGTATGGCAGATCTGGCAGAGGAGGTTGCAAGATTCTACGGATATGACAACATCCCTGTATCACTTCCAAGAGGTGAGGCTACAGTTGGTAAGCTCCCATACGACCAGATGATCAATGCCATCGCAAGGGATGTCCTTGAGGCAAATGGTTTCTCTGGCGGTATGTGCTACTCATTCGAGAGCCCTAAGGTATTTGACAAGCTGCTTCTGCCTGCTGACAGCGAGTTTAGAAAGACCGTTACAATAGCAAATCCTCTCGGTGAGGACTTCAGTATCATGAGAACTGTATCACTGAACGGTGTTCTCACATCACTGGCAACAAATTATAATAGAAAGAACAAGATCGCAAGACTTTATGAGTTCGGAAATGTATACCTTCCAAAGTCACTTCCACTCACAGAGCTTCCAGAGGAGAGAATGAAGCTGACTATCGGTATGTATGGTCAGGGAGATTTCTTTGATCTCAAGGGAGTTCTCGAGGAGCTTACAGACAAGGTTGGTCTCAAGGGACAGGTGACATACGAGCCTGAGTCAGAGTACACATTCCTTCATCCGGGCCGTCAGGCAAAGCTCAAGAAGGGCAACCTGACAATTGGATTTATCGGACAGGTACATCCTGAGGTATGTGACAACTACAACCTTAAGGGTGAGGTATATGTGGCAGTCATCGATATGCCTACACTGGTTATGCTTTCAAACTTCGATACCAAGTACGAGGGAATCGCAAAGTTCCCTGGAAGTACAAGAGATCTGAGTCTTGTTGTGGACAAGGAAATATTTGTCGGACAGATAGAGGAAGTCATAAAGAAATGTGGCGGCAAGCTGCTTGAGAGCTACAAGCTCTTTGATGTATACGAGGGCGAGCAGATCGCAAAGGGCAAGAAGTCAGTGGCTTACACAATGACATTCCGTGCTAAGGATAGAACACTTGAGACGTCAGAGGTCGATGGAATCATTGCCAAGATTCTCAAGGAGCTTGGAAAGCTCGGAATCGAGATCAGAGCGTAATGGGCGCTATCCTTGAAATATTTGTGATAGTAGTATAATATGTAACTGTTTGGCGCGGAGATATTGTATATATCCAGCGTCAGACAGTTATTTTTGTGTGAATAAATATGTGAGGAATTACGATATGATGAAATTAACAGACTTTTACTATGATCTGCCACAGGAGCTTATAGCACAGGACCCACTCCTCAAGAGAAGTGAGTCACGTCTCATGGTCCTGGACAGAAAAGATAATACGATAGAGCACAAGCACTTTTATGATGTGATAGACTACCTGAATCCGGGAGACTGTCTGGTCATCAACGATACAAGGGTTCTTCCGGCGAGACTTATGGGCGTCAAGGAGGATACGGGAGCATCCATAGAGGTTCTTCTTCTGAAGAGAAAGGACGACTGTACATGGGAGACTCTGGTAAAACCGGGCAAAAAGTGTAAGGTGGGTGCTCGTATAGTATTTGGTTCAGAGTCAAATGAACCTGACCCTGAGACAGGACTTATAAAGGGCAAACTTGTGGGAGAGGTTGTCGATATAGTTGAGGAGGGCAACAGACTCATCAGATTTGAGTTCGATGGAATATTCGAGGAGATCCTTGACGAGCTGGGACAGATGCCGCTCCCTCCATATATCACACATAAGCTTGAGGACAAGAACAGATATCAGACTGTGTACGCAGAGCACGACGGTTCTGCGGCAGCACCGACTGCAGGACTTCACTTTACAACAGAGCTGCTTGACCAGATCAAAGCGAAGGGAATCAAGATAGCGCATGTGACACTTCACGTCGGACTTGGAACGTTCAGACCAGTGAAGGAAGAGAACATACTAGATCACCACATGCATTCTGAGTTCTGTATCATAGAGCAGGATGCTGCTGATATGATCAACGAGACAAAGGCTGCAGGCGGAAGAGTTGTGTCCGTAGGAACGACAAGTACCAGAACTCTTGAGTCCATGTCGGACGACGATGGAACAGTTCATGCAGGCAGCAAATGGACGGATATTTTCATTTATCCGGGATACAAGTTCAAGGTTATTGACGCACTCATCACGAATTTCCATCTGCCTGAGTCAACGCTTCTTATGCTTGTTTCTGCGCTGTACGACAGAGAGCATATACTTGAGGCGTACAAGGTGGCGGTTGAGGAGAAGTACAGATTCTTCTCATTTGGCGATGCTATGCTGATAAAATAGCAGAAGAATCAGGACGATTAGAATAAAGGCATGATGTAATAGGGGTGCTGATAATTTATGTACTCTGGATGGGACTTATATCCGGAGAGGAGACAGATATATGGGAAAGAAGATATGCGTGGTATTCCCGGGAATCGGATATCACACTGATAAACCGTTACTTTACTACAGTAAAAAATATATGATAGCACATGGATATGATATTGTTGATGTGACATACGGCAAGCTTTCGGGACATCTCCCGGAGGAGATACAGAAGGTATTTGATGATGGCTGGAATAAAGCGGTAGATTGTCTGAAGAATGTGGATTTCTCGGATGCTGAGGATATAGTATTTCTATCAAAGAGTATAGGTACGGCTATATCTGCAAGATATGTGGCGGAGAAAGGACTTAAAGTAAGAAATATATATTTCACACCACTTGAGATTACCATGCAATATGCCAATTCAAATGGCATAGCTTTTCACGGAACGGCGGATCCACTAGTGAATACGGGTGAGCTGACAAGACTTTGTGAGGCTAAGAACATCCCGCTGTATAAATACGAGGGCGGAAATCATTCAATAGAGACAAAGGATATTCTATGGAACATAAGAACGCAGGAAGACATAGCGGAAAAATATATAGATTATTTGAACTTCTAGGACATACAGAGGGGCAGTTATATATTGCGGAGATAGCAGTGCTCATAACACTGCTTATTGGCACGGCGGTATATATACTGCTCCTTCGTGTCCTGCCGGATACCTCATGGCTTGAGGGGTGCCAGATACGCCGGTTTACAGGAGTGATATGTCCTGCATGCGGTACGACAAGGGCTGTACTCGCCATGCTCCACGGACATCTGCTGACGGCTTTGTATTACCATGTGGCGACTGTGTATCTGGCGTGCATCTGTATCATTTATCTGGTAGGCAATACGATCAGGCTTGCCACGAATGGCAGGGCACCGCTTGTGAGATTCCGGCTGTGGTATGTGTATGTGTGGCTTGGGATATTTGTGGTGTCTTATGTGGTGAAGCTGGTGGTGCCGGGATATGTCATATAATGAGCGCAAGTTGAGTAGGCGTGCGCATGTCATCGCGCTTATGCACGGCGACATATGATATAAGGAGTGGATTTTATGAGACTTATGATAAAACAACGGGTATTTGCCTGGACAGATACCTACGATATATATGATGAATGTGGAAACAAAAAGTATTTTGTGAAGTCGGAGGCGTTTCGGCTGACGCATCAGGTTCACGTATATGACATTGCGGGAAATGAGATAGGTCTTATCAGTCAGAGATTATTCACGTTCCTGCTTACATTTGACATCAGTGTGGGTGGCAGACCGTGTGGAAGTATTAGGAAGGAATTTACATTCTTAAAGCCATCGTACAGTATTGAGTATGGAGGATGGCAGTGTGATGGAGATTTCCTTTCGTGGAATTACAGTGTCACAGCTGGAAGCAGGCTGGTGGCAAATATAGCAAAGCAGCTTCTCAGCTGGGGAGATACATACACACTTGATATCTCAGATCCGGGTGATGAGATCATGGCACTTATGCTGGTGATAGCTATTGATGCGGCCAATTGTTCGCAGAATAATAATTAATTTTTAAACAGGTATTAAGAACTCCTTCATCAGAATCCATTGATAAGAAGAAAAAGATGCTTGAGGCAAGAAAGCGTATTGAAAATAAATGAGTTATTTGACAACAGAAGAATTTGAAAGTATTTTGGATATTGTGACGATATTTCCAGTTACCTCAGTAGAATTAGGAGATATTTCACAGTATTCTTTTGATTGTGGAGATGCAGAAGAGTATGTCACATTTTTGATTAATAAGATTGTTTAGAAAGCGTTTAGAAAGTATCCTCTTGATGTTTAGTCGGATGTATGATAGCAGTGCGCTGGATCATCCTTGGAATCTGTAATTGAATATGTTTGCAAAAAGGCTTTTCGGTTTATTCGTAACCGGAAAGCCTTTTTTTGTCCAAAATCGGCACTATAATGTCGTTTCGTGCATTCAGCATTGAAGAGGTAATATAACAAAGTGTATAATAATAATGGGGTGAGCATATGGACCAAAGAAGTAAGCTTAATATAGCGGTATGCGATGATGATATATTTGTAACTGAACAGCTGAGTGAATGGATAAAGGAATATTTTGTTTCCAATCATTTGGAAGAACCCAACATATATGAGTTTGACAATGGCGAGGATCTGATAAAAAGCGAAGTGAAATATGATTTTGTATTCTTGGATATAGTAATTCCGGGAATGAATGGGATAAATATAGGCAGACGGCTATTGGCGCAGAATGAGGAGTGTCTGATATATATAATAACGGCATACGACAGCTATCTTGATGCTGCTATGAGCTTGAGGGTGTTCAGGTATATTTCAAAGCCGCTTGACAAATCCCGTATATACCGAAATATACAGGATGGACTTAAGATATACACAACATCAAATACTAAGATATTGATTGAGACAAAGAATGAAAATATAATCCTCAGAGCTCCGGAGATTATTTACCTGGAGGCACAGGGACATACGCTATTTGTGAACACCAGTGAGGGAAAATACATCTCTGTGAGAAAGATGGATTACTGGGAGAAGACATTGGATACAAGGGGGTTTTTTAGAACACACAGAAGTTTTATTGTGAATATGGAACATGTAGTAAGGTTTGATCATTCATTGGTGTATCTGGATACTGGGGTAACAGCCTATCTAACGAAACGCTATTATCAAAATTTTAAGCATGCATTTATGATGTATTTGGAGGGGGCAAGGACATGCCAATGGCTATGATTTATGGAATCGTTTTTCTGATAGAAGCGTTGATAGCATTTCAATACTTCGAGTGGATGTTTGTAAAACCAAGATATACGGTGATAAAGAGATTTGTTTTGGTGTTGGCGTGTTATGTTGTTTTATTTGGTTTGTTTGAACTAAATATATTGATATTTAATTTTATTTCATTTCCAGTATTCAACTGGATAATAATAAAATTCGTATATGGACAAAAAACTTTAAGCTCAGTTTTTCACAGTGTGGCAATGTCAGTAATTATGACATTGTCAGAGATGGTGGTTGTGGCGGTATTTTCTGGAATCAGTCAAAAAGCCTGGGATCCATCTGGTGGTGTTTTGACGGTATTATTTTTTGCAATGTTAAGTAAGTTTGTGTATTTCCTTGTGATGTTTGCAATCAGCCGATACGGGATGAGACACAGGGTGGATGTACATATGGGAGCACAGGGTTGGGTAATTCTTGTCATACCAGTGTGCGTGATAGTTGTTGTGTGTCTGCTTAATTACATGTGTTACTTTTCTGACATCAGCAAAATGCAGGAATCCATAGTGTTGTATTGTTCAATAATCTGTCTGGTAATAATTATTATTTCATTTGTGATCTACGGATATCTGCAGAGTGCCTACAAGGAGAATTTGGATAAGACATTGCAGACCCAGAGAGAAAAATATGACATTGAGTATTATAAAAAAATGATCAGTCAGGACGAAGAGCAGAAAATAATGATACATGACATAAAAAAGCATATCAGCGGGATACATGATCTGCTCGAACATCATGATTACGATAAGGCGGTCGAATATATTGAAAGGATATATGAATCCGGCGAGTTGAAAGAAAAGATAAGGTTTTCGGATGATCATATGGTAAATGTTATTCTTAATCGATATGTCGGCAGGTTCATTGATGCGGGAATTCATTATGATTTTGATGTGAGAAGGGCACGTATGGATTACATGCAGGTAGATGACTTAACTGTCCTTCTGTGTAATATGCTGGACAATGCCAGTGAGGCAATGAGTGAAATAGACAGTGCCAGTGTGGAACTTAGAATGAATTCACAGGGGAACGGTGATGGAACGATCATAGCAATGACAAATGATTGTACACACGGCTCTGATTCACGAAAGTCCAGTAAGCCGGATCAAAAATTCCATGGATTTGGAATAAAGAGTATGAAAAGGGTTGCGGAAAAGTATGGTGGCGGTGTCGATGCATACTACTCAGAGGATGATCAAAGATTCCATACGGTCATATATCTGTCAAATTCTGCCAGGTAAGACTGCCTGATATTTTTGTAAAATAAAACGGAGGTGTACGGTGAACAAGAAAAAAATAATGTGTGCAGCACTTATTTCTGTTATGGCATTAAGTCTTGCTGCGTGTGGAAATAAAAAAGTTGATTATGGAATGAAAGGGGGAAGTGATGAAGCAGATAATGCGGGAGGACTTGATGGACAGCTTGACATACCCGATAACTGCGATGTTACTTTTGACATAGGAGAATCAAAACTCTCATCGATAACATTGAAGGATGATGATATAGAGGTTCCAGATGCTGATAGAGTATATAAAGTTGGGTTTGACACGGTAAATGCACCATGTTCAGATGATGAACTTAAAACTATAATATCCAAACTTTTTGACGAGACATCAGAAATAAGGTGGCAGGATGGCGATGCTGCTGAGTCAAAGGAAATCCTGGATAACACGATAGCTTCATATAAGGCGGACATAGAAAAGGCTTTGGCGAGTGATGATCCTGGTTATGCAGAGCTTTTAGAGGAAGGTATGAAAAGATGGGTAGACGAGAGAAATAGCATTGATGATGAGTTACCAATAGCTACAGAATATAAGATTAATGAGCATTATGTTGCGGAAGCCGGTGGGGTACAGAGAATATTTATGGCGGCATCGGATAATGAAGATGGAGATGGATATAACAATTACTATTTTACGTATGGTATGACACCTGAGGGTGAGGATAAGGCACTTGTATCAGAGGTTCCAGGAACTGAAAGTACGTATGAGATCAATGTTGTCGGTGAAGACACATATGATGGGGATGAGAAGAACCCAATCACAGAAGATGAAGGACTCAGTTCTGCAATGAAGTTACTAGACAATCTGGGGATAAGCGGATTTGCCTGCACAGGGACAGAAGAGGCGGTGAGAGCCTGGACAGGCGGTACTTATGGTGAAGATGTCATAAAAAAGCCTGATGGATACAGATTCCAGTTCGGACGGAAGATAGATGGGATAGATGTGGTATACGTGGCAGATATCGACACCGTGGATAGTATTGATACCGATAACCTTACCTATAAAGGTGGAGTTGACAAGGCGGTAATAAGTGTTGATAAGTTTGGGGTTGTCTCATCGACGGTGTATGTATATGCCGACGAGGATACGTTTGATAAAGAGGAGGTCAAGCTTTTAAGCTGGAATGAGATGATTAAAGCTGCGGGCGAGAGTATAGCCAAATATTATAAGGATCACCCGACAAATTATGGAACGGTGGAATTTAATGATGTGGAACTTGCCTATGTACCATGTGCTGATGAGTCGGGAAATAAGTATTTTGTTCCGACATGGATATTTTCTCAGAATGAATATAATGAAGACTACCGATGCGATATGCCATTGCAGAGGGTATATATAAATGCGATAGATGGAAACTACATAGATATAGTGGATAACATGAAGAAGATAGGAATGTATGAGGAGACAGGCAGGAAATAGTCATGAATAAGATACCAAAGTATGTTGTTATCATAGCCTGCATATTGGTAATGGTGGTGTTGCTGCCATTAGGTTATGTTAGATATAAGACGCGTTACGAAGCTGAGCAGATAAGTGTGTCAACGTCTCCAGATGGTGATTATGAACTTGTGATCTATTCTGTTGGTGACCCGGATTTTCCATTTGGAGCTGCCCATGGAAGACTGGTGCTGAAGGGCAAGGAGAAGACGGTTGCATATAGGTCATTTGAAGTGGCAAATGATGGTGCAAGATTTGACGAAAGCGATCTAAAGACGACATGGTATATTGATCGTGTGGAGGTGGTAGTGTCTGGTTCTGAACAGCGTGACGAGCTTGTGACCATGCGTTTTAATGGGCAGACCAGCAGTAGACGTCTCACGACCAGATATAGAAGAGAAGATACGGATATAGAAAAAGACAGCGAACAAGACTCTGCGATAACGGAAAAAGCTTCGGGTGACAGCAGGGAGAATGCAGAGAGCTCCACTGATTCCTCTGTTGATCCTGATGTAAATGATCAGCCAGAAAATAAGGAAATTACAGTCGGGTATCAGGCGATCTTTGAGAAATATTCAGATGCCACAGCTGGAAAATTCGAAGTATATTACGGCGCCTCGGAGTCATCATCAAGATGTATATTGTCTGAAAGTGATACTACAGTGGAATACATTGTATATGATGGCAAGTCAGAAAATGAGAAGTGCGGTCTGTATGTAAGGTATCGTACTGAAAAAGGCGGTGATGGAACATATGATTATGGCAGCGCCGAAATAGAAGATATCTATGCATATGTATTTTCCAGTGGAGAAGTGATAAGCAGTGGAAAGACAAACTGGGAAGATACTGGAACTGATGAGTTTGAGAGGGCAACGGAGTAAGCTGTTGTGAATAGTCCATGAACTGTGGTAAAATGAATTATAAAATAAGACTATTTAAATCATGAATTATATATATAATAAAAAGTATAAAGGCGGTGATTGTATGACAACAGTGAGCACGAAAAGTGGGAAGATAATAAATGTAGTATCAAGAGAAGAAGAAAGTAAAACGTTAACGTTATCTGATCGGGAGATGGATGCCAGAGCTGTTGAGGCGGTTAAAGCTGCAATAAATAAAGCCAGAGTATGTAAAAAACCAATAGCGGGATATGATAAAGAGAATAAAAAAGCATATATTGAATATGCAAATGGAGATATAAAATATGCAAAATAGAAAACCGATGGTTCTTGTATTTGCTGGTCCAAATGGTTCTGGTAAAAGTACAATCACGTCTTTTTTTGATAAAGTCGGAAGATATACAAATGCAGACGATATAGTTATGTCGACAGGAATGACAAACATTGATGCTGCAATTCTTGTGGATAAAATGAGATATGAATCCATAGAGGAAAACGAAGATTTTACATTCGAAACTGTTTTATCGTCAGAATATAAAATGGATATACTTAGGAAGGCTAAGGAGGAGGGATATTTTATTAAGTGTGTATTTGTGTTGACAATTGATCCTGCAATAAATATCCTGCGAATAGAGTCAAGGGTAGCATCTGGTGGGCATGATGTGGAACACACAAAGGTTATAGATAGATATTATAAGTCATTAGGGCATATAAAAGAGCTGATAGATATATGTGATATTTTACATGTTTATGATAACACAGAGAGTCCGAAGAGAATTATTCGTAAACATAAAGATGATTTGTCTATATATCCAAATGAATATTGGACAGATCAGGATATCATTAAATTATTAGGATAAAAAATAACATTAACAAAGTCGCCATTGTTATCTACGATGCTATGCATCCTACGATAACAGTGGCGACTTTTATTATAAAGAGCTCTATATCTATTTTACCTCTCCAACCCAGCCAGATCATCATAGAATCCCGGGTATGAGATGTTCACGCACTCGGCTCCGGTGATCTCTGTATCGCCATCAGCGTTAAGTCCTGCGATGGCAAAGCTCATGGCGATTCTGTGATCCAAGTGACTGTCGATCACTGCACCGTGAAGAGGCTTTCCGCCGCGTATTGTCATGCCGTCATCAGTTGCAGTTATGTCTGCACCCATGGATGAGAGGGCGTTTACCATGACATCAATTCTGTTGGATTCCTTGACCTTGAGCTCCTGGGCATCCCTGATGATGGTCTCACCGTCTGCAAAGCATGCGAGAACTGCTATGGCAGGGATCTCATCTATGAGCTTTGGTATGATGGAACCCTCAATGACACAGCCCTTGAGACTTGATGTCCTGACTGTTATGTCAGCGGTTGGCTCACCGCATCCGCTCACTATATTGGAGTATTCCATATCGCCGCCCATTGCTTTGATGACTTCCAGTATTCCATCTCTGGTCGGGTTGATTCCGACATTCTTGATGGTGATGCATGAGTTCGGAGTGATAAGTCCTGCAACAAGGAAGTAAGCAGCTGATGATATATCTCCAGGTACAAGTATCTTCTGTCCAACAAGCTTATCCACAGGCTTTACGGTAGCCGTAGTTCCCTCTGTTTTTATATTGCCGCCAAATGACTCAAGCATGAGTTCAGTGTGGTTTCTTGACACATATGGCTCGGTGACACTTGTCTCGCCGTCTGCATAGAGTCCGGCAAGGAGTACACATGACTTTACCTGTGCTGACGCGACAGGTGAGTTGTAGTGTATTCCATGGAGTTCCTTTCCGTTTATAAGGAGCGGTGCACAGTCATTTCCAAGTTCGGATGTGATGTCGGCACCCATCATGGAGAGAGGCGTCATGATTCTCTTCATAGGGCGCTTACATATAGAAGCATCACCTATAAGTCTGCTTGCAAATGGCTGAGCGGCAAGTATACCCGATATAAGTCTGGTGGTTGTTCCGCTGTTGCCGACATCGAGTGTGCCTTCAGGCTTTGACAGTCCATGCAGTCCCTTTCCATGTACAGTTACAATGTCTCCGTCATAATCGATATCTATTCCCATCTGCCTGAAACAGTTCATGGATGATATACAGTCTGCTCCATTTAAAAATCCGTGTACCTCGGTTATTCCATCTGCGATTGAGCCGAACATGATGGAGCGGTGGGAGATGGATTTGTCCCCCGGTATTGTTATCTCTCCGTTAAGTGATTTTACTCTGTTGATCTTCATAAATTCTCAGTATTCCTTTATTCTAGTGTAATATGTTTTACCTATCGGTTATAAATTCTATAGCCTGCGGCCTTCAGCACATCCTGCGCATTCCGTCTTGAATCAGCATCGTAGAATGAGAGTCTGAGAACCCCTTCCTCATCCTCACGGTTGTGGGAGACTCCGATGTTCTTGAGGCTTATCTTTGCCTCTGCGATAAAAGCTGTCACCTTTGCCAGCGCACCAGCCTCGTCAGGGATATCTACGAACAGTTCATGGTGCATTCTTATGACACCGCTGCTGTTGTTAGGAATGGAATCCCTGTAATCTCTGGCGGATGCAAAAAAAGCATTTATCCCAGCCGCATCGCGCTGTTTAATATGATAAATCATTTTGTCTATAAGCTCAACATATTCCTGAAGCCCGTGTACGATATTGTCAGGATTTGCCAGAAGAATGTGCTCCCATACCACTGGATTGGAGGATGCGATCCTGGTTATATCTTTGAAACCACCGGCTGCCAGTGACTTAAATATATTGTCTGGGCTGTCTGCCGCTGCGACAAGGTTGACCAGTGAGGCGGCTATGACGTGGGGCACATGACTTATGTAAGAGGTTATACGGTCGTGCTCAACAGGTGAGTATGTGATCGGTATTGCGCCCAGATCTCCGATAAATGTGGAGAACTCCTCAGTCTTGCCCGGCAGAACTCCGTCTGCAGGTGTGATGAAGTAATAGGCATTCTCTATGAGCCTGTCGGTGGCCGCCTCGTAGCCAGATCTCTCAGAGCCGACCATAGGGTGTCCGCCGACAAAATACCTGGCAAGCCCAAGCTCCTGGACTGCTTCGTATATGTCGAGCTTTACGCTTCCGACATCAGTCAGTATGGTGCTGTCTGTAAGGAATGGCCCTAGCTGGCGCAGGTATTCTATATTATAGTGGACCGGTGCGCACAGAAAGATATAGTTACATTCTGCTATGGTATGGATATCATCTGTATATTCAGTCAGTGTCCCATCGGAGACAGCTTCCTTGAGTGTAGATAGATTATTGTCAAAGCCGACTATTCTGTAATCAGGGAAAATGCGGTGGATGGATTTGGCAATAGATCCTCCGATAAGTCCCAGACCGATAAATCCTATTGAAAAATCATTCATTTTACGTTCTCCTTTAACAGTTTGACGCATAAAAGCGTTAAAGTATCTATTGGCGATTATACAGCCTTTTGAATGACAGGGCAAGAGAAGATTCACATTGCGATAAAAAAACTTGAATATCAGATGTGGATATTAAGCTAAAATAAGAAGTAAGGGAATTGTATAAGCTGAAGATTTGTACTAAAATCTTTGTGGAGAACGCAGACGATGCACATAAGAAAGTATACTGATGTGTGCGTTTGTCGACCGACTATTATAAGGAGGATAATTTATTATGATAGATACACTTTGCAGACTACTTGACGCCGGTGTCACACAGTTTCATGTAGTGAAGGAATGTGAAGCCATGCTGCAGGATCACGGTTACATGGAGCTTGATATGGGAGAACGCTGGGAGCTCACGGCCGGAGGAAGATATTATGTGAAGCCATACTCATCTATGATGGTGGCGTTTGCCGCAGGGGAGATGCCTGAGTATGGCAGGCTGAATATCGGCCTTGCACATACAGATTTTCCTATGCTCAAGATCAAGACTCAGCCGGATATGAACAGAAGCGGCTACCAGACACTGAATGTAGAGCCGTACGGCGGACTTATCAAGGAGACATGGTTTGACAGACCGCTTGGAATCGCGGGCAAGGTCATGGCGCAGACCACGGATCCGTTCAGGCCGAAGACGTATCTGTATGATTCAGAGCGTGCCATGTGCATAGTGCCAAGCCTTGCACCGCATCTGAGAAAGGATGCACCCGGGGAGAAAATGAATGTGCAGAAGGAGCTCATACCTGTATATGGTCTGGATGGTCAGAAGGTGAAGGACAAAGATATATTACAGTATGTGGCAGATGACCTTGGGCTTTTGAAGAACGATATTCTTGATTATGATCTATACCTGTATAACATGGATGGAATGGAGATAGTTGGGGCAGATAAGGATATGATAGCTTCTCCGAGACTTGACAATGTAACTTCCGTGTCAGCGCTTGTTGACACCATGTGCAGAGAGACAAATGGCAATAATACAAATGTTATAGCATTGTTTGACAATGAGGAGATAGGCAGCAGATCAAAGCAGGGAGCAGATTCGGTGCTTCTGTCGGAGATAATAAAGCGTATCATGGCTGGATTGGACATTGAGGCTGGAGCAGGAAGACGCCTTATGAGAGATGCATTCATGCTGTCACTTGATGTGGCGCACGCAACCCATCCGAATTATTCAGAGAAGAGTGATCCGACAAATCAGATTGTCATGGGGCGCGGAGTGGCACTCAAATCAAGTGCAAGTCAGAGATACGTGTCAGACAGTGAGGCATCTGCGGTCATCATGGCTCTTTCAAGAAATCAGGAGATAAAGATACAGCGTCAGGTGAACAGGTCGGGTATGGCAGGAGGACAGACTTTAGGTCCTATAGCTTCATCTTATCTGCCAGTCAGAGCAGTAGACATGGGAATACCGATACTGGCTATGCATTCAGCGGTGGAGCTTGGAAGTGCGGAGGATTATGCACAACTTGAGAAGATTTGCGGTGCAGTATTTGAAATGTAGTATGGTGAAATCAGGTATTTGAGCAATTTACTTGTGCAGTTATTACGATTGTGTTACAATAAGATGATGTATTTTTAACTTCAATAATCACTTACGGAGGATACTCATGAAGAAGAAACATTTAAAATATGCAGTGCTCTGCTTTGGACTTGCTTCCATGCTGGCATTTGCCGGATGCGGAAGCAAAGGTGACGATGCTACTACAGCCAATCCGACGGAGACAGAGGCGACCACAGAGGCAGTGACGGTGGCGACTACGGAAGCAACCACTGAGGCACAGCCGGAGAAGGACAAGGATGGCTTTACAATATGTAATGACAAAGTAAAGACTCTTGACTATGTGAATGTCAGAACGAGCCCATCAACTGATGGAGAGATATATCAGGAAGTTGCAAATGATGTTGAGCTGGACAGAATCGGTTATAACGATGAGTGGAGCAAGGTATCTATAGATGGTGGGGAATATTATATATTCTCAGAGCTCCTTGAGGTCGTAGGCGGAGGAGATAAGTCTGATGCATCGACTGAGGCGACAACAGAGAATTCATCGGATGCATCCACAGAACAGGGAACTACATCCAATGTTGGTGAGGGCAAGATGATAGTTATAGATGCCGGACATCAGCAGAATGCAAATGAAGAGACCGAGCCGATAGGCCCTGCTGCTACAGAGACAAAAGTAAAGGCAACCGTTGGCAACACAGGTGTATCAACAGGAATAAAGGAATATGAGCTGAATCTTCAGATCGCACAGAAGCTTGAGGCAGAGCTCACATCCAGAGGCTATACAGTTAAGATGATCAGAACATCGAATGATGTTGATATAAGTAATGCGACGAGAGCAGAATATGCGAACAACCTTAAGGCAGATGCAGTTATAAAGATCCATACAAATGGATCGACAGACGGTAATGCGACAGGTGTGATGACAGTATGTCAGACATCATCTAATCCATATAATTCAGCTATCTATGATCAGTGCAAGAGTCTTGCCACGGATGTTTTATCAGGACTTCTGGCTTCCACAGGAGCTAAGAGCGATGGAATATGGGAGACGGATACCATGAGCGGAATAAACTGGAGTACAGTTCCGGTAACCATAGTGGAAGTTGGCTATATGACTACAGCATCTGAGGAGGCACTTCTTGTAACAGACGATTATCAGAACAAGATCGCCAAGGGAATAGCAGATGGCCTTGATAAATATATTACAGAATAGAAGTCAGTAACATAAATAAAAATAGAGAACAGGATTTCCTGTTCTCTATTTTTATTGTGGCATATCGAACCGGAGAAGACTGACCTCTTCTTCCGAGAGACTTCTGTAGGCACCTGTTGGAAGCGATTCGTCTATCTTCAGCTCACCCATTGCAATTCTTCGCAGAAAAGTAACTTTCATGCCAACGGCCTCAAACATTCGCTTGACCTGGTGAAAACGTCCCTCTGTTATTATGAGTTCGATCTCCGATCTGGCAGCGGTGCTGTCGGAAGATAATATGCGCAGATCTGCGGGCAGTGTAGGTTTTTCATCTCCGATATCCACACCTGTGGCGAAAAGGTTTATGGTATCATCTGTTACATATCCGTCAATCTCTGCGTAATATGTCTTGGGAATGTGGTGTGCAGGAGACAGAAGATGGTGGGTCAGTGCTCCGTCATTTGTCAGAAGTAGAAGTCCTTCTGTGTCTATATCCAGCCGTCCCACGGGTGACAGGTCTTTTGTATTTTCTCCTTTTAGCAGATCGATAACGGTCTGATGCACGTTATCTTTGGTGGCGCTTACACACCCCGCAGGTTTGTTCAGGAGGAAATATCTGTATCTGGAATAATTCAGAATCCTGCCATTATATTTTATAGTATCGTTGTTCTCATCTATCTTTACATCTGAGGATTTAACCGGGGCACCATTGACGGTGACAGTGCCTTTTTTCACATACTGCTTTACCTGACTGCGGCTGCCGATCCCCATTTCAACTAGAAATTTATCAAGTCTCATAATGTACTCCTTTTGTTGACTGTATGATGTCATATGATACCACGAAAATGCGCTTTTTTCAGCAGAAAAGTTAAATGTTACAAAACACAACATGTCGTTACAAACAGTTGTGTAAAACCACTAGAAATTGGTATTTTTTTGTCAGAATCAGTTGACACATGCACATGTGTAGTGTATTATATTTAACAGAAATGTAACAAATGCGGTAACTTTGTAAAATTTAGATTACGAAATACTACATAGAAAATAGCTTGGATTAAGGGTAAAAGAGGAAAAATTAATGACTAGATCACGCAGTAAGTTTGGAAGATTTGTAGATCACATGAGAAGGAATGTTCTCAGTTATAAATATTTAAGACATAACATTTTGATGACAGCACTTGTGGTTGTAATGGCTCTTTGTGTATTTGCTGTCATAAGTTTTGGAGAGAAGGCTGACCCGCTTGCGGATGAATTATATGCGAATGATAGTGTGACTATCAACAAGAGTCAGGCAGTGATGATGGCAGACAGCAGTGTGCAGCTTGCCATCGACGCAGTGGTGCCTGCAGGAAGTTCAGTATCGGCCAACGATACGGCCAGAGTTGCCAGCAATGCATCAGGTAGTATACAGTCTGTGACTTCAGCGTCTACCGAGGCAGTGACAACAGAGGAAGCGACAACAGAAGAGACCCCTTCAGAGGTGCTTCCGGGCGTAACAGCATCAGTGATATATGATGGTGTGTATGTCCATACAGAGCAGTCATCAGAATCAGATATCATAGCTACAGTGAACAGTGGAGAGATGTTCGACGTTGTATCACAGGATGAGAGCTGGATAGGAGTTCAGTTATACGATGGCTCGATCGGATATATTTCAACAGAATATGTAAGTGTGGATGCCTCACTTCAGTAGTAGTGTATATGAGTACCCCTCACCCAGGTACAACACAGTAAGACAGAAAAAGCAAGCCGCATGTCATTCAAGGATGGCGTGCGGCTTGCTTTTTTAGTGTTGTATTGACTGTTGCTCAATTGGTTAGCTTTTTGTAGTAGAAGCACGCCAGCTGTGTGCGGTCTCTCAGCTGCAGCTTGTCAAGGATGGAACTGATATAGTTTCTCACTGTACCCTCGCTCAGATACAGGCTTGATGCGATTTCTTTGTTATTCAGACCATCTGCAACAAGTCTGATAATATTCATTTCCTTGGAACTGAGTTCGTATTCCATTCCGGCAAATGGCGATGGCTGGACATCTGATGAGGTAGTGTCCATATGTCCAATAAGATCAGGGAGCTTTCCAACTATCTCATCCCCGAATACAGTCTGTCCATTGTATACTGCTTTTACTGCCGGTGCGATGCTCTCAAAATTCTGCTTCAGTATATATCCCTTTGCCCCGATACTCAGTGCTTTGATTATATATTCGTCATCTGAAAATGTTGTCAGGAGAAGAATGCGGGCATCCGGGTGAGAGACCATGATATTCTCAGAAGCCTCAAGGCCATTTATGTTCTCCATGCGGATGTCCATGAGTAGAACATCCGGTTGATATTCTTCGTACAGTCTGATCGCATCAGCTCCACTGCTTCCTGTGGCGGATACTTGTATGTCGTCGCAGGCTTCGAGTATGGTCTGAAGTGACAGTGCCACCAGTTGGTCGTCATCTATTATAACTACATTCATTTGTCGGTTTCCTCCTATTTATAATCAGGATATTTTGCATATCTGTTTGGAATTCAGTCTGTAAAATCTCTTTTCATGATATTGATCAATATGGAAAATCCGTCGTCGGTTGATATCTTCATTGTGCCTCCAAGTTTGTTTACTCTTTCCAGGATACCATTTAAGCCCATCCCGCCAGAAGCGCTTCCTTGTGCCGGGGATAGACCGGAGCGGATGTTCTGTCCATTGTCTGTTATATACAGTTGATAAAATGCCGGGTGTTCCCGCACGCGGATATCCATATGGTCGCCGTTGCTGTGCTTCAGCGTATTGTTAATGGCTTCCTTTACTATGTTGATGAATGAGTATTTGATCTCTCTTGGAAGCTTATCTGACATGTCGTAATCCATGTAGATGTCCATGTCGCTGACGTTGTTGATCACATCATCTAGGGCAGTGCGCAGGTCTATGGATTCATCGTGTAGATCGTGGACACTTTTTCTCATGCTGTCCATTGCGGTATCCAGCGTAGATTGCAGCTGTGCCAGGGGCTTCTCAAGACGCTCGTCTTTGTTGATAACTTTGATGGCACCGGTCTGAAGTATGGATCTGGTGAGCATATGACCGACATTGTCATGAATCTCCCGGGCAATCCTGTTTCGCTCTGACAGGGTGGCGGTGAGTACCATGTTGTCCTGATTTTCCAGCAACTGGCGTGTGTTCTGTGCAACCAGCATGTCGTGTTCTGCAGTATTGTCCCTCATGGCAAGAAGCTCAGCCCTCAGCAGATTTATCCGGCAGCAGTACACGCTCATAGCAAATGAGAATGCGATGAGGCATATCTGCGGGAGAACTGACATCAGAGGATAGTTGACGCACATGTATATGGATAACAGGACAAGTATGACTGGTGACAGCCGTTGTCTGTATCTGTACATGTCGTAGCTGACTATGGACACGAACATATAAACTGGGTGCAGCCAGAATGTGGATACAAGATACGCGCATACCAGTGCCTCGCATATGTATGGATATATTCTGCTGTGGTTCTCGGCGCCCTTCGTGGTGGCTCTGTCCACTGCGGAGATCCCCGCAAGTGCCGGATAGACCGCACCGGCAATGAGCGACAGGAGCAGTGCGATGATGAGCCGGGTGTCCGTGGCAGTATTATGCGCATATATCATGACAAATGCTGAGACCAGCAGGAGTCCTTTGTTGATGAGGTGTTTCATAATTATTCTCCATAATGTAGAAAATGCTGTAGTATATATCGTGCTGTCTGAATAGCCGTGCCAGACAGTGTGTGCAGCCTAGTGTAATAATTATTATAAATAAATATGAGGGAAAAAGAAACATGACAAATGTCACATTGTGAAGATGACGTTGTTCACTGTGAAAACAGATCAAGGGTGTATATAATGAGAGCATGTAATAAAGAATGTAGCATGCTGATGAGTGCAAACTATCATGTTATGAACGACACTCATAAGATAATGAGGGTCAAAAAACAGGATATCAAAACAGGAGGATATATATGAGTAATTCAGAAAATGCAATAGAGGTTACCAATCTGGTAAAGAGGTACAAAGATCTACTGGCGCTGGATCATTTCAGTTTGACGGTGAAGGCGGGGGAGATACTTGGACTCCTTGGACCAAACGGCTCCGGCAAAACGACAACTATAAATTGTATACTGTCCCTGCTCACATTTGACAAGGGCGATATAAAGGTATTTGGCAAAGAGATGAAGCCCGACAGCTACGATATCAAGAGAGAGATCGGAGTTGTAATGCAGGATGTGGCGGTGTTCGATGAACTGACTGTATATGAGAATATTGATTACTTCTGCGGCCTCTATATAAAGGACAAAGAGAAGAGACGCAAATGTGTTGAGGAGGCAATGGATTTCGTGGATATTGCGGATTACAGGAAATTCCTTCCAAAGAAGCTATCAGGAGGCCTTCTCCGAAGACTGAATATTGCCTGCGGAATAGCGCATAAGCCAAAGCTTATATTTTTCGATGAACCGACAGTTGCAGTTGATCCACAGAGCCGCAACAGAATACTTGAGGGGATAAAACGTCTGAATGAGGAAGGCGCGACTATCGTGTACACCTCTCATTATATGGAGGAGGTCGAGCAGATCTGCGACAGGATAGTCATCATGGACAAAGGTAAATCTGTTGCAGTCGGAACAAAGGATGAGCTCAAGAAGATGATCAAGAATACCGAGACCATCAAGGTTGAGGTGCTTGGACTTACAGGCGAGCAGATGTCGGAGCTTCACAGTCAGCCACATGTGTATGAGGACGAATATAACGGAGGCATGCTGACACTTAGATATTCTGGTGGAAGACACAATCTGGTGAGGCTTATGGAATTTTTCAAGGAGCACGACATATCATTTGGCAGGGTAGTCACGGAGCTCCCAACACTCAATGATGTGTTCCTGGAGATCACAGGCAAGGAACTTAGAGACTGATCTGAATGTAAGCTGGATTATGGATTTGTTGAAGAAACAAATATTTGTATATTTCAGATGAACCGGGATTAAAAGGAGAGAAATATGTTTATACGGGATTTCCTATATACGATAAAGATATTGATGCGTGCCAAGGTGTCTATTTTCTGGACACTGGTATTTCCTATACTGCTTGCCACTTTCATGTACATGGCATTTGGCAACATATATGAACAGGATGAGATGTTTAGTAATATCGAGGTGGCGGTGGTCACTGAGGATGAATCGGCAAATGGACTTAATTATATGCTGGATGCGCTGTCGGATGGCGATGATGCCCTTCTGTCGGTTACGAGGATGAGCGAAAGCGATGCAGAGAAGGCACTGGCTGATGAAGAGGTCGAGGGCATCATATATACGGATGATGTGAAGCTCACGGTTGCGGAGAGTTCTGTCAATGCAAGCATACTTGAGACAGTGCTTTCCGAGTACAAGCAGTACGAGCATGCACTTATGGATATATATAAGGATGGCATTGGACTCCAACAGTATATGTCTGGGACTTCCGGCGTGGATGATATGTCGGACCTTGTGGAAAAACTCTCAGAACAGAGATCATATTATACAGAGAAGGCCAGCACTGAGGGCAGCCAGAATGTGTATAACAATTATTTCTATGCCATATTTGCCATGAGCTGTCTGTTTGCATCACTTTCATCTATAGAGATGATGAGCAATCTTCAGGCAAATGTGAGCGCTACGGGAAAGAGAAAAAATGTGTCCCCACAGAGAAAAATGACATTTGTTTTGGCAGAATTTGCTGCGCTGCTGCTTATACATTTTGTGGTCGAGGTCATAAGCTTTATATACATGTCCTGCATAGGAGTGGATTTTGGCGACAGAGTATGGGAGATCCTGCTTACTCTGTTTGTGGGCTGCTTTATCGGTCTGGCAATAGGAGTCATAGTTGGGGCTATATCAAAGCTTGCTGAGGGGACCAAGATAGGTATTGTGATCGGAATATCCATGGTGATGTCCATCCTTTCTGATCTGTGTATAAACGGGATAAAGTATGAGATACAGCAGCACGTGCCGATTATAAATAAACTCAATCCCGCGGCTCTGATATCGGATTCATTCTATGCGCTGAATGTTTACAGTGACCACCAGGTTTTCACTGAGAATATCGTCATAATGACTATTGAGGCTGTGGTGCTCATAGCAGTTGGGATTCTCATGGTAAGGAGGAACAGATATGCAAGTGTTTAAATCTTTTTTCAAGGTTTTGAGAAAATATGTTGGGCAGATGATCATGTATGTGGGAATCCTGTGTGGAGTCATGATTGTGTTCATCAATGTGGGAAACACAGATCCACAGAACTATTATAAGGATAAAACGGTCAAATATGCGGTGAGCGATGAGGATGGCAGTGAGATGAGCAGAAAATTGATGGCTTACCTGAGTGATACGCAGCAGCTTGTAGATGGCGTTGATATGGACGAACGAGGTATTCAGGATGCTCTCTACAACAGGGCGGTGGAATGTGTGATCAGGATACCAGATGGCTTTGGCGATGCATGGGCAAATGATACTGCGGATGGTCTGCTTGAGATAACGACTATCCCCGGAAGTCAGGCGTCCATGCTGTTTGAGACAAGGCTTGACAGCTACATGAATATGGTGTCTCTGTACAAGAGGGCCGGAGATGATGTGAACGATGCCGATAAGAGAGCGAGGATGGCACTTGAGCAGAAGGCTGAAGTCGATATGGCTGAAGGAAAGACCTCAGGACATTCCATGTTATATAATTTTTACAACTATCTGGGGTGGGTCATGATCTGCGTTATGATAATTGGGGTAGCGCCTGTTTTGCAGGTATATAACAGGAAAAAGCTTAGAGCGAGAATAGAGTGCTCATCATACAAATTTTTCAGGCTGAACAGGGAACTTGTCCTGGGGATGATGTTTACTGGATGCGTATTGTCTGTAGTATTTATAGCACTTTCCAGAATACTTATAAAATATGATATAGTCTCAGCAAGGGGCGGAATGTTCATACTCAATATGCTGGTGTATGCCTGTGTAGCACTCTCGCTGGCATTTCTGGTTAGCAGGCTTACCCAGAGTGAACAGATTCTTTCCATGTGTGCAAATGTCATATCACTTGGAATGGCATTCCTCTGCGGGATATTTGTGCCGAGAGAGTTCTTAAGTGACACAGTGATGGCGATAGCACATTTCCTCCCGGCATACTGGTACGCAAATGCAACGGATGCCATCGACAATTTCGCATCCGGCAGTTCGGTGACAGGCATATTTGTAAGCATGGGAGTGCAGATGCTATTCGCCGTACTGTTCATACTTGTTGGAGTGATCGTTGACAGGTACAAGACCGCCGGCAGGGCTATGGCTTAGAAAATACACTGGAAGTTATGAGGCATGGTCTGTTATAATGTTCTTTGGAGGGAGTATAGGAGGAACGAGAAAGTGCTTAAAAAGAAAGTGCTGAAACAGAACAACTTACTCAGACTGCAGAAGAGACTTGCAGTGGTTATGCTGGCCCTTACACTTGGACTCGGTACAGGGTGCGGCAAAACAGATGACGGAGCGGACGGTGCTGCGTCGTCAGAAGCAGAGACTTTGGCGGATGGTCAGACAAACGATCAGACAGATGCCGGAGCATCAGAAGGAGATGGACAGGAGTCAAAAAAAGCTACGGAAGACAAGGATGAGCCTTATGCAGAGGGAACATATTCCAGTGATGCATACGATGTGGCAGAATTTGCGGCAGAGCCTCGTAAGAAGACCGACGAAGAGGGTAATCGCGGCGTGTATTACGAGATATTTGTCAGATCATTTGCCGATTCAGACGGTGATGGTATAGGCGATCTGAATGGCGTCACGGAGAAACTTGACTATCTGAAGGAGCTCGGGATCGATGGGATATGGCTCATGCCGATCACTGCATCCGATACCTACCACGGATATTCCGTGACGGATTACATGGCGGTGAATCCCGATTACGGAACAGAAGATGATCTTAAGAGATTGCTTGACGAAGCACACAGCAGAGACATGAAAGTCATCATGGACCTGGTCATCAATCACACTAGTATCAATCATCCGTGGTTTCAGGCGGCAAAGTCCGATGAGAACAGCGAGTACAGAGATTATTACAGGTGGGTGTACAAGACCGACAAGAAAGACTGCAATCATCTTCTCGACAAATCAAGCTGGGGAGATATGGTGTGGCACCAGGAAGGAGACTTCTATTATTATGGTGTGTTCGGCGCGGATATGCCGGATCTGAACTATAACAATCCGGATGTTAGACAGGCTGCGAAGGATGCCGCCGGTCATTTTCTGGAGCTTGGTCTTGACGGTTTCCGTATGGACGCCGCAGTTCATATCTATGGGGCGCATGAGTTCAAGCAGCAGGAAGATTCTGAAGCGGCAAACATCACCTGGTGGAACGAATTTGCCGGTTACTGCGAGAGCATAAATCCTGATGTATACCTGGTGGGTGAGGTATGGCAGGATGACAAGGTGCTGGAAAATTATGTCCAGCCATTTGACACGAAGTTTGATTTTGCAATTCAGCAGAAGATACTGAACTGCGTACAGAAAGGCATGGCGGTGCCAGGATTTGGCGATTCTCTTTCCGTGGCGATAGAGAATATACAGAATAAATATGACGGCGTGGATGTCAACTATCTGAATGGAGTATTTGGAGCAAATCACGATCAGGACAGGATAGCATCGTCGGTGAACAGTCTGGATAAGGCGAGACAGATAGCAGCGGTATATATGACACTTCCAGGCAATCCATATATATATTATGGCGAGGAGCTTGGAATGTACGGCAGTAAGCCGGATGAGATGATAAGGACGCCTTTTCTTTGGGGAGGTGACGGTACATATAATACGTCGTGGGAAAAGGACGATCAGAATGCAGAGACAAAGGGACTTGACCAACAGATGAAAGATCCGGATTCAATGTATTCATATTACAAGACACTTATAGCGCTTAGAAAAGACAATCCTGCCCTTATGAAAGGAAACTATAGAGCGGCAGCGCTCACAAGCGACAGTGTGATAGCGTACTTCCGTGAGGCGGATGGACAGAAACTGCTAGTGGTGCACAACTTTGCAGAGGGCGATCAGACGGTATCACTTGCTGAGTGCGGAGACATAACAGTTACAAATGTACTTTATTCAAGTTCTGGTGAGACAGGTGTGTCAGACCTTAGTTCAGTGAAATTAGCTGGAAATGAGAGCGTGGTGCTGGAACTTGGTGAGTAGATAAAAAATCCCAATTTAAAGGAGGCTCTTCATGAAGAAAATACTAATAACGGGTGGTACAGTATTTGTAAGCCGGTATGCGGCGCAGTATTTTGTGGACAAAGGCTATGAGGTGTATGTGGTGAACAGAAATTCAAGACCGCAGGTTCCAGGTGTGAAACTTATAGAAACGGACAGGCATGACCTGGGAGACAAACTCAAATACATCTATTTTGATGTTGTGGCGGACATAACCGCATATAATGCGGAAGATATCACAGACTTATGTGACAGCCTTGGTTCATTTGGTCAGTATATCATGATCAGCTCAAGTGCAGTGTATCCAGAGTATGGAGATCAGCCATTCCGTGAAGATTCAGAACGGGCACTCAACAGATACTGGGGGTCATATGGTACGGATAAGATTGCTGCGGAGGATGCATTACTTGACAGAGTGAGTGATGCTTACATACTCAGACCACCATATATTTATGGACCTATGAACAATGTATACAGGGAGGCTTTTGTATTTGACTGCGCCAGGGCGGACAGACCATTTTATCTGCCCGGAGATGGTGGAATGAAGCTGCAGTTCTTCCATGTGAAGGATCTCTGTATCCTGATGGAGAGAGTAATAGAGGAAAAGCCGGAGACTCATATCATGAATGTGGGAAATGTGGAGCAGGTCACTATAAAAGACTGGGTGACGATGTGTTACGCCTGCTTTGATAAGATCCCTGCGTTTGTAAATGTCAGTGAGGATATAGAACAGAGAAATTATTTCAGTTTTTATAACTATGAATATTATCTCGATGTGCAGCAGCAGAACAAAATATACCCGGAGACAATATCATTGGAAGATGGATTGAAAGAATGCGCAGAGTGGTATGTGGAAAATGAATCAGAAGTTGGGAAAAAGTCATATATGGAATATATAGACTGTAATTTAAAATAATGTACGTTGGTGCAGCGATATTGTAAATGATATGTATTTAGGGAGATCTGGAGCTTCGGCTCCGGATCTTTTTTTATAGATATACATTCAAATATCGTCGAGATATACGATGTGTATAAATTCATTAAGAGTTGCCCGGTATTTAAAAGGGTATGTTGGGGATTTTTATGAAATTAGTGAGAATGCAGAAAATGGTAAGAAATATCTGTATGATATTCTATCAATAAAAAAGGAAACGAGCAACCCACAACAGTAAAATGTGGTAAAAACCCATTTCCTTTTCTATATACTATTCCAACACGCTTCTTTTGTAAAGAATCTATAAATTATTTATTGTTGGCGTTGTCCTTCTCCTCGCGCTTCTGATCCATCATAGCACGAACCTTCATTGAAAGACCGAACAGGTTGATGAAACCTGAAGCATCCTTGTGATCGTAGAGGTCGCCAGTTGTGAATGAAGCAAGGCTCTCTGAGTACAGAGTATAATCTGATGTAGTACCAGCCTTGATGATGTTACCCTTGTAGAGCTTCATCTTTACATGACCAGTTACACGCTCCTCAGTCTTGGCAACAAATGCTGAAAGGCTCTCGCGGAGAGTGCAGAACCACTTTCCTTCATATACAAGTGCTGCGAACTTTGTTCCGACAAGCTTCTTGTACTCCATGGTATCACGGTCAAGTGTGAGCTCCTCAAGCTGCTTATGAGCCTCTGTAAGGATAGTTCCACCAGGTGTCTCGTATACACCACGTGACTTCATGCCGACAACACGGTTCTCAACGATATCGATGATACCGATACCGTGCTTTCCGCCGAGCTTGTTCAGCTCACGGATGATATCAGAAGTTTTCATCTTCTTGCCGTTGAGTGCTACAGGGTAGCCCTTCTCGAAGTCAAGGTCGATGTACTCAGGCTCATCAGGTGCCTTCTCAGGTGTAACTGAGAGAACCAGAAGGTCATCGTAGTTTGGCTCATTTGCAGGATTCTCAAGCTCAAGGCCCTCATGGCTGATGTGCCAGATGTTACGGTCACGGCTGTAAGAATGCTTTGCATCAAATGGAAGATCGATGCCGTGTGCCTTACAGAAAGCGATCTCATCCTCACGTGACTGCATTGTCCACTCAGGCTGTCTCCATGTAGCGATAACCTTGATGTCCGGTGCAAGAGCCTTGATAGAAAGCTCAAAACGAAGCTGGTCGTTACCCTTACCTGTAGCTCCGTGGCAGATGGCAACAGCGCCTTCCTTACGTGCAACCTCAACGAGCTTCTTGGCAATGATAGGTCTTGCAAATGAAGTACCGAGAAGGTACTTGTTCTCATATACAGCGTCAGCCTGAACTGTTGGCATGATGTACTCATCGCAGAGCTCGTCTACAACATCGATGATGTAAAGCTTCTCAGCTCCTGAATACTTTGCTCTCTCGTCAAGACCCTCAAGCTCACTCTCCTGACCTACATCTATACATGCACAGATAACATCGTATCCGTATGTCTCCTTTAACCATGGGATGATGGCAGTGGTATCAAGACCGCCTGAATAAGCCAGTACAACTTTTTCTTTAGCCATTTTAATAAATCCTCCTATTTATAAATATAGAGCAGATGCAATAAAGATACATCTACGCACATCACAAGAGCTCTGTCCGGCTAAGCGGGATCCTCTATATGACATTTTCTACATGAACTATACAACGCAAATGTATATTATGCAAGTGATTTTTCAAAATATTCATTCGTTCACCGTATATTATTCATGAAAAATATGCATAAATACAGAGCAAAATGGTGGCAAAAACGCTGATAAATCGTATATTTTGGACAAATATGCAAATATTCAAAAAAACCATTGCATATTATACGTTACAAATGTATAATTATAAAAGTTTCCGCAGAGGAAACGAGGAACAGAGATACAAAAGCTCAGGGTAATGAGTGTATTTCTACATATTAAATAGTGTATGTTGACGATATACATTGTCAGGTATACAATCAGACAGAGTATGTCTTTATACAGATATAGAAAAAGTACATATAAATTATGGAGGCAGTTATGATTAAGGTAGGAATTATCGGATCAACAGGATATGCAGGACAGGAGATAGTAAGAATTCTTCTTGGACATAAGGAAGCGGAGATCGTATGGTATGGATCAAGAAGTTTTATAGATCAGAAGTATTATCAGGTATACGGCAACATGTTCCAGATCGTGGATGCAAAGTGTATGGATGACAACATGGAGGAGCTTGCCTCACAGGTAGATGTAATATTTACCGCCACACCACAGGGACTGTGCGGATCACTGGTAAATGAGGAGATACTGTCCAAGGTCAAGATCATAGACCTCAGTGCAGATTTCAGAATAAAGGATGTTGCTACTTATGAGAAGTGGTACAAGATAGAGCACAAGAGCCCACAGTTTATTGACGAGGCTGTGTATGGTCTCTGTGAGATAAACAGGGAGGATATAAAGAAGTGCAGACTTCTTGCAAATCCTGGATGTTATACAACTTGTTCGATCCTTTCACTCTACCCACTGGTTAAGGAAGGTCTGGTTGATGCCAACTCCATCATCGTTGATGCTAAGTCTGGAACATCAGGTGCAGGAAGAGGCGCGAAGATCGCAAATCTCTACTGTGAGGTCAACGAGAGCATCAAGGCTTATGGTGTTACAACACACAGACATACCCCTGAGATAGAGGAGCAGCTTGGATATGCGAATGGCAGTCCGATAGTCATTAATTTCACTCCACATCTTGTTCCTATGAACAGAGGAATACTTGTAACAGCATATGCCAACCTCAAGGAGAAGGTCGACTACGATACAGTGAGAGCTGCATACGATAAGTACTATGCAAATGAGAGATTTATCAGAGTCCTCGACAAGGATGTATGTCCTGAGACAAGATGGGTTGAGGGAAGTAACTATGTGGATGTCAACTTCAAGATAGATGAGAGAACAAACAGAGTCATAGCCATGGGTGCACTTGACAATCTCGTAAAGGGAGCAGCAGGTCAGGCTGTGCAGAACATGAACATCATGTTTGGATTTGACGAGGCTGAGGGCCTTCGCATGGCTCCTGTTTTCCCATAAACATCAGGTTTGAAGCATTTGCCTCAAAATAGACACTTGGAAATAAGGTGGTAGGATGAAGATAATTCCGGGAGGCGTGACCGCCCCTGCGGGCTTTAGGGCAGCGGGACTTCACGTTGGAATAAGAAGAAATAAACTGAAAAAAGATATGGCACTTTTGGTGAGCGATGTTCCGGCTCATGTGGCAGGAGCATTTACACAGAACATGGTTCAGGCGGCTCCGGTCATATACGACAGGCGGCTTTGCCAGAATGTGGGAATGTGTCAGGCGCTGGTGGTAAACAGCGGTGTGGCAAATACCTGTACCGGAGAGCAGGGAATCCATGATGCGGAGGCCATGGCGGCTCATGTAGGTAAGAGCCTTGGCATAGATCCAAGCACGGTTGCGGTGGCTTCTACAGGAGTCATAGGAATGAGACTTCCGATGGATGTCATACAGAGCGGTATAGATATGCTGGTGTCGGAGCTTTCATATTCTATAGATGCCGGAGTGGATGCCGCGGAGGCGATCAAGACGACTGATATCTATAAGAAGGAGATAGCCGTAACTTTAGAGATCAAGGGGCAGCATGTTACCATCGGAGGTATGTGTAAGGGATCAGGAATGATCAATCCTAACCTGGGAACCGTACTCAGCTTTATCACGACAGACCTGAATATCAGTTCAGAGTTGCTGGGCAAGGTGCTTAAGGCTGATGTGGTCGATACATACAACATGGTGTCAGTGGACGGAGATATGTCCACCAACGACACTGTCATGATATTTGCAAATGGCATGGCGGGTAACGAGGAACTGCTGGAGACCGATGACGACTTTCCTGCATTTGTCGAGGCAATAAGATATATCAACCGCGCATTTGTCAGGGCGATAGCCTCGGACGGCGAGGGTGCTACCAAGATGTTTCAGGTGGATGTGTCGGGCATGCCGGATAAGGATACTGCAAGACATCTGGCAAAGGCGATAGTGGCCTCCAATCTTGTAAAGTGTGCCATGTACGGAGCTGATGCCAACTGGGGCAGAATAGTGTGCGCCATGGGACAGAGCGGCGTGAAGTTTGATCCGTACAGGGTGGATATAGAGATAGCCAGTGTGGCAGGACATCTTGAGATCGTAAAGCATGGAGTGACAACTGATTACGATGAGAAGGAAGCAAGCCGCATACTCTCAGAGAAGCAGATAAAGCTCAAGGCGCATATGAATATGGGAGATGAGACGGCCACAGCGTGGGGCTGTGATCTCACATATGATTACATCAAGATAAATGCGGATTACAGAAAATAGACTGTAGTCAATAATATGAAATAGAAGAAAGAAGGACAGAAAAATGGTTATAGGTGATTACACAGTAGATCAGGTAATTGAGAAGGCACAGACACTGATAGAGGCTATGCCGTATATCAAGAAGTTCCAGGGCAAGACAGTGGTAGTAAAGTATGGCGGAAGCGCTATGCTTGACGAGAACCTCAAGTACAACGTCATCAAGGACGTTGCCATGTTAAAGCTCGTTGGAATGAAACCGGTCATCGTACACGGTGGCGGTAAGGAGATCAGCAAGTGGGTTGAGAAGGTTGGCAAGGAGGCAGAATTTATCAATGGTCTCCGTGTGACAGATGCAGAGACTATGGAGATCGCAGAGATGGTTCTCGGCAAGGTCAACAAGAGCCTCGTAAGCCTCATGCAGAAGATCGGACTTAAGGCAGTCGGAATCAGCGGCAAGGACGGCGGTATGTTCACAGTCAAGAAGAAGTTCCCTGGTGGCAAGGATATAGGTTATGTGGGAGAGATAACAAAGGTTGACACATCTATCCTCACATCACTCATCGAGGATGATTTCATCCCTGTTATAGCACCTATAGGTGTGGATGAGAATTACGAGGATTACAATATCAACGCTGATGACGCTGCATGTGCAGTCGCTACAGCTCTTGAGGCTGAGAAGCTTGTATTCCTCACAGATATCGAGGGAGTATTCATCGATCCAACAGACAAGTCGACACTTATCTCAGAGATGGATATACATGAGGCAAAGGACATCATAGAGAAGGGTGTTGTCGGCGGCGGTATGCTTCCGAAGCTTAACAACTGTATCTCAGCCATGGAGAACGGAGTTTCAAGAGTGCATATCCTCGATGGACGTCTCCAGCACTGCCTGCTTCTTGAGTTCTTCACCCAGAAGGGTATCGGAACTGCTATCCTCAAGGAGCCTTTATTCTAGGATGCGGGGCAGAATATAACAAAGCTTCAAATAATAAAATAGTAAATTATAAAACAGTATATATGACCATGGTGGACAGCCATCTGTAAGGATGGAAGAGCACCGGGCGTATATGCTGTTTTTTTATGTCTGATCTGAATCGGGGAGTTTATAAAAATGTTACATTTTTATGTATTGTAAAAAGTATCAATGAATAAGGGATAAAAGGGCTCTTTTGTGAAAAAAGTAACAAAAATGAAATAAAATAGAAATATATTGTTGTAAATTCAGAGGTGTTTAGATACAATAAACCTGTGTAATTCTGTGCTGACACAGGAGGTGTCGCACGATGAAGAAAATAATTAAAAATTTAGCATATTTATGCGTGCTGACGATGACATTATTGTGTTCCGGCTGTGGAGAAGAACAGGTAACTATATCCGGTAATTCAGAAGAGAATGTTACGGAGAAAGCTTCGCAGCAAGGCGCGGAAGAAGCCGGAGCAGACGAGAGCGTAACGATACATTCAGAAATTCCAGAATACATAACAGTTTTTGTATGCGGAGCAGTGAAGAATGAGGGTGTATATGAACTCGAAGCCGGATCCAGGGCGAATGATGGCCTTGAGGCGGCGGGAGGATTCTCCGATGACGCAGATACCGTTGCGGTGAATCTTGCAGATGTGCTTGAGGATGGTCAGAAGCTGTACTTCCCTGTCGGAGGTGAACAGCTTCCGGAAGAGAGCGAAGGTGGGACAGATGCGTCGGAACAGAGACTGGTCAACATCAACAGTGCAGATGCTGCGGAGCTTATGACGTTACCGGGAATAGGCGAGACGAAGGCCTCACATATTGTCGAGTACAGACGGAAGAATGGAGCATTTGCCTGTAAAGAAGACCTTAAGAATGTCAGTGGCATAGGAGACAGTATATATGAGAAACTGGAGACATATATATCGACAGAGTAAATGAGTCTCGGGGTAGAAAGGATGTTAAGATGAAGAAAGTTCTTGTTGTGGATGATGAGAAGTTGATTGTTAAGGGCTTGAAGTTCAGCCTGGAACAGGATGATATGGAAGTGGATACAGCCTATGATGGCGGCGAGGCTATAGAGAAGATAAAGGCCAACGATTATGATATAGTGCTTCTGGATATAATGATACCTGTATATACCGGAATAGAGGTGTGTCAGATGGTCAGGGAATTTTCAAATGTCCCAATTATCATGCTCACTGCAAAGGGTGAGGATATGGATAAGATCATGGGACTTGAGTATGGTGCAGATGACTATATAACAAAGCCATTTAATATTCTTGAGGTGAAGGCCAGGATCAAGGCTATACTTAGAAGAAGCAACCGCAAGCAGGCACCTGCAAAACCGTCAAATGTAATGGAGATCAACGGAATGAAGGTTGAGCTTGACAGCAGACGTGTATTTGTCGGTGGTAAGGAGCTTAATCTGACAGCCAAGGAGTTTGACCTTCTTGAACTGCTCATGGCGCATCCAAACAAGGTATATTCAAGAAATGAACTCCTGAATACGATCTGGGGAGATTCCTACCCGGGAGATGCGAGAACAGTTGATGTGCATGTTAGAAGACTTCGTGAGAAGATAGAAGCTAATCCGGGTGAGCCGGTATACATTCATACAAAATGGGGAGTAGGATATTTCTTCAAGGGCTGATATGAAAAAAAAGAAACGTGCAACAGTTGAAACAGAAAAAATTGAAGAGAAGAATACCGCCCAGGAGAGATCAAGGGTCAGTATCAGAGTGGGGCAGAGAACGATCATATCGCTCATTGTGGCAGTGAGTGTGGCAGTGATCGCTTATGCAGCACTGTGGATACTGGCGGGCACTGTGAATTCGAAGAGTGAGAGAAATCTTGACAGACACGCACAGGAGTGTGCAGAATACATTGCTCATATAGTGAATGAACACAAGGCGGAGGATGATATAGGGAGAGCCGTGGACGAGATAAAGACCATGGCTTATTCTCTCTCTGCACGTATAGTTATAGTGGATACTGATTACAAGGTCGTGGTGGACTCCTATGGAAAAGACACTGGAAGATATCTGGTGGATGAGAACGTGTTCAGCGTAATGAAGGGGCAGCAGAAGTATATATCAGAGACAGAGGAAAATGTGTACAGACGCATAGTTCCAGTGATCAACAGTGAGGGCTATACAGATGCGGTGGCACTGATATCTCTTGAGACCGATGCTCTCGATAACCTGTCAATATATATGAAGAGAAATGCAACTTATCTGTTTGCGATATCTTTGATACTTGGATTGATAGCTGCTTATTTTTCGGCTAAGTTATCAGTCAGGGATGTGAACCATGTCAGAAACGAGATAGAGGGAATGAAAGGCGGCAGCCTTGAACCGATGAGCGTGGATGGTATGTTCAGAGAGACACAGGAGCTGACAAAGGATATAAACGATATATTCAACAAGGCACAGCTTCTTGAGGAGTCCCGTCAGGAATTCGTATCAAATGTCTCACATGAGTTAAAGACACCGATAACATCCATGAAGGTTCTGTCCGAGTCGCTGCTCACCCAGAGCGATGTACCGGCGGAGATGTACAGGGAATTCATGGAGGATATAGTTCAGGAGATAGACAGAGAGGCGGAGATCATAAGTGATCTGCTCACATTGGTCAAAACAGATAAGGGACCGGACAGCCTGAATAAAGAGCCTGTGGACATGAACGAGTTTATGGATCTCATACTCAAGAGACTTAAGCCGTTGGCGGAGAAGAGGAGCATACAGCTTTCATTTGAGAGCTTTGGCGATATAAAAGCTGAGATAGACAAGGTGAAGTTTACTCTTGCGATCTCGAATCTGATAGAAAATGGAATAAAATATAACATCGATGGCGGATGGATAAAGGTTTCTCTCAATTCAGACCACAGGAACTTCTATATCAAGGTTGCGGATTCCGGTGTCGGCATACCGGAGGACTGTATAAATCACATTTTTGAGAGATTCTACAGAGTAGACAAGGCGAGAAGCCGAGACACAGGTGGAACCGGTCTGGGACTTGCCATCACGAAGAATATTATTATCATGCACAAAGGAACTATAAATGTATATAGTGAGCCGGGAAAGGGAACGACATTCACGGTAAAGATTCCGTTACAGGCTCAGGAGTAAAGGATAGATATGACGAAGAAAAAAAGAATTTTGCTCACTGCCATGGTCATGGTCACGGTGGTGGTCCTTGTGGCATGTGGAAGCGACAGCAAGAGTGGCAGAAAGAAAAAAACTGTGGACGATTCAACTGAAAATCTGACTCTGTACTATGCAAACTCAACGTGGACTGATCTGTCCCCGGAGGTTGTCACCCGTGACCAGCTCGTCACGACGGAGAACCTTATCGATACTGTGATGAATGCGCTGATGGACAGCGGGGAAATGACGGATAAGCAGGTCCCGGTTCCTCAGGGCGTTACGTACCAGAGATATACATATGACGGTCAGGCAACTATCAATCTTATGTTCAACGTTGACTGGGAGGCCACTGACACATATGAGATGGTGCTAAGCAAGGCGGCATTTGTGAGAACTCTGACACAGATCGAATCGGTGAAGAAGGTTGTGTATGAATACACTGACATTGCAAATGAGAACAGTATCGTGCGTGAGGAGCTCACAAATGATTCATTTTCAGATATGGACAACTTCATGAATCCACATGAAGAGTACAACATATATATGCCGGACAGCACAGGACAGAAGCTGGTTCAGAAGACCATAGATCTGGACAGATCAGCTCCTGAATCACTGGAGGAACAGATGGTTGCAGGACTGAGAATGAGTTACGATGGAACAGTTGCACCGTTCAATGAGAAAACTGTGGTTAAGAGTGTCACTGTGGATGATGCTGACGGAGTGTGTACGATAACATTTAATGAGAGCTTTGCGGATGGAACAGCAGGTGTGGACGATGAGATACTTGTGTATTCTGTTGTGGATTCCCTCATGGAGCTTGAAGATGTCAAGAGGGTACAGATAAATGTGGATAATACAAATAACAGATTGAACAACATCGATCTCAGCAGGAAATTTACTGCTGATTATTCAAAGCTTGAGAGATAAACAGAAGTTTGAACAAAACAGGAGGATACGAATATAAAGAGACCATTATTCTGGATAGCAGTATGCTTTGCGCTTGGAGAGGCGTATAAAGAGGCGGCTGACAGTTCAGTGCTTATAATTGGTCTGATCATATTGGCTGCACCGGTATTGTCGGTTTACATGGACAAAGCCGGTACAGCCATGTTTTTTTATAGTGGCAAAGCTCATGGTGATAAAGACAGAAAGAACAGGATCGTCAGATGCGTTCTGAGTATGATGATATTTGGAATGATCTCGTTGACCGGTTATATGAATGGCTGTGCTATGTCAAAGCAGGAGAGACTCGCAGAAGAGCTCGATGGGCAGCAGCCGGGCGGTATAGAAGGAAAGGTGTACGAGATCAGGCAGTCCGGCGATGAATGGCGGGTATATGTGTATGCGGAATGGATAACATTTGGCGGAGGCGACTCAGAAGAAACTGTGGAATACCGGGGAAGATCAAAGGTATTGCTGTACATGGAAGACGTGGGAAGCCTGAAGACCGGAATGAAGCTGACCTTAAGCTGCAGTCTGTCAAGGCCGGACTCTGCAGATAATCCGGGCGAATTCGATGCGCGGGAATATTATTCGCACAAGGGAATATATATAGTAGGAAAGGATATCTCCATTCTGGAGTGTGGAGAGGACTACAGCCGTATAGGAGACATTCTGTTCAGGCTGCGTATAAAGTCCGGGGAGATCACAGACAGTGTGTTTGGAGAGACGGATGGCTCGGTGATAAAGGCAATGCTACTGGGGGATAAGAGCGGCATTGACAGGGATACGAAGAAGCTGTTTCAGATGAATGGAATAGCTCATATTCTGGCGATATCCGGTGTGCACATAGCAATAATAGGAATGACATTATTCGGCGTGCTGCGAAGGCTTACAGGGTCATATATGGCATCAGGTATAATGGCTATATCTGTGATCGTACTTTACGGAGTTATGACAGGGATGGCGAGTTCAACTGTAAGAGCCATGATAATGATGGTGATATCTGTGATCGGTCAGGTAAAGGGGCGAAGCCCTGATATGCTTACATCCGCGGGAACCGCGTCAGTCATACAGGCGCTGATTGATCCGGGTATCATCCTTGATGCCGGATTTCAGTTGTCTTTTGCCGCAGTGCTGGGGATGGCGGTGCCTGGAGCACTTATGAAAAAGCTTATTCCAACTAAGAATAAGGTAGTCAGCACACTTGTAATGAATCTGGCGATAACACTTGCCACCGGACCGCTTGTTATATTCTATTATTACCAGTTTCCGCTGTATTCGATCTTTCTGAATCTGCTCATAGTGCCATTGGTTTCTGTGATAATATTCGTGAGTATCGTCGTGATTGCGGCTATGCTTATTTTTCCCGGGATACTACAGGGCAATGAGATGGCGGTGGGCATAGGAGCGTTTCCTGTGAAGCTGATACTTGCAATATACAGGCAGCTTTGCGAATGGGCGATGAAGCTTCCATTTTACAGTATAAATACAGGCCATGTGTCGGTTATGATGATCGTAGTATTTTATATGGCTATGGTTGGAGTGCTGATCCTGCTTGTAAGAGCAAAGAGTGCAGACTGCGCCAGGGTGAGGAGGCGGATGGTCTGTCTGTGCGCTGCTGTGATCATGACCTTGTGTTGCGTGTGTTACGAAGCAGCTTCATTTGACCGGGAGTTCAGAGTTGTATTTATGGATGTTGGTCAGGGAGACGGCATACTTATAAGGTCTGGCATGGGAGTAAATATATTGATAGATGGGGGCTCGACGAGTAGCAATAAGGTTGGTGAGTACGTGATGGCGCCTGTTCTAAAGTTTTATGGTGCAGCTCATGTAGACTATGCATTTGTGACACACGGAGATAAAGATCATGTGTCCGGTATCCAATATCTTCTAAGCGATACGAACACCGGTATCAGAATAGATAATCTTGTGGTTCCGATGTATGGTGATATTGAAAATATGGGTGAACTGCTTGAGCTGGCAGAGAAAAGAGGCGTAAATATCATATATATGGACGGCGGTTCTCAAATGTCCTGTGGCAAGGATGCAGCTAAGGTGTGGTTAAATTTCTTGCATCCGTCCGAAAAAACTGATATAAAAGATGCAAATGATCTTTCTGCGGTTATCCGTCTGGAGTATCGAGGGTACAGTGTTTTATTTACGGGAGACCTGGGAGAAGATGGAGAACGGGAGCTTATCTCGGAGGGCGGTGATCTGAGTGCTGATGTGTTGAAGGTCGGACATCACGGCAGCAGATATTCTACGAGTGGGGAGTTCCTGAGAGCAGTCGACCCGGATCTTGCGATCATATCGGCGGGGGAGAATAACCGATATGGTCATCCGCACGGGGAGACACTGGAGCGTTTGGATGCCTGTGGAGCTGATGTAATGAGTACCATAGACCATGGCGCTATATGTGTAGAGATAACGGATGGTGGAATTTCGGTAACCGGATACAGATGATCAGGGAGTTATGAGAATAAGAATTCTGAAAGGAGAACAGGGGAAGGAAGAAACGACTATGATGTGGAAAGGAAGATGAGTATGACAAAAAAACTAAAATTACTGCTGGAATTTGTAATGCTGACACTTGGCGCAGTTATAGCTGCATTTGCTATCGAAGAATTTCTCGTGCCGAACACCATACTTGACGGAGGAGTCATCGGTATAGGTATCATGATCAATAATCTCACAGAAGTGTCCCTGAGTATTCTGACGATCGTTCTTAATGTTCCGTTTCTTATAATAGGTTCAAGACAGCTTGGTAAGATGTTCATAGTTAAGTCCGGTTATTCCATGGCTGTATTCTCAGTATTTGTGGAGATATTCAAACCCCTTGAAAATGCAACCTCAGAGACCATACTTGCGGTGTGCTTCGGCGGTGTGATACTTGGACTTGGAGTTGGTATCATCATCAAGTTCGGCGGGTGCTTGGATGGAACGGAGACCGTGGCCATCATGCTGAACAAGAAAAAAGACTGGCCGGTTGGAAGAGTTGTTCTGGGCATGAATCTGATCATATATTCTATTGCGGGAATGCTCTTTGGTTTGGACAGGGCGATGTACAGTCTTCTTACATACTTTATAACATCAAAGGTGCTTGATATGGTTGAGACCGGTCTTGAGCAGGCGAAGGCAGCCATGATCATAACTGATGATGCCAGAGAGGTGGCAGACAAGATATACAAGAAGCTTGGAAGAACAGTTACCATCATGCAGGGCAAGGGAATGATAAGCGGCAACAAGACAGTGCTCTACTGTGTTATCACGAGATTTGAGATCGGTGAGCTGAAGAACATCATCAATTCCATAGATTCTTCTGCATTTGTCACAGTTACGGATGTGGCGGAGATCATCGGCAACCACATCAAGGATAATGAATACAAGGGGATCCTTGAGAAGATAGAGGAGAAGGAAGAACCGCTCACAAATCTTCCTGAGCATGAGAGTATGACGGACTTTGATGGCCTGGAGCATACCGGAAAAATAGATTAGAAAAAGCCTGTGACATATACCGGCAGATAACTGCTGTATATGTCACAGGCTTTCTTTATTGATATATGTTTTAGACTGTAGTCAATATATTACTGGATACTGTCTACAAATGCCTTGTGGATCCTGTAGTCGCTGTCAAGCTCAGGGTGGAAGGAGAGGGCAAACTGGTTGCCGTACTTAACCGCCACGATCTTGTCATCAACTGTTGCAAGGACATCAACCTCAGGTGAAGCCTCAGCCACATAAGGTGCACGGATGAAAGTCATAGGAACCTCACCGATACCTTTAAGCTCGGCCTCTGTGTGGAAGCTTCCAAGCTGTCTTCCGTAGGCATTTCTCTTTACTGTGACAGGGAGAGTGCCAAGGTGTACAGTGTCATCACCTTCGATGTGCTGTGCCAGAAGAATAAGTCCTGCACATGTGGCAAGAACCGGCATGCCACCCTTGATCTGAGACTTTATAGTGTCGAACATGTCGCTGTCTCTGAGAAGCTTTCCTTGGACTGTGCTCTCACCGCCAGGAAGGATCAGGGCGTCATAAGGCTTGTTCAGATCTCCGGCATTTCTAAGTTCTATGCATGATACGCCGAGCTCGGAAAGTACATGCTCATGCTCTGCGAAAGCTCCCTGTACTGCCAATACACCAACCTGCATATTACTTACCCCTTTCTGCCATGAGGATTGCGATCTCCTGCTCGTTGATACCAACCATAGCTTCACCAAGTCCCTCTGAAAGCTTTGCAACGAGATCAGCGTCATTGTAGTTTGTTGTTGCCTGAACGATGGCAGCAGCACGCTTAGCAGGGTCTCCTGACTTGAAGATACCTGAACCTACGAATACACCCTCAGCACCGAGCTGCATCATGAGAGCTGCATCTGCTGGAGTAGCAACACCGCCGGCTGCGAAGTTTACAACTGGGAGACGATGATTCTCATGTACGTACTGAACGAGATCGTAAGGAACCTCAAGCTTCTTAGCTGCCTCATACAGCTCATCTGTTCTCATGCTGACGATCTCAGCAATCTGGCTGTTCATCTTTCTCATATGTCTTACGGCCTGAACGATATCACCTGTACCAGGCTCGCCCTTAGTTCTGATCATTGAAGCACCCTCGTTGATTCTTCTGAGAGCCTCGCCGAGATCCTTGGCACCACATACAAATGGAACCTTGAACTGTCTCTTGTCAATATGGTATACGTCATCTGCTGGTGAGAGAACCTCGCTCTCGTCGATGTAGTCGATCTCGATGGCCTGGAGGATCTGAGCCTCTGCAAAATGTCCGATACGGCACTTAGCCATAACAGGGATTGATACAGCGTTCTGGATTCCCTTGATCATCTGTGGGTCGCTCATACGTGATACACCACCGGCAGCTCTGATATCTGCTGGGATTCTCTCAAGTGCCATAACTGCACAAGCGCCGGCAGCCTCAGCGATCTTAGCCTGCTCAGGTGTTGTAACGTCCATGATAACTCCGCCCTTAAGCATCTGGGCAAGTTCCTTATTTAACTTATATCTTTCTGTTGTCTCCATGTTGAACCTCCGTTATAATTAGATTTGTGTTTATTGGAGTGAGTGTACATAAACTCACAATCTGTAGGTGATTATAAAACCAAAGTGACATTATAGAAATAATCAATATGTGATTATAAAAACAGGTCAGATAACCTCTGGTATTATCAAAATACATAGAAAAACAGGTCAGATTTGCCACATAAGATATAATTATGGTAGAAACTGGTACTTTATTTTGAAAATCATATTGTGAGACATAAGCTTGATGAAGGAGAAATGTAATGGCTGCAACAAAGAAAAAAGAAAAAAAGAACGCGATGGCGGTCATAAACCAACATATAAAGACGGGGGAGTTTGCCAAGATATATCTTCTGTATGGGGAGGAGAGGTATCTCGTGAACCAGTACAGGGATAAGCTGCTGTCGGCTCTGATTGATAAGGACGATAATCTGAATTTTATGAAATTTGCCGGAAATGGGATCGATACATCTGAGCTTCTTGCATTCTGCAACGAGATGCCATTTTTTGCGGACAGAAGAGTTGTCCTTGTGGAGAACAGTGGTCTGTTCAAGAGCAGCAACGAGGATTTTGCAAAGAAGCTGGTGGAAATAGAGGATACATCAGTTGCCATATTTGTAGAGATGGATGTGGACACCAGGTATAAGCTGTTCAAGGCTGTGGACAAGAATGGAGAGGCTCTGGATTTTGCGACCCCTGATGAGAAGATGATGGTCACGTGGGTGAAGTCACTGTTCCGTGCCGATGGTGTTGCCACCACAGACACGGCGATATACAAGATAATCGAAGCTGCTAACATGGATATGAACTGTATCAAGAATGAGGTTGACAAGATGATAAGCTACGCCGGAGACACGAAGCAGGTCAGCGAGCATGATGTGGATCTTCTGTGCAGTCAGGATGCGGAGAGCAAGGTGTATCAGATGATAGACTTCATCATTGCAAAGCAGAAGGAGAAGGCTTGCAGTATGTATCACGATCTTCTTGAGAATAAGGAATCGGCGATCATGATAAACGCATGTATCATGAGACAGTTCAACAAGCTCCTTCTGGTAAAGATGGCATTATCAGATGGCGCGCAGGACGCCAGCCTGGCGAAGATCGCAGGATGCCCGGTGTGGGCAGTGAAGAATTACAAGGCTCAGTGCAGGGGCTACAGCATGGCACAGCTTAAAGACATAGTGGAGAACTGTCAGGACATGGACTACAAGCTCAAGACCGGACAGGTTATGGATAACGCAGCGATGGAGGTCATGATCGTGGAGCTGTGTGAGATGTAGTAGGAGACTGGTGATGATATTAGATATTGAGGCAAAAAAATACCCACTGTGAAAACAGTGGGTATTTTTTATATAACTATGATTGGTTCAAATATATGCAGCCGTTTAATATATCCAAATCCTTGTGTCAAAGTTATGTAGTTATCAGCCAGATGCTTAAGCCATCTTGTTAACTGCAACTGCAAGACGTGATACCTTACGAGCAGCGTTGTTCTTGTGGTAGATGCCCTTTGAAGCAGCCTTGTTGATCTCTGATGTAGCAACAACAAGTGCCTGCTGAGCAGCAGCCTTATCACCAGCAGCGATAGCAGCCTCAACCTTCTTGATAACTGTCTTAACCTTAGACTTGATCATCTTGTTTCTAAGTGTCTTCTTCTCGATAACATTGATTCTCTTCTTTGCAGATTTGATATTAGCCAAAATTCTTACCTCCATAAAATCTAATTAAATATAATAAGGTTTTACATTAAAACCGGACACGGACAATTCAATGTAAACATACTCACATATAATAGATGAAACGCAATTCGTTGTCAAGACTAAAAAACAAAAAAATGCGCATTTTCGCGGATTATTTTCATGTTGTTTCCTAAGAAAAATGAAGTAAAACAACATGTTACTTTCCTTTACATAAAAAGGGGGAAATGGTATCATATATGCAGTGGGTCTTAATGATCCATACATATTATAATACAGGAAAAGCAGAGAAATATACAGATGTTTAAATATAGATTTTTTCAGGTGATAATGGCACTTTCGCTGGTCTTGCTGATCATCTCCACGGCGATAATGTGTTCGTTCAGCGTTTGCAGGGTTGCGGAGAAGAGCTACAAGCCGAGTAATAGCGGCACGATAAGTTCAGTCATGAATAACGGACAGACTGATGAATTATCAGAATTTGATGCGTGGGTGGAATACAGTATCGTGCTGGATGCTCTGGATGGGGACAGCGAGCAGGAGTACAGGCTTGGCAACGTATATCTGTCCACTGAGAATGTGATGAGGCTTGAACAGCTTGCAGACATCAAATCCAAGGCAAGCAATGGTGTGTTCATATCCATTGTGCTTCTGGTGGCATGCTTTGTAGTCATAAGGAGAAGGAGACTGTATGAGTGTGTTGTATGGGGCGGCGCTGCAGGCGTTATAATAGGAATAATCAGCTTCATAGCCATGGCGGTATCAGGCAGCGGAATCATGTATGGCATAAGAAGAATGGTGTTTGGAGAAAGCTATGCGGAGCTTTTTCCGGGACACGATGTCCTGCCGGATATAATACCGGCCGGTACGGGAACGAAGGTTCTTTGGGTGTATGTTGGAACGATATTTGTTGGACTTGTGGTTACTATCATAGTCAGGGTTATAAGCTATAAGAAATCACGTCCACACAAATTCAGATAGAAGGTTACATAATGGGAGGTAGTTATGAGAAAAAGAATCGAGGAGTGGATAAACTGGGTGCTCTATGATGAGCTCATTGCCAGCAAGATCAATGCGCCAAAGCATTTGCTGGGAATCCATGATTATGGTGAAGGTCAGATAATCGTTGTGTACAAGCCGGGGGCGATCAGGGTAGAGGTTACATCGCGCACAGGTAAGAAGATACACACCATGGAACAGATGACAAATGAAGGACTGTTCGCCATTTATTTTGATAAGAAGGAGTATGATGGCAACAAGTACAATGTTGTCACCACATATGAGGATGGCACCATTATAAACAGTGCAGATCCATATTCATTTGAATCGCTAATCACGGATTTTGACACATACCTTTTTGCGGAGGGTAGACATTACAATATATATGAGAAGCTTGGCGCACACCCTATGACTATAGACGGTGTACGTGGAACCTACTTTGCAGTGTGGGCTCCTCATGCAAGACGTGTCAGTGTAGTCGGTGATTTCAATCTCTGGGATGGTAATGTAAATCCTATGCAGATCACGGCAAATGAGGGAATATACGAACTGTTCCTGCCGGGCGTGGAGCCAGGTGCTGTGTACAAGTATCAGATCATGACAAGATATGGAGAGATACTGTACAAAGCGGATCCATATGGCAACCAGTGTCAGATGAGACCTGAGAATGCCTCTGTGGTTGCGGACATAAGCAGCTATAAGTGGAAGGATACATCATGGATGAAGGATAGAAGCAAGATCAGCCGTACTGACAGAATGCGCATGCCTATGTCCATATACGAGATGCATCTCGGCTCATGGCACAAGAAGGTTGAGGATGACGATGCAGGCTTCTACACATACAGGGAGCTCGCTCCTATGGTGGCAGACTATCTCAATGAGATGGGATATACGCACGTAGAGCTCATGGGTATATCAGAGTATCCATTTGACGGCTCATGGGGCTACCAGGTTACCAATTATTATGCACCGACCAGCAGATATGGTGATGCAGTAGATTTTATGTATTTCGTTGATTATATGCACAGCAAGGGAATCAGTGTTATCCTCGACTGGGTGCCAGCACACTTTCCTAGGGATGCGCACGGACTTGGACGTTTTGATGGGATGCCTCTCTATGAGCATCCGGATCCAAGAAGAGGAGAGCATCCTGACTGGGGCACATATATATTTGACTATGGCCGCAATGAGGTGGCAAACTTCCTCACGGCAAATGCTCTGTTCTGGGTCGAGAAGTTCCATATAGACGGACTCCGCGTGGATGCTGTGGCATCCATGTTGTATCTTGACTATGGCAAGCAGGATGGACAGTGGCTTCCGAATGAGCATGGTGGAAACGAAAATCTTGAGGCAATAGCACTTATGCAGAATATAAATCGCATCATGGAGGAGAGAAATCCGGGGGCATATCTAATAGCAGAGGAGTCAACAGCGTGGGCAGGTGTAACTGCTCCGGCATCCATGGACGGACTTGGTTTCCTGTTCAAGTGGAATATGGGATGGATGAATGACTTCCTTGAGTATATGCAGATGGATCCATATTTCAGACAGAACAACCAGAACATGCTGACTTTCAGTCTTTCGTATGCGTATGCTGAGAACTATGTTCTCGTCATATCCCATGACGAGGTAGTTCATCTCAAGCGTTCAATGATAGAAAAGATGCCTGGCAGCGAGGAGGACAAATTCGCAAATCTCAGAACTGCGTACGGATTCATGTATGGACATCCGGGCAAGAAGCTGCTCTTTATGGGGCAGGAATTTGCACAGCCTAGAGAGTGGAGTGAGGCGAGAAGCCTTGACTGGTTCGTCTTAGACAATCCGCTCAATCAGGGCATGGAGAGGTATGTCAAAGCGCTCAACAAGCTTTACAATACCAATGATGCGATGTATGCGAATGACACAGATCCAATGGGATTTGAGTGGACAGACTGCGATCACCCGGACATGAGCATACTTTCATTTGTAAGACGAGGCTCAACTCCGAAGAAGCAGCTGCTTTTCGTATGCAACTTCACTCCGGTTGAGAGAGATAATTACAGTATACCGGCTCCGTGCTACACGACATACAAGGAGATACTCAACTCAGATGATGTACAGTTTGGCGGAAAGGGCAGACTCAACGGCAAGCCGGTCAAGGCACTGGACAAGAAGAATGCCAGAACTCCTTACAGTATAGACATCACGGTTCCGCCACTCTCAACAGTTGTGTTTGAGTACGATTACACGGATATGACACCTGAGCTTGAGAAGAAGGAAGCGGCAGCCAAGGCTGCTGCAAAGAAACATGTGGACGCTGCAAAGAAAAAGGCTGCATTGGCACAGAAGAAGGCTGAGGAGATAAAGAAAGACGCTGAGAAAAAGGCATCAGAGCTGAAGAATGATGCAGAGAAGAAGACTGCTAAGTTGAAGAAAGATGCATCTGAGATATCAAAAGGAATCAAGGATGATATAGAAAAGTCAGTGACGGCTGTTGCTGATGATATCCGGAAAGATATAAATTCACGAAAAAAATAAACTTGCAATATGAGACAACGGGTCATATAATGTCAATGTAAGTGCAAAGGGGCACAGAGCGATATCGTTCTGTGCCCCTTTTTGTACATCAGGCGGGTGACGATCTTCCTGATCGTAAGAATGCAGGTAGTTTTTAAGGAGGAAGCAGTATGAAGACAGGAAAAGTAAAATGGTTTAATGCAAAGAAAGGCTACGGCTTTATATGTGATGAGGATGGAGCAGATGTATTTGTACATTTCTCAGCACTGAATATGGAGGGCTTCAAGGTTCTTGAAGAGGGAGATACAGTAGAGTATGAGGTTGTGGACGGTGAAAAGGGTCCACAGGCGACAAATGTGACAAAACTGTAAATACAATGCGGTATATGTCAAAACAGCCATATATTTAAAGCGAATACATGTTGAATTAGGAGAACATCCCCGGGTTATGATTACAGATGATCAGGGGATGTTTTTTATGAGCAACGAACTGGAGCATGCTATTGCGTAGAACTGAGATAAATATCTACAAGGCCTCGTGTTACATAAATACAAGAATATTATAGATATCGCCATATGCTAAAATTGTATGTCTGCTATAATAAAAACAACACATATTTAAAAATCATCTTGACGGCTGGCGATGATAAAATGTAGAATACACATATATGGTGAAACATGTTTCATGCATTTGCTGTTGGTGATAAACAGTTAAATAAACAGGCACGTATTTATTTTAGATTATAAGGGGGATATGTACCATGAAGAGATTTGATGTTGTGGCACTTGGAGAACTGCTCATAGACTTTACACAGAACGGGCTCAGCGGTCAGGGCAATATGATGATGGAGGCCAATCCGGGCGGAGCACCATGCAATGTTCTCGCTATGCTGCAGAAGCTTGGCAAGAAGACTGCATTTGTTGGAAAGGTAGGGGATGATTTCCTTGGAAAAATGCTTGCCGGTGTTGTGGCTGATGCCGGGATCAACACTGACAATCTGAAGTTTGACAGGAATGTACACACAACACTTGCATTTGTGCATACATACGAGGACGGAGACAGAGACTTTTCATTTTACAGGAATCCGGGAGCGGATATCATGTTAAGTGCAGATGAGGTGGATGAGAGCATCATAAAGGATGCCAGGCTGTTCCATTTCGGATCACTCTCACTGACATATGAAGTGTCACGTGCTGCAACACAGAAGGCTGTGGCTGCTGCAAAGGAGGCTGGATGCATCGTCACATTTGACCCGAACCTCAGGGAGCCTCTGTGGAAGACGCTGGACGAGGCCCATGATCAGATCGACTGGGGTATGAGACAGTGTGATGTGCTCAAGATATCGGACAATGAGATACAGTGGTTCACAGGAAGAGAGGATTTTGACGAGGGTATAAAGATACTTCAGGACACATACAATATACCTTTGATACTTCTCTCCATGGGAAGAGATGGAAGCCGTGCATACTACGGGGATGTAGTCGCTGAGGCAAAGCCGTTTATCCAGGAGAACACTATAGAGACCACAGGCGCCGGGGACACTTTCTGTGCATGCGTGCTGAATTATGTACTTGATAATGGACTTGAAGATCTTGACACTGATAAGCTTACAGAGATGCTTGTATTCGCAAATGCTGCTGCATCGATCATCACAACACGCAAGGGAGCACTCAAGGTTATGCCGGAGAGATCTGAGGTTGAGAAGCTCATTGTCGAGAGACAGTAATAGATAAAAATATGGTAACAGATTAAAACTGGTTATGTACGTTAATGATACAGATTATGTAAATAAAATGAGAATGATAAGTTAATTGACTATAGTCAGAAAAGGAGAAGATAAATGGCAGGTTCAAAGACAGTGAAAAAGACTGCAGAATATACTAAGAGATTTGATGAGAGATATGACGAGCTCAAGTGGCTCTACTGTGAGCTCTATAACAACAATATGGAGGCATTTGACTGGCTGTGTGATTCTCTGTATGGTTATTATCAGGAGAGGAATGCTGATCTCAAGAAGCTGGACAGAAGCCGTGTCAAGAATCCGGATTGGTACAAGCAGAATGATCTGCTGGGTATGATGATGTACACAAATGCATTCGCGGGAACTCTCAAGGGTGTAAAAGAAAAGCTTCCATATGTGAAGTCATGTGGTGTGAATTATCTTCATTTTATGCCACTGCTGGAAAGCCCTAAGGGCAGAGATGACGGCGGATATGCTGTTGCGGATTTCAGAAAGGTAAAGCCTGAGCTTGGAACCATGGAGGATCTGGAGGACCTCACTGCAGAGTGTCACAGACAGGGTATAAGCTGCTGTCTGGATTTCGTAATGAACCATACAAGTGAGGATCATGAGTGGGCAAGGGCAGCGAGAAATGGAGATCCTGTTGCAAGATCCAGATATTTCTTCTATGATGATTGGTTCGTTCCTAACATATATGAGGAGACTGTGCCTGAGGTATTCCCAACTACGGCGCCTGGTAACTTCACATGGATAAATGACTGCAATCAGGTGGTCATGACTACATTTTACCCATACCAGTGGGATCTGAACTATGCAAATCCTATGGTGTTCAACGACATGGTCGGCAACATGCTCTATATGGCAAACCGAGGTATAGATGTCATCAGACTCGACGCTGTTCCGTATATATGGAAGCAGATAGGCACAAACTGCCGTAACCTTCCACAGGTTCACACTCTTGTCCGTATGATGAGGATAATCAGTGAGATAGTATGTCCGGGAGTCCTTCTTCTCGGAGAGGTCGTTATGGAGCCTTCCAAGGTAGTTCCATACTTTGGAACAGTTGACAAGCCAGAGTGCCATATGCTCTACAACGTGACAACCATGGCATCCACGTGGAATACGATAGCCACGAAGAATGTAGGACTCTTAAAGCGCCAGATGGATCAGGTGTGTGCACTTCCAAAGGATTATGTGTTCCTGAATTACCTCAGATGCCACGATGATATCGGCTGGGGACTTGACTATGACTGGCTGGCACAGTTCGGCATAGATGAGGTGGCACACAAGAAGTTCCTGAATGACTATTTCACAGGAAAGGGATACAACAGTGATTCCAGAGGTGAGCTCTATAACGATGATCCTAGACTCGGAGATGCCCGTCTGTGTGGAACAACAGCATCCCTGTCAGGCCTTGAGGCCGGCCAGTACGAGGCAAATGCAGACAAGATCGAACAGGCCATTGCCTGTGATCTCATGCTTCATGGATACCTGCTGGCACAGAGCGGAATCCCGGTTCTGTACAGCGGTGATGAGATAGGACAGACAAACGATTATACTTATAAGAATGATCCGGACAAATGTGCGGACAGCAGATATCTGCACAGAGGAAACTTCCCATGGGACAAGGTTGAAAATAAAGATCCTGTAGCCATGAAGATATTTGACGCGCTGCGCCACATGGAGGATATAAGAGCATCGCATGATGTATTTTCATGTAATGCAAATGTCTACACCATAGAGACAGGATGTGCAAGCGTCCTCGGAATAGTGAGGGAATATGCGGGACATGAGCTGAGGGCATTTTTCAACTTCAGCAACATGGATCAGCTCATCTGGACTATGCCTGAGGATCAGGCTGACATATATACCGATCTCATATCAGGCAAGACACTCCGCGAGCTTGGAGCAGTCATGCCTAGATATGGATGCTGGTGGTTCTACAGATAGTTATTCGGAATCTTTTTTATAGAACATAAGAAGAGTATTTTTGATAGAAGGCTTAAAGACTGTGTTATGGTCATAGCCTTCTATTTTTTCGTAGGTTAGGTTTAAGCCAGAATAATTTCTCTCTTGTAAATCATTGTAGAAATCCTCGATAGAAGATATGAAGTTTTTATCCTCATCTGCACCTACGGTTACATAGACATTAGCATTCAGAGTCTGTGTTCTGTTGTAATATTCTTCTTCGTACGTAGACATAAATTTGCCGTCAGTGATTGCCCACATGGAAGGACTGCCAATATAATAATTTGCAAATGTATTTTTTCCTATAGTGTCATTATGGAACAGAGCATAGTAAGCCCAGTATCCACCCAGGGAATGACCTGTGAGAGTCATGTTTTCAGGGTTTACAGAGTATATTTCTTCCAGATAAGGAATCAGGTTATCTACAATAAAATGCAGGAATGAATCAGGGTTAGTCTGAAGATCTCTTTTTCTGATGACATCATAATTGTAATTGTTTGGATACCCTATGCTGACAAGGATAACGTCCTGTATCTGGCCAGATGTCATGAGAGGTCTGAGTTCAGGGTGATCACTGAGTCTCCAGACTCCATCGGTCATAACAACCATTGGATATGAGCTTGCTTCGTTATAATCAGGTGGAAGAGATATATGGACAACAAAAGTGTCATCTATCTCAGCATCATAAATGGATAATTCGTTGATATAGTCTGCACAGGCGGGATCAAGCGTGGTCACCTCGTTATAATACATGTGCTCGGGAGAGAGTTTTCCCATGGTTATGCTGGCACGTTCCTCTGGAAGTAAACCTGTTGGAATTGGCGCTTCTGTAGTAAGCTCCTCAGTTGTGATTTCTTTGACTGAGGTTTCACTTGTTGTTGCTTCTTTGATTGACGTATCTTCGGATGAAGAATAGCTGGTGACCGATTGGGGGACAGTAGAGTCATTCTTAGATGCTGACGAGTGCTGATACCCGGTGACAACTAATATAATAGCTATGCTGAATGTGGTCAAAATTGTTAATTCCTTTTTCATAAAAGGCCTCCTTTGATTGTATTTAGTAATTATCATATAAGTGAGAAATACTATAAAAACAATATCACAGGAGTTGCATTATGACCTGTCAGCAATGGTTAAACCTTGTCGGGGCGGATTTGCAGGAGAAGGTAATTTTGTTCCTTTTTTAATGATACATTGCTGCACTCTAAGGTTATGTCAGGCACTATGTTATAATGAGAAAATGGTAGAAATTCTGTGTAAATTTTATACCAAAGTGACTGCTGCCCGGCAGGAGTAGTATCTGAACAGTCAAAACAGATCCATTCGCCGTCAGGAATGCTTGTTATCGAATAATCGGATATATTTAATCCGGAAATTTCTTGTTTTGTGATCATTCGTCCAAATGTGTAATTAAAGCATGAAATTTCATTATTGAACTTATCAATATTTATAAAATCATTTGATCTGTAACCGAATAAGCAGTTATTTGGTTTTTCATCAGTGGATTTAATTTCCATTAGTTTATCCCAGCTTTGAGTGCAGCATTCTCTTGTAAATTTTGGAATCAGAACATTATTTTTCGCGGTATCGAGGCTTGTGAAAACCCTGGAATAACCGGCAATACACATGTTGTTGATCTTAACGATTCTGTAGTTGAGCATAGATCCCCCATCTGCTGTGACCCTTAATACAATCCGGGTGAAATTATGGAGACCGGACTTGTTATTTCGAACATAAGTTGGAGAGTTTCCATGAAAGCGTGTGAAAGCCTTCGTGAAGCTTTCGGGTGTGTCATATCCGTATTCAAGTGCAATATCAGTCACCGTGCGGTTGGATGAAATGAGTTCTTCTCCAGCCAGGGAAAGCCGGCGGTTTCTGATATATTCCCCTATAGTATATCCCGTGATTAGATGAAATACTTTTCTGAAGTTGTCGGGAGAAGAGTAAGCCTGCCTGGCTATTGTATTTTGGTCCAATACTTCACCGTCAATAAGGTGAGTCTCAATATAATCAATTGCGTTAATAAGTCCTTCGGTCCAATTCAAATGGTTTTCTACCTCCATGTAATGTATGTATATCACTATAGCACATATTTGTAGTAAATTGTTATAATGGACATATGAAAGTCATATCGGTTTGTTAATATGCAGGTCAAGGAGGTGATGATGTGGAGAGAAATGACATAGAGGCGTCAATAAATGCCGCATATGCAGAAAAAAATTCGGAGACTTCAAGAATGAAGATGTACGCTCTGAACAAGATATTGTTGGTGGAGGATGATATACACATAAGTGAGGTCATACATGACTACTTTGTCAGAGAGAGTGGAGGTCGGATGTATGTCGAGGTGGCGTATAATGGCGATGACGGATTGGACAGTTTCATGATGGAGACATTTGATCTTGTGCTGCTTGATATCATGCTGCCAGGGATGGATGGTTTTGCGGTGTGTCGTGAGATGCGCAGGAACAGTATGGTTCCAATATTATTTCTGACGGCTAGAGATTCCGAACGGGATATTATGCTGGGCTATGATCTGGGTTGTGATGACTACATAGTGAAACCATTTTCACTTGCAACTCTGTATGCCAAGTGCAAGGCGCTTATCAAGAGATCCAAGGGGACTGACAGCAATGGAGAGCTGGTATGTGGAGCGATAAGCATGAATCCGTCAAGATATATGACGAAGGTAAATGGCGTGGAGGTCGATCTTGCACCAAAGGAGTTTGCTCTTCTGAAGATACTTCTTGAGAATAAGGGAAAGGTTATCACAAGAGAAAGACTGCTCGTTGATATCTGGGGTTATGATTATGAAGGAAGCGACAGATGCGTGGATAATCATGTAAGAAAGCTCCGGGCAGGTATAGGCAGTGCAGGAAAGCAGATAAAGACTGTGATAGGCAAGGGGTATCAGGTGAAAGAAATATAATTTATATCAGGCAAGAAATGATGATAAAAATGTCTGTATTAGAAAGCCTGGATTAGAATGTAAAAAGGGAGAAAAACGATATGACTGATAAAAAGAATAACAATAAGAAATATACATCGGCAGTAAGACGTGAGCTTAAGCGTATAGTGAGGCGAAAACTTTGGCGCGGGTTTCTGGTTGCAGGAGTTATGGTTATGCTGATCATCATAGCCGCACTTGGTTTATTGACTATAGTCAATTACAACCAGAGATCAGGATTTGACAATGATGTGAGAACAGTGTGCAATGGAATGTACAGAGTGATAAAAGATGGTGAGAGTGATCAGGAAATACGGGAAGATATAGAGGGGATACTCAGCAAATGCAATACACCTTATTTTGTATCAAAGGTTTACAGATATGACGATGGGGTTAAGCTGTCAGGACAGGATGCATGGCTTGAGGATGATGCTGAGTTTGAGGAAGATGCTGCATATGAGGATGACGCTGAGCTTGAGGATGAAGATAACAGCTCAGATACAGGCTCAGGGGATGATGATTTTCAGCCGGGAGACAGATTTGTTGAAAATGGTGTAACCTATGAGTGGATATCCACGGATGAAGGTATAACAGCTGTCAAAGTTCAGTCAGAAGATCAGGTATATGAAGATATAAGATCGGTTTCGGAGATATACCATGACTTTGTTGCGCAGGGGAAAGACAATGTGGATTTTGTAAATATGGAAAAACAGTATGAGAGCTCAAGAGCATATTTGAATGATGTATTTGAGAGGGAAGGGATGGACACCAATACAGATTATGAAGAGGACATATCCTGGAGAGGATATTACTACAGAGGCAGAACTGTGACTGTTGGTGGAAACGATTATTATGTTGCAGCTGCGATGTACGAGGATCCATTTACAAGATCTGAGATGGGGCTGTTTCGTATCATTATATATATGACGCCATTAGTTCTTCTGTGCTATGTGATAACGGCGGTGATATCCTACAGGAAAAAGAAAAAAGAGATCATTGAGGATGAGACCCGCAGAAATATCATTGCAGCTATAGCACATGATGTGAGAGGCCCGGTTACCGCCATATCAGGATATGCGGAGAACCTGCAGCAGATAGTTCATGATGCTGAATCAAGGCATTACACGGCCTCTATACTGGATAATGTTTCATATATCAATGAGATGATAACCGGTATGCTCTCATACATCAGGCTGGAAAACACACTGACTATTAAGAATGACAATGTGGATATGGCGGCGCTTGCCAGACAGGTTACAGACAGGTATACAGGTGAACTGGAGAACAGGAATATAGAGTGCGAAATCGCCGGTCATGCTGAGATACGCGCCGATGCAAGACTCATGGATATCATGCTGGATAATCTGATCATGAATACGGTAAAGTATGCGTCAGACAACAGCATTGTAAATATTGATATTGGTGTGGGCAGACTGGTCATATCAAATGATATGGATGGTGAGATAGACTGTGATCCCCCTGAGTTATGGGAGCCTATGAAAAAAGGCAATTCCGCCAGGACCGGACATACAGGAAATGGTCTGGGGCTGTCAATAGTGAAGAAAATACTTGACCTGTCAGGTTTTACCGGGGATATAGCCATGGAAGATGGAAAGTTTGTGGTTACGATCATCTGGAGTAAATAGACACAGATAATGTGTATTGAATAATAAAACGTATAATAACATATTTGACAGAAGTTATATAGATAAGAGGAGGCTGTCCGGCGTAAAATGGACAGCTAGTGTTCAGAGATGATGAACTGGTTCAGAACTATGTACTCGATATAAGCGGTGCAAAGAACATGACCTCAGATGAAAAATATGCAGTCCTTTCCAGTGTGAAACTGAAGGATGGAACAATGCTTACAGATATCGTCGAATCGGGAGACGAAAATACAAACACAGCCGGAGAATACGAACTTCTGTTCACCACAGACCGCATGTTGGATGTAAGTCAGGTAGAAAGCCTGCTGTTCTGGAAAAATGCAGGCGAAGATGCGCAATACACTTTCAATGATTTCTATGAGGTTCCATTTAACTGATATTTTTCTTTGGTGTAAAATAGCACGATAGTGCCATTGACTGAGAGTTACCATTTCTTGCTATGAAGTATGCGATGCCATTATTGTGTGATTATACACTTGCATGTAAAGAATACAAAACAACTAGAAAATCCGTATATTACAATATGCAACAATCAGCAGTTAAGAACTAAATTAAAAGATAAGATTTGATGTTCTAAGAATTACAATATATTCAAGAACAGAAAGAAATCCAGTCCAGTATATATTACGATCGGTAGTGTAGTCGACTGAGTTTCAGCGCTTCTTGCTAAGGCGAAGCACGCAACGCCCTTATCGCGTGCGTAGCCGCATGCAGATAGAAGCAAGCGGAAACGAAGGAAGACAAACGTAATCGTATATATACTGGACTGGATTTCTTTCGTCCGTTTGTTAATATTTAATTCTTAGAACATCTATACAGCAGATCCTCCCAACGGCGGTCAACCTCCTGCTGATACTGAACGAGAAGGTGCTCGTTCTCAGGCTTGAACAGGTGCTTGAATCTGCCCTGCGTTCTCAGGAAGTCCTCGATAGGAAGCTTCTTCTTAGGAGAGTAGGAGAGGATCCATTTGCCCTCAATAACCTCGAACAGAGGCCAGTAGCATGTCTCAACTGCCAGCTTGCAGATGTCCATGATCTTCTCAGTAGGGTATCTCCATCCTCTAGGACATGGTGACATGACATTGAGGAAAGCTGCGCCAGGTGTGTATATGGCCTTCTCAGCCTTCTCATAGAGATCACGCATGTTGCCGAGAAGAGTAGATTGTCCAACATATGGGATGTCGTGGGCAGCCATGACCTGTGCCAGATCCTTTCTGTTCTGCATCTTACCATTTGACTGTGAGCCTACCGGTGTGGTTGTGGTGTCAGCATACATAGGAGTAGCCGATGAACGCTGGATACCGGTGTTCATGTATGCTCCGTTGTCATAGCACACATATACCATGTCATGTCCACGCTCCATGGCACCCGACAGTGACTGAAGTCCGATGTCATAAGTTCCGCCATCACCGCCGAATGTGATGAATTTGTAAGTGTCATCTATCTTGCCTTTTTTCTTCAGAACGTTGTAGGCTGTCTCAACACCTGAGAGGGTTGCGCCTGCGTTCTCAAATGCGTTGTGTATGTAGCTGTCCTCGTAAGCTGTGTAAGGATACATGAAGGTTGAAACCTCAAGACATCCTGTGGCGTTACCGATGACCGCCTTGTCGCCCTCGTGAAGGGCGCGGAGTACAGTTCTGACAGTGATCGTACCACCGCAGCCTGCACACATTCTATGACCTGGAGCAAGACGCTCAGGCTTGTTCATTACTTCTTTAAAATTATATGCCATTTCATCTTACCTCCTACTGTCTAAGTCCTATGTACTGATACTGAGGGATCTCAGCACCGTTCTCTATCATGTCTTCAAGCTGTGCAAATACGCCTCTTGCGCTCTCCACAGTGTAGTCACGACCGCCGAGACCATAGATGTAGCTGACAGCCTTTGTGGCTGCCTGAATGTCATACAGGTGCTCCTTAACCTCTGCTGAGAGAGGTCCGCCGCCTGCTCTGAACCCTTCCGATCTGTCAAGTATAGCCACAGCCTTGGTGTGGGCGAGAGCCTTTGCAATCTCCTCGCCAGGGAATGGTCTGAATACTCTGATCTTCAGGAGTCCGACCTTCTTGCCTTCGTTTCTCAGCTCATCTATAGCTTCCTTTGTTGTTCCGGCAGCAGAACCGATCATAACGATGGCGTAGTCAGCGTCGTCAAGTCTGTACTCCTCAAAGAATCCGTAGTGACGGCCTGTCATCTCTTCGAATTCCTTTGCAACGTCAAGAATAACCTGCTTTGCATTCTTCATGGCAGTGTTCTGAGCCATCTTAGTCTCCATATAGTAAGGAGATGTGGCGTAAGGACCGACAGCCATAGGCATCTCAGGATTTAACAGATACTGCTCAGGGTTGTACTCGCCTACAAACTTCTTTACGAGATCATCCTCGATGAGGGTGATGTTTTCAACGGCATGGCTTGTGATGAAACCATCCTGACATATCATGATAGGAAGTCTGACATCCTTGTGCTCAGATATTCTGTATGCCTGAACAAAGTTGTCATATGCCTCCTGGTTGTTCTCTGCGTATATCTGAAGCCAGCCTGTATCACGTGCGCCCATACTGTCTGAGTGGTCACAGTTGATGTTGATAGGGCCGGAGAGTGCTCTGTTTACAAGTGCGAGGGCAAGTGGAAGACGATTGGACGCTGCCACGTAGAGCTCCTCCCACATGAGAGCCATACCACATGATGATGTGGCTGTGAGTGTACGGCAGCCGGCAGCCTCTGCGCCGATCGCTGCACTCATGGCACTGTGCTCACTCTCTACCGGGATAAATTCTGTATCGATCTCTCCATTGGAGATAAATGTTGAAACGAACTGAGGTATCTCAGTTGAAGGTGTTATAGGGAATGCAGGCATAACATCCGGATTGATCTGCTTTATAGCATGTGCCACAGCCTCATTTCCTGAAAGACGTTCTCTTATAGCCATTTATTTGCCCTCCTTCATAGTTATAGCTCCGAATTTGCACTGGTATGCGCATATACCGCAGCCCTTGCAGTGCTCCAGGTCAAATGCGAGACGCTTGCCTGATACGACCGGAATGCATGAATCCGGACATACAGGTGCGCACAGAAGACAGTGTACGCATTTGCTCTCGTCGAGGACAGGTGTTGAAGTCCTCCACTCACCTGTGTTAAATGCCTTGGATGTGCCACCGCCGTATACGTGGTTTCCAGGTGTGAGCTCTGTCCATTTGCTATTGTCATGTATCTTGCTTATATCTGTTCTCATTACTTCATTACCTCCCTGAAGGCGAGCTTTAATGCTTCCATGTTGCCCTCGATAACCTCTGGTTTCTTGGCAAATTTGTGCTGATATGACTGTCTCATATCTTCGAGGAAAGGTCCCTCCTCCATTATTCCGCTGACAGCAACGATGGCTGCAAGCATAGGAGAGTTAGGGAAATTCTTGCCGAGAGTCTTCATGGAGATCTCCTTGGCATCAAGTGTGTATACCCTGCCCTTGTAACCCTTGAGCAGTGGACGAACCTCGTCCGGAGTCTTAGGTGTATTTATAATGATGGCGCCATCCTCGGCGAGACCTGCAGTCACATGTACAGGTTCGATCAGAGATTCGTCTACAACAACCACATACTGTGGTTCGTAAATGTTGGAATGTACTCTGATAGGTTCACTGCTGATCCTGTTGTAAGCAGTGATAGGTGCGCCCATTCTCTCTGGACCATACTCAGGGAATCCCTGAACATATTTACCTGTTTTGAATGCCACATCTGCGAGAAGCAGGGCAGCAGTCTTGGCACCCTGACCACCACGTCCGTGCCATCTGATTTCGATAGTATCTTTCACTTTTACATCTCCTGTCAAAAATTTCTCATTAAGTTCTATTTAATTCCATTTAATATGAAAAAATAATCCTTTTGATTATACCATTTATAAACAATAAGTAAAGAATAAAATTAAGGATATATGGTGGAATACAGAAAAAATTAACGAATAATGGTGGATATGCCTGAAAATGTTAGATGTTGACGGGCTGCGCAACATAAAATCTTAAACAATAGGGAAAAAAAGATAAAAATACTGCATGTGTATATATGAAAGAGATCATTATCAACAAAAAAGACAGATATGGGATCTGTCCATAGCTGTCTTAAAAGGTCATAAAAGTGATATTTATAGTCTGACCAGAAAATGAATATAAGTCTGTCCGTCTGCTGTCTGATTGTCGAGAAGGATCTCACCGTCATATTTTTTTGTGAGTTGTTTTAACTTATAAAGACCTATTCCCCTTGAATATCTGCCATTCTTCAGCGGCTTTGTCGAGTAGCCTTTGGTGAAGAAGTCCCTTCGCATTGCCGCGGTGAGAGTAGGACCTGCATTGAGGGTCTCAATGGATGTCTTCGTTCCGTCTGAGTCGATCACTATCTCTATATGTCCTCCATCCTCGGTGGCATCAAATGCATTGTCTACCAGAATACTCATCGTATCCAGAAGTTCGAATTCAGCAGCCTTTGATGTGAGAGTCGAATTCTTGACATTTATATTGAGATCTATATTTCGCTCCTGGGCAAGGTTCATCTTGCTGAACAGGAATCCGGCGATCAGTTTCATGTTGATCCTCAGAAGGTAGGAATTTTTTATAACGTGATCGCTGCATGAGGTATCAAGCTCTTTTGCCAGAGCGGCAGAGAGTGATTCATAATCAGTGCAGCTGATCGGCAGCATGCTTATTGCCTGAAGTTCGTTGTTGTAATCGTGCTGTCTCATTCTAACCTGATCAATAAGCTCCTCTATAATAGGAAGATACTGTTCATAAGACTGCAGCTGCTTCTGGGACTCCCTGAGACTCATGTAGTTCTTGTACATTCCGGCGTACAGGATGAGTATAAGAATAACTATAAACAGGAAAGTCATAAACACATTCATGAAATCTTTAGGTGATATACGCTGGTATAAAACCATGGAGACCATGAGGGCAAATACAGCGAGTATTATATTCCTGAAAACCTGGTTTTTTATGATGAGGGTTTCATACAGCTTATCCAGGTGCCCGAATTTGTACAGCAAAACAGCTATCACAAAAGCCATAGCTTCAGTTATATATGTTGAAGCATTGGTGAAAGGGTTGTCTGTGAATTGCATGATGACAACCATCTGTATAAGGTTCAGCACTGTCATGATTATAAGAGCTATTGCGTAGCCCGTTATGATTTTCATTGGCGGATAACGGAAGACCAGGGAGTAGAATACAAAGCAGTAGATGTATGTTATCAGTGTGAATATGAACATGGAGTCTGTAACTGTGGCAATCAGAGAGACTGGTAAAGTCAGCAGAAGCAAAGGTGGAAGTCTCCTTGCTATCTGGGAAAATTTTACATTGTATATCGCCATCATGAATATTAAAAATACAAAGGTATCAAGCAATATCTTGGAAAGAAAGTTAAAATATGCAGCCATTTTATCTGTACTCCTGGTAAGTTTCTATAATAGTTTTATATTTGCGTCCAACCGGTATGGACTCCTGAGTCAGCTTTAGCTTTATAAGTGAATTGGATCTGTCATAACTCTGTATGTAGTTGGGATTGAAGTAATAGCTTTTGTGGCATCTTACCAGAGAAGCATCACCGGCATCCTGCAAAATTGACTCGAAGGTCGGGTTGGTGACGATAAAATCGCCGTCGGATGTGAAAATGTGCTTGTGGTGGCCGGATGCACATACATAAATTATTTCATCCATGCTTATATGGAAAAGTATTCCCTGGATATCCTTTACGCGGATCCTTGATGTCTGGTCGTCAGGCTGTGTGAGCACCGAGTTGATACCTCCTACGACATCGATTCTGTCATAAGGCTTTGAGAAATAATACTGGCAATGATACTTGTTGATGACATCAAGGTTTGGAACGGTGATATCGGTGATGAAGATGACAGGTGTGTCACTGTATTTGGGAATTCTTCGGAGATAACCACATACATCCAATCCGGTCTTCCCTCCACCGAGATCAATGTCCAGTAAAAAGATATCAATATCAAATGAATCTATTATTGTTATGGCATCGTTGTAAGTTGATGCAGTGTTGACAACAGCGTCTGCGTACTCTTCTTCAATTATATATTTTAAGCCGGTAAGCTGGATATTGTCATCCTCAACAATCAGAAAATTCATAATCAAACACTCCTGTGAAAAATTGATAGATAAACAAAACTCTTAAATTATTAACATATCAGGAACATTCTATCATACAAATGGGAATTTCTACAATAGGTATAATTAAAGTATATGTGTGTTGTAAACGAAAATTTATGTCGTTCAGGTTGTTATACGCGTCGTTTGTGTCGATTTATGTCAAAACTATTGGAAAAATTATACAAATAGTATAGTGTATGTAACAGAGAATAATTAACTCTGAGGGGAGATTGATTATATAGTGTCAGATAGGATGTATCAGGTACAGGTATTTCGGTTAAGGGTATCTGTACAGTATATTCAATCTGATGCATCGGAGCTGCCATATGTGCCTGGGCATGTATGGCAGATTTTTTGCGTTAAGCTGTAATATAATACTATTTAAAATTTGAAAATAATATGGTATGATGTAGAGAAACATGGGGTTTTGTATACATCTGTGTGAAATTCCATAAATGACAAAAAGCTATTACCAGGAGGAAGAGTATGATTAAATTATTTGACAACGGTGCTTATCTGTTACATGGTACAGAGCTGGTTGAGGATAATGCTGAGGCAGGTGCAGTTCTCGCATCAAAGCTTGGCAGTGCTCCATCAAAGGAAGAGGCATCAAAGAACACACTTGCTTACGGAATATTGGCTAAGCATAACACATCTGACAATATGGAGAATCTTAAGATCAAATTCGATAAGATGACTTCACATGATATAACATTTGTAGGAATCATCCAGACAGCAAGAGCATCAGGTCTTAAGGAGTTCCCTATACCATATGTACTTACAAACTGTCACAACTCACTGTGTGCCGTAGGTGGAACCATCAATGAGGATGACCACATGTTTGGCCTCTCATGTGCGAAGAAGTATGGCGGCGTGTATGTACCACCTCATCAGGCGGTCATCCATCAGTTTGCAAGAGAGATGCTGGCAGAGTGTGGCGCCATGATACTTGGATCAGACTCACATACACGTTACGGTGCTCTTGGTACTATGGCTATTGGAGAGGGCGGCGGTGAGCTCGCAAAGCAGCTCCTGTGTAAGACATACGATGTTGCAAAGCCGGGCGTTATCGCAATCTATCTCGACGGAGAGGTACAGAAGGGGGTTGGTCCTCAGGATGTGGCACTTGCCATCATCGGAGCAACATTTGGCTGCGGATATGTCAAGAATAAGGTCATGGAGTTCGTTGGTCCTGGTGTTGACAAGCTCTCAGCAGATTTCCGTATCGGTATTGATGTTATGACAACAGAGACAACATGTCTGTCATCAATATGGAAGACAGATGACAAGATAAAGGATTGGTATGACATTCACGGAAGAAGTGAGGCATACAAGGAGATGAATCCTGGCGATGTGGCTTACTATGACGGAGTCGTATATGTAGATCTGTCAACAGTTAAGCCAATGATAGCTATGCCATTCCACCCAAGCAACACATACACCATCGACGAGCTGAATGCCAACCTCATGGATATCCTTGATGATGTTGAGAAGCGTGCACTTGTAAGCCTTGACGGCAAGGTCGACTTCACACTCAAGGATAAGGTAAGAGATGGCAAGCTGTATGTTGAGCAGGGAATCATCGCCGGATGTGCCGGTGGTGGATATGAGAATATCTGCGATGCGGCTGATATCCTCAGAGGCAAGAGCATAGGCGCTGACGAGTTCACACTGTCAGTATATCCTGCAAGTACACCTATATATATGCAGCTCGCAAAGAACGGTGTTCTGGCTGATCTCATCGAGACAGGTTCCATCGTTAAGACAGCATTTTGTGGACCTTGCTTTGGTGCCGGTGATACACCTGCCAACAATGCATTCTCCATCAGACATTCAACAAGAAACTTCCCTAACAGAGAGGGCTCAAAGATACAGAATGGTCAGATCTCATCTGTTGCGCTTATGGATGCGCGTTCTATCGCAGCAACTGCAGCCAACAAGGGCTATCTGACATCAGCAACAGACCTTGCAGATATAGAGTACACACATCCAAAGTATTTCTTCGACAAGGCTATATACGACAGAAGAGTTTACAACGGTGTTGGAAAGGCTGATCCTTCGGTTGAGATCAAGTTTGGTCCAAACATCAAGGACTGGCCTGAGATGGTTCCTCTTACAGACAACCTTCTCCTCAAGGTGGCATCAGTTATACATGATCCTGTAACAACAACAGATGAGCTTATCCCATCAGGAGAGACTTCATCATACAGATCAAATCCTCTTGGACTTGCAGAGTTCACTCTGTCAAGAAAGGATCCTGAGTACGTTGGAAGAGCGAAGGCTATCCAGGCTGTAGAGAAGGTTCGTGAGGCAGGTGAGTGCATGGGTAAGGCATTCCCAGAGGTCAAGGAAGTTATGCATGCTATCAAGGAGAAGTTTGAGGACGTATGCGGAAGCAACACAGGTGTTGGAAGTACCATTTATGCTGTTAAGCCAGGTGACGGTTCAGCCCGTGAGCAGGCTGCATCATGCCAGAAGGTTCTCGGTGGATGGGCAAACATTGCAAAGGAATACGCTACAAAGAGATACAGATCAAACCTTATCAACTGGGGTATGCTTCCATTTGTGATCGACAAGGATTTCGACTTTGACAATGACGATTATGTATTCATCCCAGGAATCAAGGATGCTGTGAAGAACAAGACAGAGGTCATCAAGGCTTATGTTGTGAACAAGGATTTTGCTGAGATAGAGCTGAGACTTGGAGAACTCACAGACGATGAGAGACAGATCATAACAGATGGCTGCCTCATCAATTACTACAAGTACAACTAAATGATATATATGGTGCCGAGTGCGCCATGTATGTACATTTGAATATAATGTATATACGACGATATAACAGGCATCATCATGGGCGCTTTAGTGCGGCTTGGTGGTGCCTGTTGCTTTCATATAGCCAGTGTGATCATGATGTGATAATCCACGATGTCAAAAAGAAACGGATTTACAACATGGCGGGTTTATGAAGACAAAAATAAAATACAGGAGGTATTTACAATGGGAAAATCAGAGCTGGAAAAGATGCACACATGTGAGCTTTATCTTCCGGGCGATGAGGATATCGCCAGAGAGCAGATAAAGTGTCTGGACAGATTATATGACTTCAATATGACCAGACCAACAGAGATGGTCAAGCGTCAGCAGATGCTCAAGGAGATGTTTGAGGAGATAGGAGACAACTGCTATATAGAGCCACCACTCCATGCAAACTGGGGCGGCAAATTTGTTCACTGGGGCAGCAATATATATGCGAATTTCAACCTTACAATGGTGGATGACACACATATTTACGTTGGTGACTACACCATGTTTGGACCAAATGTAACTCTGGCAACAGCGGGACATCCAATAAATCCTGAGCTCAGAAAACAGGGCTATCAGTACAATGCACCTATAACTATAGGAAAGAACTGCTGGATAGGTGCAGGAGTTACGATACTTCCGGGGGTGACTATAGGTGATAACACCGTCATAGGAGCTGGAAGTATGGTCGCAACGGATATACCATCAAATGTAGTGGCTGTCGGAAACCCGTGTAAGGTTCTTCGAGAGGTAAATGAGCGTGACGCAAAGTACTATTTCAAAGATCACAGAATCGACTTCTTCCAGTACAACAACGTAAGCAAGAATGACTGATGAGGTGGATAATTGAAGGTTACATGCAAAAGCTGCGGTAAAAAATTTTACCCCGAAAAGACAGGGCATATGTGTCCGAGATGCGGTTCGTGGTATGTGGAAAAAAACAGAGATGGGCAGTTTGAAAGCGGAGCAGCCTCGTCAGATGCCGGAGATTACAATCAGGATCAGACATCATATACTGAAGACAAGAATAAACAGTATGGAAACGTGCACAGCGAGTGGTTCATGAAGAAAGAAAAAGACGTACTCGATAATGAAAAGAGACTAGAAAAAGTCAGCATGATAATTATCATTGTATTTTTCCTGATAATAAGTTTGGGGACCGTTTATTCGGCGCTCACGTCAGATCATGACAAAAGTCTTGGGTTTGATGTAGGATCAGAAGACGAATATGAGGATACAGATGATGAAATATACAGTGGCGATGGGAATTATTATGTTGATAGTATCCCGGTCAAAGGATATGCATTTGGAGACAAGATGGTGAATGTGGATCCTGACGGAAATACGGCGTGGTTGACGATAAATTCAGTGGAGCCTATAGAGCTGGAAGATGCCGATATTCCCGAAGGATATGTAGTATATGACATGGAATATGAGATGGATACTCCGAACGATGGGGATTCAGATGCGGAGGATATGTCAGACGGAGGGGATTATTTTGATGTATATCTCAGATCAAAATCTTGTATGATGTTGGAACCTATGAGTCAGGAGGACATAGACATTTTGGTGTCATATGATGGATATGCAGATGTCAATGACATATCAGAAGTAGTGGATGCTGATCATGGACATATGTACTTTATGGTCAGATCAGGTGATTATGGGTATATGGTTGTATACTGCCAGAATGATGATCCTGATTCACCGAAAGGTCAGTCTACTCCTACAAATATTATGTATGTGGTAGGTGAAAAGGCTGATGCGTCGGTTTGGTATGATGTGAGTAAGCTTGACACTCCTAAAGGAAAGTTATACAAAATATACGATGGAGAGTATGGACAGAAAATTGAGAATGATAAGAAATATACTCTTCCTGGCGGGGCGGAAATTACCACTGATGAGATAAGTTATCTGAGTGAAGTGGAATTTGATTATGACAGTTATGACTATTATCTGGTGAGCGATATACTGTTAAATCACGGCGCGAGAACAGGAAACTTTGACATTGTGGTTATAGATACGGACAGTGATACGGATCCAATAAAGAGAAAGATTTTCTATGGTGAATATACAGATGATGCCCTTACCCCAATGTCTGTGGTGTATCAATATGTTGTGTACGGTATCCCGAAGGGGCAGGATAAGATCATAAATGTTACATATGAATTTGGATCAGTGCTGGATGAACTGCAGCATGAGACCGCAAGACTTCCGGTTCCAGAGCAATAATACTATATATGTTTCTATATATGAAAGACTATTATAATATCCTGAATGATATACATATGAAGTTATAAGAAAAGGCATACATGGACGGTACAGTGAAATGTACTGTCATGTATGCCTTTTGTGATTAATCTCTTTGCTTACTGCTTTGATATGGCAGCAGTTTCAGTGCTCTTGGCAACCTCTACAATAGAAGAGGTGAGACCTGCGATTCCCTGTATCTCTGATGGGATGATGATCTTGGTAGCCTTGCCGTCTGCAGCCTTTGTAAATGCTTCCAGGCTCTTTAGAGTGATGACCTGATTTGTAGGCATTGACTCATTCAGTGCTCTGATACCATCTGCATTTGCCTGCTGTACAGCGAGGATAGCCTGTGCCTGACCTTCGGCTTCCTTGATAGTTGCTTCCTTCTTAGCCTCAGCACGGAGGATCTGAGAAGCTTTCTCAGCCTCGGCTTCAAGGATGACTGACTGCTTGTTACCTTCTGCGATGAGGATGGCTGACTTCTTCTCACCTTCAGCACGGAGGATCTGCTCACGTCTCTCACGCTCTGCCTTCATCTGCTTCTCCATGGCATCCTGAATAGCTGCAGGAGGGATGATGTTCTTGAGCTCTACTCTGTTGACCTTGATTCCCCAAGGATCAGTAGCCTCGTCAAGTGTTGCTCTCATCTTGGTGTTGATGGTCTCTCTTGATGTAAGTGTCTGGTCAAGCTCGAGATCACCGATGATGTTACGAAGTGTGGTAGCTGTCAGGTTCTCGATGGCCATGATAGGATTCTCAACTCCGTAGCTGAAAAGCTTAGGATCTGTGATCTGGAAGAATACGACTGTGTCGATCCTCATTGTTACGTTATCCTTTGTGATAACCGGCTGTGGAGCGAAGTCAACAACCTGCTCCTTGAGTGTAACCTTCTTGGCTACCTTATCGATAACAGGCATCTTCATGTGAAGTCCAACAGACCATGTTGCCTGATATGTTCCAAGTCTCTCAATTACATAAGCGTGTGCCTGTGGCACGATCTTGATCGTACTGCAAATAATAACGATTACGATCAGACATAAAATGATAATAAGTGAAATTCCTGCTCCGTCCATAATAATCTCCTTAATTAAAAATGTGTGTGTCTTAAGCTGATAAGCCCTTAGCTTTATATTGCCGGCTTTCCTGCCTTTTCTACGATTGCTTTGACTCCGGATATCTCGTCGATCACGACCTCGGTTCCGGTTTCAATGGTATCGCCATGTTTGGATCTTGCTGTCCACTCAACTCCGTTGATCAAGACCTGACCGGTGGACTTGAGATTGTCTATGTCAGCAGATACGATAACGTGTTTGCCGATAAGACTTTCTACGTTTGTCTTTACCAGTTGGTTGTCAAGATGCTTCTTGGCAATCGGTCTTGTCGTGAAGAAAAGAATAGTGGTGACAACAAGAAATGCAACGATCTGTAGTGGCAGCGATCCGCTGAAAAAAGCGATGATCATTGCCACCAGGGCTCCTCCACATGCCCAGATGGTTGTAAGTCCAAGCGATATGATCTCAGCAATGAGACATACGGCAAATATGATAAGCCAGGTTGCAATCTCCCAATTCATATAGAACACCTCCCTTGTTTAGGAAATCCTGGTATGCGATAGTTTTCGCATTTGCCCTTGGCTAGCTCTCATTTTACTAAAAAACAGTAGGGTAAACAACATAAATTTTCTGAACATACTATCCCCTAAAGTGCATTATATGCACGAATTATAAAATTTATGAGATTAAATGATAAATGTATGGTTAATTTTGCGTAAGCTGTATTGAACAGGTTTGGAAAAACTAATATAATAAACACATGCTAAAGAATGGGAGAGAAGAAGTTGGCTGTTAATAATAAGAAGAAAAGAATTCTCAACATAAGTCTGGCGGTCATAGGAATAATCGTTGTCGGACTCCTTTTTAATAAGATACTGGAGCAATGGTCGGGATTTCGTGCGATACTTGACAAGATATCGAGTGCATTTGCACCGATCATAGTGGGCGCAGTCATTGCGTTTCTCATGAACCCGATACTTGTTTTTTTCGACAGATTATTTCATACGATATTCCAAGAGAGAGTCATATCGGATAAGAAAAAATTGTTCAAGGTTTCGAGAACTTTGTCGGTTATTTTAACTACCATAGTGTTCCTTGGAATCATAACCGGAATAGTGTGGCTGGTGGTTCCTCAGCTCTACGACAGTATCAAGCAGCTTGTGGGCAACATGGATACCTATTATTCCAACCTTCAGACGATGGTGGAGAATATAAATGAGAAGTTCCAGAAGCTCAATATACCTGAGGATCAGATCAACAAGTATATGAACAATGCATATCTCAAGGTTCAGGATATGCTGAATACCAAGATCATGCCAAATGTGGACAAGATCGTGGTGAATATAGGAAGTGGAGTGTTCTCAGGTCTTAAGTTCCTATACAATTTCTTCATCGGTATTATCGCTTCGATATATGTGATGGCAAACAAGGAATATCTTGCATCTAGGGGAAAGAAGATCATATATGCGGTATTCAAGGTGAAGAATGCAAATACTATCCTTGACGGACTTTCAGAGATGAACAGGATATTTGGTCAGTTTATTAATGGTAAGATACTTGATTCACTTATCATTGGAATGATCATGTTCATAGTTTCAACGATACTCAATCTGCCATATGCGGTTCTGATAAGTGTTATCGTCGGAGTGACAAATGTCATACCGTTCTTCGGACCTATCATAGGAGCTGTGCCATGTTTCTTCATCGTGCTCATTGCAGATCCTATAAAGAGTCTTGTGCTGCTTATTGTTATACTTGTACTGCAGCAGTTTGATGGCAATATCCTCGGACCGAAGATCATCGGAGATACCACAGGACTTTCAAGCTTCTGGGTGCTCACAGCGGTTATAGTTGGCGGCGGTTTGTTCGGATTCTTTGGAATGCTTCTCGGAGTTCCTGTATTTGCCTGCTGTTACATGTACATCAACAGGACATGCACTGCAAAGCTGCAGGAGAAGAATCTTGCGTTCAAGACATCCGAGTATGAGAAGATCCGCAGGATAGATGAGGAGACGGGAGAGCCGATATATATAACTGAGGAAGAAGAGGATATAAGGTTCAAGAAGAAGACGCCGGAGCAGAAGCTTGCGGAGCGTGAGAACAAAAGGAAGCTCAAGCAGAAGCAGCATATGCTTCAGTACCCATCAGATCTTCCAGATGATGAATATGTGAAGTCTGGCACTGCGCATGCAGATGATCAGTCTCAGGATGACGATGATTCAGATGATGATCCTATCAGTATATTTGATAAATTCATGCATGTTATGAAGAGCGTGGCCAGCAGGGCGGACGCTGAAAAGCTTGCAAATAATATAGTAGGAAGTGATGCAGAGCCTGATAAGGAAACTGACAGCAAAGATGACGCTGAAGAAGTTGGAAATGGTCAGGCAAAACCGGAGAGTGATAAAAAAATTTCCGGAAATCAGGATAAATAAAACATAATATCAGCACGGGGAAAGCAGATGCTGTCCCTGTCTGACAAAAGAGAAAAGAACAGATTTGCTTTTACACAAATCTGTTCTTTTCTGCATCATATGAATAGTCGATGGATGCGAGCTTACTCTTGATATCATCTGCATTTACACATAGTGAGCTGCAGAGCTCGTCAAGACTTGGATAGTCATCTCTGAGCTTCGTGTTGATGAAGCTGAGAAGCACCATAGGATCCTTTGGAAGTGAAGAGTATTCCATGGTTAAAGTTCCTCCTTGTGGTATATTTGGTCATAATATGCATCGTGTTTATAAATATTATGGTTGAATTAACTGCATAAAATTGGTATATATATAGTTTGTGATATATATCAAAGATACAAATTGAATTTTACAACAGTGATTTAGAAATGGCAATAAGGAGTTAGATATGAGTACAAATACCGGTACGGCAAAGAAAGGAAAGCTATCAGGAAAGGGAAGTAATCTGGCGCTTCAGGCAGGAATCCTGGCGGGAGCCGGAATCGTGTCGAGGATCATCGGCCTTCTGTACAGATCGCCTCTGTATCAGATACTTGGAGATGAGGGAAATGGATATTATGGTTCAGCGTATGCAATATACGCCATGGTCATAATGATCGCCACATACAGTATTCCTACAGCGGTGTCGAAGCTTGTTGCCGGTAAGATAGCTATGGGACAGTACAAGAGTGCCAGACGTATATACTACTGTACATTTATATATGTAGTCATAGCGGGTGCTGTGGCGGCACTGATCACGTACTTTGGAGCCGAATGGTTTGTAAGTGACCAGCCAAATGCAGTCTTAAGTCTTAAGATACTTGCCCCTACTATATTTATATCGGGCTTTCTTGCAATATTCAGAGGATATCTGCAGGCGTACAACACGATGGTGCCTACATCTATATCACAGATCATAGAGCAGCTTGCAAATGCAGTAGTCAGTATCGTCGCTGCGTATATGCTTGCAAAGCCATTTGCCGCTGGAACAACCGAGCATGCAAAGTATGGTTCTGCCGGAAGTGCCATGGGTACAGGTGCCGGAGTCCTTGGAGGATTGATATTCATACTGTTCGCTTATGCGAGAAGAAGAAAGGGTATCATGGAGTCTGTGAAGAACGATACAAGTCCAGACACCGAATCCTATGGAAAGTTATTCAGAATAATCATTGCCACAGTCACACCTATCGTGGTGGCAGCAGTGGTGTATAACGTGCTCACACCTATAGACATGAAGGTATTCTATGTGGTCATGAAGATGAAGGGCATGGATTCCCTGGAGATGGCAAAGCTGTATGGAATTTACTCAGGACAGTATACAGTTCTCACGAACCTTCCGCTTGCCATAGCAGCTTCAGTTGGAATCGCATATATTCCGGGAATATCCGGTGCGTATGCAAGAAATGACATGCAGAAAACCAATAAACTCCTGAATCAGGCGCTCAGCATGTCCATGCTGGTCACCATACCGTGTGCGGTTGGAATGGGAGTCCTGGCTAAGCCTATAATACAGCTCCTGTTCTCAGGTGCGGATCCGATGGCAGCCAAATGTATGTATCTTGGATTCATATCCATAGTGTTCTTTGCACAGTCAACTGTAACCAATAGTGTGCTTCAGGCCATGGGTAAGGTGATGGCACCGGTTATCAATGCCACCCTTGCACTGGTGATACATGTGGTGGTTCTTGTGGTTATGCTGTACTGCACAGACTGGGCACTTTATGCACTGGTATTTGGTTCGATAGTGAACTCACTGCTCATATGTATATTCAACCAGCGTTCGCTCACAAAGTACAAGACCGGCAAGATGGACAACAGGCGAATATACGTTGCACCTACTATAGCATCTATCTTCATGGGTGTTGTTACGATCATTGTATATGAGGGCTGCAGGAAGCTTCTCGGCAACTGGGTGATCGCGATGTTTGTTGCAGTATTTGTGGCGATCATATTCTATGCGGTGGCTATACTCAAAGCCGGAGGATATACGGAGGAGGAACTTCTCAATATGCCTAAGGGAGGTCTTATTGTGAGGTTTGCGAAGAAGTTCAGACTGATAAAATAAAATGTTTGTAAAGTGGGGACGTTCCTTTTGTACTGACGAGTGTCCCCGTGTACCGACGAGTGTCCCCGTGTACTGACGAGTGTCCCCTTGTACCGACGAGTGTCCCTTTGTACTGACGAGTGTCCCCTTGTACTGACGGGTGTCCCTTGTACCGATGAGTGTTCTCCTGTCAAGGCTGAGGCTTGCTGTTGTGAGGCATGCCCTCTGTTAAGGTTCGCTGGATGATTCCTTTAGACGTGCCCGTGAGACGGTTCAGCTGTCTGATAGAAATACCTTGTTCGTGCAAAAGAGCAAGGTATTTTTTCTTTTCTAAAAGGGGGAGTGATTGAAAGTCGGTAATAGTGTGGCATCCGGTTTCTTTGATAATTAGCCCTTTGGCAACATCATCTGGGAGCCTTTTGGTAAGTTTATGAATGTCTAGGCAGTCGGCTTCTTCGGTTTCTCGATGAAATGTTGTAAATGCCTTCGAATCACCAATTAGATTGTTTATCAGTCCGATATCTACCAATGCCGAGTTTTCTGATAGATAACTGTAGATACTGCTCCAGGGGTAAGACTCGCCGGGAAAAGCTTCTATGCCAGCTTTGTACGGATTTTGGTGTATATAGCGGACTACAGTGAGAAGGTATCGTTCATTGTTAACAGGTTCACTGTAATATCTGCCTTGCTGCAGGAAGCCGGTTCGATCATATTTCATATTAAACCAAACCGCATAACGCGTGTTAATGCGGCGAAATACAGTCGCCAGTGGGGTGTTAGAGGTATGTATGAGAAGATGAACGTGATTAGACATCAGACAATATGCATAGATTTCAAATTGGCATTCTTTTTTGTAATAGCTCAGGATATCCAGGTATTTGACATAATCATTCTTTTCTTCAAACATTTGCTGCCGGTCTGCTCCGCGAATTACAACGTGGTAAATGTTTGATTCAGATATAGCTCTTGGTTTTCTTGGCATAAAAGGACCTCCTCCAAAGTGATAAAATGTGATGTGTACAGTGTGGAAAAAATAAATGTTAAAATGTGATTCATGAAAACACGGTCATTAAAAATATAGCCATCAAAAACCAACCACGATAAGAAAAAAACAGTTATAAAGAGGTAATTGTTGAAAAATTGAAATGACTATGGGTTTCGTATAACATGATTCATATAATATCATTCATATGAAAATGGATTTGATTAGATACGATAGCTTAACGATCGTTTAAGAAAATCAAAACATATAATATTATACTATATTTTGAAAAGAAGTAAAGCGCTTTGTAGAAGCATATGATAGAATGTATCAGGGACGTTCCTTTTGGAATGTATCAGGGACGTTCCTTTTGTATCGGAGATTGTCCCCTGTCATGCGAAAGGTGAAAACTCGATATGGGGCAATAAAAGGAGTAAAGTTGACATCATTGTTTGAGAGAACCATACGTGCAATGTCTGCGACAGAAGATGATAAAAAAAGTATGATGCAGAAGATGGCAGATGTCAGTTGCAAAAATATTTAGACGAAAATTATTTAGACTTGATTAGGAATATATATCTAATGTGGGACAGAGGGACGCTCCTCGTGACAAAAGGAACGTCCCCAAGGATTATTATGGAAAAAGAAAAAAGAAAGGGCAGGACCCTTTTAAAGATATTCATAACAACATTATATCTGAGTGTATTTACCTTCGGGGGTGGATACGTCATCGTGTCTCTTATGAAGAAAAAGTTTGTTGATGAAAAACATTGGATAGAACAGGATGAGATGCTTGATCTTGTAGCAATAGCGCAGTCGTCGCCGGGACCTATTGCGGTAAATGGAGCGATAGCGGTGGGATATAAAATGTGCGGTATGGCAGGGGCACTGGTGGCTATAGTCGGAACGATCATTCCGCCATTTGTTATCATATCCATCATATCTTACTGTTACAACGCGTTCAGGACCAACTGGGTGATCAGTCAGATGCTGGAGGGAATGCAGGCTGGAGTTGCTGCGGTCATAGCATCGGTTACATATGATATGGGAGCAGACATAGTAAAGCAGAGGGATGATCTGGGGGTATTGGTCATGATAGCTGCATTTGTTGCATCCTACATATTGGAGATAAATGTCGTGTTCATAGTAATTGTCTGTGGACTTGTCGGTGTTTGTAGAGGACAGCTTGAGAAAAGAAGAGGGCGTGGGCATAAAAAGACAGAGGATACCTCTGGCGGAAATCCTGAAAAACGCTCAGGCAAAGGGGGGATGGAATAATGATCTATTTGCAGTTGTTCCTAAGTTTCTTCCAGATAGGACTTTTCAGTTTTGGCGGAGGTTATGCCGCCATGCCGCTTATACAGGGACAGATAGTGAAAATACATGGGTGGATGACCATGTCAGAGTTCACGGATTTGATCACTATATCCCAGATGACTCCGGGACCTATAGCTGTCAATTCGGCGACATTTGTGGGGCTCCGGGTGGCCGGATATGTCGGTGCGGCGGTTGCCACGCTCGGATGTATACTCCCTTCATGTATCATTGTAACGGTCATAGTCAGGCTGTATCTGAAATATCGCAAGCAGGATGTTCTTCAGGAGATTCTCGGCGGCATAAGACCGGCTGTTGTGGCTATGATCGCGTCAGCGGGAGTTTCGATATTCGTGACTGCGGTCTGGAATGGTATCGATATGATAAGTCTCGCAGGAACTAAGTGGAATCTTGTGGTGATATTTGCAGTGAGTGTTGTTCTGCTCAGAAAATTCAAGCTGAATCCGGTGTGGGTGATGTTGCTTTCCGGCGGGATGCAGGTGATCGTGGGGCTTACTGGCAGATATCTGATCTGAGTAAAAGCATATTATAATTTTAATTAAATTGTAATGCGAAGAACTTTATTATAATATGTAAAAAGTAGATGTAGTGGGGAGTTTGCATATGAAGAAGAAAATATTGATATGTCTGGTAGTACAGCTCATATGCTGGAGCATTATGACGCTGTCTGATTACATGGAAGAAACATATAATGATAGTTACAATCTGGTCGTTGTATTTGCTGTACCCCTGATATGCGTGATTCTGTATATTGTATTCAGAAAAAGGATATACGACAATCAGATCGTGCGGCTGAAAGATGTCGCCATAATCTGTGCGGCGTGGATGATCTGTGGATTGATACTGGGATTCCTGATCGGTGCTCTGGTTCTCAATGAAATGTGGATAGTATCGCAGGCTACAGGAGGATGGGAGCATTTTCTGAATGGAATCGAATACATAATGTTCGCCATAACGCTTGCAGGAATACCATTTGTGGCGGTGATTCTGATCGAGTCGGTTGTGGGGATAGTAAAGGCAGTTAGAAAAAGAGCTTGACGAGAGCTTTGGTAAAGTTGCCGGCGCAAGTAATAAGTTTTATAATGAAATGCTTCATCTGTGAGAGAATCAGGTGGAGCATTTTTTATGCATGGTGGCTAATGGCTTACGCAGGCATATGAATAGTTTATATATCCTATCCCTTGACAAAAAGAGAAAATATGAATATACTTACCGACGATAATTACCTAAAGTAATTACACGAAATAACAATAAAACAATATTTGATAAATTTACAGGAAGGAATGCTATGACAAAGGAAAAGATAAAACAGGTTATGGATGCCTGCTATCAGGCTAAGAGAGTCAGAGATATGATGCCAAAGCTGCCAAATGGAGTGACTCCTACCCACATACATTATCTTGATGTGATAACGAAGCTGGAGCTTGACGGCGCAGAGGTAAAGGTCAGTGATATAAGTGATGAACTGGGACTACCAAGACCGGGAGTGACAAAGACGATAAAGGAGATGGAACGCCTCGGATTTGTGGAAAAGAAGGCTTCAGAGGCGGATGGACGTATTGTGTATATAAGGAGCACTCAGGCTGGCAGAGATCTGGTTTGCAAATATGTTGATGAGTATTTCACAGGACTGGGGGAGTCTCTTACCGATATCACAGATGAAGATGCAGATATTATGATAGTGACCATTGAAAAGCTTTATGATGTTATGAGCAAAAGGAGTTGAGACATAAGATGAGTGTACAGGATAAAACAGATTTTACACAGGGAAGTATAATTAGAAAAATGCTCTCATTCATGGGACCGATTCTTGGAGCACTGATACTTCAGGCTGCATATGGTGCGGTTGATCTGCTGGTGGTTGGAAGATTCGGCTCAACGGCGGGACTTTCAGCCGTATCTACGGGCAGCCAGGTGCTCAATCTGGTTACATTTGTGATAACAGCACTTGCTATGGGTGTCACAGTGCTTATTGCCAGATATATAGGTGAAAAGAACACAGATCAGATTGGAGAGCTTCTTGGAGGTGCCGCGACCATATTTGCAATACTTGCGGTGGTGCTGGCAGTCGTCATGGTGACGTTTGCAAGACCTTTGTCCGTGCTGATGCAGGCACCGGCGGAGGCGGTCACTCTTACATCATCGTACGTGAGGATATGCGGAGGCGGAATATTTTTCATTATGGCCTACAATGTGCTCACCGCGATATTCAGAGGTTTTGGAGACAGCAAATCACCTCTTATATTTGTGTTTGTGGCATGTATTGTAAATGTTATCGGTGATCTTATCCTGGTTGCGGGATGTCATCTTGACGCTGCGGGTGCAGCCATAGCAACAGTGGCTGCCCAGGCGGTCAGTGTTGTCCTTGCGCTTGTGCTGCTGAAGAAGAAAAAGCTTCCATTTAAGATATCAAGAAAAGATTTCAGATTAAACAGACAGTGCACAAGATTGCTCTCGGTTGGACTTCCACTTGCAATGCAGGAATTTCTCACGCAGATGTCATTTCTAGCGCTGTGTGCATTTATCAACAGACTTGGACTGGAGGCATCATCCGGATATGGCGTTGCCTGCAAGATAGTCAGCTTTGCCATGCTGGTACCAAGTTCGCTTATGCAGTCTATGGCTTCATTTGTATCGCAGAATGTTGGAGCCGGAAAAGAGGACAGAGCGAGAAAAGCGATGCTTACCGGTATGGGCATAGGACTCTCTGTCGGCGTGGTGGTATTCATTGGTGTGTGGTTCTTTGGTGACAAACTGACATCGATCTTTACCACTGACGCGGCTGTTATACAGAGGGGCTTCGAGTACCTGAGGGGCTTTGCGCCTGAGACTATAGTCACCGCGGTGCTGTTCAGCATGATAGGCTATTTCAATGGACATGAGAAGTCACTGTGGGTCATGATACAGGGACTTATCCAGACATTGCTTGTGAGATTGCCTCTGGCGTACTATATGAGTATCCAGCCGGATGCAAGCCTTACAAATATAGGACTTGCAGCGCCGATAGCAACATGCGCAGGTATCGTGCTGAATGTCATATTCTATATGGCTATGTCAGGAAATAAGAAAAAAGCGAAAGAACAGTAAGCATAGTTGAAATTATGCTATACATGGCGAGAAAGATCAGAGTGGATATTTGTTGTATTGACAAATATCCTTATGCACTATACAATATCGTTATATGATATCAATAAACGATATTAGGAAAGAGATGTGATAATATGCCAAAGAAAGCTATGGATATTCTGACTGAATCCATGTTCTACGTGTTGATGGCATTTTCAAAAGGATCAATGTGTGGGATAGATGTGGCAGACTATATAGAGAAGAGAACCGGTGGAAGGGTAAAGATCGGGCCGGCGACTCTGTACACCATATTGGGAAAGTTTGAGAAGGAAAAGTGGATAAGGGAAATGGAGGTGGAAGGCCGTAAGCGAACATACAGCATCACAGATAAGGGCGTATCTGCATATGAGCAGGAGGTGGAAAGACTTAGAATGTGTGTGCGGGATGCTGAAGATGCAGCAGATGAAATGTAGAGATTCATTTGCAGCGGAGTGCGGACTATTCACAAAAAGTTTATATGGAGGATTCAAAGATGGTGGAGAAAGAAGATACAAAAAGTGTGCACCGCATCATACCATGTCCGGATTATGATGTGACCGGAGTTGAGTGCTGGCTCTCATATATGGCGGAGCGGGGGTATATATTGCGGGATGGTGGAGTGTTCCGTGGAATAGCTGCGTTTGACAGGTGCGAACCTGAAAAGGTGGAGTATAGGTTACAGCCGGCTCAGAAAGGATTCGTGATATATGACAACGACGGACCAAGTGATGATGAGGTGGAGTTGAACGGCGCTTTTGGATGGAAGTACGTGGCAAAGTATGGAGTATTTCATATATACAGAGCAGATGATATAGATGCCAGAGAGATGGACACAGACCCTGAGGTCCAGGCGATGGCGATGAATTCGCTGCATAGAAGTCAGAGGTTTAACATAATATGGATGTCCATCTGGATAATAGTATATCTTGCACTTGTCTTTACAAGTCAGCCGTTCCTATCGATGGTAAACAGAGGAAGCCTGATAAGCATTGCCCTCGTATTGTGTGTGATCATATTTATAGTGACTGGCCTGGTTAAGGCTGTGAGTCTGTACAGGCTCCGCAAAAAAATACTTGATGGGGATAGTCTGGGTTCAGGCACAAACTGGAGAAAAGGTGCCAGAATATACACAGTAAAGGCCGTTGTTGGAATAATTGCATATGTGGCAATGATAGTGTTTGGATGTATGCTTATACTGAGTGATGGCACAGCTAGAAATCAGATGCCGCTTTCCGAATATCAGGGAGAAATTCCGTTTCGGACAATAACTGATCTGGCTTCCTGCGATGATATCCAGAAGGTAGATAATGTCGATGATGACGTGAATACGATAAGTGAATGGTCTGATATTCTGTGGCCTGAAAATTATAAGGTTTATGAGTATGGCGATATAGTTTACACAGATGGAAATATATGTCATGGTGGATTGGTGATAACCTACCACAAGGCTAAAAATGAGTGGCTGGCAGATAAACTTTATCAGGCTTATCTTAAGAGAGCGAAGAATCAGTCAGACTACGAATCAATCGATCTGACAATAGCAGGGCTGGATGATGTAGATGCTTACTGGGACGGATCAGAGAGCGTGATCATGAGAAAAGGAAAGAAACTTATAGTAGCCAGCTTCTATATGAGCGGTGAGAACAGAAGAGCTGATGATCTGGAAGAATGGGCCGGATGTATTGCGGAGAGTCTGGAATAAAGGATATTGTGTTTTTGCTGTGTTCATATTGAGACAAAGAGAACAAAGAAATAAACAGTCAGTTGATATCGACATGAATTAGAGACAGGGGACACTCCTTGTTACAGAAGGAACGTCCCCAAGGAGGTATACATGAAATTAGGTATCGTTATTTATCAGCCTAATTTTCATAATTCTATATATCCTCATAAATATCGATAAAGCCTTATAAATCAAGGGTTCTTCGGTGATTGCTAGATACATAAAATCTAGTATAAATTTATATAATTCATAAAAAAATGGTACACTAACTGGTACACAAAAAATTAACTGAGTAATGTGGATATAATAAGATTGCCCCAAGATAGGATTATAAGATAAAGACGTCAGCATAGAAAAAATGCAGGACGTCTTTATTTTTTATAATGAAATGTTAAATATGTTCTGTAGAAATAAGTAGTGTGTTTCGCGTATGTTCCATTAATATCTTTTGCTCATCAACAGAATACAGCTCTTCCGATTGGTGTCAGGCAGGTTGAGACAATGAGAACTATGCTTACCCAGTCGCTTGCGGTTCTTATGCCATTTAATGTGCAGGAGCTTAATGATGCAGGCGGCAATTATTATGGTATAAATCAGGTAAGCAAGAACATCAATATTGGTAACAGGAAGAAGCTGATAAATGAAAATGGATTTACCTTCGGAGTGTCGGGATCAGGTAAATCATTTTTCTGTAAGATGGAGATGGGTTCGGTGTTCTTATCCGGTGATGATGAGATCATCGTTATTGATCCTATGAATGAGTATTTTGATGTAGCTCATACCTATGGAGGCACAGTAGTAAATATGTCTACTTATACAGATAATTATGTGAATCCGCTTTCCATGGATGTTTGGAATCTTGATCAGAACGATACAAAGTGATGGGTTAGAGAAAAGGGCGAGTTCATGCTAGGACTCTGTGAGCAGTGTATTGGGGATTCGTTAAATTCCCGTCAGAAGTCTATCATCGACCGATGCGTAAGAAAGATGTATATAGATATAGCCAGAAGCCGAGAGAAGTATATCCCTGTCATGAGTGACTTTTATGAGATCCTTATGGCTCAGCCGGAGGAGGAAGCAAAGGAGGTAGCCCTATCATTGGAACTTTTTGTCAATGGTTCGCTTAACATCTTTAATCATCAGACAAATGTAGACGTAGATAACCGCTTTGTGGTTTATGGTATACGAGACCTTGGAACAGAGCTTAGCCCGATTACTATGCTTGTTATGATGGAGTCGATACAGCAGCGTATTGTGGAAAATGGAAAGAGAGGAAAGGCAACATGGCTCTATATAGATGAGTTTCATGTTCTTTTAAATTCAGAGTATTCCGCAAAGTATTTACAGCAGCTCTGGAAGAAGGTCAGGAAGCAAGGCGGACTCTGTACTGGTATCACACAGAATGTTGTTGATCTTTTACAGAACTATACAGCTACCACAATGCTTGCCAACTCTGAGTTTGTTGCACTATTGAAACAGGCAAATACTGACAGTGCAAAGATGGCAGAAGTAATCGGCGTGTCAGATGCGCAGCTTCGTTTTGTCACAAACAGTCAGTCTGGTATGGGACTTTTAAAGTGTGGTAATGTTGTAATACCATTTGATAATCAGATCGGAAAGAATACAAGTCTTTATAAGTTATATAATACAAATATTCATGAGCGTATCGCTGAGCAGAAGGCGAGGAAGATGGTAGATACTTTGTAATATATGTATGGTAGTAGGTTTTCGATTGTGGTAAGATAAAATTCAATAGATAATTTATCCCCCACCTTGGAACTGATAAAAGTGGGGGATAAAGTGGGGGATAAAGTGGGGGATAAAAGTATAAAATATATGTATAAGGGGTGAGAAGATGCAGAATCTTGAGATGATCGTTAAGGAATTAACAGAATATGCCACTGAGGAAGAGTGGTTTGAATTTAAGGAAAACTGGTATGAAGAAAATGGTATAGGGGAGTATATTTCTTCTATGTCAAATGTTGCGGCATTGCTGGGAAAAGAAAACGCGTATTTGGTATGGGGCGTGAATAATGACACACATGAGTTTACAGGAACTACGTTCACTTATCATAGAGATGTCAAGAATGAACCTTTAGAACATTATCTTGCAAGAAATGTGGTTCCAGATATCGGTTTCTATTTTAAGGAGCTAACTATTAAATCAAAGAAAGTTGTTGTACTTGTGATCCCAGCGGCAAAACAAGTTCCAACCGCATTCAATGGTGTTCGATATTTACGTATCGGATCTAGTAAGGTAAATCTTAACAAATACCCAGAGAGAGAGTCACAGTTATTTGACATTTTAAGAAATGGATTTCCAACTATGGAGAGTGAGGAAGCATATGACCAGGAGCTTTCATTCAGAAAACTTTTTTTATATTATGAGGATAAAGGAATAGTATTGAAAAACTCAACTTTTGAGAAAAATCTGGGACTTCGTAATAAAGATGGAAAGTATAATATGTTAGCTCAGTTGTTGTCTGATGACAGTCAGATTCCTATTCGTGTGTCTATATTTAGAGGAAAAGATAAAGCATCACAGCTTTATTCAGTTCGTGAATTTGGCAATAATTGCTTATTATATTCGCTGGATAAGGTCCTTGAATATGGAGATGTATTGAATATACCACAGGCAGATGAAAAGAATCGAGTTGTTCAAAGAAAAGAAGTTCCACTGTTTAATCAGGATGCATTTCGTGAAGCAATGATAAACGCTTTTGTTCATAATAGTTGGATAGATGGAAATGCACCCATGATTACAGTGTATAGTGATAGAATTGAAATATTGTCAAGGGGAACCTTGGCACCAAAACAGACGTTGAATGGTTTTTATTTGGGGGTATCCGTTCCGGTAAATAGAAAACTTTCAGATATTTTTTTACAACTCCATATTAGTGAACGATCTGGTAGAGGTGTTCCGCAGATAACGAGTATATATGGAAGAGAAGCCTTTGAGTTTAGAGATAATTCAATAGTGGTTACAATTCCATTTGATATTATGAAAGCAGAAACGGATGAAGTGATTGAAGATAATGAAAAGAAATTAAATGATACACAGCAGAAAATATTAGCAGAGATGAGAAAAAATTCCCAGATAACTCAGCCGCAACTTATGGAAATATTAAATATAGGAAAGACGGCTGTTCAGAAGAATATAACTTATTTAAGGGAAAACGGATATATAAAGCGTGAAGGTGCAAATAAAAATGGAATTTGGAAGGTCTTAAAATGATTATATACAGATAACATTATGCAAAGAATGGAGGAAAAGAGATGGTTGATTTAGCGTTACTTTCATATCGTGATGCTATAGATATGATTATGATATTTGCAAGAATTGATGGATTCTCAGAAGGTATGAGAACTGCGAGTCGTCAGATCTCAGACAGCTTCCGCGCGCTTGCTGGCAGGGAGAAAAAAGATGATGTGCAGGATGATATAGCCCGTGATAACCAGTCATATCTCCGTAAACCATGGGAGTGGCAGAAGAAAGTATATACCGGGCTTGAACTTCACCTCGATGCTGCCATCGACAAAGTAGATAATCTTCGGCTGGATGTCATGGACAGACGCATGCAGGAGCTGAGAGATCGCAGGAAAGAGTCAAAGTCAGAAAATAAGGAAAACTATGGAACACCAGAAAGAGAAACAACACATCTTCCTCCTGGGCGATTAGCTGTAGTTGCTGAAGAACAGCCGGTATATGGAGCTGATGCTTTTGAGGCGTATATGGCAAAGCATGATGGGAAAAAGAATGTAACGGATACGATGATAAATCGGGGGCAGATGGATAAGCATAAGGGTAGATAGTGAGATAAAATTAAGTTGTTGATAGAATATGTTGCGGGACGTAGGTAAGAGATATTGCATGCGTACGATTCAATAAAAATACAGATGATTTCGCGTTTTGCACGGCTAAGATCAAAAAGTTTGTTTCATACAAAGATATCAAAAAGTTGATGGCTGATCTGAAGCTTATATATGCGGCTCCAACAGAAGAAACCGCTTTAAAAGAATTAGAATTATTCAAAGACAACAATGCAGCTTAACGGCTTGAAATCAATATATTTCCCATTGGTAATACCTAAGGTTAACAAGATGACAATATATTGCTTTGATGCTATGAAAGTAATATAATAATAGAAAAATTTTTATGAAAATGATGAGAGTATGCAATAACCGTGTTTTTGTGCCGATATATGCAGAGTAACGTAATAATGAGTAGAGAACATGAAAACAAGGATGTACAACCATGGAAGAGAACAAAAGGTGTGTGTGAATCCCAGAGGGAACATGCTGTGCGTATTGCTAATGGACTTGATATTTAATGTGTTTCATTTGCAACATATAAAATTATGAATGGACTAGGAGGATATAGTTGTTTCAAAATGGATGGAAAAACTTTCGTGAAAGAATTCACAAGGATATTGGAAAAAGTATGTAAAATTACAGGAAATTCTTTTAATGACAGGATTATTATCTCGGATGATCCAGAGTGTGATGCAGATTATGGAGTTGATAAAAATGGTAATCTGGTTATTGATTGTGAGTGTACAAATTTAAAGTTATCAGAGCTCAGAGAAATTCGTTATAGAGCTAAAAGTGGTATGATTGAAGATTGTGATGGACATATTTCTTTGGTGTTCAATAATGGTATGGAATTCTATATGCACTTTGATAGTATGATAGGGTTAGGCGATCAAATTTATAGCGTCAATTTTCAAAATGGTGCATGCGACTGTAGCAACTATGTAAAAGAACTGATTCATATAAAAAATCTTGATTGGAATAGTCAGTTTATAATATCAGATAATAAGTTGCTCTTATATATAGGCATTCAAAAAGATGTTGTTATTCCAAAAGGTATTACCGAGATTAGAGAAAGTGCATTTGCACGTACGCATATTACAAGTGTTGTGCTTCCTGAAACGCTTACATATATTGGGAACATGGCATTCAGTGAAACTAATATAGATTCCATTTGCATACCAAAATCAATAACATATATCGGCAATGGAGCATTTAGACTTACGCCTTTGGAATCAACAAAAAATATCAAAAATTATTCAGATATTATAATTGATGACCGTGTTTGGTAAGTGAATATAGCTGATTACTAACACTGTGCTAATGATACAAGTAAATAAACTAGATGAGTATCTAGGGGCGATAAAAGTTTCGCCACAGTTGCCATTAAAAGCTGCCATTAAAATAATAAGGGGCTGTAAAATAAGTCCGTAGATAAAGAAGCGCCAGTTCCGGCAAATGTCGGTTCAGGCGCTTCTTTGTATGGATCTTTCTGTTACTGATTAAGTTTGAATCTTTTTGTCCCCAAAATGGTATACTTAATAAATCTCAGCCGATAATGCTTAAGTTTTAAGCAGTTTTCATTTGCCGAAGCTTTTTGTTGTGATATTTATAAAGATTGAATCCACATGAAAGGGGGAACTCTCACGTACGGTTCTTTGAGGATGCGGTAGTAATACCATTGATCTACCCGATAGTTTAGATGAGAATAAGCCCTACATTTCACCATTTGCGCAATTTCAATAGCAGTTATAATGCTTGTGATAGCGTAAACTCGCATCGAAATGCGAAAACGTAATTGACGGAGAGAGAATGGTTTAGTTATAATAAAAAAGAGTATATCGACAGTGTTTATGATGGATAGGTGAAAGAATGGCTATATCATATAATAAACTATGGAAGAAATTAATTGATAAGAAAATGAGCGCTGCTGACCTAAGAAAGATGGCGGATATTGCGCCCAATACTATGACAAGAATGAAAAAGGATCAAGAAGTAACTATTCAAGTGTTAGAACGAATATGTAAGATACTGGATACTGATTTTGGTGAGATAATTGAATATATTCCGGATCATGATATTGAAGAATTTTCACGGGGAAAATAGATATCTGTAGCATAATTCACTCCCAATATCCGGAAGAGATATAGGGAGTGAATTAAAACAAAATCGTGCAGATTACGGATGTGTTACATGTGAATGTTCGTTTTTGCAACCTCATAAGCATGGAGTTTTTGTACATCTCCTCTGGTTTGTGAGGCAAGACGGTCGATTCTTCCCCGGGCCGATTCGGTTGAGATGCTTTTGAACGATGTAAGGTATTTGTCGGCACTAAAGTTCGTGTTGTTGTAGGCACTAAGATCAACATTGTAGGTTGTTTCGAGTTCGTTAAGAACTGCGTGGAAAAGCTGGTTAAAATCTTTTGATTTAAGATCGGTTACCATAGTCATTGGATCATAGGAACCGTTCATTATTGAAAGATAAACGTAGCCAGCAACTGGTTTTCTGTCACAGAATCGATTGATAACGGCGTATACTAATGAATACATATCTTCTTCAAGCGTGATCTTATTAGCAACACTGTTTGCAATATCTGTGGAGCTTTCAATGTTGTTTTTGTTATACTTCATGGAGTCAAGCTTGTTGATTGATTCATTATCTTGGTCAGAAACTATTGTGTCGGATTCGGTGTGTTTAGCACTTGCACCATAGCTACGAGCAAGATCTGTAAGAATATTATGCTATATGTAAGCTCTAAGATTGTATACAAAGAACTCAGGCTTATCAAAAAGCGTATCGATTCTTACACGGCCGATATTGTTGATTTTTACCGGCTTGCCATTGATCATTTTTGTCGTTGATTTTTTTATAGTGCTGTAGAGGCCTAAGAAGGTAAGTGAGACAGCTTCATACAGAAGATCATATTCATGCTTATCTTCATAGTACTGAGAAGTGTACGCATTAGCAATTGAAGTAATTAAAGCATGAGTATCCTGCTCGTGAAGAAGAACAAAGATCATTGCTGTTAAGGCCTCCGAGAGTTCTTTGTGTAAAAGGCTGTTTACAGAATTGGATTTTAACTGGCTAGGAATTATTCCTTTGTTTTTGATGAGCTGGAGAGTGCTTTCAAGGTTGAGCTGTGCTTGAGTTTTTGAATATTTGTTATTATTTTTCATATTCGTTACCTCCGCTTCTTTTGATGATTTGATTTTCTTACGGAAACGGTGTGGTCAGTTGTAGAAATAGATGAACCAGTGGATTATGGGTGGATTTTTTGTAGATTGTTGGTGGATTATTAGATGCCATTACGGCTTTTGGAGATGAAGAGATGAGATACTTAAATATTGAAGAAACAATTGCGGTAGATGAAGAGAATAAAAAGATTCTTTTTTTGAATCCCGAGGAAGAAGGGAAAAGCTTTACGATAAGAGATAATCAAAGATGGAAATTGTTTTTATTGTTGTTATCAAGAGAGGGAAAAGAATACAAAACGACAGAACTAGCGCTTAAAATAGTTGGCGATGCAAATGCCGATATAAAGGGGTTGATAAAGAAACTCAAAATTGAGTTGAATGAGAAAGGAATTCCTTGTAATTGTAAAAAAGATGATAAAGATCCAACTAAGATTACAATACTTAACAAACCGAATAGCGGAATTTTGAGAAATAATGGGTCTTATACACTACTTTTGCCCAAAATTGAAAATAAGACCGAAAAAGTTTTGACAGACTTATTCTGGAATCGTTATGAAAGTCTTTCTGCTCAAAAAGAGGGCGAGCATAAAAATGATGAGATAATAGCTAAAATAGGTGATGTGTATCAATTGCCATTGATACAAGAAAGCGGAAATGATTGCAAGTGGAATATAAATAATCTGGATTTATACGATCAAAATATATTGATTGAGGCACCAAATGGATATGGTAAAACAACATTTATGAGAAGTATCTTATTGGCAGCGTCATATAAATACAGAATGAGTTTGTTGCAAGATGACATACGTAAATACGAAAACATAAGGCTTTTTCATAGTGTGGATGAATCATATCTCTGCATCTATTTGGAATGCAAGAACTTTGATTTCAAAATGCCAGGGGACGGTGATGTAGTTGGATGGATATATGATGTTTTGGCGAAAATAGAAAGTATTAGAATTGATAGATACATTACAAGAGAAACATTTAATGAGCTGTTAAGGAAATATAACATGAGTAAGAAATTGATTTTACTCGTTGATGGATTTGATGAAATTTCCCTTGATAACAGGGTAAAACTGATAAAAAGATTAAATGCATTTCAGCGCGATATTGAATTGGGGGCTAATTCAAGAATAGTAATGTCGACTAGACCTTTGTTCTGGGGGGGGGACTTTAATGGATACAAAAAGTATTCGATATCGAATAGAAATATTGTTGAAGACAAAACAGTTTTTATGCAATATGTAAAGAGCTATATGAGTTATTCCAAATCTGATGATGCAGAGTATTTATATGACTATGTTATTAGAAATTATTACTTGAGAAAAATAGTGTGTACTCCGGCAGTGATAGTGTGGATAGTAAGAGAGTTTCAAGGGAAAAGTGCATTCTATGAGTCGATAGAGAGAATAATTGAACAGATTATGCTTCGCTATACATCAAGAGAACTAACCGTGTACAAAGAACAATATAAAAGAGTATATGAAGAATTAGCGTTTAAGTATTTGTGCTTATCTGGGGAAGATGATGGATTGGTCTACTTGCAAACGGAAATGTTGTCGCTTATTAGAGCGTGTATAGAGAAGATAGAATCAGAGGGAAATAAAAGATTTAATATGATCTTTGCCGGGAATAAAGATGATGAAGAATTAGGAGAACTTTTTTTTACAAATGTAGCGTTAATGGAATTTATCAATGGACGGGTTAAATTTTCAACCATAGTATTTGCCTATCATTTGGCTGCGCGATGTTTATTGAGACTTTTCAAGGAGAACAGTAATTCTGATGTGAGAATTCAGTTGAATATGTTGCCGTATCAGAGTCGTTACTATGTAATGGTGATAGCAGCATCTTTGGTTCTGCATCTTACGGATGTTCGTTTTTTTGAGGATTATGGCACTAATGCAGACGATATTAGATTTGATCTTTCGGAAATCTTTATAGAATATATTAAAGCACGATGGAATGATTCGAGTTGTACAGAAATAGAAAAGAGCTATATTCAAGAAGCAGTTGCTCATATTTTACTAAAGTATTATGGAGAAAATGTATATACGAATCGTAACTTAGACAATAAGGACTATGTATTATGGATGGATGAAATATTAAAAGTACAATTGGAAGAATGCAATAGTGCTGTTTCATGGTATCTAAGTGAGAAGAGGTAGAATAGTTTCATATGATGAAAAATGATGAATTATTAGAATTGTATTTAAGAAAAACTATTGAATTTTGTGAGGCGTATGATGCCTTTTCTATTCCAGCGGCTATGATGGCAGGCGGAGCTGAAATAAAACTTCAAGATGTTTACACGCACCTTTCCTTTGTTGAGAGAGAGAAGTATGAGAGCGGAAAGAGTCCTATATTTGACAGGGGCATTACTAGAGATGGTATACAAAACAGCGATATTGACAAAATGATAGCAGCTATAGATGCAAAAATCGCTGAATTAGAAAAAGAAGAAGAGTTAAGTAAACAAAAAGTAAACACTGATGAGTCAGAAAAAGAAGAATTCAATGCGCAGAAAGTAACTGTCGATGAGTTGATGTATAAAGCATACAGTGAGGAGAAGAATGCTGAGAGAATAGAAAATGTGGAATTTGATTCGCAGAAAGGGGATTCAGATGATTTAATACAAAAGAATTTTAGAAACGATAAGAATACTGAGGAATCCAATTTCAATAAAGATGGAGAATGCGATTCTCAGGAGAAAGAAGACTTAAATTGGATATGGTTTTTATCTGCTCCGGGAGGGGGAAAGACTACTCTCCTAAAAATGTATAGTTTGGCATATGCTTATAAGTATTATGTTGAACTATTTGATAATAAAGGGGGGCTATTTGGTGATCGTCAAATTATTGAAGGTGTTTGTGCTAAGTTAGGAATAATGGAAGGAGCATGCCCGTTCTTTATCAGTGTTAGAGACTTAAAAGAGGAAGATTATCCTGATGTGTCTGAGCCCGAAGGCTTTGCTAGAGTAATCAGAGAGGCTATAAGATCTTTAGTTGAGAATGATATTTCTGACGATGAAGTGGACAGACTGTTATCTTCAATAAAAAAACCAATTTACATTATCGATAGCGTTGAAGAGTTTTCAAGTACAAGATTTCGTGTATCGTTTCTTGAAGGATTAGATGCGTTTTCACGCGGAAATAAGTGTTATTTATCATCTCGATATAGAGAGTATATGGAGAGTGTTAAGGAAACACGACTTGAAAGAGATGGGGTTGAATTGTCTGCTAAAGAATATGTTATAGATGGTTTGACACCACATTTTGGTGACCCCAAAGACACGGTGAGGGAGTTTGCAGAAAGATGGTATGCTGCATTAAATAGAATAAGTGGTCGTGAAAAACTTGATGTAGATAAGGATTTTTTGGTTCCATTATACAAAAATTCCAATGTCAAGGATTTGATTAAGAATCCTTTGGAATTGACGAGTTTATTAATGATAAGCAGCTATGACAGTTGTTTGCCTTCAGATTTTGTTAAGATATATGGACGATCAATTGAATTATGGCTGAGCTGGAATAATTATGCTAGGTATAATTACGAAGATGTAATGAGACAGTTGTCGCAGGTTGCCTATCAAATGGCGGTATCAGAAAATGAAAAGATTGTGGTAAGGCATGATACTCTAGAAAAGTATATTTGCCAATCCAGAAGGGATTTAAAAAGATATTATCAGCAAGAATGGCTTGAAGATAAATCAAGTATTGATGAGTTTATACAGTTCCTCTGTAGAAGTCATCTAGTCAGCAAGAACACAGAGGGATATGATTTTGTTCATAGACAGTACCAGGCTTATTTGGTCGCATATTGTATAACAACCAACAATTTTTCCAGGGAAACTAGGCGAAAGAGCAGATTAGATTATTTAGAGGAACATATCCGGGAAAAAGATGATTTTTGGAATCAGATAATAATTATTATTGTCATGTTGGATATAGAGTTAAGGGATGATATAATTACTACTTTATTCAGTCTTTCGGATAATTCAAATAGTACGGATATATCTGATACAAACTATTATGTGTCCTTGCTAATACAGTTAGCAGTTATGCCGGGAGTGAATTTTGACGATTATGAGTTGGAAAAACTATTTGATTTGATCGTTCGAAATGATAATAGTTGGCGCCTTTTTAGTTCAAAAAATGCGGATTTGCAGCGATTATTTGCTATGAATGAGGAAGAGGGAAATGACCTATTTATAAGAATTGTTGTTAACAAAAATAAGAAACTAGCTGAAATAGAAAAAGATTTATTCAGAGACAAAATAGCGACACCGCTTTTCTATTGCCTATGGCATTGCAAGGTAAGTGAACAAAGTATTTACGATGCATTAGACGCTTTCTTTACGAATTTTATCAACACCAATATTATTGATATGATTCATAATTCAAAAGACCTTACTAGTAGTCAACATATTGTAAAAGAAACAGCAATTCGTTTAGGAAAAGATTCTTTAAAAGCGAATGATTTTTCGGATTGCTATATGCTTATTGCAGCTATTATGGGATATGAGGGCGATGGTGATCCATACAATTGTGTTGAAAGACTTATTGATCAATGCACATTTGAAACAGATGTGATTGCAATCAATATACTTGTATTGGCTACATGGTTGATTCGTTGTAATAAAGCAACCCATTATGGATATGGAATAGAAAAAGGTGGTTTAGTAAAATACTCGGATTTTATCCTGCGAGGGATAGTAGATGATGAACATGAGAAAATGCGAAGAGACTACTTGGTGACTTTCTCAGATGTATTCTCTATTGGAGAGACTGTTGAATATGAAGAATCATGGTTTAAGGAAACAGTTTTTGGATATATTCTTCGAATTGCTATCTCAGAATATAGAGAAAGTGGAGCTTTGTTTGATGAAAGTGACGGAACATTTACCAAGTGTTTTGAGCATATTTCTTTATACCCATGTGAATTCGTTGCTATTAGCAGAAAATATTTAGAAAGCCTCAAGTATGATGCTATTGATTTAATAGAGAGAATAAGGAATATTTATAAGAAAACGGAAAATCTTATTAACAAAGTGAGGGCTGCAAAGCTTTTAGTTTTGCTGTCGGAGATGCAGTATGATGAAAGAAAATCAATGGTAAGGGAGATAGAAAAGACTGCAAAGGATGGAAAAGTAAGACTAAAACTTAAAAACGACGATTTAGAAAAAGCTTTTCTTCAAAGTGTTGAGCAAATAAAGGATTATGTTCCAGAAGGCAGAAACTTGATAGAAGATCTTGATTTGTCAAATTTCAAGCTAACACTAGAAACCGAACAGGCAAAGAAGGACACTGAGTTAGAGGATTTTTTAAAAGAAATCAAAAGTGTTGGGGATGTAGAGGAACATGTTGATTATTATGCGCAAGGGATGTACGAAGAAGCAAAAAAACAATATTTGAAGCATTTTGATGTGCTGTCTTGCCGGAATAATTTAGCATATATGTTGAGGCGAGGTGAGATTAAAAATGTATATTACGAGGGGATATCTTATTCGGTAGAAGAATTATTGCAAGCAGGTATTGCGTATTGTGAACCATATTCATTAGTAAATTATGCTCTCTATATATCTTGGAATAAAGAACATTATAATTATAATACAGGATTGACATTTTTGAGGCAGTATAAGGATTCGGGACATCTTTTGGAGGTTGCTAGCTGGTGGTACAAGCTGAGAAGAGATGGAGAAGCAGAAGGATACTTGGTGTTAATGTGGCTAAGTGATCTAGATTTGGAATTGTTTGAGACAAAAGAAGATTTAGAAAAAGAAGCACAGAAGCTGTTTCCTAATCTAATAAAATATTAAAGGGAGCTTCCTGTATAATTCAAAAATGTAGACGTTGAAAAATAAAAATACCTCAGAGCACAATGAGACTACTGACTGGCAGGTTAGTAAAAATCTTATTGAACAGAGAGGTATCTACAATGAAGTCTAACACACAGAATAAAAAAATAGAAGCAATAACAGAAAAAACTTTGGTAATCGGAATTGATGTAGGAAGTGAAACACACTATGCAAGAGCGTTTGATTACAGAGGTATTGAGTATTCAAAGAAGCCATTCAGCTTCAGTAACAGCGAAGCCGGATTTGAAATGTTCAAAGCATGGATCTCCGATATCAAGGGAAAGCATGAAAAGGATAAGGTCGTACCAGGGATGGAACCGACAGGACACTACTGGTTTAATCTTGGAAAATATCTTCAGGATAATGAAATGACACCGGTGCTTGTGAATCCTCATCATGTAAAAAAATCAAAAGAACTCGATGACAATAATCCGACAAAGAATGATCGTAAGGATCCAAAGGTAATCGCAGGATTGGTAAAAGAGGGACGATATATGATCCCATATCTGCCTGAGGGTGTATATGCAGATCTGAGAACCGCTTCAAATATGAGGTTTCAGATCCAGTCAGAACTTACGAGAATCCAGAACAGGATAAGTCATTGGTTCAATATATATTTTCCTGAATACAAGACAGTGTACGGAAAGCCTGATGCAGTAAGTGGAATGATGATTCTGAAACAGGCTCCTCTTCCAGAAGACATCCTGACGTTGGGTGTTGAAGGAGTGAACCATATCTGGCGGGATGCAAAGATGAGAGCAGTTGGCAAAAAGAGGGCACAGATTCTGATAGAGGCTGCAAGGCACAGCGTCGGAGCAAAAGAAGGATCTATGGCTGCACGAATGGAAATACGAATGCTGCTTGGGGATTATGAATCCAGAAATAATCGTCTTCAGGAGGTAATGACATTGATTGAAGAACTGGTAAAGTAGATACCGATGGCTGAAAAGCTGATGGATATCAAAGGCGTAGGAATTAAGACTGTGTCTGGATTTCTTGCAGAAGTAGGTGATGTAAGCCGGTTCAGCAATCCAAAAGAACTGCAGAAGCTTGCAGGATTGGCGTTGGTTGAGAACAGCTCGGGAAAGCACAAAGGACAGACAACGATAAGCAGACGAGGCAGAAAGAGACTCAGATATCTGCTGTTTGAGGTTGCAATGTCGCTTGTGGCGAAGAATCCGGAGTTTAGAGAACTCCATAATTATTACACAACCAGAAGGCTGAATCCATTGAAGAAAATGCAGTCACTTATGGCGATATCAGCCAAGTTGATACGCGTCTTTTATGCCATGCTGACAAAAGGAGTGGACTATGATCCAAAGAAGATGGTCAGTGACATCAAGAGACCAGCAGTTTATCTACAGGCTGCGTAAGAGAGACAAGTAACTATAGTGGAGGCTGTCACGTGGGCAGCCACTGAATAAAGCAGAATGTAACAGATAACGTCCACTGAACACAGTGCTGGGACAGGAAGCGAGTCAGTAATCAAAAATACAAAGAATGAGCCAGTAGTCGGCAGAAATAGACACCATGGGGCAGGACCTCGTTAGGGAGCACAGCTGACACCCTGGTTATGGGCAGGCAGGACGAAGGAAGTTAGGACCTCCGGAGACGGAGATGATCCTGGTGGATATAGGAGGTTAGCTGCCATAGAGGAAAGGGTATACACAAGGCCAGTAAAGCGTAAACTAAAGACGTTTTATTTCGTATACCTATAAACCACTATTTCAGTACCTGATACATCGAAATGCTCATAGCTCCGGCTTATTCACTGAGATATATAAGTCTGAAAAAGCCTGTAATTTCAACAAAAAAGACTTGATTATATGAGGAGGTATTATTATGGCACAGCAAACAAATTTTGAGAAAATTAACTTTTTGGTATCACATGCGAGGGCTAATCTGAATTTGTGTGTAGCAGCGTACCAGATTATCGAAAAGACAAGCATAGAGGATCGACCTACTTTGATGGAGACATTTATAAGGGGGTTTAAAAATACAAGAACAGATGAGAGTATAGAAATACCAGAGGTTTTTAATGAAGAGACGGAGCATGCTTACACCAGAAGATATCAACGTATAGTCGATGGTCATCTTGAAGAATTTCTTAATGCAGGATTTAGCAAGGAAGATTTTTATGCCGAGTTGACAAATTATATTATGACGGATAAAAATCTACTTGATGATGGAGCACGAGCATTTGCTATTTTTGATTGTTGTATAGACAAAAGATTACCTTATGCTTGTGTTGATTTGACATCAGGTATGAGGATGGAAAATGAAGAATATGCAGCATGCATAGAGCAACTGGTAGAAGATATTGATAGAGTGAATTATATATTAAATGCCAATCTTCAACAGAAGACAGAAAGGGCCTCTTTGCTCTTAAGGGAGTTAGACTCTTGTGATGACTTTAAGAAGAAAACTGTTTTGATGGCTACAATACTAAATAGGTACGACGCCGATGCTATTCGAAAAGCACTCTTGCAAATAAAACTGTCCTCTAACCCGACATTAGCTGATTTATTGTCCGACGATTAAATGAAAAAGTGAAGTAAATGATTACTGTACCACCAGAGGGAAACTTCTGGTGGTTTTTTTGTGCGTGTTAATCCACCAATTATCTACCGACATTGGCCATTTTGGTTACTGCTTATGTCACCGATTCAATTACATAATTGGATTATCAAAAACAAGGAGGTAGGTGATATGAACACAGTATTATTAACGGCTAAGAATAAAACATTAACAGCAATTTAGAAAGAGAATATTGAAATCCAGGTGATAGAAGGATCAGCACTTATTATTGCAAAGAAAAGGATAATCATTCCCGAGAACAAAATCATTATGGAGAAATACGACAGCACCATCGTTAATACAGTATCAGGCGGATGACAATGAAAATATGTAAGAGCATCCTCCGGAATACTCTTATCAAGATAGAAAATAATGGAGATAGTATTGTATTTGTTCCAGCACAGAATCACGAACATCTGGATAAGAGTAAGTTGGGGCAGTATTCATGCGAGGTTGTACTTGTAACGCATATTACACAGGTTATTGAGAGGGTATTCCCGGAATATGTGGCATTTTGTCACTGAGGAAGAATCCGTCCCTATCAAAGAGAAAAATCCAGTATCAGCAAGGATATTGGATTTCTCTTCAAATAAATATGGAGAAAATACATGGGAAATCGTTATAGATGATAAGAGGATGAGCAGGTACTCATTCCATCAAATACAAGGAGGATACGGCTATGGCAAGTGAATTTTATGTAGCTGAAGATGGTTCAATCCATCGTCATCCGGCGACTGTGGTAAATAATGCCGGAAATCGTACAAACATCTATGCTTCGGCTCCTGTTGCTGCACCTGCGCATGCAAGGACAGCGTACAGACCGATTCATCAGGTGAGTGAGGGAAGAATCATTTGGTTTTGGGTTATCTCCATCATTATGGCACTTCTGATCGCAGTTGGGGTAACCAAGGGATTTGGAACTGAGGTCTATGGAAGTGATGGTGGCTTCATTGCAACAATTGGACCCTTTGTTGTATTTGCTGGCGCTCTTGCTGGAAGCATCCTGTACGGCATTTTCTGCGCGAAATCAGTTGATTACAACCTCTGGGCATACATCCTGTCGGCGTTATCATCGGTAGGGGGTATTGTCGCTACCGGGATTGCCGTAGCAATCATTTGTTTTGTAGTGATGATACTTTTTTACATTCTGATTATCGGATTTGTAATAGCAATCATTTGCGGAATATTGGGAGGGTCATGATATGCAGAATAAGGGATATATAGAAGCAACCACAGATGCACGCCTTTTCGCAGATTTCATGGGCTCAACAATTGAAAAAGTTGAGCAGATTGTCAGAACGGCAAATGCGAAGCAGCAGAGAATTAACGGAGAATATCAGCAGCTCGAGAGACAGCTTCAGAGTACGAAAGGTAGTGCGGATAGACTTTGTTCCGCTGAGAAGCGCAGAAGGGATAATACTGCCAGACATGCTGTGGAGCACATGAAGGAGACACTTTCAGATATTAAAGATCCTCATTTTCACAGGATGGAGTCCAGATATATCAGGAAATGTGGCAGAGGTTCTTATGTTTCGGAGACAGACAATCCACAGACTGTGAAGAGAAAGCTTACAGAAGCGGTAAGCAGATTTGATGATCTTGTCTCAGATCTCAACCAGGCATTCATTCCACCCGCAATCAGTAATATTGTGGGTGGGGTGGTAAGACCCTATCGTAAGAGTCACTATGTAAAGATTATTAAAGCCCGAGATGAGATTCTTGCCCTTGCCGAAGCACTGATATGTTTCCCAGACCTGATTTCTCAGCAGAGAGAATGCGGTGAGGTGTTTAATGCCCGCATTGAACGTGAGAAGAGTGGCAGGGATGAGAGACTTCAGGATGTTCCGGAAGAGATGCGTGTGGGTATTGCCAGAACGTATGAACTGTTTGCTCAGGGGCTGGGGCAGTTTCACGATGAGACAGAAGTCCTCGATGAGATTGATAAGTCCATAGTAGTAGGACAGTGCTGGTTCTGCAACGAGAACGTATCATTCCTTGCCGAAGCTGGTCTTTCCGGCGAAAATGTTGATCTGTACGATGACAGGGTGGGATATCGTCTGAAGATGGATAACATCAAGGAGAATATGCTCTTCTCGTATGACGGAGCAGATGGTGTATCCAAGACATTGTGCTCCATGGCTGCAGATATTACGTATTCATGTGACCACATGGATATCATTCTGATTGATGTAAAGGGGCTCGGAAGTTCATACAGACAGCTTCAGCCGCTGAACGGATATGATGCAGTGTCAGTTCTTAGTACTGATGCTCAGGTGACAGAAGGTCTGGCAAGGCTTGAAAAATTGATCGCAGATACATATGAAAAGTGCCTGGGTGAGAGATTTGAAAGTGTTGAAGCATACAACAGAGTGTCTCTGTCAAAGCGCAACAGGAAGTGCCTTATTATCAATGACATGATCGCGAATGTTGAACCGAAATATTATGATCAGATTCTCCGCATAATGAACAATGGGGAGAAGGCCGGAGTTTATGTAATATGCTCGATTGAGAACAGAGATTACGGGAATAACAGAGCTTTGTCTGAGTTTGTTGCAAGCGTTAAGGAAGCAGCGACAGTAATTCCTGTACGCGACAATGGCTTTTACCTTAACAGTAGCACATGGGTTCTTCTTAAGAGCGATACTGATCAGGAACGTATCTCATCGGTAAAGTGCAAGCTGGAGGCTAAGAAAGAGCAGTTCGCAATTATTCCGATTGGAAAGGCACTTCCTCCTGATGGAGAGTGGCAGAAGAAGAGTTCAGCAAATGGACTGACAGTTAACTTCGGTATCGATGAAAATGGCAAAAAAGCATCATTTGAGATTTCGTCTGAAAGACCGTATGGGCTTATCATCGGCGATGTCCGCGTTGGAAAGAGCAGTCTGTTACATACGATTATTTTCCAGTTGCTTGCAAATTACTCTCCGGAAGAGGTGAGAATCGCTGTTGGTGATTTTAAGGACGGAGCCGATTTCAATGTCTACGCAAAGGGCAATCTGAAGTCAGTTGATACTGTTGTTAATGATGAGGATCCGGATGCTATGCTCTCATTTCTTAAGTACTATGTTCAGGAAATGCAGGTAAGGCAGAGACTCTTCGAGCAGATGGAAGACCTGACTGGAGTGATTGTTCAGAAGTATGAGGATTTCAGAAGCTTATATGATGATTACCGGGCTGAGATCCAGTCCATGCCGAGAATGGTGATTCTGATTGATGAGTTCCAGTCGCTTTTTGATGGTGCATCTTGCGCTGCGTATATGACAGAGCTGGTAAGGAAAGGCGCTACATACGGTATTCATGTAATTTTGTCATCGCAGAGAGCGGTAAGCGATAATCCGAGAAACGGATTTACGGCTTCGCTGAAGGATTACTTTACATCCAGGTTTGTATTTAAGACTCCTCAGAATGCAGCGAGAAGCATGCTTGCAGAAAGAAGTGCCGACACAGGAAGGGAAAATACGGGGATTCAGAGAGCTTCACTACTGAAGAAGGGGCATACCGTTTATAGCTCCTATATGGGACAGAATGAGGCTGATAATGCTGTTGTGCAGTGCTACTTTGCATCAACAGATATTATTGCAACCTTTATCCAGGTTATTGTTTCAATGAACGGTAATAGCGAGAGCATTCTACTGAAGCGTAATGCGAAGTCTGTGTCACAGCCTGCAGCAGGTCAGATGATCAGAATTGGAAGATCTGTAGCATTTCGTAAGGATGAGTCTGAGGTTGATATTGATACTATTCTTGATGATATAGAGGTATCCATCAATCCTCGGAGAATCAAGAATATGATTCTCACCGGGGCGGATGAGAGAATTCTGAATTCGATGGTATCTTCGGTTATGAACTGGCGTATGGGAGTGAGTGATAAGCAGACCGAGATGCATTTCTTCGGGGAATATGATGCGGCACGGATAACCTCACGAGGCAGTGTTACGATTCATTACCACAAATCTGTTCAGGAGCAGCTTGAGGAGCTTGAGAGACAGAAGACAGGTGCGGGTGAAGCGTATGTTGTAAACGTGTTTGTCCAGCCGGATAAGTACACGGAATTAACTCAGTCTGCCGGATCAATCAGGAGAAACCAGGGCGTTGAGAGTATGAAGCAGATTTTGGAAGTGAGCAGTTGCGACAGAGGATTTACGGTTGTATACGCCAAGTCCTTCAAGAACCTCAGAAGTAATACGGCATACCTGCTCAATGCAGCACCAATACATATCACTTCTGTTGGGGATACTGAGAACCTTAAGTATGCCATGTCTGACAATGTACGGCTGGTAAGATGTGAATTTGATGTTCCTAACAGAGATGCCATCAAGGCTTACTACTACAACAAGGATACGGAGAAGTCTGGGAAGGTAATCATGTACAGACCGTAGGTTTTGCAAGGGAATATGACCATGAAGGAAAGTAGGATGAAAGTCCCACTTTCTTGCAAAATGGAGATTTTTGTTAAGCTATTGTCAATAAAAACAAGGAGATGGAACTCACATGGCAGAGAATAAGAAACAGTGGTATGAAGAAAATCCGGAGCTGCTTGAAGCGGAGATAGCAGCGATGAGTGATTTCCTGGGAGATAAGGCTGAATTCATTATTCTGAATAATGGAACTGTGTGCTGGAAAATACATTATTGTCCGCAATTCCTTGATAAGAGCATAAGCAAGGGAGAAAAATGCGATAGAGAATATGATATTGCCATTCTGTATGAAGATAATTTTCCTGACACTCATAGAGAAGCAAGTGCAAGGATATTCAGTTCCAAAGCATTTTTCTTAAGACCGTCAATTGATGAATTACAGATGATTGTTAAAGAAAGATATCCTTACAAATATTGGATTCCACATTTGCTGCGATCTGATATGGGTGAACTGTATCCGGTTTTAAGATGTTCATATATTGAGCCCATATATAATGTGAATTTTGAAAATGCATCAGCGGTTGATACGGCAAAAATGACAATTAACTGGATTTCAGCATTTGAGACTGGGATAGAAGAACCACGTATATGGGAGTTGTTTACCAGACTAGGACCAGGAACTATATAGCAAAGGAGATGAGTTTAAATGAAAACTTGTTTTGCAGAACGTTGGTATGACGATCAATCGGAAATTCTCGAGGTGGAAAAGGAATCTGAGAATTTGAAAGAGCGTTGGAAAGAATTATGCGTATGCAAAAAAAGCGAAAAAATAAATGCAATAAATCAAGAGGATATTTATAAGAATAAATTCTATAGATGCACTGAGTGTGGCTATGTAATAGAACCAATGATAGATGCATCAAGACGTGTGCCTAGGTGTTCTGTTTATGTTGTAGACGATAAGACAAATCCTCTTGAGCCTGAAAGATGTTTTTATGATGAAAAGGACGCAAAAGATTACGTTGAATTTTGTGGATTATCTGAGAAACAGATATACAGACAATGGCACATAGTAGATTAATGAAGTGGAATCTCCACATTCGATATTACTGGTGATTTACAAGGAGAAACTCATATGGCAAGGAAAATGAACCAATGTATAGAATATTTTGGTTCTCCTGCGGTTAGGTATTATAGAGAACTCTCAATTTCTGAACCTGCTGTAGAAGAAGTATTTATTGAAGAAAGAGAGGATTAAAGGATTATGAAAGAATATGCAAATGAAGCCCCCGAAATTCGGAGAATGATAGAGGTATTAGCATCGGGATTTGATGACGCTGGTATTAATGATGGAACAATCAAACATGCAGTTCCAGAAGCCCATATTGCCTTTATGGAATAATCGCTATGTAAGGACTGAAAAAACTAAAATTTTCATCCGATAAAATGGATAAACGACTTGGTGAATCGTTAAAAGTAATAGAACCACAAAAGTGGGCAAAAAATATTAAGCAAAGGAGAACAAAGTTATGAAGAGACACGTACCTTTTACAAGTGTATCAGTTGATCCAGAGGTTCAGAGAATGAGAGATATTCATATCAATGGGGGGTATATGGGACCTGGAGAGGATCTCTACAACGAGAATGAGGCATTGGTCATGAAGAAGATTTATGTACCTTTTACAAGCGTATCAGTTGACCCGGAGATCCAGAGAATGAGAGACATGCTTACGTCAGACGAAAATCTCGTGATTGATGATGACGGAACAATCGGAAGAGCTGGAGATCCTCAGTTTGAGTATGTTGGTAACGGAACGAAGGCAAAGACGGTTCCGAAGGCAATAGTGTCTGTACCGGAAAGTGGTGGCAGTATTCGTGATCTTATCAATGAGATGAGAGGTGAGGATGGCATCGGTAGCGAGGATGAGTTTGCTGCAATGACTGAAGATGATGTAGCACCTCAGACACATGCTACATCAAAGAAGACAAGCGTTGTTCCTAAAGGAATCGTTTCCACCAGAAGCGTCAGTGATCTTATCAATGAGATGAGAGGCGGAGATGACTCTGAGACAGAGGATGTGGATGACGATGTTGAGGCATATGTGGACGAGCCGCAGTCTACTTCCAATCCGAAGCTCGTTCCTAAGACTGTTGTATCCGCTGATCAGTGGTATGAGAAGAACCCCGATCTTCTTACAGCCGAAAAGGCCGCAATGTACGACTTTCAGGGGAAGAAAGCGAGGTTCTGCATTTTGAAGGATGGAAGAGCTTGTTGGATGGTTCATTGCCAGCCTTCCATCGCTGGAAGGGACAAGCGTTACTGCAGAGCATATGATATCGCTCTTATTTATGACAATGACCATCCTCAGGCAAGATACGGAAGTTCTGTTAAAGCATATCTCCTTAACCCTACGGTGGATCAGCTGCAGGATATCGTTAACAGAACCAGTGGTGTATCACCGAAGAATATCCCGCATCTTCTCAGGGATGGAAACGGAGAACTTTATCTTTGCTCTGCTGATACGCGCGATGTATCTACAAACATTGATTCAGCAGGGGGAATTACATCCGCAGCGACCTCTCTCAGATTTGCTCTTCGCTGGATTAACATCTTTGAGCTTGGGCTTATTGATCCTGTAACCTGGGGCAAGTTCCAGAGACATGGCGAAATTTAAGGAGGGGATGACTATGGCAATGAATCCTTATGATCTTTATAAGATGCAGGGGAACTGCAAAAAGGTAATTGTTGAAGCACCCGGAAGTGCAGTGGGGGCTGTGGTAGACATTATGGTTGACAGCATCGATAAGGTTGAGCGTATTACTGAGAGTGTTTGTGAAACAATCAAGAAAGATTCAGATGCTGCCAGCACTCCGGATTTTACTGCTCATACAACAAAGGATAAGACTCTTGCCGATCTCTTCGGAGAGGAACTATCGGAGACATTCCGTCGCACTGAATCCGGCGACGGAATGTACGCCGGTATCAGTATGGAAGCTGAAGGTATGAAGCAGCAGTACCTTGTGTTTATATCAACAGCAGACAATGCAACAGTGCCTGTTAAGGTTATTCCTGTAGTTCCTTCTGGATTTGAACTCTTTGGTTACTCAAAGAAGAAACCTTTTAAGAAAGCTTCTACTTATGATGTAAGACCTGATAAGGATAATCCGGGTGAGGTATATCTGGAAACCATGCGTATGAGGAGAATTATACAGAAGTACAAACCGGGTGAAGTTTGGAGTAAGAGCGATGTCAAGGAGTATTTCCAGGAGATTGGAGACTGGACAAAGAAGATGTCGCAGCAGAGGAAGGAAGCACTGGAAAAGAAGAGTCTTCATAAAAGAACGGAACTTTCAGGAAGGTCGAGAAACAGGTTTGATTATTTGAAGGGAACATGCAAGAAGTGTAGGAGAATTGTCATCAGCGACAGGGCTTATACATCGATTATCGCAGAGGCATTATCCAGAGATCCGGATGAAACGGGTGGCATTCTTCTTGGGATTATCGATAAGGATATCTGGTATGTAGTTGAGGCGACAGATCCGGGGCTTTCAACATTCCATAACCGCGTTCATCATGAGATGGATGAGAAGTATCACAATCATGTGTATCCTGTTATTTCTCGACTTTATGAGAAGGATCTGTGTCTGCTTGGCTTATGGCATAGGCATCCCGGAACTCTGAATACATTCTCTGGCGATGATAACAGGACAAATACCAGCTATTCTGAGGCAATCGGTAATGGGACGCTTTCATTCCTTCTCAATTTTGTTCCTGATGCTCAGCTTACCTGCTATTACCTTGATGACAAGGGAACTGGTTCATATTACAAGCCGGATGTGAGGATTGGTGATAAGTACTTTAAGGGAACAGATTATCTTGTGCTGGCAGATGAGAAGACTCTTATCGCAAGGAAGAAGCAGATGCAGCGTGAGATCAAGGAAGTTGGTTGAAGGGGATTCTCCACAAATCAGCCATTCTGTTAACTGATTTGTGGAGAATTCATAGGTGACATCGTTAATAAAGATATAAAGTAAAGGAGGTACATACCATGATCAATAGAACAGATATTCAGAATAAACTGAACGGTAATCTGGGTGAACATATCACATTATCGCGCATCTTAGGTGAACTTCTCGAAAATTTTGACCCCGTAGATTTTAGCTTGGAAGCAACCGCAGATACAGATGATGAGATTATCGAAGCGGCAAGAAATGATCTTACAGAAGGCGGATTTGGCGATGATGAGACTGAAGAAGACTTTGATGTGGATACTGAGCTTCTGGAAGGTTTCTTTGCAGGAAAGACAAAGCATAACTATCAGATGTTGGCAAATACCGATATCTTGAAGATAGATGGCACAGAATATGAGGTATTCGGTATTTACAGAGATGAGACTGAAAAGTACTATCTTCTGTCTGACGGCAATAACTCCAATGAAGAAGTAGATCAGTATAGTGCACATGGTCTGATCGTCTCAAAGGAACATTTCCTTAAACTTCTGAATAAGGAAGTTGTTATTGAGGGCTATGATTTCTTCGGATGCTATATCAATGACGGATGGGTATTCTACAAAGCGGATGCTGAGCGTTACCATATTGCGTTGAATTTCTTTGATATGGTAACCAGACTCTTTTCAAGAAATACCGGACTGCTTGAATCTTCGGTAATGAATAAAAAAGCCGCCTTGATTGTAGGCTGTGGAAGCGTTGGCTCACTTATCGCACTCGAACTTGCAAGAGCAGGTGTTTGTTACTTTATTCTTGTTGACAGCGATACGCTTGAGATTCATAACATCTGTCGTCATCAGCTTGGTTTCAGAGATCTTGGTCGCTATAAGGTAGATGCTGTTGCGGATGCGATTAGAAATATCAATCCTTCGGCAAAAATCATCAAGTTCAGGGGCATCCTTCAGGAACTGCCCGCTGAGTATTTGGAAGGATTTGAGGATGGAATCATTATCGGAACGGGGGACAACCGTGAATCCAGTGCCTTTGGCAACGATCTTGCTAAAGTTCTGAAGGTGCCGTTTGTATCAACAGGATGCTGGCAGAGAGCTCATGCAGGAGAATGTTTTTACTGGTATCCGGGGGCAGGACTTCCGCTGTATAGAGAGGCGTTCGCTAATCTTATTTCAGATGAGAGACCAACTGCACATCAGAACTACTTTGCTGATGATAACGATGAAGAGACGCTTAATTTTGAGCCTGGCGTGTCTACTGATATCGAGTTTGTGACGCTTGTTGCGGTAAAGATTATCTACGATCTCTTGAACAGAGACACAGACAATTATACAAAGCGCGTTATCGGATATCTTAAGAACTATACTCTTGTCTGCAACACGAATGAAACCGTGATTGGCGGAAGAAATGCAGAAATCTTCCCGCATCCGCTTTACATAAGTAATACGATTACTGCCGGTAAGATGCAGAAGGAGGCTGTATGAATGAGAAAAACATGTTCAGAGGCACATAGCCAGCTTCAGAGATGGAACTCAATACGAAGTGAGTGGGAAGATAATAAAAGCCGGGAAATTGAGGCAGATTATATTGACCCTATACAGAGCGTACTAACATATATGGATGAGAAACTTTGTGAAATTAACAGTTTTATTGATAATACGGAGGAAAAGATAAACGAAATCAAGGAGGTAAACAGTTATGGCTAGCGGAAGTGTTATTGTTCATGATATTGATTCATTGGAGTCATACATGAGCGTTTTGCAGTCTAAGAGAGATGATCTTGAAGGATTATATGGAGTCCTCAGTGCTGAAACAAGCAATCAGGGTGGAAACTGGCAGGATCCTCAGTATGATTATCTGAGGGAACTCATCGATAATTATGCATCATCCGCACAGGGGCAGCTCAGTGAACTGGATGAATCTATAAACTATATCAGCGGGTTGATTGCAAAACTCAGAGATTTGTAGAAAGGGGTGGCGGCATGAGCGATGTTAATGTCGTTATTACGGCCGTTGACAGGGGAATGGATATTATGGACGGCTATGAAAGAGAAGTAGAGGATCTTCGTGCTCATGTCACCTTTGATATTCATTCGGTTATAGCAGCGGTGGAACACGAGGAGTCATTTGTCAAACAGAAGATGGATGATATTAGTTACTCTTCCTATGAAGACTCTGACGATGATTCCGGTGAAGGTATTGACTGCCTTTACAGACAGAAGGAAAAGTACGAAAGCCTGCTATATCAATCAAGTACACGTGGAAGTGAACTGGAAGCAGAATGGGTAGGCCTGTGCAAACAGACCGTAGACCTTGTCGAAGACAGCAAAAGGGTTATGGCTGACTACATAAGAAAACTTAACCGGATTAATTATTCCAGTGGTTTAACAGGGTTTTCGAGTGGAGGACATGGACCAGAATATTACGTCGTAATTGTGGATTCCAGAAAGTATCCGCAGACTGCTGAGCATATCAGGATGGCACAGACGATGGGTTTTCCGGAGTTTGTGACTCTTGGAAGAGCAGATGCTGCAGAGCGAAGAAAAGCATCCTTGGCTGATGTAAAAGCAAGTCAGATCTATGACCGTGATGAATGGCCGATGGCAGTATTTGAAGAAGGTGGTCAGGGAGCAAACATTGTTTATATTGAGGGTAGAGACAACAGAGGCGCCGGATCATCTATAGGATGGCAGATGAGAGGATTTCCGGATGGTTCAAGAGTAAGAGTGAGGGTTATTTAAGGAGGGCTGATCATGTCAGAAAACACAAATGCAACATATCAGATCAATAGCTGGTTTAAGCACACACAACAGAAGATCAGTCTCGTAAGAAATAACATAAGAGACCTGAGTTCAATGAAAATACTTCATGTAGGTAAGGGCTCATATCTTGGTGAGATTGTAGGTGCCTATTCAAAGGTGTCATTGTGTGATGGCTATTTCCGACTTCTCTGCGGTGCAGGCGATGATTCGATTGTTGATATCAATGCTGTAAATGAAAACGGGATTCCGGAATTGTTTCCGGGCGCGCTGGTCATTGCTTATGATATCAACGGAAATCTTTTTGCACTTAATTCAGGAGCGTGCAGGGACGCGGCTATGGGCAGCGTGCTGTATCTTACAAAAGACAGTTTTGTATGGGAAAATATGGATTTGAGATATGCACAGTTTTTGAAATGGGTATCCGGATTAACAGCAGAAGATCTGATTAGAAATGGTTGGAGACCAGAAGCGGGCGATAAGCCGATTGCTGACATTCTGGAGTTCTTAATGGGAAAGGCAGCGGCTTATAACATGTTTCTAAGGCAAGGGGGATGATGCGATGAATCAGATTGTAGAGATGAATGTATCCACCCCTGACCAGTTCATTAGGGCAATAAGATTATCCCAGAATGTTTTCGGAAATCAGACTGTTATAAATGTGGCAAACAGCAGGGAGAGTTTTGCCAGGGCATCGGAGCTTTCTTCAGATATACAATATGGAGTGGCATCACTCTACAAGAATACAGCTGGGTCTTTTGCAGCGGCACAATTATCTCAGTTTTCACTCCGAATGATAGCGGATCCTTTTGGAAGATTTTCCAGAGTTCTTATTAGTTCCAGATATTTCAGCACCCCCAAGGAGCTTAATGATCTTATTTGTGTTTCGGCTGAAATTGCCTGCTTGCTCAATAAAAATGTGAGAGATCATCGCAATGAGTTTGAAAAGATATACCTGTTTGACAAGTGGGTGCGGAATAATTTCGAGTATAAAAGCACAAGCCAGATAGAGGATCATACGGCTATAGATCTTTTGAAAAACAGAAGTGGTGTATGCCAGGCGATAGCAGCAACGGCAGTGCTTGTTTTGTCATATATGGGGATTAAAGTGCTTTATGTAACCGGCGAGGGAAAAGGGAGTCAGGGATGGGGACCGCACGCATGGAATGCAGTAAAGATAAATGACCGATGGATGTATGTGGATTTTACATTTTCCATGAATTCCCTCAGACTGCCCAGCACTAAATCCGGAATAGAAGAGAAATTCTTTGTTAAGACACATAGATGGGATAAAAAAGAGTACAGTGATTGCTCAATGGATTCTAAGTGGAAAAGTATTTGCTGGAAAAAAGAGGATGGAATCAACATTAATGTTAAAGCAGATGACTGCTGTATTAATGGAGTTGAGGTAAGGTTTTCTTCTAAATTGCTTATAAACGACGGCAATAGGAGTCTTTTAGACCTTGTAAGCATAATAAGGCTTCTCGGAGGAGGAATCGAGTTAATTTCTAGTACGGGTACGATAAATGTTTGTGTTTTTGGCAAAAGGATTGTTCTTAAAGGTGCATTTAAGTATTTTCATGATGGATATTTTGATCAAACTGTATTAAGTCACATTTGGAAGAATGTATGTGTCAACGATTCTGAATTGAGAATCGTAATCTAAGGTGGTGGTGTTATGGTCAATGTGGTAACAGCGGGCAGGTTTAAGGGAAAAAGAATAAAAGCTGACAGTGAAGGTGCGTTTATACCGTTTAGGAGAGAACATCTTGATATTACATCCGAGATTGTAGACCATATCAAAATGATGAGTATTGCACAAAACAAGAGCTTCCTTATCGGATTCATCAGGGGATTTTTTGCTAGGTGCCTAGGCAACACTGCTTGGTTATCTGCCATTCAGAGCGCACAGGGCAACAGTCAATACCGAATAAGAATAGCCTATAGAGATGGAACGGCGAGTGTCTGTGTTGTTGATAGTAGTATACTTGATCAATTGGCGGTGACATGTAGACTTGATTGATTTTTTATCCCTATATTGTCTATGTGAAGGTCTGCTAAAAAAGCATTATACATATTTCCTTGTGTGATGTTTTGAAATCCTTTCTGGTCTGAAACTTACCATAGGGGCTCTTATTTCTAAATTTGGATGTTAAATGTAATAATACATTAATGCATAAGTATATTAAAATCATCTCTGCCAGAATTGACATACATTATGCTTAAAGAGTTACGTATTCATTATTTCATATATTTTGAGCATATTCTATGCTGGATTGGTGGACAAAGAATTTGTAATACAAATGAATCCCACCTGAAGAGACCGATTGGTGATCGGTCGAAATCCGGTGGCTGGCTGCGACATAGACTCCGGTTGGTCACTGGATAGTGGGAAACCAAGAAGTTTTATTAACGAAGGAGGAGAAAAAATGGCAATATTTACACCAAATATCATAACAAACACAAACGGAACAGATCATATGGCAGATTTACGGAGTGAGATGTTCTTCAAAAAGAGGTTGATTACTATAGATAGCGAAATAGATAGTGATCTTGCAACCTCGGTTATATCTCAGATGATGTATTTAAATGGAAAGTCGGATGATGATATATACGTGATGTTGGATTCTCCGGGAGGATCTGTAAGTGCAGGATTCAGGATCTTTGATTATATGAAGTATGCATGTAGATGTGATGTTGCGACAATTTCAAATGGAATAACGGCATCTATGGCAGCATTTATTCTTGCGGCAGGTACAAGTGGTAAGAGATATGTAACACCTAATTCGGAAATAATGATACATCAGCCTCTTGGAGGAACACAGGGGCAGGCAACCGAGATGATTATTGCTGTTAATCATATTATGAAAGTCAAAGATAACTTAACTCGTATTCTTTCAGAGGAGTGTGCTAAGGATTTTGACACTGTCTCAGAAGATATCGAGAGAGATCATTGGATGGATGCAGACGAGGCAAAGCGCTATGGAATTGTGGATATCATAGGTTATCCGGAAGAGTTGTTGGAGGTGTAGATTGATGAGCGGATCTTTAGATTTTTATGGAGTAGACAGTGTAATGGACGAGATGAAAAACATCTTAAGAGATAAGCTGGTTTATACAAACAGGGTCGCCAGTCTTCCTAACTTTATTATTCTTCTTGATGGAGGAGATGGTCAGACCTACATAACAGAGGTGATTACAGACATGTTAATCAGTAATAAATTAAGAGATTTCAATGGGCTCGATGAGTACGTTGAATATAAACCAGAAGGAGCATTGCCATATATTAAGTGGATGTTTTCTGATATTGAGGACAATGCAATTTATGGTAATGAATATAAGGGCGTGGTTTCTATTGATGTGTCGAGACTTGTGAACTATCAGAATGAATATCAGGTGGAGTATTTCCTGACTCATTTGAAAAGAGTGGCTAAGCATGCAACATTGATTTTATTCTGTGATACAACTCTTGGGAAAAAAGGGGAGCGACTGATTTCTACTTTGCGAAAGACATTGGCAAAAGTTGATGTTATTTCTGTCGAAAAGAAATCTTCACATGATTATGCATGTATTATTGCTCAGAATATCATTGATAGAGGAATAGACATTCAGGATAAAGAAAGCACTGTGAAAATTCTGGAAAACACCGTGGCGAGAGATATCAATTCGGTAAGAGAGGCAATAGCCTGTAGTGAGAAGCTGGCTTTTGGTGCTGATTATTCCGTAAAACCGCCATTGTTGACAATAAAAGCTACACAGAAATTTGGAAATAATAAGGAGGTTTATTAGTATGGGAAGAAGCGAGCGTTGGGCAACTGATCGCGAGAAGAAAAAGACATTGAGTAAGAATGGGGCAGGTCCTATATTGTACCTTGAAAATGATGAGAAATTTGCCTATTCCGATGAATCTCATATAGCGATACTTGGGGAGTCGGGTACAGGTAAGAGCAGAAGACTTATAATACCTATGATTCTGAATTCCTTAACAAATAGCACTAATAAGGAAAGCTTTGTTATCGCAGATCCGAAGGGTGAGATATACAGTAGTACTATAAGGTCGGTACCCAAGGAGTATGAGATTTACAAGTTTGACTTCAGAAATTTGTATAGAGAGGATGATGTAACTTGTTGGAATCCTTTGGCAGCTCCCTATGAACTTTGGAAGATGGGAACAGATGAGAATATTTTTAGGGCTGAACAGATGGTTGATGACTTAGCGCATGCATTATATCCTGTTCCACCAAATGAAAACCCATTTTGGACGACAGAAGCAAGAAATATGTTTGAAGGAGCAGTATATTCACTCTTTAGTTATGCTAAACCTGAAGAGGTGAATTTGACAAGCCTCTTTTATTTTTTTCAGCTTGGAGATGAAAAGTATGGTGCGAGTACATATGTGAAAGAGTTAGTGAGTTTTGCATTGGACGATGGAAATGAAAATGTGGCAATGGGGCTTCAGAGCTATGTATCAACGGCGCCAGAAACTCGTGGAGGAATTCGATCAAGCTTTCTTAATAGGCTTTCTATTGCAACGAGAAGTGGTGGAGTGAGAAGTTTCCTGAGTAATGATGATATTCATATTAATACCCTTAAGGGCGATAAGCCGATTATTATATACATTATACTTCCGGATGAAACGCCTATATATGAGGAGCTTGCTGGAATGCTTATCAGTCAGCTTATGAATCATTATATTTATGTTGCAGAAGATCTTTGGTCGGGTAAACTCCCCATACGTATCAACTTCTGCTTAGATGAGCTCGGGAACATCGGAGAATCTATTTCTAACCTTCCACATTTGCTTAGTGCTGGCCGGTCGAGAAATGTCAGAGTAGAATTGGTATTGCAGAGTTTGTCACAGCTTGATGATATTTATGGTAAAAGTAACGCTACAACGATCATATCTAATACATCCGTTAAGGTGTTATATAGAGTTTCAAATTACGAAACCCTCTCCGAATTTTCAAGGATGTGCGGTGAGAAGGAAACCCTATTAGATAATGGGCTTGTTAAGAAAGAACCTCTTATTTCTCCTGTCCAGCTTGGCGCTATGGATGTTGGTCAGGCCTTGGTCATTATTTCAGGTAGAACAAAGTATATAACAAGATTTCCGGACTATACAGATTTGTTTAATTTAACGGATGAGAAGAAAGAAATAGATAGAGGCATTACATATAGAAAACGAAAAATAACGAAAACTTTTGATGTGAAGGAGTACGTAAAAGCAAGAAAAAATGGGAGACTGAAAGCGGCAGGTATGTTAAAGGAGGATGATTTAGAAGTCAGAAAAAACCTTCCATTTCCATACCCATTTGATGTCACAGATGAATCAAGCCTGGATGCTATGATAAAAGATATTGATAGAAAGATTGCAGAGCTCGAAGCCGAAGAACGTGAAGAAAAGCGTAAGGAAATGGAGCGCAATAATAAGGAGAAGATGAGCAGTACAGAAAAAAAGAGAAAAAGGTATTCTATTACAATAAATACACCATATAAAGTTGCAGTGATCAAAGCATTGATGAAAGTGATGGAGATGCCGGTTTCAAAAGCAAAGGATTTATATGATCATGCAAAAAAGAAAAATGGAGGTGGTGAGACCGTAGTTCTTTCTGGGTTGAGCAAGACAAAGGCAGATCAGCTCAAGAAAGAGCTGGAGAAAAAAATAGATATAGAGAACATAGATATAAGAGTGGAGTAAGAAGACTATTCCGTATTGGTGAAAGGAAGGTGTATAATGCAGTGTTTAATAATATAGAAATATTAAAAAAAGAGCCATATAGAAGTTTTTTGACTGCGTATGAGAATGATAAGTCATCTGTGGAGTTGCATTTTCCAATCGCCAATACGGATAAATTTAATTCCTCCCTTGAATGTTATACAAATAATAATTTATATAATGTAAAAATGTAGAGATGTGGGCGGTAAGGAGAGCAAGATAGATATGAAAAATATAGAGGTGAAGATAGCAAAAGGTCAAATTCTGGCATTTGCGCAACTTCATGGCAGTAAAAATAGTGAAAATGATATATTTGTAAATGGAGCTATTTCATTTGTAAAAGACATGCGAGAAATGAAGAAGTTTAGAGTATTTGCCAATTTGTGCAATGAGCAAGGAGAAATTTTACATATACTTTCTACATATAAAGCCTTTTCAACTATAAATAGTTATTATTCATTTTCTTTGTACTGTGCAGACATTTCTCGGTATCTGGAGGTGGATAAATTGGCATATGTAGAGGTGTATGCAGTGTTAGATGATAAATGTGAATAAGCAAAAATTTGATGAATAAATGAGGAAGAATGGTTAGTATTTATGGACAAACATAAGGAGGCAGATTTACAAATAAAAGAAAGAGCGTAGTTGTACGCTGTAGAGACGGAATATAAGAAGAGTTATATGGTGTTTTAAGTGAAGATAATGATATCCATGTGAACTGATGGAAAAATTATCCTGCTGTTAGTGGAACATATTATTCGTTTTCGCTTTACTGCAGTACAATAGATAGATTTTTGGATGTTGACGAACTTGATTATGCAGAATTGTACTTGAGCTTTAACGAGAAGAAATCATAAAGATTCGTAGAATAACAATAGAAAACGATATAGATACACGAAGGAGGCTGGTAACATGCGAAAACAGGGGATTAAACTCAAGGATAAATCAACACTCTCAAAGGGCGAATACTTGTTTGATCATTTTTTGTATGGGCTCATATTAGGGTCATTTGACGTATATAATATACTTCCCTATTTTGTGCCGATCGCAAAATATAATAATTCAATTCCAAGGTTGATTATTTGCATGTTATTGACCAGTGTGTTCGGAATTCTTTTCAGTTACAATGATAATCGGAGTGGTAAAGGGGTTGTTCTAGATATTTTATTAGGCATTGGATCCTATACAGTTTTAACTATTGGGAAATACGCGTTTAGTTTCATCAAGTGGTTAGGAGTGGGACTATTTGTGATATCGCTGCTTGGAGTTGTTCGCATAATTGCTAAGAGGATAAGGAGAATAGATAGAAAAAAACAGATTATTATCTCAAGATTCCTTAGAAGCACACAGGTGGTAAGGCGCAATGCTGGAGTCTGTGCGGCGATAGTCATTATAGCGCTGCCAATAACACTTAAATGTTTTCCGAATGATAAGTTAAACGAGGATTATTATGCAAAGGTTTGTGCAGAGTATGGTCTTAATGCTGAAGATGTACAAGATGGAATTGGAATATCGGGATATGGAGGAGAACTAAGTATTCATGAAGACTATGGAGATGAATATCGGCTCGAGGAAAATATAGATACCATAAAATGGATAAGAGATAATGATACATTCCAAACACTCGATTATGAAAAAAAGTGCGATGTTTTGAGAGCAATTTGTTATTGCGAAGGACGATATCTTGGGCTATGTAAGATAGATATCGAGTTTAAAGATATTGAAGATACATCATTGCTCGGAACATATAATCATTCAACCAAGACGATTATCATTAATTCTAAGCCGATAAAAGATGGTAGTTTGCCAGGCGGAACATCTGACGAACTCCTTATGACTATTTTACATGAATGCAGACATTGCTATCAGAATCTTGTTTCAGAAATGTATATTAATGTAACTCCGGAACAGAGAAATCTATACGCATTCAAGCAGGATGGAGTGAATGATTGGATAACAAATTTGAGTAATTATAAACCAGGGGACGAAACATTGGAAGGACAGATGGAGTATTATGAGCAGCCGATTGAAAGGGATGCCAGAATCTATGCGGAGACAGCGGCTCAGATATATTACCTAACGATTGATAGTCTTCTGAATAAACAGACAGATGACTAGATATTAGAAGAAATCAAAGAACCTGAGGATGAGATTATTACTATATATGACAATGAACCGTGAAGTATACATTATAGGAGGAGATGGACATATGATGATATTCAGGAAGAAAGAACGAGATGATATTTTAACTAACGAGCCATATGCTGCATTTATTAAAAAATTTGATAAGCTGCAAAGTGTTATAAATGAAAAGATACATATTAGAATCGACACGAATGACAATGGTAAGAAAACAGGATTTACAAGTGGATTTTACCTTGATTCTTGCTATGCACAGTGGTTTGAGTTGAAGTTTGAATTCTATGGATTGGATAACGAAGAGAGCAATCCAAACCAGCAGCTTTATGTGATGCATAGTTTGGAATATAAATTTGTAGATGATGATTATAATGATATGATGCTGGACACAGTTGCAGATATAGAGAAGAGAAATGGTTACATATATTTATCGTCATTGGTTCATGAGTGTGAAGTGAGAAGCTCAATGAACAACAAAAATACAGTAACTGTAATGTATTCGGTGCTTTGTGATAAAAAAGATGCAAAGGAAGTCTGTTTACAGCTTATAAATCACGATATTGCATTGTTTACTCGTAGTTTTTAGATAACAGGAGGGTGTAGTGAAACAAAATTGGTTTTTACTAGGAGATATCCATGGCGAAGCTGCAGCCATAGAGTATTTTTATAATCATCATAGAGAAAGACTAAAGTTGGATGATTGCCAGAATAATATCATATTGTTAGGAGATGTTGGATTAAACTATTCAATAACAGGATTGGCGGATTTTTATTACAAGACATCACTATCAAAGCTGCCATTTACATATATTTGTTTGCGAGGAAATCATGAATCTAGAGTCAGTGATGTGATTAAGCGCAATCCATCGAGATGGAATCCGATAGAAAAATATGGCGGATTGGTTTATGTTGAAAATGATTTTCCGAATATCGAATATCTTGTGGATGGTCCGGCTATTTATGAATTTGCAGGTTACAAGACATTGTCTTTGCCAGGAGCATACTCTGTTGACAAATGGCTCAGATTGGCAAATGGGTGGCAGTGGTTTGCTGATGAGCAGCTATCGGAAGAAGAAATGCAGTATGGAGGAATGCTCGTTAATCATGAAAAATCAGTGGATTTGGTTATTTCGCATACATGTCCTATAGAATTTGAACCGAATGACTTGTTCCTTGGCTCAATTGATCAATCTCAGGTAGATAAGACCATGGAATTGTATTTGGGTGAAATTGAAAACCAGTTGGATTATCGTAGATGGGCCTGGGGACATTATCACGCGGACAGATTGTATCCATGGAAAGATGGTAAGGAAAAACTTATGCTTTTTAATGAACATGTTGTGGATCTGTGTAAGTTCATGGAGATGGGGAAAGCAGATTATTTTGTGGATATATTGGCATAAGTCGGTAGATGCGGAGGTGAGTTTATGCCAACAAAAATTAATGTAAATGGAAAGTATCCGTGTTGTGCTAATTGGGTTGTGATGAAAAGAACACGTGATGGTGTAATAGCGAAAAACTGTCTGATTGATGAAACGATTAAGTTGTCAGACAGAGAGGCTAGGTATTTGACAAGACTTAATGGAAATAGAAATCCATATAGGATGAAAGGATTTTCAGCCGATGAATGTACCAACTACTTTAGATTCTTAAAAGAATGTATGCTAGTAAGAGAAGCAGGAAGAAGTATGCATATAGATGAGATGAAATTATATACATTGATTATTCCTAATAAGACTAGAACAAATTCGGTAATTCCTAGAATATTGAACTTTCTGTTGTGCATCTTATTCCTGCCGGTTTTTGCATATGGGCTTTACTGTATATTTGCATATGAAAATACATGGGGGATGGAAGATCCTACTATATTGAATATATTACTGGGAAGTATTGGAGGTATTTTTCTGGGAACGATATTGCACGAATCTGCGCATGCTTTTTCCTGCTTAAGTGATGAAAATGGAAGAGTGTTTGAAGCTGGAGTGATGTTGAATGGAATGTTCCTTGGTGCATATGTTTTAATCGATGAATCAGAGATAAAGAGCAATACAAAAAGAGCACAGATTAATCTTGCTGGTGTGGAAATGAATTTGTTGTTAGCAGGAGTACTTATGATATTGGCAACATTTGGAAATTTCTTGAGACCATGGAAAGTAGCTCTGTTATTTGCCGCATTACAGAATGTTTTTTTAGTACTCATGAACCTGGCTTTTACTGAAGGATTAGATGGGGAACACGCTTTAAGCAGTCTATTTGGAGGTTTCGTTGTCGATGCGGCAAAAGCAAATCTTTCTGTGTTGTTTGATAGACAAAGAAGAGTCGATTATTTTGCTGTACATGGTATATGTGGGGCAGCAAATATATGTGTAAGTCTTGTAATTTTAGTTTTTCAATTTATAGTGCCGCTTGTAGTAGTTGCAGATATCAGTATATGGATAGGAGCGCTGTTTCAATGAATTTGAGATACGATATGGCAAAATTGGTAATAGGTGCAGTCAATGTAGGTATGATATTGTATTCTTCCGTATGTTCAGGATTGACCTGCACATTTGGTTTATGGGGAATTGCAACTGCAGTTGGAATATTGTGTTTAGCTGTGAAAAGTGTGTCTTTCATTAAAAAGAATGAAAGTATATGGATGTTCGTTCTTGTTTTATTTGTTACGATTCCTTTTAATGTAAGACTTGCAACAGTAGCTGTTGAGGAGTGCTTTGCAGAAATCAATGTTTTTTCAAAGATATTGTATATTGTAATGGTATGTATGAGTCTGCTGTCTGCGGAAGAGATATTTATAGGGTTGTTAACGAGATTTATTTGGCCTAGACAGGATGAATCATTTATATCGGAACTTAAGAAAATTGATGAAAACATAGATCAGAATGGGTAGGAGTAATATGCTATATTTAATATCAGATATTCATGGTAATTTGTTAGAATTTAAGCAAATTTTGAAGAAGATAGAATTTGATGGAGAAAAAGATAATTTGATAATTATGGGAGATATTTTTGATCGAGGGCCGGATGGGATTGCTCTGTTGAAATATGTCAAACCATATATTTTAGATAACTCGATGGAATTGCTACTTGGTAATCATGAGTTATTTGCCGTTATGTATCTAAACGGTGTTCTTGGCGAAAAGAATACAGATAAAGTTTTTGATGAGAGAACATGGACGGCCTTTGGAGGTGGAGACACGTTAAAGTCGATTAAAAACATGACAGCCTTTGAGAAGAAAGATTTATTATCCTTTTTGGAGCACTTGCCTATTTACTCGGAAATTAGCTCCCGATATCTAGGAAATGTAATCGTTACGCATACTGGTATTGATTGCGATAATTATGTAATGAACGCAGATGGAACAATTAATGTTAAGAGTAGTATAAAAAAGGCTTTTGAAAATAATATTTACAGTTATATGGTTGGTATGGACTTACATCAAGTCCCCAAGAAAGATAAAGAACGGTTTGATCAATTTATTATTGTGGGACATGTCCCTTGCTTCAGATTAAATAAAGATATGAGTAATAAGTTCTACAGAACAGATTACTATATGGATATTGACGCCGGAGCTGGACACATGGAACAAGGGGGAACATTAGGCTGTTATTGCGTTACTACTGATGAGGAGATATATCTTTAGCAAAGAATCAGGAGGTTGTAGGTGATGCTTCATGAAATGAGATTAAAACCGGATCCGTTCGAGAGAATAGAAGCCGGCGAGAAAAAAATTGAGTTCAGACTCTGGGATGAAAAGAGACGGCTTATCAAACCCGGAGATAAGATATTATTTACAAATACAGATACCGGACAAAACATATTGACCTATGTTGTGGATATTCATAAAGCGGATTCTTTTGTGCAATTAAAAGAAGTGCTTGTTAAAAAGAATCTGATTGAAGAAAATGATTTTGAGCCTTCAACAATGTTAAAATATTATAGCAGTGAGGAGGAGAAGGAGTATGGAGTGGTTGGAGTTGAGATTGCATTGCTGAGAGATTAATCTTAGACAGTGGTATGAGAGAAATTGAATGGGCAACGTCGCAAATCTACGAAATAGACAGGTGAAAGGAAATGGGAAAGTGAAGTTCCTGGACAAAATATATATAATAGATATTGATGAAAAAATGATAGATAGCTTGATGAAGTATTTTCAATGGGAGACTAATGTTGAACTTTGTTGTTGCGATATAGAGAGCTTTCTGAAAGATCATATAGAAAAAATAGACGGAGTGACAAGTGCGGCAAATTCATTTGGAATAATGGATGGAGGGCTTGATAAGGCACTGGTTGATTTCTTTGGCGAACAATTACAGTCAAATGTGCAAAGGGTAATTCAGAAAGAATTTCTTGGCGAACAACCAGTAGGAACATGTTTAACTATAGATATACCGGGGTATAACAAAAAAATACTACATACACCAACGATGAGGATTCCCCAACCGATTTTAGATCCGCGAATTATATATACGGCAACTCGCAGTACACTTGTTGAAGCGATAAAAAACCAGATTTTTACAATAACGTTGCCTGCGTTCGGACATCTAACTGGTAATGTTAAATCGGAAATTGTAGCACAGTATATGAGAATGGCTTATGATGATGTAAAAAAAACACTTCAAGAGACATCTTCTATAAATACGTGGGAGTTTGTATACGAAAATAAAAATATAGATGGGGTTTTATTTAAAAGCTATTTTTCAGGTAACTCTCCCCATAATAAACAGTAGAGACTGGGGCAGTTTGCCCTAGTCTCTACTATTCTATATGAAATACATCCTCAACCATCAGGTTGAAGTATGCGGATATTCGCAGCATAAACTCAGCGGATGGAGTGCCTTCGCCACGTTCAATACGACTGATGGTTCTGGTACAGAAGCCTGTTGCAGCTGCAAGATCATCCTGAATGATGCCACGGCTTTCGCGGATTTCTTTTAAGTTGTTGACAACTGCCATTTCAATCACTTCCTTGTAGTTTTCTAAGTTTTTCTTTAAATCAAAGTATAGTGGAATATATGTCCAAAATAATGTGCACGAATTTGATGGTTCGCTATTTAGATGGATAAATCTGTGGCGCTGCCGGTTCCTACGACCTTTCCAAATACATCAAAACGATCATTTTCACTGACACGGATGGGTGCATATTTTTTATTTAGTGATACAAGGAAGATACCCTCATTGTCTTCTCGTAGTTTCTTGATATAGGCATCTCCATTCAGGGAGAAAATGCCGATTTCACCATTTTCAACAGTTTCCTGTTTGATTACCCATGCAATGTCTCCATCATGGAACTCTGGTTCCATACTGTCGCCGCTGATCTTTACACCGAAAGAAGTGTTTTCTGGCAGCAGAGCTTCATCTATGTTAAGAGTCCTGCATGGACCATCTTCAAGGAAGTTTCCAGTACCAGCAGATACTGCATTTTCGTATACCGTGATGGTTCTGCCAAAAGGAATGATCTGACATACGTGCTTTTCGTATTTGCCAGAGTCATGCAGAAGGCTGATATAGTCGAAAGCCTTTAGTTTCCCTTCTTCGTTCAATCCATCAAACAGATTATATGGATTGCTTCCAAAGTATGCTTCGTATATATCTTCAATCTGAAGAATCTGACACAGCGACAGGAAGAGTGATATGCCGGGCTCAGTGGCATTCTGCTCCCATTTGGAGACTGCCTTTCTGGTGAGGTTAAATCCTTTTGCCTGGAGCTTAATGGCAAGATCTTCTTGTGATAGTCCTAGTTTTTTCCTATTTTCAGATATGATTTGTCCTATGGAATGCATATTTACGCCTCTTTTCTATTCGAATTTGGTTGCTTATTTCCCGTATAGTATATATCAGAATGAAATATCATGCAAGTGCAAAATCTCCAAATGAGAGCAAACCAGACACACATGTCTGTTGACGGTCGCTTGATAAGAGCATTATACTGGAGCACGAAAGAAACACTACATGAGCTATACTATGAGACTGTTATAGTCTGGAAAGGAGGAAGACCATATGATTTATCCGCATGGTTACTTTGGTTAAGGGCATATTGCTCTACTTAACGGTGCACAAGGTGGCTTTGACACTTTGGCATACGCGATTACTGCCAGATGGCAGGTAAAGGAGGATATTTTAAATTATGTATTATGATTTGAATGAGAAAACGACAGTTGTGTATATGTTTATTTGCGATTTTAACCGGGAACATGGGTATTCTCCGACAGTCAGAGAGATAGGAAAGCATGTAGGACTGAAATCCACATCAAGCGTTCAGGCATATCTTAAAAAACTGGAGGAATGTGGCTATATTGCAAGACTCAAGGACTGCCCACGTACAATTAAGATTTGTTAGTGATATAGGGATGTGTCAAGTTTTCTATGAAAACTTGATATGTAGCGCCAGCCATCGCCGAAGGCGATTTTGCATGGCTGGTGTTCAATGAGGCAGGAGGTTAAGGCAATGAGTAATAAGGTATATGTAGATGTGCTTGCAGAATTTACCACGGATGGGATTTTGATACCGAGAAGTCTCCGCTGGAAGGACGGAACGGTTTATGAGATACAACGGGTAAACGATATGAGAAGGGCGACGAGCCTGAAAGCGGGAGGTGTTGGAATGAGGTACACATGTATGATTGATGGCAGAGAACGTCATCTATATTACGAGGATAATAATTTATGGTTTGTAGAGGGAAGAGCCTGACCTTGATGTATCATGGTCAGTTGGCTTCAAAGATCAGCATTTACCGGGGCATACGAGAGGTATGCGCGGAACTCCCGGCAAGCAAGCTTGCAAAGGTGATTCCCTTTTCCTTTTCAAGTACAAAGAGATGGTTTTTGTATTTAGAAAGGAGCTTAACTGTAGTATGAATAATAAAGATGTGATTGAGATATGCTGCAGACAATGTAAGAAGCTGATGATGAACTATCATGTGTGCGGAGATGATTCTGCGGTTGCACTTCAAGGTATAGGAGTGAAGTGTGACAGATGCAAACGTGTGATGATTCTGAAGAAATATACTGAGGGTATGTTGATTAGCCGTCTGATAGATGGCGCTTTCAGAATCTGATGTGTGAAAATTGAATAATAGCCCACCTGATACGGGCACATCGGAAGATGGCAGCACCAAAGACGCAGGGGAAAGCAACCAGACTGGATCTGGCTTTCTCTTAGCGTCTTTTTTTATGCAAGTGTGGCGATTCTTATTTTGAATATGAAAAACAATCTGTTTCTGGTTGCCAGAACGACGATCAGAAAGGATGTAGAAAATGAAGAGAGAAGCAAATTCAGAAGAAAAGCAGATGATGATGGAGGTTGGACAGAGGATACAGGATATCCGTATTGAAAATGAGGTGACAGGGGCACAGCTTGGAGCCTGTATTGGAATAAATGGGAACCAGGTGTCTCGGATTGAAACAGGAGTTGCCAGATGTTCTATTTATCAGCTTGTTTTGATATGCCAGGAGTTTGGCTGCTCCGCTGATTACCTTCTATTTGGTAAGAAGAATACTGGCATGTCCAAGGAGCAGACGGAGCTTATTACCAGATTGTATGAGAGTATACAGAATCGTCCTTGAAAGATGAAATGATGAAGAAGGTTCATTTTTGCAGGGAGTACTTTGAAAGAGCAGGTACAGTATGATAAATGCATACCAGACAGGACGCTGACTGGAACAAAAAGCGATATGCGATTTACAAGAAGTAATGTGAATGAGTTTAAGAGAGAACATGAAGTGATGGGAGTTGGATTTATCAAGTCTAGAAAGAGTGTTGATAAGATCATGGATATGGCGGCAGATATGCTGGATAAGGCAAAGAGTGTAGAGCTGCCGATTGTGGAAATTATCGTTGATGAAGGGGCTTCAGACGATATTGACCGTGATAAGGTGACAAGCCTTTGTGAGTGGATGGAAAAGGATTATGTCAAAGTGGTTATCGTCAGGGAGATAAATGATATCACAAAGGATAGAGATGATCTGGAGGCATTTCTTCTGAAAGCCAGGGATCTGGATGTGATGGTGTATGTGCTGAACACTGGAGTTCAGGTGAAAGCGGAACCTGATAATGGAGCAGGATGTTAGAAATAGATCAGAAAGCTTCAGAACCTGTCGTTGAGAATCTGACAGGCATCAGGTTTACTATCACAGATTATGGAACGATTGCGAGAGCTGGTGATGGTTCTGTGATTGGAATATATCCAACAGAGGATGAGGCGTTAGAAGATGTGAGAGAACAGTGTATGGGCGTGTTGAGTTCCGTGAAAACTTGACACGCAGCATCCACATTAGCGGAAGATAGATTTTGAAAGGAATTTTATTATATAGGAGTACGAGATGAGAAGAAAAGGCAGAGACAAGAAACCGCTGATGGCAAATCCAACAAGATGTATTGTTATTCTGTCATCAGATGAGCAGCACAATGAAATAAAAGCTGAAGAGGCAGAGAACAGGCAGTTAAACAGAATCAGGGAATTTACAAAGCAGAATAATCTTGTTCCAGTGGCGATCGTCAGACGTGGAATAATGGGACGAGTGATTTATAATCGCTACTTCAGTGGTGCAATAGAGTGTATGAAGCAGGGAAAGGCAGAAGCTGTTGTATGCGTGAATATTGACACAATTTCGTATGGAATAGCAGATGCATATTACAGAGTTGGACTTATTAAGGAGGCAGGCTTTCGTATATTTACAGTAGATGAGAAGGAACTGATGATGCATCTGTATATGCCACCGAAGAAGGAGGTGTACGCCGATGAAGATTAGAAGAAATATGGTAATATGGGCAGAGCTTAAAAATCAGGGTAAGTGTGTGCAGACAGGTATCAGGCCGTGCGTAGTTATCAGCAACAATACAGCCAATGCACATTCGCCGGTATTTACTGTAATGCCTGGAACAACGCAGGATAAGAAGAAGGATTTTCCGGTACATGTGAAGGTCACAGCTAAGGATGTGAATGGAAGGCTTTACAAGGATACGTTTTTTATGGGAGAGCAGATGTGTACTATAGGAGAGAGTCAGATCATAAATGTACTTGGTGAGATAAAGGATGAGGGTGTCATTCAGCAGATCAATGAGGTCATTGTGAGGGAATTGGCGTTGGATAATGAAAATTTGAATAGGGGGGAACGGAATGTGCTTGATAACGGACAACAGTAAAGAAGTGCAGGGACAGGTGCCTATTTATCAGAAAGTAACGCTCACAATAAAAGAGACGGCAGAATATTCCAATATAGGAATAAATAGAATTGAAAGCTTGCTTAGAGCACCAAGATGTCCGTTTGTGTTATATGTAGGAAAAAAGAAACTGGTGAAACGGAAGGAGTTTGAGAAGTTTATATCCGAGAATATTGAAATATAATAGAGCATTTTTTCGTTTACTCATGAGTAGATTGTGAACACATATGTATGGTAAATATTGAAATACAAGCCTCAATGTAGTATACTTATTCTGCTATTTTGGGGCTTCTTGTGGAAAGGAGCCAGAATGGGAAAAAGCTTAAAAGGTAAGGAACTGGGTGTCGGAATTTCTCAGCAGACGAATGGCCTTTATGTGGCTAGATTTACTGATAGATTTGGACGAAGGAAATCTAAACGTTTTAAGAAACTGCAGGAATGCAGACAATGGATAGCAGATGCAACATATATTGATGAACATAGTGATTTAAAGAATGCTACAGACATGCTTGTGGATGCGTGGTTTGAATATTGGATCGATCTAAAGAAAAAGACAGTGAGACCCAATACGGTTCGTAATTATTCCGAACGTTATGAAAGAAATATCAAGAACGTGATAGGAAATAAACTTCTTACAGAAGTGAAACCGATACATTGTCAGAAAATATTTTCAGATATGGCGGATGAAGGATATAAGACGACAACCATTTATCAGACTAGAATTGCATTGTATAACATGTTAGAGTTTGCAAAGGAAAACGAAGTTATAATAACAAATCCTTGTAAGAAATCGGTGAAGAGTGATATTGGCAAGCCATCAGATAAAAAAGAGGCTCTTACAATTGATGATCAAAGGCGTTTCCTTGCGGCAGCTAAAGGACAGAGTTATGAGTATCAGTATAGATTTGCGTTGCAGACGGGACTTAGAACAGGAGAGCTTGTTGGTCTAAAGTGGGAAGATATTAATTTTGAAAGGAAGACTCTTACAATCGAAAGATCAATGGAGTTTAGGTACAAAGTTGGTGAGTGGAGAGTTGGACCGCCTAAAAGCAAGTCTGGATACAGGACAATACCACTTACGGACGAAGCAATTTGTATTCTTAAGGCTCAAAAAGAAAAGAACAGAAAACTCAAAGTGATAGATAAAGAGTGGGCTGATACAGTGTTCCTTTGCAGAAAGGGGCAACCTGTAAAAAATAGCACTTATGATACAGCTTTATTTAAAATTTGCGATAAAGCAGGAATCAAGCGTTTTTCGATGCATGTATTAAGACATACTTTTGCAACTAGATGTATTGAAGGTGGAATGATGCCAAAAACCTTACAGAAAATATTGGGACACTCTAATATTGGTATCACTATGAATTTGTATGTTCATATAACCGAAGAAGAAAAACAAAAAGAAATAGACCTTGTGGCAGAGGCTTTGAAGGCAGGCGTTGCAATATGAAAATTCATGTATTTTCATGCGAATATAACAAGATTGGTACACTAATTGGTACACCAGCGAAATACGAAGCCTGAAAAGCCGTATAAAATCAAGGTTTTTAAGGAGGAAATATATAAAATGAAATTAGGTATCGTAGGACTCCCAAACGTGGGAAAAAGTACACTTTTCAATTCACTTACAAAGGCAGGCGCGGAATCAGCTAACTATCCGTTCTGTACAATAGATCCAAACGTAGGAATCGTTGCAGTGCCAGATGAGAGACTGGACAAGCTCACAGAGATGTACAACTCAGCCAAGACAACACCTGCTGTTATAGAATTTGTAGATATAGCGGGCCTTGTAAAGGGTGCATCAAAGGGTGAAGGACTTGGAAACCAGTTCCTTGCAAATATCAGAGAGGTTGATGCCATCGTTCACGTTGTAAGATGTTTTGAGGATACAAATGTCATCCACGTTGACGGTTCCGTAGACCCGATCAGAGATATAGAGACCATCAATCTGGAGCTGATATTCTCAGATATAGAGGTGCTCGACAGAAGGATCGCCAAGACCATCAGAGGTGCAAGAAATGACAAGATGCTTGCGAAGGAGCTTGACTTCCAGCAGAGGATCAAGGCTCACCTTGAGGATGGTAAGCTTGCAAAGACCATAGAGGTCGCAGATGAGGACGAGCAGGAGTGGATAGAGGAATATAACCTTCTCACATGGAAGCCTGTAATATTTGCCGCAAATGTAGGCGAGGAAGACATTGCGGACGATGGCGCTTCAAATGAGAACGTGCAGAAGGTAAAGGAATACGCAAAGGACTTCGATGCAGAGGTATTTGTAGTATGTGCACAGATAGAACAGGAGCTGGCAGAGCTTGATGATGAGGAGAAGAAGATGTTTCTCGAGGATCTTGGAGTAAAAGAGTCTGGTCTTGACAAGCTTATCAAGGCAAGCTACTCACTTCTTGGTCTTATCAGTTATCTGACAGCCGGAGAGACAGAGTCAAGGGCATGGACCATCAAGAAGGGAACGAAGGCACCTGGAGCAGCTGGCAAGATTCACTCAGACTTTGAGAGAGGATTTATCAAGGCGGAGGTTGTCAGCTACAAGGATCTCATGGACTGCGGAAGCATGCTTGCTGCCAAGGAGAAGGGCCTTGTAAGACAGGAAGGCAAGGAATATGTGGTTGAGGATGGAGATGTTATACTCTTCAAGTTTAATGTATAAAATAATCTTTGTGATGACACAGATGTAGTGCGGATAAGATCAGATTGCATCTGCTTCACAATAGAATATAGGAGGATGTAATGATATGTCTCAGATATCAGAATATTTTAGAAGCATATTCTTTCCGAACCTTGGGATAACCCTCAGAAACATAGGTGACCATATCAATATAGGAAGCTTTGAGGTGAGGTTTTACGGGATCATCATCATGATAGGATTCCTGCTGGCATATGTACTCGTCACAAACGAGGCAAAGAGAACAAAACAGAATCCGGAAATGTATCTGGATTTTATACTTATACTTATCATTCCGGCCATACTTGGAGCAAGACTTTACTACATTTTGTTCAGACTTGATCAGTATATAGTGCAGGGTGATGTGGGAGCCACTATCAAAGCCATGCTGAACATCAGAGGCGGTGGACTTGCCATATACGGCGGAATCATTGCAGGAGTCATCACAGCGGTAATATTCTGCAAGGTGAGAAAAGTCAGCTTTGTACTCATGGCGGATACAGCCACTTTTGGAATACTGATCGGACAGATACTTGGAAGATTTGGAAACTTCTTCAACAGAGAAGCATTTGGCGCATATACGAACAGTAAGATGGCCATGGCGATTCCGCTTGATTACTACAGATCTGATGGCAATCTTGACTATCTGGAGAGAACCGGTGTCATCACACAGAAGATGCTGGATAATGTGGTGAATATAGACGGCATGGATTGCATAACGGTCCATCCGACATTCCTGTATGAGTCCTTATGGAATCTTATGCTGCTTGTGTTCTTATTTATATATAGAAAGCACAAGAAATTCAAAGGAGAGTTCGCTCTTATATATGTGGGAGGATACGGACTCGGAAGATTTATCGTCGAAGGTCTCAGAAGTGATTCCCTGATGATCGGCAATACAGGGATCAAGGTATCCCAGGCGCTTGCACTTGTATGCTTTGTAACTGCTGTGGTACTGCTTGTCATAAATTATGTAAGATGTGCCAAGCGTGGCTGGCCTGCTGCAGTGATGGGAGACGCCGCTGGCACAGAAGTGAAGATTAGTGGCGAATGTGATCCTGCGGATACAGAAGTGGAGACCAGTGGTGAAGCAGACGCTGCCGGTACAGAAGTGGAGACCAGTGGTGGATCAGATGACGCTGGAGAAAAAAAGAAAGATGACAAAGATGCCACAAAATAGCATTTCAGCGCAGAAAAAGTGGCAATAAAAATAATATAACAGGGAGACAATACAGATAAATACCCACAAGGTGGAGATATCCCCCACGAAATGGGAAAAAACTGGGATTTGTCTCCACCATAAAAAGCCTGTAGGTTTGACAGTGAAAACTGTTAGATCTACAGGCTTTTTTGCGTATTTGCACACACTTTTTTCATATAACAGGGTTGCAATTTGGGGGGCTATAGTATAGAATAGTGGTTACAAGTGGCATTACTGTGCAATTAAGTGGTGGAAAGTGGTGATTGAACCGGAGTTATACGAAAGGAGGAGATCGGGATGTCCAGATGCTTATCAGGTGAATATGAACATAAGCTTGATGCAAAAGGAAGACTGATCATGCCATTAAAACTTCGTTCGGAACTCGGGGAGTCATTCATGGTAACCAAAGGAATCGACTGCTGTCTCTATGTATATGGAATGACAGAGTGGGAGGAGTTCGTTGAGAAGCTGAACAAGCTTCCTATGACCAACAGAACGGCCAGAGCCTTCAAGAGAGGTTTTCTTGCCGGAGCGGTCAAGTGTGAGCCGGATGCACAGGGAAGAATACTTCTATCTCCGAAGCAGAGAGAATATGCTCATATAGACAAGGATGTGTATGTCATCGGTAACGGTGAGAAAGCGGAGATCTGGAGCAAGGAAGAGTGGGATGGCCCTGAGAACATGAGTGATAATCAGGCCAGCATGGACGAGCTTGCAGATGAGCTTGATGCACTTGATTTTAGTTTTTAGAAGAGAATGGTAATTGATTATGGAATTTGCGCACAAGTCGGTCTTGCTTGAGGAGACCATCGACAACCTGAATATCAAGCCGGATGGCATCTACGTGGATGGCACATTAGGGGGAGCCGGACACTCAGAGCAGATTGTGAAGAGGCTTGGTGAGGGCGGCAGGCTTATAGGTATCGACCAGGATGAGGATGCCATAGCTGCAGCGTCGAAGAGACTTGAGCCGTATGGGGATAAGGTGACCATAGTCAGGGATAATTACCAGAATTTCAGAAGGATATTGGATGAACTGAACATACAGAAGGTGGACGGGATACTCCTTGATCTGGGAGTGTCTTCATATCAACTCGATAATGCGGATAGAGGATTCACATATCGGGTTGATGCTCCACTGGATATGAGGATGGACAACAGGCAGACAAAGACTGCAAAGGATATAGTCAATGATTATTCCGAGGCTGAGCTGTTCCGTATACTTAAGGATTATGGAGAGGAGAGATATGCAAAGAGTATTGCATACCACATTTGCAAGTACCGTGAGAACAAGGTGATAGAGACCACCGAAGAGCTCAACGATATAATCCGTGGCTCCATACCGGCAAAGGCGAGGAATGGACAGGGACATCCGTCCAAGCAGACATTTCAGGCGATCAGGATAGAGCTTAACAGAGAGCTTGATGTGCTCAGGGATTCAATAGACGGCATGATAGCAAGCCTGAATCCGGGAGGAAGATTGTGTATCATCACATTTCATTCCCTTGAGGACCGGATAGTGAAGCTAGCATTCAGGAAAAATGAAAATCCATGCATTTGTCCACCGAACTTTCCGGTGTGCACATGCGGAAGAAAGCCTCTCGGCAAGGTGATAACGAGGAAACCGATCATACCGGGAGAAAGGGAGCTTGAGGAGAATTCCAGATCAAAGAGCTCAAAGCTCAGAGTGTTTGAGGCAATTTGACAGATATAAATGAAAGAGGCGATATAGATGGCAGATAGAAGATACTACACAGAGGGTAGTTCTGCAAGACAACTGAATTATGATGACCGGGCTGGACGTAACAGATCCCGCGAAGCTGTAGTCAGAGGCTCAGCCGCTCCGGCGAGAAGACCACAGCCTTCAGTGAGGCCTGAGAGAGCTCCACAGCCGGCGCGAAGAAAGAAACAGGGATCATCTCATCTGACTGACAGAGAGAGACGAGAGCTTGCAGCCAGAAAGGCACAGAGAAAGGCCGTTACAAATGCACAAATAAGATATACGGCGGGCATGGTTGCTGCGATAATCGTTGCGGTGGCGCTGTGCTGTTATCTTCTGAAACTTACATCAGATGTCAAGTCACAGAAGGAGTCAGTGGCAACGCTGAAGAGCCAGGTGGCAACACAGCTTGACGAGAATGCAAGCTACAGCGCAGGACTTGATTCCATGACAGATCTGGATGAGATATATAATATTGCAACTACTAAGCTCGGCATGGTATACTCACAGCCGGGACAAACATTATACTATTCACAGAATAATGATGATTACGTAGTACAGTACAAGGATGTCCCTAAGGCCAAGTAGTCTTAGGGATATTTAATTTTTAAGGTGGAAAGATAAAATGTCAAAGAGATCAAAGCTATTTTTAAAAGGAATGAGAAGAAAGACCAAGATCGCATATTTGCTGGTGGTGGGAGTTCTGGTGGCACTCACCATAAGAGTTGTGTACATCAACGTGGCAAATGGAAAGGAGTATTCGGAGGCGGTGGTTCTGCAGATGGACTACAATTCCACGGATATTCCGTATGAGAGAGGCGAGATACTGGACAGAAATGGAAATGTCCTTGCAAACAGTGAGAAGACCTACAGCCTGATACTTGAGCCTGTGAATATTCTGATCACGGAGAAGGGAAAGGCGGCAACAAGAGCTGCGGTGCTGGAGTATTTCGATGTGTCAGGAGACGATTTTGACAAGCACATTGCAAATGAGGATTCTTATTATGAGGTAGTCCTCAAGGATCTTCCATATACAAAGGTTAAGGCATTTGAGGATTACTGTAAGACCGATGAGGGCGCAGATGTCATAGGAGTGAGATTCGAGACGGTGTATAAGAGAAATTACCCAAATGGATCTCTGGCGTGTCACCTGCTCGGATACACCGCCAGCGGAAATGTTGGACAGGGTGGTATTGAGGGCTATTATAATGACTACTTAAACGGTGTGGATGGCAAGACTTACAGATATATGTCGGGCTCAGGCGGCGTTGACTCGGAGACTGTGGCAGCCCAGAATGGTGAGACAGTAGTATCCACCATAGATATGAATATACAGAAGATTATAGAGGACAACATCACTGAGTATATGCAGAATACAGGTGCTAAGCAGATAGGTATCATAGCAATGGATCCAAACAATGGCGAGATACTTGGAATGGCAAGCTCACGTACCTACGATCCAAATGACCCGATGAACACACAGGCGCTCAGGAACATGACAGTCACCGTCACCCAGGAGGTTGAGATCGAGGGTGCAGATGAGAATGCGGACAGCCTGATAAGCGTTGAGAGTGCAAAGAAAAATACAACAGCAACAACGGAGAGCAGCGAGGATGGCACTACCACAGAATCATCCACAGAAGCGACCACCGAACAGAAGAATGTAAAGACTGAGGAAGTGGAATACGATTTCTCAAAGATGTCGGATGAAGAGTTCCATAGCACGATAGATGGATTTACATCAGACCAGTTATATGAGGCACTCAACTATGTATGGCAGAATTACTGTATAAGTGATGTGTTTGAGCCGGGTTCAACATACAAGGCATTTACCATAGCGGGAGCCATGGAGGATGGAGTGATCTCAGACGGAGATGAATTCCTCTGTGATGGTTCACAGGTCGTAGTCGAGGGAGAGAGCCCTATTTACTGTAGTTACAGAGCAGGACACGGAATGGTTGACGTCAAGAGAGCTCTGGCTGTTTCATGTAATGATGCATTGATGCAGATAGCGGACAAGGAGGGACCAGAGACATTTGACAAATATCAGGTGATATTTAACATTGGTTCCAAGACAGGAATAGATCTCGAAGGTGAGACGACAGGTATTAAGTACGATGTGGAGAATCTTAATCCTACAGAGCTTGCGACATCTTCATTTGGACAGGGTGTTACAACATCCATGATCCAGATGGCAGCGGGATTCTGTTCTGTAATAAACGGCGGAAATTATTATGTGCCACATGTTGTCAAGAGACTTCTGGATTCAGACGGAAATGTGGTTGAGAATATGGATCCGGTGCTTGTCAGAAAGACCATATCCAAGGAAGTGTCGGATTACATGAAGACATACCTCCAGGCGGTTGTTGAGGAAGGTACAGGATATGCGGCTGGAATAGAGGGCTACACCATCGGTGGTAAGACAGGTACAGCCGAGAAGCTTCCTCGAGGAAATGGAAAATACGTACTGTCATTCATAGGATTCACCCCTGTTGAGAATCCTCAGATCATGCTTTACGTTGTAGTTGATGAGCCTCATGTTGAGGATCAGTCAGGATCAGGAGCAGGAGCAAAGCTGTTCAATCAGGTTATGCAGGATCTCCTTCCATACCTGAATGTATACTCAACAAACGGAGATGATGTGGCCTATGACGGAACGGAGGAACCGCTATCATCAGCATTTGACACGGATACAGAGACTGCAGATACAGAGGCGGCAACAGAGGATGCGGCTGCTGAGGACACATCAGCGGAAGATACATCAGCGGATGATACATCGACCGACGACACATCGGCGGATGACACGTCGTATGACGATACGGCAGACGACAGTTATACGGCGGACGATACATGGGAGGATGACAGCGGAACAGGCGATGACACGGATACGTGGAGCGGTGACGAGGACTATTCCGGCGAATGATAATTTACACAGTAAACCAAAGCATCGAAGGTGCAGATACACCTCCGGTGCTTTTTTAATGCAGAGATAGATTTGTACACGAATAGGCGAATACATGAGGCATCCGGCTAATATGATAATAAAAAAGTCCGGGATCAAGAGTTGAAGGTATACAGTTATAACAGGCGGAGGATAAAGTTTGTGTTCGTTATGGCGGCCCTAGCGCTGGGAGTTATAGTTGGCCGTCTTGCATACATAATGCTCTACAGGGGAGAATACTATAGTGAGAAAGCAGATTCCCTGCATGAGAGGGAGAGAAGCATAAAAGCTCCCAGGGGAAGGATATACGACAGAAATGGCAATATCATAGCGGACAACAAGGCGGTGTGTTCAATATCCGTGATACACAGCCAGATAGAGGATGAGGCGGAGGTCACAGAGCTTCTTACAAGATATCTGGATAAGGATCCGGCAGACATCCGGAAGAAGGTGGAGAAGGTATCCTCAAGGGAGCTCATAGCGTCAAATGTAGACAAGGAGACCGGAAAAAAGATCAAGGCGGCTGCTGTTCCGGGGATCAAGGTGGACGAGGATTACAAGCGCAGCTATCCATATGATACCCTTGCATCGAAGGTTATAGGCTTCACCGGTGCTGACAATCAGGGAATACTGGGCCTTGAGGTGACATATGACAGTGTGCTCACAGGGACAAATGGAAGCATAAATGCGGTCACGGATGCAAGGGGAATAGAGCTTGCGGAATATTCAGAAACCAGGACAGAGCCCATTCCCGGAAATGATCTCGTGACAACACTGGATCTCAATATACAGAGATATGTGACACAGGCTGCAGAGAAAGTACTGATCGAGAAAAAAGCAAACAGGGTGTGTGCAATAACGATCAATCCCCAAAATGGCGAGATATATGCCATGGTGGATGTGCCGGAATACAACCTGAACGAACCGTTCAAACTGGTTAAGCCAGAGAACGATGGAGAGACAGACACAGGGGAAGATGCAGAGAGGAATAACAGCGCATCCGGGACATCCGTGTTGCTGCCTACAGCCGGCAATATGGATGAGCTGAACAATATGTGGAGAAATTATCTGATAAGCGACACATATGAGCCGGGATCAACCGCCAAGATAATAACACTGACGGCAGCACTCGAGAAGGGAGCGGTCGACAGCAACTCAAACTTTTTCTGCCCGGGATATAAGATAGTTGAGGACAGAAGGATAAGGTGCAGCAAGACCACGGGCCATGGAAGCCAGAGCCTTAAGGAGGCGCTCATGAATTCCTGCAATCCGGCGTTTATGGAGATAGGAGAGAGAACAGGTGTGGATGGCATGTACGAGTATTATCACAAGCTGGGATTGTTCAGTCAGAGCGGAATAGACCTTCCCGGAGAGGCAAACTCCATCATGCATAAGAAGGAAAATGTCGGGCCGGTAGAGCTTGCCACCATGTCGTTTGGACAGTCATTCCAGGTGACTCCGATACAGTTCATATCTGCAGTGTGCACGGTTGTGAATGGAGGGCATACGGTAACTCCACATTTGGGAAAAAGGATAATAGACAGCAGTAAAGAAACTATTACAGCCATTGAATTTGACGAGCAGAGACAGGTTATAGATGAGGGGACATCACAGAAGATGCGGGAGATGCTTGAGGCAGTCGTTGCCGAGGGCGGCGGATCAAAGTGTGCCATAGAGGGCTGCAGGATAGGCGGAAAGACCGCCACGAGTGAGAAACTTCCCAGAGGAACAGGCAGATACATATCTTCTTTTATAGGATTTGCGCCGGCGGATGATCCTCAAGTCCTGACGGTCGTGCTAATAGATGAGCCCGAGGGCACATATTATGGAGGAACCATAGCGGCCCCTGTTGTGAGAGATATTTTTTTGAATATTCTTCCCTATTTGGGAATTGACAAAGCCACAAATGAGTATTAAATTTATCTCAGTCTGAAAACAGTTTAAGAAATACATAGTCCGCGGTGTGCGGGCAGGTAAGGAGTACAAAATGAATTTAGATTTAAAGATTGTTTTACCGGTAGTGATAGCATTCTGTATCAGCGTGGTGCTGTGCCCTATAGTTATACCGTTCCTGAAGAAGCTCAAGTTTGGTCAGTTTGTCAGGGATGACGGTCCACAGGCACATTTGAAGAAGGCCGGAACACCAACCATGGGTGGACTTATAATTCTTCTGTCACTTACGATCACGACGCTTATCTATATGAAGAAATATCCGGATGTCCTTCCGGTGCTTTTTGTGACACTTGGATTTGGACTTATCGGATTTATCGATGATTACATCAAAGTTGTTATGAAGAGATCAATGGGACTTCACGCATGGCAGAAGATGCTCGGACAGATTGTCGTTACGGGAGTATTTGCATATTATGTAGAGAAGTATTCAGATATCAACAATGAGCTTATAATACCATTCCTTGGCAAGACGGTTCAGCTCAACAGCACACTCTATGTGATACTGTTGTTCTTCATCGTGCTTGGAACAGTTAATGGTGCGAACTTCACAGATGGACTTGACGGACTTGCGTCATCAGTCACGGTTCTCATAGCCACATTCTTTGCGGTTGTAGCAGTGGGAACAGACTCAGGTGTTGCTCCGGTTGCCTGCGCAGCGGTTGGATGTCTTCTTGGCTTCCTTGTGTACAATGTGTACCCTGCAAAGGTATTCATGGGAGACACAGGTTCTCTGGCACTCGGTGGATTTGTTGCATCAACAGCGTATATGCTCAAGATGCCTATATTCATAGTTATAATAGCTTTCATATACTTCATTGAAGTATTATCAGTTATAATACAGGTTGTTTCATTCAAGCTTACAGGCAAGAGAGTGTTCAGAATGGCACCTATACATCATCATTTTGAGCTCGGGGGATGGCCTGAGTCAAAGGTCGTTGCTATATTTTCTATAGTGACTGCAGTCCTCTGTGTGGTAGGTTTACTGGCTCTGTAATGTAGAAAGGAGAAAATGGTGCAGTGGTGCACCATGGTGAAATGATATGGAGATCAATACAGCGATAGTAGCAGGAACAGGAAAGAGTGGAATCAGTGCAACCAAGCTTCTGGTAAATCATGGAGTAAAGGTTTATCTGTTCGATGAGAACAAGGACAGAGATATAGAGGCGATAAAGGAGAAGACAGGCGATTCAGAGCTTGTTCAGATAGAACTCGGTGAGCTTGGAGAGGATGCCCTCTCATCATCACAGCTCATGGTCATCAGTCCGGGAATCCCTGTTGATGCGCCATTTACAGATGTGGTGAGAAATGCGGGAATACCTATCTGGAGTGAGATAGAGCTGGCATACCATTATGGTAAGGGTAAGATAGCAGCCATAACAGGAACAAACGGCAAGACTACAACTACAGCCCTTGTGGGAGAGATAGTCAAGGCACACAATGCCAAGACCATCGTTGTGGGAAATATTGGAATACCTTACACAGAGCTGTGCGACACAACAGACGATGATTCAGATACAGTTGCAGAGATAAGCAGTTTCCAGCTTGAGACGGTTATAGATTTTCATCCGAATGTCAGTGCAATACTCAACCTGACTCCGGATCATCTGAACAGGCACTATACATTTGAGAATTATGGAAATGTAAAGTTTTCAATAACAAAGAATCAGACCATGGATGATGTGACAGTCCTCAACTATGATGATGAGCATACACGCGCCATGGGAGAGAAGGCAAAGGATCATTGCCATGTAGTATATTTCAGCAGACTGGAGAAGCCGGCCGGTGGAGTATATGTAGGGGATGGGGATATCATCCTCGAGGATGGCGATAAGAAGATCAATGTACTTGCCATTAAGGATCTTAAGCTCATGGGAGCTCACAATGTTGAGAATGTTCTGGCAGCAGTTGGAATATCATATTATATGGGAGTCCCTGTTGATGTTATCAGAGATGTTGCAACATCATTCAAGGCTGTTGCTCATAGAATAGAATATGTTGACACCGTCGATGGTGTCGCATACTACAATGATTCAAAGGGAACAAACCCTGATGCAGCCATAAAGGGAATACAGGCCATGGTGGCTCCTACATTCCTCATAGGTGGAGGCTACGACAAGGGTTCTGAGTACGACGAGTGGATAGAGGCGTTTGACGGCAAGGTAAAGTGGCTTGTTCTCATAGGCCAGACTGCGCAGAAGATAGCTGACTGTGCAAAGAGACATGGATTTAACTCAATTATATTTGAGGAGAATCTTCAGGATGCGGTAGCATATTGCCATGAGAATGCGGTTGACGGAGATGCGGTGCTTCTCTCACCTGCATGTGCAAGCTGGGGACAGTTTGACAACTACGAGCAGAGAGGCGATATGTTCAAGGAGTATGTAAGAAGCTATAAGGAGTGATCTGATTGCATGGAGGTCCTGAGGTTTCAGAAGATAGAGTGAGAGATGCACGAAAACGGTGTCCGGGAGGATATGTGGATGTGACCATGCTCCTGGCGCTGGGGATGATTCTGATATTTGGGCTTGCCATGATATACAGTACGAGCAGTTACAGGGCGTACGACCTGTACGGAGATCAGATGTACTTTTTTAAAAGACAGGCACTTTATATGTTGCTGGCGATCCTCGCCATGTACATAGTGTCAAGATATGACTACAGGCGGCTGCTCAGGCTGTCTGCGGTCATTTTGCTGTCATCACTTGTTCTTCAGGTGGTGGTGCTGATAATAGGAACGGCCAGCCATGGGTCAGCAAGATGGATATATATTGGACCTATAGGATTTCAGCCATCAGAATATGCCAAGACGGCGATCATAATCTACACCTCGGCGAGGACTGCCGTGGAGAGCAAAAATCTGTGCAGACCGGGCTGCCTTATAAAGGTAATGATCCTGCCCGTGATCACCATAGCCCTGATCGGTGTGGAGAATCTCAGCACGGCTATAATCTGTTTTGCAATCCTTTTTGTAATATTGTTTGTGGGAAGCCCCAGGGTCAGACATTTTGTTCTGATCGGTATATTTGGTGTTGTCGGGAGTGTGCTTTTCATAATGTTCGCAGGCTACAGGGCGAACAGAGTCAAGATATGGCTTGATCCTGAGAATTACGCAGATGGCTATCAGACGGTTCAGTCGTTATATGCCGTTGGTTCCGGTGGACTGTTTGGAGTGGGCTTTGGGAGAAGTGTCCAAAAGATGGGGTTTATTCCGGAGTCACATAATGATATGATATTCTCAGTCGTGTGTGAGGAGCTCGGAATTGTCGGAGCGGCATTTATACTTATCATTTTTCTTATATTACTTAGGCGGATGGCTGTGACGGCCATGAATGCCAGAGACAGATTTGGAAGCATGCTCACAGCGGGAGTGATGGCACATGTGGCGGTCCAACTGCTGATAAATGTGAGTGTTGTCACGAATACCATTCCGCCGACAGGTGTGCCGATGCCATTTGTCAGTTATGGCGGAAGTTCGATAATTTTCATTCTGATGGAGATGGGGATAGTGATGTCCGTATCCAGAGGAATTTCGTATGACGAAACAGACATATGACAGATCCTTTAAAGGAAGATTTGAATGGAAAACAACAATAGACGAAATGTTAATAAAAATAGAATGAGCAGAAATGTTGATGTTGCGCAGACCAGACGTGAAAGCGGCTATGTGGATGTCATGACCGGAAAACGCCTCGACGGAAGGGTCAAGGTTCCGGTTGATAAGAGAAGACAGCAGACAGACAGCCGCAATGGACAGCGGAGAGCAGACGGAGATATGCGCCGCAGGACGGATGAGCAGACACGAAGAAGGCCTGATGGGGAGCACCGCAGAACAGGCGAACAGGCGCGCAGAAGACCAGACGGAGAGCGTCGCAGATCTGACGAGCAGGTGCGCAGAAGACCAGACGGAGAGCGCCGCAGATCTGACGAACAGGTGCGCAGGAGACCAGACGGAGAGCGCCGCAGATCTGATGAGCAGGTGCGCAGGAGACCAGATGGAGAGCACCGCAGATCTGATGAGCAGGTGCGCAGGAGACCAGATGGAGAGCGTCGTAGATCTGATGAGCAGGTGTGCAGGAGACAGGATGGAGAGCGTCGCAGACCGGATGACCGGATGCGCAGAGAGGATGCAGAAAACCGCAGATCCGAGGAGAGACGCAGGCGTAAGCAAGATCAGGCGGTTGCTGCAAAAAAGAAGAACAAGAAAAAACGCAAAAAAGAGGGCAGAAAGCTTACCCCGGAGGAGATAGAGAGAAAGAAGAAGCTGCAGGCGGAGAAACTTGCCAGAAGAAAGGCGAGACGTGAGAAGGCGGCAAGGATATTCAAGATAGTTCTCAAGATACTTCTCATTCTGGTGGTGCTGTGTGCTATAGCGTTTGTATACATACGTACATGTTATAAATTGAAGTCCATAAAAGTGACCGGAACTGATCACTACACTGACCAACAGATGGTCGATATCGTGACCGGCGGTAAGGATTATGGCAATACGCTGCTGTTTATACTTGAGAGCAGACTGAATCCTGCCCAGGATGTAACCTTTATAGATAAGATAGACGTCACATATGTGAACAGGAATTCAGTAGAGATCACGGTGTACGAGAAGGCCATGGCGGGCTGCATAAAGTACAGCGATCAGTATGCATATTTTGATGGCGATGGTATTGTGCTCGAGATATCCGATGCAAAGCTTGATGATGTTCCTTGTATAGAGGGACTTACAAGTGACAGCGTGGAGCAGGGAAAGAAGCTTGATGTCGGTGATTCGGGATTCTTCCAGGAGATACTGACTATGACACAGCTCATTTACAAGAGCGGAATACAGATAGACAAGATTACTTATGACACAGATCAGAATCTCATACTTCACAAGGATGGAATAAAGATCAGGATCGGCGACGGTGAAAACCTGGAGACGAAATTCATGAATCTTGAGAGCATACTTGAGAGCGTGAAGGGTAAAAAGGGAACTCTTGATATGTCGAATTACAGTGAATCGCAGAGGAACGTTATCTTTAAAGAAAATAAATAAAAAATTTCTTGCGTAATGATATAAAAAATCGTATTATATAGGTACTAATGCGATAAAACGGTCAGCTTTTGAGCAGATGACAATGATTGATGGATAAAGAATAAGTATATAAGGAGGATGCAACCGTGCTTGAGATAAAATCAAATGACGAGAGAACACCGGCAAGGATTCTTGTAATTGGTGTCGGCGGTGCAGGTAACAATGCTGTTAACAGAATGATCGATGAGAATGTTGAGGGAGTGGAACTTATCGCTATCAATACAGATAAGCAGGCTCTTTCACTCAGCAGAGCTACAACAAAGATCCAGATAGGTGAGAAACTTACCAAGGGTCTTGGTGCTGGTGCAAAGCCTGAGATCGGTGCCAGCGCTGTAGAGGAGAATAGAGAAGAGATCGTAGACATCATCAAGGACGCCAACATGGTATTCGTAACATGTGGTATGGGTGGTGGAACAGGAACAGGCGCTGCCCCTGTCGTTGCAGAGATGGCACGTAACCTTGGTATCCTCACAGTCGGAGTTGTCACAAAGCCATTTGGTTTTGAGGGCAAGCCTCGTATGAGAAACGCAATCGAAGGTATAGAGAGACTTAAGGAGAATGTGGATACACTTATTGTTATCCCTAACGACAAGCTCCTTCAGATCTGTGATAAGAGAACAAGTATTCCCGATGCGCTGAAGAAGGCAGATCAGGTACTGCAGCAGGGTGTTCAGGGTGTTACAGACCTTATCAATAAGCCGGGTCTTATCAACCTTGACTTTGCAGATATACAGACAGTTATGAGAGATAAGGGTATCGCTCATATCGGTATAGGTTCAGCAAGCGGAGAGAACAAGGCTGTTGACGCCATCAAGGAGGCTATGGATTCACCACTTCTTGAGACAACCGTTTCGGGTGCAACAGATATCATCGTAAACTTCTCAGGTAACATTGGTATCGTTGAGGCTTATGATGCTGTTACATATCTTACAGAGCAGGCTGGAGATGGAGTCAACATCATCTTCGGTACAGTTGACAATGACAACATGGGTGAGGATATAAGCATCACGATCATTGCTACAGGTCTTGAGAGATCAGGCGAGAGCGATGTCACCGCAAGATATGCAGGTACTGCATCTCCTATGGGAACAATGACCACACCTAAGCCAGCAGTTACAACAACACCTGCTGCAGAGCCAAAGACTGCTACATATGCAGGCCAGAGCCTTGGAACACACAGCACTCAGACAAGCACAAGACCATCGTTCCTCGGCGGTCAGACAACTGAGACTGCTCCGGCAGCAAAGCCAGCATACACAGCACCTGTGACACCAGCACAGCAGACACCTGTAACATCAACACCAGTTGAGCCGGCACATGTGTCAAGACCAAAGACAGAGAGTATCAAGATTCCTGATTTCCTCAAGAAGAGATAAGGAAGAGATCGGAAGATTTTTATAGGTAAGTATAAAACGGGTAATTTCGAGAGAAATTATCCGTTTTCTTCAATAAGGAGGCAGAAATATGTTTTATGTTGCAGACCGAACAGAGATGCAGGAGATAGACAGGCTGACCATAGAGGAAAAGGGTGTGCCAGGGATTCTGCTTATGGAGAGAGCTGCGATCACCGTGCTGGAGGAGATAAATTCCAGACTGAAGTCTATAAACGCGGACAGAAAATTAAAGTGCCTTGTGGTTGTTGAAGGCGGCAATAACGGCGGGGACGGACTGGCTCTTGCGAGACTTCTGTACCAGCAGGGAGATATTGTCCATGTCTGTTATATAAATGGAATATCGAGAGTAAGCGACAGCTTTTCATATCAGCTTGAAATAGCGAAAAAAATCGGCATACAGGTGACGGATCACATCATTGACAGTGATTACGATGTGGTTGTGGACGGAATATTTGGCGTCGGACTCAAGCGTGATGTGGCGGGAATATGGAGAGAGACCATAGAGACGATGAACGGACTTGTCGGCTTTAAGGTTGCCATAGATACCCCGTCAGGTGTGGATGCCAGCACGGGGCAGATCATGGGATGTGCATTCAGGGCAGGCATGACGGTCACATTTGGACTGAATAAAAGAGGGCTGATATTTTATCCCGGCTGCGAGATAAGCGGAGAGGTCGTTGTGAGAGACATAGGATTTGCACAGGCTGAAGTGGACAGAGTACACCCGGTGGCATATTCCTACAACAGAGACGATCTGTGCATGCTTCCGGGACGGAGTGATTCATCAAATAAGGGAACATATGGAAAGCTTGCGGTGATAGCTGGAAGCAGAGACATGTCCGGTGCCATGACATTTGCGGCGGAGGCTGCATACAGGATGGGAACAGGGCTTGTGAAGATATACACACATATCGACAACAAGGAGATAGCAGGAGTAAGAATTCCTGAGGCAGTGCTTATGTGCTATAGCAACAAAGATGAAGCGGAGCAGTGTGCAAGGGATGCCGTGGAGTGGTCGGATGCCATACTGATCGGTCCTGGTATAGGAAAAGGCGATGCGGCAAGGAGTATGGTGGAATATATTATGTGCGAGGCCGTGCAGACCGTGATCGCGGATGCGGATGCCTTGAACATAATATCCGAAAAGCCCGATATTCTTGGAAGACACAGAGGACCGGTGATCGTAACGCCACATATAGGAGAGATGTCAAGACTTACAGGCGTCGCCATACCGGATATAAAAAAGAATATATTAGAGGTGTGCAAAGACTTTTCGATGGAGTATAATGTTGTAAGTGCGCTGAAAGATGCCAGAACATGCGTAAGTGACGGCAGGGATGTGTACATAAACACATCCGGTAATAACGGTATGTCAACTGCGGGGGCAGGGGATGTGCTTGCCGGTATAATAGCTGGGCTTGTCTGCACCGGACTTGGTGCGTATGAGGCTGCGAAGCTGGGAGTATATATACATGGGTTGGCAGGAGATATGGCGGCAGAGCACAGAGGAAGAAATGCAATGATAGCCAGGGATATAGTGAGCGCTATATCGGAGGTTATAAAAGGAGCAGAACATGATGGACAACAGTAACTTTAACAGAGTGCAGGCTGTGATAAATCTTGACAATATAAGGGATAATATCACGGCTATGAAGAGGCTTATAGACGGTGATAAGAAGATGCTGGCGGTCATAAAGGCAGACGCCTATGGACACGGCGCTGTCGAGGTGGCAGAGGCACTTGATGATCTGGTGGATTTCTTTGCAGTGGCATTCATCGATGAGGCTTTGGAGCTCAGAAGAGCAAATATAGATAAGCCCATATTGATACTGGGCTACACAGATCCCTCGGATTACGAACTGATTATCAGATATGATGTTAGACCTGCCATGTATGAGGTGGACGATGCACAGAAGCTCTCGGATTTGGCGATGAGCATGAATACAAAGGCAAAGATCCATATCAAGGTCGATACAGGCATGGGAAGAATCGGATTCACATGTGATGAAGATGGCGTGAAGAACATAGAAAAGATCAGTCAGATGCCGGGCATAGAGATAGAGGGGATATTTACCCATTACGCAAAGGCTGATGAACTCGACAAGACCGCTGCAAATGGTCAGCTTGAGAAGTTCAGGTGGATAAACAGCCAGCTTGAGGCACTTGGAATACACATACCTGTAAGGCATATATCTAACAGTGCGGGTATCATGGAGATGGACAATTCGGATTTTGATATGGTCAGATCGGGAATAGTCACATACGGACTTTATCCATCAGATGAAGTAGATAAGAATATAGCGGCTTTGAAACCTGCTATGAGACTTATGTCCAAGGTTATATTTGTGAAGGACGTAAAAGCCGGAACAGGTATAGGATATGGATGGTCCTATATAGCGGATCATGATATAAAGGTTGCGACGGTGTCGGCAGGATATGCCGATGGATACCCAAGAGCACAGTCCAATATAGGCAGAGTTATCATCCATGGAGAGTATGCTCCGATCATCGGAAGGGTGTGCATGGATCAGTTCATGGTTGACGTGAGCCACATTGATGGTGTAAAAGTAAGAGATGACGTAACTCTCATCGGACAGGATGGAGACAGAGAGGTAACTGTCGAGGAGGTGGCAGCGCCTGCCAACAGCTTTAATTACGAGCTGGTATGTAACATATCAAGACGAGTTCCGAGAACATACATAAGGGACGGCAGAGAGCTTGGACAGGTAAACTATCTTCTGGATTAACGAATAACCGGTACTGTCATGGGCAATACTTTTTTTAGAGTGGAATACATACTATATAAGTATATAGCCACATTCAATGAAAGTATTTGTGGGGTGAACAGAATTGGTGATCAGACGTGGGGATATTTATTACGCGGATCTAAGACCGGTGGTTGGATCGGAGCAGGGAGGCATACGACCTGTTATAGTAGTTCAGAATGAGGCTGGGAACAGACACAGTTCCACGGTCATAATAGCTGCGATAACCAGCAAGATGAAGAGGCCAAAACTTCCAACACATATCATGCTTGATTCTTCAAGCTGTGATATAGCGAAGGATTCCGTCATATTGTTGGAACAGCTCAGGACTATAGACAAACAGCGCCTGAAAGAAAAGGTGTGTCACGTTGACGCTGATGTGCTGAGGCGCGTTGATGAAGCTCTGAAGATAAGTCTTGAACTGGCATAAAATAATATATGAGGTGATACAGACAATTATATGAAGATTTTTAACAAAAAATCAGAAGAGGAAAAGGTAGAAGAAGAGATCATATCCATGGTGAACGAGGGAAATGAGCAGGGACTTATAGAGGACTCTGAGGCCCAGTTTATTACAAACATATTTGAGTTCACTGACAAGGAGAGCAGAGATGTGATGACGGCCAGATTGAACGTCATGGCTATAGACAAGAACTCTGATCTGGACGAAGTCATGGAGATAATGATAGAGAATAACTATTCAAGATATCCGGTGTATGACGGTGATCTTGACAACGTAGTTGGAATAATCTATTTCAAGGATTTTGTGAAGGAATATCTGCGCGATAAGACGAAATCACTGGCTGAGATCATGGTTGAGGCTACATTTGTACATCCTACGTACAACATAGCAAAATTGTTCCGCAGGATGCAGACAGCAAAGATACATATGGTCATAGTTGTGGATGAGTATGGTCAGACAGAGGGAATTGTGACCATGGAGGATATTCTGGAAGAGATAGTCGGCAATATACTTGACGAGTACGATGACGCCAGCGAGGATATCAAGAAGCGTGGCGATATGTACATAGTCAGTGGTAAGGCTGAACTGGATGAGCTGAGTGACGTTCTGGGGATAGAATTCCCGGACGAGGACTTCCAGACGCTGAACGGATTTCTGCTGTATGAGCTGGGGAGACTTCCATATGCGGATGAGGAGATAGAGATAGTGTATCAGAACTACAGATTCACTTCCCTGTCGGTAAATAACAACATGATCGGTGAGGTAAAGATCACAAAGGTTGAAAAAACACCGCAATAGTGATAATATACGTAACTAGTAATCAAGAGAAAGAGGAGAATTAACGATGTCAGGACATTCAAAATTTGCGAACATCAAGCACAAGAAGGAAAAGAACGATGCAGCAAAGGGTAAGATCTTCACAATCATTGGTAAGGAGATCGTGGTAGCAGTAAAGGAAGGCGGAGCAAATCCTGAGAACAACAGTAAGCTTCGTGATGTAATCGCCAAGGCGAAGGCAAACAACATGCCTAACGATACTATCAAGCGTGGTATCGAGAGAGCGGCAGGAGATGCAAACTCAGTAAACTATGTAGTGAATACATATGAAGGCTACGGTCCTAACGGTACCGCCATCATAGTAGACACTCTTACGGACAATAAGAACAGAACAGCAGCCAATGTGCGTAACTGCTTCACAAAGGGTGGCGGTAACGTAGGTACAACAGGCTGTGTATCATATATGTTTGATCACAAGGGACAGATCATCATTGCAAAGGAAGACTGTGATATAGATGCAGACGACCTCATGATGATGGCACTGGATGCAGGAGCTGAGGATTTCTCAGACGAGGATGACAGCTACGAGATCATCACAGCACCTGAGGATTTCTCGCAGGTAAGAGAGAGCCTTGAGAAGGAAGGCATAAAGATGGCTGAGGCTGAGCTCACAATGATACCTCAGAACTATGTTGATATAGACGATCCTGAGGTTGTCAAGAAGTTCACAAGGATTATAGATATGCTTGAGGAGGACGATGACGTTCAGGCAGTATATCACAATGCAAATCTTCCGGAAGAGGACGATGAGGACTGATATATAATTGCAAGGGATATGATAACATTGGTAACAGACAATTACTCAGATAATCAGCACCATTGCAGCATAGCTTGAAATAGAACTTCCGCACCTTATATATGGTGTGGAAGTTCTATTTGAGTAATGATGACATGGATGGTATCTGTGTCTGTTATATACGGAATGAGTATTGTTAGGAGAAGAGATGAAGGGAATACTTAGATATCTTAAGGACTATAAGAAAGAGTCCATACTTGCCCCGCTTTTTAAGATGTTGGAGGCAACATTTGAATTGCTTATCCCGATCGTCATGGCAAATGTAATCGATGTCGGTATAGCAGGGCGTGACATAAGCTACGTTGTGAAGATGTGTCTCGTCATGATACTTTTGGGAATTATCGGTCTGGTGTGTTCTATCACCGCCCAGTATTTTTCGGCAAAGGCTGCTACAGGATTTGGAACAGCACTTCGAAATGATCTGTTCAGGCATATTACATCACTTTCATACACAGAGATCGACAGCATAGGAACATCCACACTGCTCACGAGAATGACCAGTGACACGAACCAGGTACAGACAGGAGTCAACATGGTGCTCAGACTGTTCCTCCGTTCACCGTTCATAGTGTTCGGTGCCATGATCATGTCATTCACCATCGACGTGAAGTCGGCCATGACATTTGTGGTGACCATACCGGCACTTTCAATTGTTGTGTTCGGTGTTATGGCACTCAGCATACCTCTGTTCAAGAAGGTGCAGAACAGACTGGACAGAGTCACACTGCTCACCCGTGAGGGACTTGAGGGCGCGAGAGTTATCAGAGCCTTCAACAGACAGGACAAGGAATTTGAGGAGTTTGACAAGTCCACGGATGACCTGATGAAGTTCCAGCTCCTTGCAGGACGTATATCAGCGTTCATGAATCCTGTCACTTATGTGATAATCAATCTCTCAACCGCAGCTATAATCTGGATCGCAGCGGGACAGACAGATGCGGGAATCATCACACAGGGAAAGGTCGTCGCACTTGTCAACTATATGTCACAGATACTCGTCGAGCTCATCAAGCTCGCAAACCTTATCGTGACGATCACCAAGGCTGTTGCCTGCGCAAAGAGAATAAATGCGGTCATGGATCAGCAACCATCGATAACAGACGGAACAGGCAAGGCAGCAGGATCACCGGCAAATACTGTAAAGGTAAGCTTTAGGGATGCAAATCTCAGATATGCTGGGGCCGGAGCAGATTCCCTGTCAGATATAACATTTGACGTGGCACCGGGCGAGACTGTGGGAATCATAGGCGGTACGGGTTCAGGAAAGAGTTCTCTTGTAAACATGATCCCAAGATTTTACGATGCCAGCCAGGGAAGCGTGTGCATAGACGGAGTTGACGTAAAGGACTACACCCTGGATGAGCTCAGGCATAAGGTCGGAGTGGTACCGCAGAAGGCTGTATTGTTTGCCGGAACAATAGCAGACAATATCAGGTGGGGCAAGCAGGATGCGACTGAAGCAGAGATAGACGAGGCGCTTGAGATAGCCCAGGCCAAGGAGTTTGTAGACGGCAAAGAGAATGGAATATACTTCAAGATCACCCAGGGGGGCAAGAACCTGTCGGGTGGACAGAAGCAGAGGCTTACCATAGCCAGAGCGGTCGTCAGAAAGCCTGAGATACTGATACTGGATGACAGCGCATCGGCGCTAGATTTTGCAACTGATGCGGCTCTCAGAAAAGCAATCAGGGAGAAGACAAAGGGCATGACTGTATTCCTTGTGTCACAGAGAGCGTCGACCATCATGAATTCGGATAAGATCATCGTCATGGATGATGGTCAGATAGCCGGGATAGGAACCCACAGACAGCTGCTTTCTAACTGTGAGATATACAGGGAGATATGTCAGTCACAGCTTTCGGAGGAGGAACTGTCTCATGAGTAAAGATAAAGGGAATAAATCAGTAAATAAAAAGACGATACTCAGAATACTGAAGTATATCAAGAGATACAGGTTCCTCGTGGTTCTGTCTCTCATATGTGCAGCCATATCGGTCGTGCTCACACTGTATGCACCTATCATCATGGGACATGCAGTTGACAGGGTTGTTGGACCGGGAAAAGTAGATTTTACAGGACTTAAAGGAATGCTTGCAAAGCTTGTGATTGTGGTCGTTATAACGGCTGTTGCACAGTGGGTCATGAACGTGCTCAACAACATGATCACATACAGGGTGGTTAATGATGTAAGAACAAAGGCATATGAGAAGCTTGGCAGCCTGCCGCTCTCATATGTGGATTCACATACACACGGAGACATAGTCAGCAGGATCATAGCTGACGTAGACCAGTTCTCAGACGGACTTTTGATGGGATTTACACAGCTATTCACAGGAGTTATGACTATAGTAGGAACACTGTGCTTCATGCTGTCGATCAACTGGATCATAGCCATTGTGGTCGTATGTATCACTCCGGTATCACTCTTTGTTGCGTCATTCATAGCAAAGAGAACATACAGTATGTTCAGGAAGCAGGCTGAGATCAAGGGTGAGCTCACATCCCTTGTAAATGAGATGGTTGAGAACCAGAAGGTAGTCACAGCATTCTCCATGGAGGATGAGACCTGCGGCAGATTCCAGGAGGTCAATGGAAGACTTAATGTGGCAGGACTTCATGCTACATTCTTCTCATCGATAACAAATCCTAGTACAAGATTTGTCAACAGCCTCGTGTACACAGGCGTTGGAATCATAGGTGCCATAACAGCTATAAAGGGCTTTATATCAGTTGGACAGCTCACAAGTTTCCTGAGCTATGCAAATCAGTATACAAAGCCGTTCAATGAGATATCAGGCGTTGTCACAGAGCTTCAGAACGCGCTGGCATCCGCTGCCAGAGTGTTTGAGCTTATAGACGAGGACCCAGAGGCTGCAGAGCCTGCTGGCGCACACGAGCTCACAGACGTTCACGGTGAGGTGGACCTTAAGAATGTTGACTTCTCATACAACAAAGATGTGGAGCTCATCAAGAACCTCAATCTGAACGTGAAGAACGGACAGAGAATAGCAATAGTGGGACCTACAGGCTGTGGTAAGAGTACAGTCATCAACCTGCTCATGAGATTCTACGATGTGGATGCCGGAAGCATATCCGTGGATGGATATGACATAAGAGAGGTCACAAGAAAGAGCCTCCGCGGCAATTACGGAATGGTACTTCAGGAGACCTGGCTTAAGAGTGGCACGATAAGGGACAATATAGCATACGGAAGACCGGACGCAACGGATGAGGAGATCGTCGAGGCTGCAAAGCAGTCACATGCACACAGCTTCATCAAGCGACTTCCTGACGGCTACAACACATATATAACCGAGGACGGAGGAAACCTGTCACAGGGACAGAAGCAGCTCCTCTGTATAACCAGAGTAATGCTGGATCTTCCACCTATGCTCATACTGGATGAGGCAACATCATCCATAGATACAAGAACTGAGATAAGGATACAGAGAGCATTTGCCAAGATGATGAAGGGCAGAACAAGCTTCGTGGTTGCACACAGACTGTCAACCATCAAGGAGTCAGATGTCATCCTAGTCATGAAGGACGGGCACATCATCGAACAGGGAAATCACGAGACACTGCTTGCAAAGGGCGGCTTCTACACGAATCTGTACAATTCCCAGTTTGCAAGATAATACAGAGAAATGCATAAATATAAAAGGGCTGTGCTTTGAGGTATACCTCACGGTACAGTCCTTTTTAACGGTGGTTAAAGCATTTATCTGTTATATTTCACGAACGCTTGCCAGTGGCGGGCTTTGTGTATATAATGTATGCGTGCGAGATGCGATACTCAGTGAAGTAGATTATAGGCAATTGCGAAATTCAAGAATTGAACATGCAAGAGGTGTTTAGCCGTACCAGATCAGGGGAATACGAAGTCGCCGGTACTTAGATGGCGCGTCAGCGGCATCTTTAGTACCGCTGCAGACTGAGTTAAGTGGAAACGACCCCTGATTGGTATGCTAAAGCACCTCTGCATATGTAATCATGTTTCGCAATTGCCTATAAAGTAGATAAAGGCAAAAGGAGAGAAAGATGAAGGTTAGTGAATCAGGTTATACAAGAGAAGAACTTTTAGAGATAGTAGATACATATCTGGCAGAGCAGTCCAGAAGATGGGAATTCATAGAGGAGAAGGGCGATGGCATGTATGTGTACGCTGAGAACGGCGACAGATACCTCGACTTCTTCGCAGGAATAGCGGTAAGCAGCGCGGGAAATGCCAACAAGAAGGTTGCAAAGGCCATAGCTGACCAGGCTGCAAATGTAATACATGCATCCAACTATGCATATACACTTCCAATGATACTCCTTGCAAAGAAAGTGTGTGACACCATAGGCATGGAGAAGATCGTGTTCCAGAACTCAGGAACAGAGGCAAATGAAGCCATGATCAAGATGGCTAGAAAGTACGGCGTGGACAATTACGGACCGGACAGATATAAGATCGTGACAGCGAAGAACAGCTTCCACGGAAGAACATACGGTGCACTGTCGGCAACAGGCCAGCCTGATTCGGCCTGCCACAAGGGATTTGCACCACTCCTTCCGGGATTCACATATGCAGAGTATAACAACCTTGAGGACTTCAAGAGCAAATGCGATGAGAACACCATAGGAATCATGGTGGAGCCTGTACAGGGCGAGGGTGGTGTATACCCTGCAGACCCTGAGTTCCTTAAAGGACTTCGTGAGTTCTGTGATGAGAAGAACATGCTGCTCATGTTCGACGAGGTTCAGACCGGATGGGGAAGAACCGGAGACATCATGGCATATATGACATACGGCGTAAAGCCTGATATGGTATCCATGGCGAAGGCCATCGGAGGCGGAATGCCTATAGGAGCGATGTGTACAAGTGCCAAGATTGCATCAGCATTTACACCTGGTGCACACGGTTCAACATATGCAGCCAACCCTGTATGTTGTGCAGCCGCACTTGCAGAGATAGATGAGATACTTGACAACAAGCTCTATGAGAATGCAAAGGAAGTAGGAGCATATTTCATGGAGAAACTCAAGGCACTTCCTTGTGTCAAGGAGATCAGAGGACGTGGTCTTCTTATAGGCGTTGAGTTCAACAAGCCTATCGCATTTGAAGTAAAGCACAGAGCGCTTGAGAACAAGCTCCTCATAACAGCGGTAAGAGACAGCATCATAAGGATCGCACCTCCACTTATCGTTAAGAAGGAGCACTGTGACGAGGCTGTTAAGCTGCTCATCAAGTCTGTGACAGAAGCACTGCAGGAGCAGTAATACAGCGTGATCATATAGCAGAATAAGCATGAATCATAAAAGTAATATAGGAGACTATAATGGGAAGAAGTAAAGAAGAGATGGAGGGTGTGACCCTCCTTGGAAATAAAGACGTAAAGTACAGCATGGACTATGCACCTGAGATGCTCCAGACATTTGATAACAAGCATCCGGACAACGACTACTTTGTAAAGTTCAACTGCCCTGAGTTCACAAGCCTCTGTCCGATCACCGGACAGCCTGATTTCGCAACTGTGTATATATCATATGTGCCGGGGGAGAAGATGGTGGAGAGCAAGTCATTGAAACTGTATCTGTTCAGCTTCAGGAATCACGGAGACTTCCATGAGGACTGCATGAACATCATCATGAATGACCTCATAAAGCTGATGGATCCAAAGTATATCGAGGTGTGGGGCAAGTTCACACCGAGGGGAGGAATCTCCATAGACCCATACTGCAATTACGGCAGACCGGGAACAAAGTGGGAGGAGGTTGCCTGGAACCGTCTGGCAAACCACGACCTCTACCCTGAGAAAGTTGACAATAGATAATTGGGTCTGAGCAGCACGCACGGACGGATAGGAGAATCATAATGGCGGATTACAGAGAGACTGTGGATTATATATTGGGTATTCCGCTTTTTGCACAGAAGATTGGCAAGGAGAACCTTTCCAGTCTTTTGTGCCGTTTGGGGAACCCTGAGAAGGCTGTTCCTGCGATACATGTGGCGGGAACCAACGGAAAGGGCAGCACATGCCGCGCTCTGGCGCAGATGCTTGCAGCCTGGGGATACAGAGTGGGATTGTTCATATCACCCCATCTCGTGTCCATAAACGAGAGAATACAGATAAATGGTACAAATATATCCGATGACGATTTTGTGTCGGCATTTGAGACCGTAAAGGGGCAGTTCATGGAGCACCCTTCGTTCTTCGAGGTCATGTTTGCCATGGCGGCGGTGTATTTCAGACAGCAGAAGTGTGACTTTGCCGTATACGAGACAGGAATGGGCGGAAGACTGGATGCGACAAATGTCCTGACGCCGGAGCTTACGATCATCACGTCGGTGGGAATGGATCACATGGAGTATCTTGGCGATACGATAGAGAAGATAGCTTATGAGAAGGCAGGCATCATCAAGCCGGGTGTTCCGGTGATATATTTCAGGCGGGATGAGGCGGCTGCGCGGGTCATAGAAGATACTGCCAAAGAGCGTGGAGCGGACATAATTCCGGTCGAAAAATCAGATTATATAATAAATCATTTGGGGAACAAAACCATTGATTTTTCATTGCATAATCGGTATTATAGTTATTGCAATTTACAGATACAGAAGACATCACTGTACCAGGTGGAGAATGTCAGCCTTGCCGTGACAGCATTCAGGATGCTCATGGAGAGGCGGAATGTACCGGAACAGGATATAGAGAAGACCGTGAGGAATGCACTCCTGCAGTTCTACTGGGAGGGCAGGATGGAGGAGATAGCTCCCCATATATATGTGGATGGTGCCCACAATGTGGAGGCTGTAAATGCATATATAGAGACCATGAACAGGCTTCATGGGGAATATGACAAGATACTGGTATTTGCGGCGGTGAAGGATAAGGAGTATGACTCCATGATACATTTGCTTGCCGGAAATATTACGTTTGGCAGGATAATAGTCACAAGCGTTGACAGCAGCAGAAAGGCGGATTCCGCAAAGCTGGCGGAGATATTCTCGGCGTGTACGGATACTCCGGTCATGGTCAGCGATGAGATTGACGATGCCATGGATATGGCAGTGGAGCTCAGAGGAGACAGAGAGAATACCAACATATACTGCGTTGGTTCCCTGTATCTGGTGGGCGGTGTCAAGAGATGGAGGAACAGACATGATCAATTTTGATGAAGAGATAAAGAGGTTTAAGCCGGCACTTGAACTTGACCAGGCAGAGGATGCAATATACAACAATGATCTCAAGGACATCATGGATGTCATGCAGGAGATGATGAGGGTTGCAAAGGAAGCAGAGAAGTAAAGAACACAGATTGGTCGGGAGATTAAGATATGGCAGATGTACTGAATTGTAAGCACTGCGGTGGAGCGATAGCCGTCACAGGCTACTGTACCAGGTGCGGACTGAAGATAGATTACGTGAACAAGGCTCTCAACTCGTCAAAGTACTATTACAACATAGGGCTTGATAAGGCGAGGGTCAGGGATATGTCAGGTGCGGAGGAGGCGCTCAAGCTGTCTCTGAAGTATGACAAGATGAATATAGATGCCCGGAACCTTCTTGGACTGGTGTACTATGAGACCGGAGAGATAGTTCAGGCGCTCAGCCACTGGGTAGTGAGTGTGAATTATTTTGATGGCAAGAATGTCGCCAAGAGATACATCAAGGAGATAAAATCCAACCCACACAGGCTGGAGGCGGTGAACAATGTAACCAGAAAGTATAATCAGGCGCTGGTATATGCGAAGCAGGGCAGCAAGGATCTTGCCTTTATACAGCTCAGAAAGGTACTTTCCGACAACAGCAGATTTATACAGGGATACCTGCTCCTTGCACTTCTGTTCATCGACGAGGGAAGATATGACAAGGCTCGCAAGGCACTCAAGCGTGTCATCAAGATAGACAGGACAAATCCAGTGGCGGTCAGATATTTCAATGAGATGGGCCACACTGATGAGGAGATCATGAACTTCAGGGATTATCCGCAGGAGGACTACGATGTGGATTCTCTGTTCGTGGATGACCAGAAGAAGCTCATAGCCGGCAACAGCGAGGTGGATTTTGATGGGGATCCGATTCCGGTTGGAAGATACAAGGACATCAATTTCTACAAATATTCCATCGCTTATATCATAGCGGGAGTTGTTCTGGGACTTGCGGCCATGTGGACGCTCATCATCCCGCACAGGGATAAGGTGGCTGACAATTCAGAGAGAGACCTGAAGGTTACATTCAGTCAGGAGATAGCGGATAAGAATGTGGCCATATCGGAGCTCCAGTCACAGGTGGACAGCATGACCACCAAGCTCACAAATGCTGAGACTGAGGCGAAGAACCTTCAGACACAGATAGATAAGTATGGCGATTACGCTTCACAGGTTCTGTCGGATGACAATAAGGCAAGGGTACAGTCAGCAATCTATAAGTACGAGGCCATGACATATGAGGCTGCCATAGATGATCTGAACAGAGTTCTTCAGGATACACCTAACAGCGATGTGGCACTGTTCTACAAGGCGATGTGTTATCTGAAGCTTTCTGATGATAACAATGCCACACTGGTATTTAACCAGCTTGTTGAGAACTGTCCGAACTCCGTATACTACACGGTTGCGTGTGATTATGCGGATGAAGATGCCATACAGGCGGGACTTGAAAAGAAGAATTCTGCAAGTACAGCCAGCACGAACACGGGCGACGGAACAGATACAACCGACAGATCAAGCACAAGTGACGAAACAGGTACAACCGACAGCACGGACACAGGTGACGGAACAGATACAACCGACAGCTCGTATACAGGTGATGGAACGGATACGACCGACAACACGTATACGGATGATGGAACAGGCACCATCGACAATACGTATACAGGTGACGGAACAGACACGACCGACAGTTTGTATACAGGCGATGGAACAGATACAACTGACGGACAGTAACGAAAGATATATAAAAAGATTATAATTTATAGAAGGCACAAAAGAGACGGATAAGGATTAACCGTTTCTTTTGTGCCTTTTATTTTGTGACAGGGGGATTGAAGATGAATATCTACGAGAAAATGGGGGATACTATAATCGTATATATGCCCAGAGAGGTGGATGATTATGCGGCGGTGAAGATGACCGCAGGGATAGACGGAGTATTTGCCGAGGAGGTGGTGAGACATGCCATATTTGATTTTGGCAGGACAACGTTCATGGACAGCTCGGGGATAGGACTTATAACGAGAAGGTACAGACAGCTCCACGACAGAGGGGGAAGCGTTGGGGTGATAAATGTAAATGCGAGAATGGACAGGATACTGCTCATGTCCGGTATATACAGGATCGCGACAAGGCTGGACAGCGGTGTCCGGGATGAGGCTGAGGATTGGACAGATAAAATATAGATAACGAGGAGAATGGTATGGATAAGAACAGATTGATCATGGAATTTGGCTGTGATGCCCGGAATGAGGCTGTGGCGAGAGTCGTGGTGGCGGCTATGCTGACGAGGACAAATCCTACACTCAGTGAGGTGGAGGATGTCAAGACGGCGGTGTCGGAGGCTGTCACGAATTCGATAATACACGGATATGGATCCGGTGAGGGAAGCATAATCCTGGAGGCATACATAGAGGAGCGCACCCTGTACATAACGATCACAGATCACGGCTGCGGCATAGAGAATGTCGACAGGGCAATGGAGCCGCTTTACACCACTGTCACGGACGGAAGCAGATCGGGCATGGGATTTTCATTTATGGAGGCTTTCATGGATGAGCTAAAGGTAGAATCCCGCGTGGGTGAGGGAACCGTGGTAAATATGAAGAAGATAATAGGAAAAAGTCAGGAGATATATTGATGGCGGATAATCATCGTTTGCTTGAACTTGCAAAAGATGGAGACAGAGATGCCAGAGATAAACTTGTGACGGACAATATGGGACTGGTGGTCAGCGTTGCCAGAAGATATGTGGGGAGAGGACAGGAACTTGAGGATCTTATACAGATAGGGCTTATAGGCCTTGTAAAGGCCATAGACAGGTTTGATATGGACTATGAGGTAAAACTGTCCACGTATGCGGTTCCACTCATTCAGGGGGAGATTAGACGCTTTCTCAGGGATGACGGAATGGTGAAGGTCAGCAGAAATCTTAAAACGATATACTACAGGGCAGACAGATACAGACACGAGGTCGAAAAAAACAGAGGGACTGAGCCGGGAATGGAGGAGATATGTGAGGCTATAGGAGCGACTCCTGAAGAGCTTGTGATGGCGATGGACGCGGCATCGGATGTGACATGCATAGATGATCTTCACGCGGAGATGTGCGGCATGGAAGATGGAGACCGCATCGTGGACAGGCTGTGTGTATCGCAGCTTCTGGACACGCTCACGCCGGATGAGAGAAAACTTGTGGTGTTGAGGTATTTTCAGGACAAGACGCAGGGACAGACAGGGCAGATCCTTGGCATGAGCCAGGTGCAGGTGAGCCGGCTTGAGAAAAAGATACTCGGAAGACTCAGATGGAAAATATTGGAGTAATATCAGCCATATACATGGACAGACTATTCTTAGAATATAAGAACAGGGGACATGTATATGGCTGAACTTTTGTATTTGAAACTGTCGGAGAGCTGCCTGGCGGAGAAGAGAAAGGTCAAAATAAAGGATGTGGCGACGGTGCTGAGTCCGAATCCCGATATAAAATACGGCGTTGAGAAGCTGGAGCTCATGAGCTTTTCCGGCAGCAGGGAGCAGCAGGTCATATCGGTGATGTACATTCTGCAGGTGATACAGGAGCACTACCCGGACTGCCAGACACAGACCATAGGGGCAACGGACGTGGTTGTGTATTACAGGACATATGACACCAGCGACAAAGTAAAGCAGTTCTTCAAATTTCTGATGATATGCTTCATCGCATTTTTCGGAGCAGGCTTTTCCATCATGTCGTACAACTCGGATGTCAATATGGTTGGACAGCTTGACGTCATGCACAACATATTTGTGGGGCAGGGCAGGGATGCCTATCCTGTGGCGGGAATAGCATATTCCCTGGGGCTCTTCATCGGTATAATCGTATTTTTCAATCACGGTGCAAAGAAAAAATTCTCTGATGATCCTACACCGCTTCAGGTTCAGATGAGACAGTATGAACAGGAGATCAACCAGACAGTCATAACGGATGCCTCCAGAAAGAAGGCGGAGAGAGATGCTGATTAGATACGCTATGCTTGCCATAGCCTGCTTTGCCAGCGGTGTGGCCATATCGGGCGGGTATTTTGCATTTATATCCATGATAGGAATATTCCCCAAGCTCCTTGAGAAGGTAAAGGGGGCAAGGTATTATCTGCTCATAGAGTGTCTGCTGGCATATGGTGCGGCGCTGGCAAATCTGATATATGTATTCAAAATATCGGTTCCGGTGACATGGGTGGGATATACCATCATATGTCTGTTCGGAGGGATATTTGTGGGATGCCTGGCGGGGGCGCTTACGGAGGTGTTGAATGTCATACCGATCGCGGCCAGAAGATTCAGTGTGAGAAGAAATCTCCCTTATGTCATATACGGCCTTGCCGCGGGAAAACTGGTGGGCTCGGTGCTGAGTGTCGTTCTGGGCATGTGATAAAGTCAAAATTATTTTGTGTGAAATGGAGGTATTTGTTATGAAGTTTGAACCTACAGAGAGTGATTACAATGAATATGTGGAGCTTGTGACACCCACATCAAGCGTTCCGAGAAACTGCCTGTGGGCGTTTCTTGTGGGAGGCGTGATCTGTACGATAGGGCAGGGGATATTTGACCTGCTGGTACACTTCGATGTGAAGGAAGACGAGGCGTATGCGTATGTATCGCTGATACTCGTCCTCGCAAGTGTTATCCTCACAAGTCTGAATCTCTACAAGAAGATAGCAAAGTACGGCGGTGCCGGAGCACTTGTGCCGATCACAGGATTTGCAAATGGTGTGTGTGCGCCCATAGTGGAATTCCAGACTGAGGGTGAAGTGTTCGGAAAGGGCGTGAAGGCGTTCACCATAGCGGGGCCTGTTATACTGTACGGTATATTTACAAGCTGGCTGCTCGGTGTTATATATTGGATAGTCTCAATATGGTGAAATGGGGTTTATTAAATTAAAAATCAACATATTTTCCCCACATCGGTTGACAATATTTGAAAAAATAACATAATGGGTATAGATTTGGACAAAAGAAGAAAGACAGGAGAAATGCTGACATGAAGAGGCTAATGACAGTCAATCTGGCACCTGAGCAGAAGAGTGCAGTACAGGATATATGCAGTGACATAGGTGCGGAGTGCGTTGACATTCAGAGAAAGCATTATGGTATGAAGGTCGGAAGTCTGTGCGACACGGCTGACATATCTGGCTGTGGAGATGAGACCGGACAGACGGAAGATCTCAGTATGGATATGCTCATATTTGACGGAGTGAGCAGCAAAGAACTTGATATATTTCTTGAAAGGTATAAGAAGACCGGGCTTCCGGCAGTAAGGCTGAAGTCGGTCGTGACACGGAGCAACAGGGAGTGGACTGTACAGCAGCTATACTCGGAGCTTGCAAAGGAATATCTATTCTACAGGATGAGGGGAATGTAGATGGCAGACGAAAGAAGAAACGGACATACAACTGAAAAGAGACTTGCGCAGAACAGGCAGAGAGCTTCAGGACGTTCAGGACGGCGTGCATCTGAGCAGTGGAGGAAGAGACAGCAGCGATACAGAGTGATAAGCTGGATACTCACGGCGGTGTTCATGGTGATATTTTATGCGCTAATATGTGCGTGTGTGGGTAACAGAAAGCTGTACAAAAAGACCACCATAAACGGATTAGACGTTGGCGGAATGAAAACTGCGGAGGCGGCAAAGAGCATAAATGACCAGTTCAGACGCGATTACAGCAGTGTGGGCATACAGGTGAAGCTGGATGATAAGACTTACACCCTGGATGTGTCGGCGGCGCTGGATATGGATTCTGAGAAGTCTGTGCAGAAGATACAGGATGACTCACACAGCTTCTGGAGAAGAGGCTATGGGCTTCTGGAATCATGGACACTTGGAAGCAGCTATGATATTTATCCATATATAGGCGACAGCGGCATCATAACGACCGCCATCGAGAGCAGTGATATGATGAAGGTCGATCTGGATATAGAGGATGGATACAGGATAGAGGACAAGAACCTCATTGTGACAAAGGGAAAGGGCAGCTACAGGATAGACACAGACAAGCTGGTAACCCGCATAAAGAAGCAGATAGCAAAAGGAGACTATGGCACTGTGGTGGAATGTCCTGTTGTGTCTGCTGACGTGGATCTGGACGAGGTATACAAAAAGGTACATTGTGAGCCGCAGAATCCAACGCTTGACCCTGACAAGAACTACGAGGTAGTTGAGGCCAAGGACGGTGTGGACTTTGATCTGGAGGCGGCAAAGAAGAGCCTTGAATCTGCCAAGAAGGGAACGGATGTGAGCATCCCGCTCACATACACCCCGGCGGATATGAGTACGGAAGAATACAGGAAGATGCTGTTCAGAGACGAGATGAGTTCATACAGCACAGAGGTTGAGGGTTCAGAGAACAGAAAGACAAATGTCAAGCTGGCGGCGCAGTATTGCGATGGAACCATACTCATGCCGGGAGAGTCATTTTCATATAACCTCGGAGTCGGAGAGCTCACCGAGGAGAGAGGCTTCCTTCCGGGCCCATCATATGCTGACGGACAGTCAGTCATGGACATGGGCGGTGGAATATGTCAGGTGTCATCCACCATGTACATGGCGTGCCTGTATGCGAATCTCGAGATAGATGAGAGACATTGTCATCCATACCCTTCATCGTATGTTCCTGCGGGACTTGACGCCACTGTGGCGTGGGGCGGATGTGACTTTGTATTTACAAATGACACGGATTACCCGATAAAGATAAGCACAAGCTACGATGGATATTCCACATCATGTACGATATGGGGCACCATCACGGAGCCGTTCAGCGTGGAGCTCTACACGGAGACCGTTGAGACAGAGCCATATGAGACCAAGTATGAGCTGGACAAGAGTCTTGGCAAGGATGAGCAGGTGCTTGACACAGTGGGAATAGAGGGCCTTACAGTGCAGTCCTACAGAAGAGTGTATGACGGCGATGGAAATGTCATATCGGACAATCCTGAGGCGATAAGCGTGTACTCTAAGCGTGACGAGGTGTACAAGGTAGGAAAGCTTCCAAAGGATAAGGATAAAGACAAAGATAAGGATCAGAACAAAGATAAGAGTGACAGCTCAGACACAGATAAGAAGACGACTGAGTCTGAGTAAGATACTCAGGAAGAGTAGCTGCCGGCTACTCCTCAATGTCGTCTGAGTCGTCCTCCCTGATCCTTATAAGGCCTTCCAGGAATCCCGGTTCCTTGGTCTTTATCTCCTGGTTGGTGTAGAGATTGACATAGTGAGGGCGGAGCTTGGAGTAGATGATCTTCTGCTCGTTGTACAGGCTGTAATAGCCGGACAGCATGTAGCTGACGGCACATCCTATGGTGAACAGAAGTATTCCGTGCGCTCCGAACAGCTCTATGCTCAGGAACAGAGATGTAAGAGGACAGTTTACCACGCCACAGAAGAAGCACACCATTCCGAGGGCAGCGGCAAAGCCCGGGTCGAGTCCCATGAGTCCACCCATGACGCATCCAAATGTGGCACCGACGAAGAACGATGGAACGATCTCACCGCCTCGGAATCCACAGCCTATTGTTATGGCGGTGAACAGCGCCTTGAGAAGGAAAGCCGTTGGTTTTGCCTCTCCGTTGAGCGCCTGGGCGATGATGTTCATACCGGTTCCGTTGTAGTCGGTGGTGTTGAGTATTATGTTGAGCAGGACGAGCATCACGCCTCCTGCGAATACGCGCACATACTGGTTCTTGAAATATTTGCGGAAAAGCTTGTGCACAACGTTCATGAATATACAGAACAGACTGCTGAGCACTGCGCACAGGATAGCCAGACCGATGACCTTGATCACCAAAGGCACATCCACGGATGTCGGCATGCCGGCTATATTGTAGTGGTCGTGTACAACGTGAAGCTTTTTCGTTATTGCGTATGCGATGACTGACGAGAACAGACAAGGCACAAATGCGCAGTAGTAGAGGATACCGATGCTTATGACCTCCATACTGAACAGCGCGGCAGTAATTGGGGTTCCAAACAGTGCTGAGAAGACAGCGCTCATGCCGCAAAGTGTGAGTATATGCTTGTCGCTGTCGTCAAGCTTGAACAGCTTGCCTATGGACACACCGATGCTTCCACCTATCTGAAGGGCTGCACCCTCCCTTCCTGAGGAACCTCCGAAGAGATGTGTGATGACCGTCGATATAAAGATCAGTGGTGCCATACGGGAGGGAATCTCATCCTCCACGCTTCTTATGGAACCGATGACAAGATTGGTTCCCTTGGAATGTCTTATTCCACAGATCCTGTATATAAATACGATCACGATTCCCGCAAGCGGCAGAAAATATATTATCATATGATTGTTCTCACGGAAGCCGGTGGCGTACTCTACGCATATATGAAAAGCTGTTCCGACAAGCCCGCATATCGTTCCCATTATCAGTGAAAAAACTATCCATTTGAAAAAAGTCGTAGCATATCTGACACATCTGCTAAAACAGTTTATCCAGTATTCCTTTGTAAATTCCACGGCGATTCTCCATTCCTTTTTCTTTGTAAAGCAGCTTTAGTAATGTTAAAGCAAATAAATGAATTTGTCCAGTGCTGATGTTAACAAATACTACCATTATAATCTGCGGTGCATAAGGGAATTATAGTAACAGTTACATTTATCCATATAAGGGAGTTGCATGATATGAATGAGAAAAAAGGAAAACAGAGCATAAAATTTGGCAATCCCCCATATATACTGGGGGCAGCAGCGGTGGCGGGGCCGAAGGAGATAGACGGCCCCATGGCGAGATATTTTGACAGAGTGAGCGAGGATGCAACATTTGGCAAAGATTCCTGGGAGGAAGGCGAGAGCGAGATGGTGCGTCAGGCGGTGACCCTTGCCATACAGAAGGCGGGAATAGTCAAGCAGGATATAAGGTATATATTTGCCGGGGATCTGCTGGGACAGCTCATAGCGTCGACGTTTGGAATCAAGGATATGGAGATACCGGTGTTCGGTCTGTACGGCGCGTGCTCGACGTGCGGAGAAGCGCTGTCACTTGCATCCATGACTGTGGCGGCGGGATATGCGGACAACGTTATCGCAGAGGCGTCAAGCCACTATGGAAGTGCAGAGAAGCAGTTTCGTTTTCCCTTGGAATATGGAAATCAGCGTCCCCTGTCGGCTACCTGGACGGTTACGGGAAGTGGTGCCTTTGTGGTGTCAGACAGAGAGTCAGATGTGTGTATCCAGGGAGTAACCACAGGGCAGATCGTGGACTATGGAGTGAAGGATTCGCTCAACATGGGAGCGTGTATGGCACCCGCGGCGGCTGCCGTCATATATCAGAATCTTCAGGATTTTGGCATAAAGCCCACATACTACGACAGGATAATAACTGGTGATCTTGGCAAGGTCGGCAAGACCATACTTGAGGATCTTCTGAGCATGAACAATGTGGATATATCGGCAAATCATATGGACTGCGGTATAGAGATATTTGACAACGAGGAACAGGATACCCACTCGGGCGGATCGGGCTGTGGCTGCTCGGCGACTGTTCTTGCCGGATATATATTGAAGAAGGTGAGCTCCGGGGAGTGGAAGAGAGTGTTGTTTGTTCCGACTGGAGCACTGCTTTCCACCGTGAGCTATAACGAGGGGCAGCCCATACCGGGGATAGCCCATGCGGTCATGATAGAGCATCACGAAAAGAAAGGAGAGTAGATGTAAATGGATTATGTAAAAGCGTTTGTGGTTGGCGGAATAATATGTGTCCTTGCCCAGATATTGATGGATAAGACCAAGCTCCTTCCGGGAAGGATAATGGTCATACTCGTCTGTACGGGAGTTGTGCTTGGAGCTCTTGGAATATACAAGCCGCTTCTGGAATTTGCACAGTGCGGAGCGTCGGTGCCGCTCACGGGATTTGGATATAATCTGTGGAAGGGCATAACTGAGGCGGTTGATAAGGATGGATTTATCGGACTGTTCCGCGGAGGCTTCCAGATGGCGGCGGTTGGAAGCTCGGCCGCACTGATATTTGGATATCTTGCATCGTTGATATTCAAGCCGAAGATGACAAAATAGAAATAGAAGACAGGCAGGATATAAAAAGCCCCATCATACATTGAATTGTATGATGGGGCTTTCCGTCATTGAGTTGTATCGGTTGAATCATCCGAGCTTGGTTCCTCGGTTGTGGTTATCTCCGTTGAAGAGGTAGGTTCCTCTGACGTAGGTTCCTCAGTTGTAGGTTCCTCAGTCGTTGTAGGCTCCTCGGTTGTTGTATCTTCTGATGTATCCTCCGATGTATCTTCGGTTGTCGTGGTTGCTTTGGTAGTCTTCTTTGTATTCTTCTTCTTGCCGTGGATGTTACAATGCTCCTTCAGAAGCGATTCATCCCAGGTGTATCCCTCAAGGACATACTCACCGTTATCGTTCAGCTTGTAGATGAAGGTTGTTGTCTCAGGACATTCCTTGTTGGCAAGCATGTGTGATTCGTTACATACCACTACCTTCTTGACACCTGGACAATACTTTGTAGGTATCTTTGTCGCATCGAAGTAATCCGTAACTGTTGGACATCCGTTCGATGGAAGAAGTCCGGTATCTGAACATACAGTTGCCTGAACGATTCCGTCCGGCATCTCAAATGTAGCCGATGTGTCAAGTCCCTTCTTCTCGATGACCTGATCCATGATATCTCTCCACATATAGCACTTGATAGAACCAGGGCTGTATGTGATGTTCGCATCATTTCCAAGCCATATAGAAGCTGTGTAGTATGGGTTATAACCACAGAACCAGTTATCAAAGTCTCCTGATGTGGTACCCGTCTTACCTGCTGTATACATACCTGTGTAAGAATTGGCACCTGAACCGGTACCTCCTGTTACAACGTCGTGCATGGCACTTGTGAGAAGCCATGCTGTCTGCTCTGATATGACACGTGTCTTCTCAGGCTTCCTGTTGTCTATCAGAAGATTGCCTTCATGGTCGTAAACTTCTGAGTAGAACACAGGCTTTATATAATTACCACCGTTGGCGATGGTTGCATATGCAGCTGTGATCTCCAGGTTGGTAATACCATTTGTCAGACCACCAAGTGCAAGTGACTGGTTGATATCTGACAGGATGAGACCATCGCTGTCTGTCTTTCTCTCAACAAGAGTTGTAAATCCAAGCTTCAGCAGATAGTCATATGCGAGCTGCGGAGTTACGTCTGTGATACACTTTACAGCTATGATATTCATAGACTCCATGATAGCATATCTTATAGTTTTAGGTCCCCAGTATCCGCCGTACCAGTTAAATACCTGATTACCATTCTCATAGTAGTAAGGTGCATCATCGTATACGGTGGCAAGAGACATGTTGCACGCTTCCAGTGCAGGAAGGTATGTGGCAACTATCTTGAAGCATGAACCAGGCTGTCTGGTCGCCTCAGTTGCACGGTTGAATGATCTGTTCTCAGTTTTCTCTCCACGGCCTCCGACAAGTGCCTTGACCTGACCGGTGTTCTGGTCCATGAGAGTGAATGATACCTGTGGCTGGATGACAAGCTTGAATGTCTCCATGAAGACTTCGTCGCCGGTCTCGGCAACCATGGCATCCTTGAACTCGTCAGCCGCTGCACGGGCTTCATCCTCACTGTAATATCTTGCACTATAATCGTAGCCCTGCTGTTCAGCAAACCAGCTCTCGAGATTCTCTACACTGTAGTTTGTCTGGACCTTTGTCTCCTTGTCAGCAAGAGTGAGAGCGTAGTTGAGCTGATATACAGGCTCAGGCCAGTAATCTGCATTGTTGACAACAGAATCCGCAATCTCCTGGATCTCAGGATCCTGACATACGATGACCTTGAGTCCGCCTGACCAGATCATGGCCTCGGCTTCGTCCTCAGAGTAACCCTTGGCGACGAGATCGGACTGAAGCTGATTGATAACCTCATCAGTGTAGTAGGAGTTGACCTCTGTCTTCTGCTGCTTTTCTTCCTTCTTAGATACGGAAGCGATACGCTTGTAAACGTTATCGTTTATAGCCTCGTCATACTGGGCCTGTGTTATATACTCAAGATCCAGCATGTATTTGAGAACCTGGGCCCTTCTGGTCTTGTTGTCGTCAGGATAGACAAGAGGATCAAATTTCGTAGGGTTCTGAGGAATTGCTGCGAGCACAGCGCACTCTGAAACTGTCAGCTGACTGAGCTCCTTACCGAAGTAAGTCTGGGCTGCGGTCTCAACTCCATAACATCCCTGACCGAGATATATGGTGTTCAGGTAATACTCAACGATTGACTTCTTGTCGATCTTTTTCTCCATATCAACTGCAAGATACTGCTCTTGAACCTTACGCTCAAGCCTGTCAAGGAAAGTTGTCTCATCAAGACCAACATTGAACACGTTGTTCTTGATAAGCTGCTGTGTAAGAGTGGAAGCACCCTCATCGAAGTCTCTGCTTTTGAGACCCTTTATAAATGCTCTGGCGATACCCTGTACATCGATTCCGTTGTGCTCCCAGAAACGTCTGTCCTCTATAGCGACAAATGCATTCACAAGATCCTCAGGAATAGAGTCGTAATACACATACTCTCGGTTGGAGTTGGAATTGGCAAGTGTCGTGATCTCCTTTCCATTCTGGTATACAAGAGTTGTCTTGTATCCCTTAGGTATGAGAGCGTCAGCGTTGATGTTCGGTGTGTCATCCAGAATACCCTTGAGGGCTCCAAATCCGGCTCCGACACCGACTATCACAATGGCGAGCACCAGCACCAGTATAGTCTTAAACACAGAAATGTTAAGCTTACGCCGGTTTCTTGGAAGCTTGGATACGAGCTCCTTCTGAGCTTTCACCGCTCCCTTCTTAGTAAAATCCATAAAAAGACCTCCTTAAAACTTGGGGGATAGATCCCCGCTATTTAATTGTAAAAGTAAATTCTAAATAAGGGCAGACTACTGCCGTTAATATACACTTCAAATCAGTATATCAAATAACAGTATAATAATAAAGAAAAAAATATTGCAACAAAACAAAAATTAATAAACGTGAACGAAAAAATCAGAAAGAGTAAATTGACAACGGCATGATTCAAAAGCATAATAAATAAGAAAAAGTGCAGAATAAACAGGAGAAGATATATGTTTGCATCAATAGACGAAGCGGTTGAATACTGGAAGGACGAGCTGTCATATGTGGACGACGCAAAGGTGACAGGATATGTGGGAGGCTACCCGGTGGTGGAATTTACCATCAACAAAGCCGCCTGGGGACTTGTTAAGGACAAGAAGAAATTTGGAAGGATCGTAAGATCATCAGAGATGGAGGGCGGAATAGAAGTCGGTGTGTCGACATGCTTTTATCAGACGGCATCCCTGGAGTGGGAGCCACCTGTCCTCAGGGTGTGCGGATATCCTGAAGTGATCAACAGAATACTTGGCAAGGTAATGTAAGATTTACCATGGAATGCCCCGGCGGATACATAAAAATGCATCCGCCGGGGTATTTTATTATACATGTAATGGGTTATGTAAGGAGGACGCATATGAACAGGGAGATACGTACGGATCTTGCGATAGAGATCAGAGAAAATGTAGCCGACAGGAGAAATATGCCTGGGGTCAAGGTGAAGACGGTGGTGAATGAGGACAGGAGCATCAAGACCACCACCATAACGGTGCTGGATGAGATAGGGGAGAAAAATCTGGGAAAGGCAAAGGGACAATATATAACGATAGAGTGTTCCAAGCTTAAGGAATATGAGGAGTCCATACATGAACCTCTGAGGGCGGAGCTTGAGGGCAGACTCAGGGAGCTCATGGGGCATGCGGGAAATATACTGGTGGTCGGACTTGGCAACAGGCAGGTCACCCCGGATTCCATAGGCCCGCTGGTCATAGACAATCTGTATGTGACAAGGCACCTGGACACTCCGGGAAAGCCAGATCTGGTCATGAGTGCCATATGTCCGGGAGTCATGGCACAGACCGGAATAGAGACTGTGGATATAGTCAGGGGAATATGCGATGAGATAGACGTGGAGATCGTGGTTGCAATAGACGCCCTGGCGGCCAGAAGCAGCAAGAGACTCGGATGCACCATCCAGCTCACGGATACAGGTATAAGCCCCGGCTCCGGTGTCGGCAACAACAGAAAGACACTGAGCTCAGACAACCTTGGCAGACGCGTGATCGCAGTCGGTGTTCCGACAGTCATCTCCGTTCCATCCATCATAGACGATTCGCTGGATGAGGTGGCTGATGCATTTAACGAGACCTACGGGCGCAGGATCATGAGGAAGTTCACGGAGAAGCAGAGATACCAGATAGCGTGCAATCTTCTGGACGAGGATATGGCGGATATGTTCGTGACCCCGAAAAATATAGACGAGCTAGTGCGCCGCATCAGCTTTACGATATCTGAGGCGATAAATGCCATAGCGATGTAGAGAAAAATACAGGGAATCATTTGGCACGTACACTCATATATTTGAATAATGGATAACAGAGACCATAGCATATTCAAAAGGGGTGGAAATGTATGTCGGACAGAAAGCTTCATACGAAGACTGTGTATATACTTGCGTGGGTGATTCTGGTGTGCGCGGGGATATTGATAAAGACCGGGATAACTGATGATGTGTGGAAGCTGGTGTATAGCGGGATATATGGCAGTTCTTCGGGTGAAACAGGCGAGAGTATATACAGCCCCGGTGCGGCTGAGCCGGATGTGTACTGTTACATGGATTACTGGGAATCCCAGGTCAGGGAGGTGTGCGAGGAGGGCAGGACATACCAGACGGAGGATGCGGATTCCGAAGGTGAGGCATCATCGCAGGCGGAGACTTTAGAGACTTCTGCGCCTGCCAGCACTGAGACCACAGAAGCTGCGCAGAGATCCGCTGATGCCAGGACTGTGTCGGCCATGGCGGATATAAAGAGCTCTTATATAGGTATGGACGCAGATACACTCCTTTCATATTGTTATAACGCCACATACCCTAAGTGCGTCAAAAAAGACGAGCTGGATGCGGAAAATCTGCTCGGCAAAGATCTGTCGCTGGATATGGACACGGGCGGATACAAAGTTCTGATATATCACACCCACGGCTCTGAGGCATTTGCGGACTCAAGACCGGGCGAGGTGGACGACACGGTGATAGGACTTGGCAACCGCCTGGCGGAGATACTCACGGATACATATGGCATACCGGTGTACCACGACACCACGGCATATGACATGATGACAGGGGTTCTTGACAGGAACGCTTCCTATGATTATTCGAGGGAAGGTGTGTCACAGATACTTAAAGACAATCCTGAGATAGAGGTCATCATAGATCTCCACAGGGATGGTGTGCCGGATGACACACATCTGGTTACAGATGTGGATGGAAAGCCCACAGCACAGATCATGCTGTTAAATGGCATGTGCCGTGACGAGGATGGCAACGATGTGGACTATTGGAGCAATGACAACAAGGTCGACAACATGGCATTTGCACTTCAGACCTATCTGGCGGGCAGGGCAAATTACGGCGACATGATGCGCAAGATATACATAAGTACGAGCCGGTACAACATGGATCTCATGCCGCACGCCATGCTGGCAGAGATAGGCGCACAGACTAACACGGTGGAGGAGGAATACAACGCCATTGAACCATTTGCCGCAATGCTTGCAAAGGTGCTCCTGAAGTGAGGATTAAGTGGCATATTGGCACTTGCAGTTATATGCTCAGACATGTTATATTAACGTCAAATGCGAGTAAGACAAGTATAAGAATAAAAGAGCCTGCACATACAAGGCGCGGGACATAGATAAGGATGTGAAGACATGGAGCATTTAGACCAGTCAAAGATAAGAAATTTCTGTATAATAGCACATATAGACCACGGCAAATCAACACTTGCCGACAGGATCATAGAGAAGACCGGAACTCTGACCAGCAGGGAGATGCAGAATCAGGTTCTTGACAATATGGATCTTGAGAGGGAGCGTGGAATCACCATCAAGGCACAGTGTGTCAGGATCGTGTACAATGCCAATGATGGGCAGGAGTACATATTCAATCTCATAGACACTCCGGGACATGTGGATTTCAATTATGAGGTATCTCGAAGTCTGGCAGCCTGTGAGGGAGCCATACTTGTGGTTGATGCCGCACAGGGCATAGAGGCGCAGACCCTGGCGAATGTATACCTGGCGCTGGATCATGACCTTGATGTCATGCCGGTCATCAACAAGATAGACCTTCCGTCAGCAGATCCGGAGAGGGTCGTGAACGAGATCGAGGATGTAATTGGAATAGAGGCACAGGATGCCCCAAGGATATCGGCAAAGAATGGAATTAATATAGAAGAAGTGCTTGAACAGATCGTGAAGAAGGTGCCGGCACCGCACGGTGACCCTGAGGCTCCACTCAAGGCACTTATATTCGACAGTCTGTATGACTCCTACAAGGGAGTTATCATATTCTGCCGATTATTTGACGGCTGCGTGAAGAAGGGAACCACCATAAGGATGATGGCCACCGGAGCTGAGGCTGAGGTGGTTGAGGTCGGAATATTCGGAGCGGGAAGATTTGTCCCATGTGATGAGCTGTCAGCCGGTATGGTTGGTTACATAACAGCCAGCCTTAAGAATGTACAGGATACAACAGTGGGAGATACAGTCACACAGGCGGACAGGCCATGTGACGAGGCACTTCCTGGATACAAGAAGGCACAGCCTATGGTATACAGCGGACTCTATCCTGCGGATGGAGCAAAGTATCCGGATCTCAGGGATGCCCTTGAGAAACTTCAGTTAAATGATGCGGCGCTCAGCTTTGAGCCGGAGACATCCATAGCACTGGGCTTTGGTTTCCGATGTGGTTTCCTTGGACTGCTTCACCTTGAGATAGTTCAGGAGCGACTGGAGAGGGAGTTCAATCTAGATCTGGTAACCACAGCGCCAGGCGTTGTATATAAGGTACATACCACAGATGGGAATGTGATAGAGCTCACCAATCCGTCGAACCTGCCGGATCCATCCACCATAGAGTACATGGAGGAGCCATTTGTCGATGCGGAGATCATGGTCACAACAGAGTATGTGGGTGCCATCATGCAGCTCTGCCAGGAGAGACGAGGCGTGTACAAGAGCATGGAGTACATGGAGGAGACAAGAGCGCTTCTCAAGTACGACCTCCCACTGAACGAGATCATATACGATTTCTTTGATGCACTTAAGTCGCGTTCAAGGGGCTATGCTTCATTTGACTATGAGATGAAGGGCTATGTCCGCTCAGAGCTTGTGAAGCTGGACATCCTTATCAATAAGGAAGAGGTCGATGCACTCTCATTTATCATACACAAGGATACAGCGTATGAAAGAGGCAGAAAGATGTGCGAGAAGCTCAAGGACGAGATCCCGAGACATCTGTTCGAGATCCCGATCCAGGCGGCCATAGGCGGCAAGGTAATAGCCCGCGAGACAGTCAAGGCCATGAGAAAGGATGTCCTTGCCAAGTGCTACGGCGGAGATATATCCAGAAAGAGAAAGCTCCTTGAAAAGCAGAAGGAAGGAAAGAAGCGAATGAGACAGGTGGGCAATGTGGAGATACCACAGAAGGCATTTATGTCTGTCCTGAAGCTTGATGAGGAATAGAAAAGACCGGGAACACAGTGACACGGTTATATCAAATAAGAAATAATAGAATCGTAGAAAAGCCGTTAATGAGAGCATTCTGACAGGAGCATTCTTAGTAGCGGCTTTTTTCATGCGGTGACGATATTTGAAATAAAAAGGAAGGATACTAATGATAGATATAATAAATACCGAAAATTCAGATCGGGATTTCGGCGATGCAAATAATGACGAAGTTTTAGAGTCATATGAGAAGAAGCCGCTCAGCATATACATACATATCCCATTCTGTGTGAAGAAATGTGCATACTGCGACTTCCTGTCATTTCCGGTGGGGGCAGCCTGCATGTCGGGATATGGAGTGTACCGTGAGAAATACATCGAAGCCCTGTGCGAGGAGCTGAAAAGCTACTCGTATTTGGCGGAGACCCACAAGGTCAGGACAATATACATAGGAGGCGGAACCCCATCCATACTGGAGCCGGACGAGATCACACTTGTAATGACGACGGTGAGGAAGCTGTTCGATGTCGCAGAGGATGCGGAGATAAGCATAGAGGTAAATCCGGGCACCCTGACCAGCCGTAAGGCAGCAGAGTATATAGTAAATGGCATAAACAGGATGAGCATAGGCCTTCAGTCCGCACAGAAAAATGAGCTGGAAGCTCTGGGCAGGATACACAATTATGACCAGTTCCTCGCCGCATTTGACATGGCTAGGGAGGCCGGATTTCGCAATATAAATATAGACCTGATGTCAGACATACCGGGACAGACCATGAGGTCATATCTGGACACCCTTGACAAGGTATTAAGGTGTAAGCCGGAGCACATATCGTCCTACAGCCTCATAGTGGAGGACGGAACTCCTCTGGCAGCAGATGAGAACCTGCTGTCACAGATCCCGGATGAGGACGTGGACAGGCAGATGTACGACATAACAAATAAGCTCTTAGGCACCGGCGGCTACCACAGATACGAGATATCCAATTACGCCAAAGCTGGCTACGAGTGCAGACATAACATAGTCTACTGGACCCTCGGGGAATACATAGGAATCGGAATCAGAGCAGCGTCCTTCCTGTACGGCAGACGCTACACCAACACATCCAGTCTGGAAGACTACATAGACGGCATGGCAAGACACAGGGAGCTCATGACATTCGGAGATCCCGTTGCAAATTTGGGTAAGGCAAGAGATATAATAGAACACATGCGCAATGTGGAAGAAGAACTTGACGCAGACAGGCTGATGGAGGAATATATGTTCCTCGGCCTGCGTATGATATCCGGTGTGAGTGCAGAAAAATTCAACGACTACTTTGGACACTCCATCTACGACATATACGGCCCCGTCATAGATAAATACAAGTCCACCGGCCACCTCGAAGATGACCACGGCCTGATCCGCCTCACAAAAAAAGGCATCGACGTAAGCAACACGATCCTCGCCGACTTCCTCATAGAGGACTGACGGACGCGTCCTGAGGATGAAGATAACTACACTGTATGGTTTGAAATCACGCTTGTCTGTCAGTCTCTCAGACATTTCCAACGTGCATGCGGCTTCAAGCGCGATAAGGGCGTCTGCGCTCTCCGCCTTAGCACAGAAATGTCTGAGAGGCTGACGCCTGCGCTACCGATTTCAAACCATACAGTGTAGTTATCATACATCATCCTCAGAACGCTGATCCCGAAAGCTAAAAATAAAAAAACACACTTCGTCAGTTCTCTGACTAAGAATAAGGAAAAGCATAATCTGGTGCAATATACTTTGGTATAAACACCATCAAAGCCATTCCCAGTGTCAGCCTTTACATGTATATGGAAGACACTCTGAGTGCCAGCCTTTAATTCGTAAGTACAGTAGCATGCCTACAGCTGCCATATGTTCAATCGGTAGCGAAAGCGTCCTTGCTTCGGGATTTCTTTGCTAAGGCGGAGCAGGCAGACGTCCTTATTGCCTGCGAAGCCGCATGCATATAAGAAATCCCGAAGCAAGGTAAGATGAGCGTGATTGAGCATATGGCAGCTGCAGGCTGTGCCCGTCATTCCAAAGGCTGGCACGACCGTCCTTCAAAACATAAAAAAAACACAAAAACATTCGTTATTTTGTTGACAAAAGGGGGCGGCAGTGTTAGATTATGTTTAGTGGTTAGCACTCGGATATGCTGAGTGCTAATAAGACTAAAAGCAAAAAGGAATGAGAGTATGGAACTTGACGAGAGAAAAGTCAGAATTCTAAAAGCGATCGTTTCGAATTACCTGGAGACTGGAGAGCCCGTTGGATCGAGAACCATTTCCAAGCTGGCCGATATGAATGTCAGCCCGGCTACCATAAGAAATGAGATGTCAGATCTTGAGGATATGGGTTATATATGCCAGCCACATGCATCGGCAGGAAGAGTTCCAACAGATGCAGGTTACAGGTTTTATGTTGACAGCATCATGGCAGACAGGGATGAAGAGAAAGCAGAGGATCAGACAGAGCGAGAGAATCTGCTGAATAGAGTTGATAAGCTCGAGAAGCTTCTCAAGCAGGTGGCAAAGGTGCTTGCGGCGAACACACAGTACGCAACACTGGTTACGATGCCACAGTACAACAACACAGTAAAGTTCATCCAGTTGTCACAGGTTGATGAGGCCACATTGCTGGCGGTCATCATGGTTGATGGCAATATAGTCAAGAATAAGCTGATCAAGACGACGTACAGCCTGAAGAATGAAGATATTTTAAAATTTAATATTCTGCTAAATACCTTCCTTCAGGGCGCGGCACTTCAGGATATCAATCTTGAACTTATACAGACCATGAAGGTTCAGGCAGGTGAATATGCAGAGATCCTTGAGACGATATTCCAGGGAATCATGGAGGCGATCCATGAGGCCGATGATCTCAAGGTTTATACCAGTGGAGCAACGAATGTACTCAAGTACCCTGAGCTGGCGAACACGTCATCCGCAGAGAAGCTGCTCGGAACACTGGAAGACATAGAGGACAAAGAAGAATTTGCAAAACATGTGGAGGATGTGATCCAGCAGGACAGCGACATACAGATCCTGATAGGACAGGAGAACAGCGATGAAAACCTGAAGGATTGCTCCCTTGTAACAGCAACATACAAGATGCCGGAGGGCGCAAAAGGAACGATAGGAATAATCGGACCGAAGAGGATGGATTACAAGAAAGTTGTGAGCATGCTCAAGGAACTCACCGGGGAGCTTGATGACATATTTAACAACAATGGATAGACAGATAAGATTATAACGATGAATAGGAGGATATGTAATGGCTGATAGCAATAACAGTACTGCATCCGACAAGAAGGTTAAGACAGAGCAGACAGCAGCCGAGACCATAGTTGGAGATGCTTCAGCAGAGATAAAGGATGGCGTTGAGTCAGAAGTCAAGATCGATGAGACCGTTGACGTTCCGGAGGAGCAGGCAGAGGCTGCAAAGCCACAGCATGTTGCAAAGGAGAACAGACGTGGAGGCAAGGCTCTTCGTGAGGAGAACGAGAAGCTCAAGGAACGCTGCAAGGATGCAGAGACAAAGTACACAAGACTTCTTGCGGAGTGTGAGAACATCCGCCAGAGAAATGAAAAAGAGTCAGGCAAATTGTACGACATAGGTGCAAAGGGAGTTCTTGAGAAGCTCCTTCCTGTGGTAGACAATTTTGAGAGAGCAATGGCAGCCATTCCTGATGAGGATAAGGACAGACCATTCGAGTCGGGAGTTGCAAATATATATAAGCAGCTTATGACGTCATTGGAAAGCATAGGTGTAAAGCCTATGGATTGCGCCGGGGAACAGTTTGATCCTACATTCCACAATGCAGTGATGCATGTAGAGGATGACAACTACGAAGAGAATGTAATCGTTGAAGAGATGCAGAAGGGTTACATGTACAAGGATCAGGTGCTGAGATTCAGCATGGTAAAGGTTGCAAATTAAATCAATCATGAAATTTTTTTCTAGGAGGAAAAGACAATGGGTAAGATTATAGGTATTGACTTAGGTACAACAAATTCATGTGTAGCAGTTATGGAAGGTGGTAAGCCTGTAGTTATAGCTAACTCAGAGGGTATGAGAACAACACCTTCAGTAGTAGGTTTCCTGAAGACAGGAGAGAGAGTAGTAGGTGAGCCTGCAAAGCGTCAGGCAGTTACAAACGCAGATAAGACAATTTCATCTATCAAGCGTCACATGGGATCAGATTACAGAGTAGAGATAGATGGCAAGAAGTATTCACCACAGGAGATTTCAGCAATGATCCTTCAGAAGCTGAAGTCAGATGCAGAGGGATACTTAGGAGAGAAGGTTACAGAGGCAGTTATCACAGTTCCTGCTTACTTCTCAGATGGACAGAGACAGGCAACAAAGGATGCCGGTAAGATCGCAGGTCTTGATGTAAAGCGTATCATCAACGAGCCTACAGCAGCAGCTCTTTCATATGGTCTTGACAACGAGCAGGAGCAGAGAATCATGGTTTACGATTTAGGTGGTGGTACATTCGATGTATCTATCATTGAGATCGGTGAGGGTGTCATCGAGGTTCTTGCAACAGCCGGCGATAACAAGCTCGGTGGTGATGACTTCGATAACGCAATTACACAGTATATGCTTGATGAATTCAAGAAGGCAGAGGGCATCGACCTTTCAGGCGATAAGATGGCTATGCAGAGATTAAAGGAAGCAGCAGAGAAGGCAAAGAAGGAGCTGTCATCAGCTACAACAACCAATATCAACCTTCCTTTCATCACAGCAAACCAGGATGGACCAAAGCATTTCGATATGAACCTTACAAGAGCTAAGTTCGATGAGCTTACAGCAGATCTTGTAGACAGAACAAAGGGACCTGTTAACACAGCACTTGCTGATGCAGGACTTACAGCAGCAGACCTTGACAAGGTACTTCTTGTCGGTGGTTCAACCCGTATCATCGCAGTACAGGAAGAGGTTAAGAGACTTACAGGTAAGGAGCCATTCAAGGGAATCAACCCTGATGAGTGTGTTGCTATCGGTGCTTGTATCCAGGGTGGTAAGCTTGCCGGAGATGCCGGTGCAGGCGAGATCCTTCTTCTGGATGTTACACCACTTACACTTTCAATCGAGACAATGGGTGGTATAGCTACTCACCTTATCGAGAGAAATACAACAATCCCTACAAAGAAGAGCCAGATCTTCTCAACAGCACAGGATAATCAGGATGCCGTTGATATCAACGTAGTACAGGGTGAGAGACAGTTCGCAAAGGACAACAAGAGTCTTGGCAGATTCAGACTTGATGGTATCGCTCCAGCAAGACGTGGAGTTCCACAGATCGAGGTTACATTCGATATCGATGCAAATGGTATCGTAAATGTATCAGCAAAGGATCTCGGAACAGGAAGAGAGCAGCACATTACTATCACATCAGGAACATCACTTTCAGATGATGATATCGATAGAGCAGTTAAGGAAGCAGCAGAGTACGAGGCTCAGGATAAGAAGCGTAAGGAAGGCATCGAGGCAAGAAATGAGGCAGATGCACTTGCATTCCAGACAGAGAAGGCACTCGGTGAGGTAGGGGATAAGCTTTCAGACTCTGACAAGGCTGGCGTAAAGGCAGATCTTGACTCCTTAAGAGCAGCAATAGACAGCACAGATGCAGAGAATATGAGCGATGCAGATGTAGATAAGATCAAGGCTGCAAAGGATAAGCTGATGGAGAGCGCACAGAACCTGTTCTCAAAGCTCTATGAGCAGAACGGTCCTGGAGCAAACGCAGGAACAGGCGCAGGCACACCTGATTACTCAGATGGCGATGTTGTAGATGGAGATTTCACAGAGGTTTAATATATAGAGGATGAAAGGTAAAGGCTATGGCAGAGACAAAGACCGATTATTATGAAGTCCTTGGTGTAACCAAGGGAGCCTCTGAAGCCGAGATCAAAAGGGCATACCGAGTGGTAGCAAAAAAATACCACCCGGATATGAACCCTGGTGATGAAGAGGCTGCAGAGAAATTCAAAGAAGCAGCTGAAGCTTATTCAGTCCTCAGTGACCCTGAGAAACGTGCAAAGTATGATCAGTTTGGCCATGCAGCATTCGACCAGAACGGCGGCGGTGCCGGCGGATTTGGTGGATTTGACTTCGCGGACATGGGAGATATCTTTGGAGATATATTTGGAGATATGTTCGGTGGCGCAAGCCGTCAGAGAAATACAAATGGTCCTATGAAGGGCGCAAACATCAAGACAACCATCAGAGTAGCCTTTGAGGAGGCTATATTCGGAACCCAGAAGGAGCTTGAGCTCCCACTGAAGGATGAGTGTGATGTATGTAAGGGAACCGGCTCACAGCCGGGACACCAGCCTGAGGTCTGCGGCAAGTGCGGCGGTAAGGGCCAGATAGTGACAACACAGCAGTCACTTTTTGGAGTTGTACGTAATGTTCAGACATGTCCTGATTGTAGTGGATCTGGTAAGATCATCAGATACAAGTGCAGCAACTGTGCAGGAACAGGATATGTAAAGAGCAGAAAGAAGATACAGATAGCTATTCCACCAGGAGTAGACAATGGTACTAACATCCGAATCAAAGGAAAGGGTGAGCCTGGTATCAACGGTGGTGAGAGAGGAGATCTTACAGTTACCATACTTGTTGATCGTCATCCAAACTTCCAGAGACAGGAGTACAATCTGTATTCATCAGAGCCTATCACATTTACACAGGCAGCACTTGGTGGAGTTATCAAGATCAACACCATCGAAGGAGAGGTTGATTACACCATACCACCAGGAACACAGACAGATACACGTATAAAGCTGAAGGGCAAAGGAGTACCTAACCTCAAGAACCCAACTCAGCGAGGCGATCACTATGTAACACTTGTTGTACAGGTGCCGGAGAAGCTCACAGAGGAGCAGAAGAAGATCCTAAACCAGTATGAGCAGGCAACACTTGTAGAGACAAGACCTGCAACAGATTCAGCAGGACCATTTACATTTGGCGATCACAAGAGAAGAAAGAAAAAGTAGGTATAAAATATATGAAATGGACGAAGCTCACAATAGATACAACATGTGAAGCTGAAGACCTCATAAGCGCCTTCCTCGAAGAGGAAGGCGTTTTGGGTGTTCAGATAGAAGATAATATTCCCCTCACTGAGGAGGAGATGGAGACGATGTTTGTCGATCTCCTGCCGGATGATATGCCGGAAAATGATGGAACTGCAAAGGTGTCCTGTTTCCTTGACGATACATTTGACGTGCAGGAGATAAAGGATAAGGTGGCTGCAGAGATCAGGAGACTGTCAGAGTTTCTTCCTGTCGGAACAGGCAAGATAACCGAGAGTGAGACGAAGGAAGAGGACTGGAGAGACAACTGGAAGGCCTACTTCAAGCCATTCAGACTGTATGACAATATCATCATCAAGCCAACCTGGGAGGAAGTGCCGGAGGATGCAACGGACGAGGATATAGTTATTGAGATAGATCCCGGAACAGCATTTGGAACAGGTTCCCATGAGACGACGAGACTGTGCATAGGCCAGCTCAAGAAGTACATGAAGGATGGAGATGAGATACTCGATGCCGGAAGCGGAAGCGGTATCCTGTCATTTGTTTGCAATAAGCTGGGTGCAAAGCATGTTCTCGGTATAGACATAGATCCGATCGCTGTTGATGTGGCGGGAGAGAACAGAGATGTGAACCATATTCCTGCCGAGGCTGTGGAATTCAAGTGCGGAAATGTCCTTGAGGACCAGAAACTGGTAGAGTCAATAGGCGCAAATTATGATATAGTAGTTGCAAATATCCTTGCAGACGTTATAATTCCAATGTCGGCTGTAGTTCAGAAGTTTATGAAGGATGATGGTATTTTTATATCATCGGGCATTATAAACATAAAAGAGGATGAGGTCAGACAGGCTCTTCTTGACAATAACTTCGATATCGTAGATACTGTCTACATGAATGACTGGGTAAGCTTTGTCGCAAAAAAGCATGTATGAACCAGCGTGTGAGAGGAAATAATCAAATATGAACAGATTCTTTGTAGACGTAGATGGCAGAGATATAGGAACAGATATAAGCATAACAGGCGGAGACGTTAACCATATAAAGAACGTTCTCCGCCTTAAAGTGGGTCAGGAGATAACTGTCAGTAGCGGCAGAGGAAGAGATTATACGTGCAGTATATCGGAGCTTGGCAGAGACGAGGTTCTGTGCCGCGTCGAGGATGTGAATGATAACTTTGCAGAGCTTCCAGTGGAGGTTACCCTATTTCAGGGATATCCGAAGTCGGATAAGATGGATCTTATAGTACAGAAGATGGTGGAGCTCGGTGTCTGCCGGATAGTTCCGGTATTCACTGCGCGCACCATAGTGAAGCTTGATGCGAAGAAGGCTGCAAAGAAGACCGAGAGATGCCGGATCATAGCGGAGTCTGCTGCAAAACAGTCCGGAAGGGGAATCGTCCCTGAGATCACGGAGCCGGTAACATTTGCACAGGCGATAGAGATGGCGAAGACTCTTGATATGAATATAATTCCATATGAGGAGGCGGAGGGACTTGCAAAGTCCAGACAGATCATCGCTGATGTGACAGCACCGTCCTCTGCCCGCAGAAGTCTGGGGGTATTCATAGGCCCGGAGGGTGGCTTTGCCAGGGAAGAAGTGGAACAGGCAATGGCGGCCGGGGCGGAATGTATAACTCTTGGACACAGGATACTGCGCACTGAGACGGCCGGACTGGCGGTTATGTCGATCATCATGTTCAGTGCCGACAGGGACAATTAGAACAATATTGTAGAGATTAGTGAAAGAAAGAAGCTTGAAGCCGGACGTATATCGGTTTCGGAATGGTGGAAGACAACATGGAAGCATATTTTGACAATTCAGCGACCACCCCGGTTTATCCGGAGGTGAGAGATCTTGTGGTAAAGTTAATGGAACAGGACTATGGCAATCCGTCATCACTGCACCAGAAGGGTGTGGATGCGGCCAGATACGTGAGCGATGCTAGGGATAAGATAGCCAGGTTGCTCAAGGTTCAGGCGAAGGAGATTGTGTTCACATCGGGTGGAACAGAATCCAACAACATGGCTCTGATAGGAGGAGCACTTGCCAACAGGAGAGCGGGCAACAAGATCATCACAACTGTAGTCGAGCATGCGTCAGTCGGCAGTCCGCTGACATTCCTTGAGGATATGGGCTTTGATGTTGTCAGGATCCCGACCGGAAGTGATGGCGTGGTAGATGTTGACCGGTTGGTAGATGAGGTAGATGACGATACGATCATAGTGTCAGTCATGTACGTCAACAATGAGATAGGTGCTGTCATGCCGGTGGAGGATATTGCCAGACGCATAAAGGAGAAGAATCCGAATGTACTCTTCCATGTGGATGCCATACAGGCATTTGGCAAATATGTGATATACCCGAAGCGTATGGGAATAGACATGATGTCCATAAGCAGCCATAAATTCCACGGACCAAAGGGCGTTGGAGCAGTGTTCATAAAGGACAGAGTCAAGGTCAAGCCTGTGATATACGGTGGAGGCCAGCAGGGCGGAATGCGGTCAGGAACAGAGAATGTACCGGGAATAGCCGGAATGGCACTGGCTGCCGAGATGACCTACAGAGATCTCGATGCAAATGTAGCGCACATGAGAGAACTCAAGGAACATCTTATAGATGAACTCACACAGATAGACGACGTGTACAGTAATTCCGAGGATGCACCCCATATAGCCAGCATAACCTTCAAGGGAGTGCGAAGTGAGGTCATGCTTCATGCTCTGGAAGAGAAGGGCATATATGTCTCATCCGGTTCAGCATGTTCGTCGAATAAACATTCCACAAGCAGCACGCTGAAGGCCATAGGTCTGCCACCTGAGAAGCTTGAGTCCACACTGAGATTCAGTTTTTCACCGGAGAATACAATGGAACAGATAGATTATGCAGTCGAGTGCTGCAAGGAACTTTTACCGATACTCAGAAGATATGTGAGGAAGAAATAGGAGGAAATATGCAGTACAAGGCATTTATGATAAAGTATGCCGAGATAGGCACAAAGGGAAAGAACAGATATATATTTGAAGACATACTCTGCAAGAACATCAACAGAAAGCTGAAGCCTTACGGAGATTTCTATATCCGCAAGGAGCAGGGAAGAATATTCGTTGAGTGCAAGTCGGATTACGACTATGAGGATGTGGTAAATGCCCTTGGAAAGGTATTTGGTATTGTTGGAATATGCCCTGTTGTGGTTGAGGAGAACACAGAGTTTGAGAACCTCAAGCAGAAGGTAATAGATTATGTTGAAAAGGCATACGACAGAAAGAACTTCACATTCAAGGTGTTCACCAGAAGAAATGACAAGACATATCCTATGACTTCCATGGAGGTAAGCGCCGAGCTTGGACATTTCCTCCTTGAGGCGTTCCCTGATCTTGCAGTGGATGTGCACTCACCTCAGGAGATAATCAATGTGGAGATCAGAAAGGTAGCATATATCTATTCGATCACCATACCTGGCCCGGGAGGACTGCCGGTTGGAACGAACGGCAGAGGAATGGCACTTCTGTCAGGCGGTATAGACAGCCCTGTTGCGGCATATATGATAGCCAAGAGAGGAGTTGTTGTGGAGGCAGTATATTTCCACGCACCTCCGTTCACAAGCGAGAGAGCAAAGCAGAAGGTTATAGATCTGGCATGTCTTGTGGCCGACTACTCAGGAGCCATCAGACTCCATGTTGTCAACTTTGCCGATGTACAGATGGCAATATACGACAACTGTCCTCATGAGGAGCTTACGATCATCATGAAGAGATACATGATCAAGATAGCGGAGGAGCTGGCTGAGAAGAATGACTGTCAGTGTACGATAACAGGAGAGAGCATAGGCCAGGTTTCAAGCCAGACTGTGTTCAGCCTGAACGTTATCAACCAGGTCAGCACCATGCCGGTGTTCAGACCATGTATAGGTATGGATAAGCAGGAGATAGTAGACATATCAGAGAAGATCGGAACATACGAGACATCTATACTGCCATACGAGGATTGCTGTACGACATTTGTTGCAAAGCATCCGGTTACACATCCGGTTCTATCTGCGATAGAGAAGTCGGAGGCAAAGCTTAACGGAATCATCGAGCCATTGTACCGCAAGGCTGTAGATACGGCAGAGGTCGTTATGTGTCGCGCAAAGCAGTAAAACAATATAAAACAGTGATAAAAGACAACAAAAAGAGATGCTTCATAATAAGCATCTCTTTGATTATCAGATCCATATAACATACGGGGCAGAAATATGATTATTCTGCAAGGTATGGCTTCAGAGTAGCCATGATCTCATCGATACCGCTCTCTGCATGAATGTTAAGTTCGATAGGCTTTGAGATATCAAGACTGAAAATACCCATGATTGACTTGGCGTCAATTACGTAACGTCCTGATACAAGGTCGAATTCTGCGTCAAATTTCGCAATGTCATTGCAAAAGCTCTTGACCTTATCGATTGAGTTTAAAGAAATCTTAACTGCTGTCATAAATAGTCCTCCTAACCCTTGTAAGTTTTTTATGTACTGTCATTATTATATTTTTATAGAATACAAAAGTCAATATAAGGAGTGTAAAATACATGCTAAAAGGAATGTCTGTGGCTGCCACAACACTTGGCTGCAAAGTCAATCAGGCGGAGACTGACAGCATGCTCGACATGCTGAAGGCTGCCGGTGCAAATATAGTGGAATTTGACGAAAAAGCAGATATATATATAGTAAATACCTGTTCTGTGACCAATATTGCGGACAAAAAATCAAGGCAGATGCTTCACAGAGCCAGAAAGATGAATCCTGATGGAATAGTGATAGCCGCAGGATGCTATGTGCAGTCAGCCAGAGAGATTCTCGAGCAGGATGAAGCTATAGATATAGTAATAAGCAACAATAAGAAGAAAAGTATCACAGAAATAGTTAATGATTATATTAATGTGAGAAACAATGGAAAAAATGCCCCGGGTAAAGATCATGAAGCCATGGAATACTTCGTGGATATATCCAGAGAGACTGAGTACGAGGAGATGGGCGGCCATGTCCCTGTGGGACACACAAGGGCATATGTCAAGATCCAGGACGGCTGCAATCAGTTCTGCTCATACTGCATAATCCCGTATGTAAGAGGAAGGATAAGAAGCAGAAGCCAGGAGGCGATCCTTGCAGAAGTATCAGAGCTTGCGGAGGCAGGAATAAAAGAAGTTGTGCTTACCGGTATACACATATCGTCATATGGCAAAGATAAGAATAATGAGGGAGCACTTATAGAGCTTATAGAGGCTATCTCAAAAATCAAAGGAATCAAGAGAATAAGGCTTGGTTCACTTGAGCCGGGGATAATAACAGAGGAGTTTGTGGAGAGAATTTCATCCAATTCGAAAGTATGTCCACACTTCCATCTGAGCCTGCAGAGCGGCTGTGATTCAGTGCTCAAGAGAATGAACAGAAAGTACACTTGCGAGCAATACTTTGAAAAATGTGACATGCTGAGAAAGGCGTATAAGTCCCCTGCACTCACCACGGATGTGATAGTGGGCTTCCCGGGAGAGACTGAGGAAGAATTTGCAGAGACTGTCAGATATCTGACGGAGCTCAATCTGTATGAGATGCATATATTCAAGTATTCTCCGAGAAAGGGAACAGTCGCTGCCGCCATGAAAGAGCAGGTTGCCCCTGAGATAAAGAATGAGCGAAGCGATGTGCTGCTTAAGCTTGCCCATGACAACAAGACTGCGTATGAATCTCAGTTTGAGGGCTGTGAGCTTGAAGTTCTGGTGGAAGAGGTTGTAAAAAAGAACAATAAGACATATCTCAGGGGACATACGGAGAGATACATGGATATACTCATAGATGTGGGCGACATATCCATGCCGGAGAGTTTTGTGAACAGCTTTGTGTATGTGACATATACCCAAAATGGGGGAAACCTTCCTTTACTTTTGTAGTTTTTTATATTAGAATAGGAATGTTAATTGGCTCATGAGATAATAACAAGATGAGGACGTGATTTGATGAATAACGAAAGTACACAGAATATTGTTCCAATCAAGGACGCGACAGTGGACGTACGCGAGATAATTGGAGAAGTATACGATGCACTTACCGAGAAAGGATATAATCCGGTAAGCCAGGTTGTTGGGTACATAATGAGCGGTGACCCGACATATATCACAAGCTACAAGAATGCGCGAAGCCTGATCATGAAGGTGGAGAGAGACGAGATCATTGAGGTTTTACTTGAGGACTATATCAAGAATAACCTCGTGTAAAGGAAAAGAATAGTATGAGAATATTGGGACTTGACTATGGAACCAAGACGGTGGGAGTTGCCGTGAGCGATCCGCTCAAGATGACTGCCCAGCCGCTGGAGACGATAGAGAGAAAGTCGGCGAACAAGCTGAGACAGACACTTGCCCGCATAGAAGCCATACTTGAAGAGTATGGAGCGGCAGGAGAGCGCGACCGCATAGAGCTGATAGTGCTTGGCTACCCGAAGAACATGAACAATTCAGAGGGAGACAGATGCGAGGCCACCCAGGCATTCAAGGAGGATCTTGAGCGCAGAACAGGACTTGAGGTTGTTCTGTGGGATGAGCGCCTTACCACTGTGGAGGCAGAGCGGATCCTTATGGACAGCGGAGTGAGAAGAGAGAACAGGAAGACGTACATAGACAAGATGGCGGCTGCGGTCATACTGCAGAACTATCTTGATGCGAAGTGCAGCAGTCTGTGATAGACACAGACCTTCTGCCTTTGTTTTGTGTACGCCTGAAGAAGTATTAAGAGGTTTATATGGCAGAGAACAGGAAGACGGACAACAGTATCATATTTGAAGCAGAAGATGGAACAGAAGTGGAATTCTCGGTTGTGGAGCAGACCACACTTGGCGGCGTGAATTATCTGTTCGTTATAGACAAGGCGGATGATGAATCATTCCTTATCCTTCGCGAGAACAACGGAGCTGATACGGAAGAGATGGCAGCATACGATATTGTGGAAGATGAAAATGAATTAGAGGCGGTCATCAAGATATTTGACGAGCTGCTTGAGGACGTAAATTTGGAGGTATAAGAAAATTGAATAAGAATAATAAAGAGACAGTGAAGATCATTCCTTTGGGCGGTCTGGAACAGATTGGAATGAATATCACTGCGATAGAGTATGAGGACTCTATCATAGTCATTGACTGCGGACTGGCATTCCCTGAGGACGACATGTTAGGAATCGATCTGGTAATTCCTGATGTCACCTATCTCAAGGAAAACGCGGACAAGGTCAGGGGACTCGTGGTTACCCATGGACATGAGGATCACATAGGAGCCATACCGTACATTGAGAAAGAATTAAACATGCCGATCTATGCGACCAAGCTGACCATGGGTCTTATAGAGAACAAACTGAAAGAACACAACCTTATGAACAACACCAGAAGAAAGGTTGTAAAGTATGGTCAGAATATAAATCTTGGGGCATTTAGAGTGGAATTCATCAGAACAAACCACTCCATAGCAGATTCGGCGGCCCTTGCCATATACACACCGGCCGGACTTATTGTCCACACCGGAGATTTCAAGATAGACTACACACCGGTATTTGGTGGAACCATAGATCTTCAGAGATTTGCTGAGCTCGGCAAGAAGGGTGTGCTTGCACTCATGGCTGACTCGACAAATGCTGAGAAGGAGGGCTTCACACAGTCAGAGAAGACAGTGGGAAGAACATTTGACAACCTGTTCAACGACAACAAGGATCACAGGATCATCATAGCGACATTTGCATCCAACGTTGACAGAGTACAGCAGATCATCAATTCAGCTTACAAGTATGGCAGAAAGGCTGTCATAGAGGGACGAAGCATGGTGAACATCATCACCACGGCGTCCGAGCTTGGATATATCAACATACCGGATAACACACTCATAGATATAAGCGAGATGAAGAACTACCCGGATGAGAAGGTTGTTCTCATCACCACGGGAAGTCAGGGAGAGAACATGGCTGCGCTGTCACGTATAGCTGCATCCATACACAATAAAGTAGCCATAAAGCCTGGTGATGTGGTCATTTTCAGCTCACATCCTATACCGGGAAATGAAAAGGCGGTATTCAAGGTTATAAATGAGCTCGAGGCGAAGGGTGCACACGTTATATTTGAGGATACACACGTATCCGGCCATGCCTGCCGTGAGGAGCTCAAGCTTATATATGCGCTCACAAGACCGAAATATGCAATACCTGTCCACGGTGAGTATAGACACCTCAAGAGACATGCAGAGCTTGCAGTTGAGATGGGAATCCCTAAGGAGAATGTCAAGATCATGACCACAGGCGATGTTCTTGAGATCGGTGAGGAGAAGTTCGACGTTGTCGGCAAGGTTCCTGCACAGGGAGTATTTGTGGATGGACTTGGAGTTGGAGATGTTGGAAATATCGTCCTCAGAGACAGACAGCTTCTGTCACAGAATGGCCTCATAATCATAGTTGTGACCCTGGACAGATACAGCAACCAGCTTGTTGCAGGGCCGGATATAGTGTCAAGAGGCTTCGTGTACGTCAGGGAGTCTGAGACACTTATGGAAGACTGCAGGATCACATGTCAGGAGGCTCTCGACAGATGCCTGAGCCGCGGCGTGACAGACTGGGGTAAGATCAAATCCGTGATAAAGGATGACATGGGAGAGTTCCTCTGGAAGAGGACAAAGAGAAGCCCTATGATCCTTCCTATAATCACAGAGGTGTAGAAGGGTGAGAAAATGACAGATACATTGGAACTTAGCAGACAATTGAATGCGTGCATCAAGGATTCTGATGTCTACAAGAATTATCAGTATTGCAAGGATAAACTTAGACAGAAACCAGAAAAACTTCAGCAGCTCATGGAATTTCGTAAGAAAAATTATGAAATACAGAATAACGAAATGCTTGACAATCCATATGATGAAGTTAATAATCTATTCATGGAATATGACTCCATAGTCCATGATACTATAGTCAATGACTTTATCAGGGCGGAGCAGAAGCTGGTGAGAATGATGAAGCTTGTATATGAACAGATAGCGGACGATCTTGATTTCGATATCATAGATGAGGACGCCCGGTGATTCGCGCTGGCTGGGATGTATTTGTGAACAAGGAGAATAACGATTATGGCTTTAGATAGTGCTAGAAGTATGAAGAAGATTCTGAGGTTCCTTTTTGGACTATTCATCAATGTATGTATTTTATTTATATTGGTAAAGGCTTTCTCATACTCGTATGATTTTGCGTATCAGGTGTTTGCCACAAGGGCTGCGGATCCGGGCAGCAACCGGAAGGCAACTATACAGATAACTCAGGACGAGCCGCTTCTTGACGTGGCGGATTCCCTTAAGACGGCGGAGGTCATCAAGGACAAATACGCTTTTATTCTGAAGGTCAGAATAGGCGGATATGCAGATGATATCCAGCCTGGTACATATCAGATAGCACCGAGCGATACAAATCAGGAGATAATAGAGATCATAACGGGAAATGGCAAGAGTTCCTCGGGGGATAGCAGCGGAGACGACAGCGATGACTCCTCCAGCGAGGACAGTGCCGAGTAATAGACAGAGAGGATAATTATGGTATGTGATGAAAGACTTGCGTCATTTATCAATTCCTTCAATACAGACTACGATGAGGTTGTGACCTCGATCAGAAGAGAGGCAGAAGAGAACAGGGTACCTATCATAAGACGAGAGGCTGGAGAGTTCATCAAGATGTTGATTCTTATGAACAGGCCGAAGAAGATTCTTGAGATAGGTTCAGCCATTGGCTTTTCTGCCATTTTTATGAGTAGATTTCTGGATGATGACGCACATATAACAACTATAGAGAATTATCAGCCGAGAATAGAAGAGGCGAAGAAGAATATAGTCAGAGCCGGGGCTTCAGACAAGATTACTCTGCTTGAGGGCGATGCACTGGAGATATTACCAGAGATGACAGAAAGCTATGACATGGTGTTCATGGATGCAGCTAAGGGTCAGTATGGCAATTTTTTCACGGAGGCTATACGGCTGCTTGCTCCAAAGGGGGTATTGCTCTGCGACAACGTGCTTCAGGACGGAGATGTCCTTGAGAGCAGATTTGCAGTTACCAGAAGAAACAGAACGATACATTCAAGGATGAGAGAATACCTGTACGAGCTCACCCACAATGAACATTTGGAGACGGCCATACTCAATATAGGGGATGGAATGAGCCTCAGTATCAGGAAATAAACGAAAAATGGTTGGAGGAAACGATATGAGAGATAAGAAACCGGAGCTTCTTGTCCCGGCGGGCGGACTGGACACGCTCAAGGTGGCCGTGGACTATGGAGCTGACGCAGTGTATATAGGCGGACAGGCATTTGGCCTCAGAGCGAAAGCAGACAACTTTTCCATAGAAGAGATGAAACAGGGCGTGGAATATGCCCATGCACATAATGCCAAGGTGTATGTGACAGCTAATATATTTGCACACAACTATGATCTGGATGGAATAAGAGCTTATTTTGGCGAGCTGAAAGATACAGGTGTGGACGCTGTTCTTGTATCCGATCCGGGCGTGTTTACCATAGCTCGGGAGACTATGCCGGATATGGAATTACACATAAGCACACAGGCCAACAACACGAACTACATGACATACAAGTTCTGGTATGACCACGGCATAAAGCGGGTTGTGTCTGCCAGAGAACTGTCCCTTGCGGAGATATCACAGATAAGAGCAAACATACCGGACGATATGGAGATAGAGTCATTTATCCATGGCGCTATGTGCATATCATATTCAGGAAGATGCCTTCTCAGCAACTACTTCACAGGCAGGGATGCGAATCATGGTGCGTGCACCCATCCGTGCAGATGGAAGTATTCCATCGTCGAGGAGACCAGACCGGGAGAGTATATGACTGTCAACGAGGACGACAGAGGAACATATATATTTAACTCCAAGGATCTGTGCATGATAGAGTACATCCCGGAGATGATGGAAGCCGGAATAGACAGTTTCAAGATAGAGGGGCGTATGAAGACTGCTCTGTATGTGGCGACCGTTGCCAGAACCTACAGAAAAGCCATAGATGATTATATGGAGTCAGAAGAGAAGTACAGAGCAAACATGGAATACTACAAGAGAGAGATAGCCAAATGCACATACAGGCAGTTCACAACGGGATTTTATTTCGGGAAGACAGACTCAGAATCACAGATATATGATAATAACACATATGTAAAAAACTATACGTATATTGGAACTGTGAGAGAGGTTACCCCGGATGGCTGTGTATGCTTTGAGCAGAAGAATAAGTTTCTGGTGGGAGAGAAGCTTGAAGCCATGGGCTTTGATGGAACAAATATAGAGTGCGAGGTTCAGGCGATATACGACGAGGAAGGAAACAGTATGGACTCCGCGCCGCATCCAAAGCAGAAATTGAGGGTGAAGCTTGATAAGGAGCTTGAGACCGGTATTATACTGAGAAGAAAAGAGTGATCATAAGGATGTCTGGATGTCAATCCAGGCATCCTCTTAATTTGCCAAGAGCTTTTTTCTCTATGCGCGATACATATGACCTGGAGATCCCGAGCAGCCTGGCTACCTCCTTTTGGGTGAGAGGTGACTGCCCGTCAAGACCGTAGCGCATACATATGATCTCCCTCTCCCTGGATGAGAGGAGCGATGATATGCAGGAGGGAAGCAGGCACAGGTGGTCGTCCTGTATCATTTTGTCCAGAACGTTGACGTTCTCCGAACCTATGATGTCAAGGATGACGATCTCGTTACCCTCTTTATCAGTGCCGATGGGATCGTAGATCGAGACCTCACGCGCCTTCTTCTTCTCGTGGCGGAGAGTCATGAGAAGCTCGTTTTCGATACATTTGGCGGCGTATCCTGACAGTTTGCAGCCTTTGTCGGGTCTGTAGCTGTCTATGGCTTTGATGAGACCTATCGTGCCTATGGACAGAAGATCCTCGGGATCCCTCACGGCGGAATTGTACTTTCTGGATATGTGGGCGACCAGACGGAGATTGTACTCTATCAGAATGCTGCGGGCAGCCTTGTCGCCGGACAGGCACAGCGCAATATATTTTTTCTCTTCTTCGGGAGTTAGTGGGTTTTTAAACGCTTCCATATATGAGCTGCTCCCGTAATTTGATTGTACTGGCTGTACATATGATGGACGGGCTATTTTACAATTAGTACAGTCAGCTTGCTTATATAATATGTTTATTGTGCAGAAATAGTGCCTATCCACCCTGTAAAAAAGCAAAAATCTGATAAAAGTGCAAAAAGATGTATCAAAATATGTACAAAATGTTTAAAATGTGAAAATACTGTGATATAATACGCTTTAGGTATTTGGATAATTCTGCCTGTGCGTAGAATTGCGAGAGACGTGAGGAGGGTATTTAGAGAATGCGATTAAGCGTGGGACGTAAGAAGATCAGAATTGGAGATGTCCTTGTAGCAGCGGGGGCTATCACGGAGGAACAGCTTCAGGAAGGACTTGCAAAGCAGAAGGAGACCGGCAGAAAGCTTGGTAACGCCCTGGTTGATCTGGGATTTATAAGTAACGACATGCTGATTACGGTACTTACAACCCAGTTGGGAATTGACTACATAGAGCTCAAGGGAGCTAAGATCGAGGAGAAGGTTATACACATGGTGCCTGAGAACATGGTCACCAAGTATCAGGCCATACCTATAGAGATAGATCCTGATAACCCGAACATCCTCAAGGTAGCCATGGCAGATCCAATGGATATCATGGCCATGGACGATATTGGTCTTGTGACAAATCTTCAGGTAGAGCCGATGCTCGCATCTGAGGAGGGAATCAGGAATGCCATAGACAAGTATTACGGAAGCGCTCAGGCTATGGAGGCTGCTGAGGCCTACAGACAGGAGCAGCAGAATGTGCTCGGCGGAGGCGACGAGGAAGAGGGCAACGAAGAAATCGATAATTCCCCTATCGTACTTCTGGTTAAGCAGATCATCGAAGGCGGAGTAAGACAGAGAGCGTCAGATATACATATAGAGGCTCTGGAGAATAGCGTCAGAGTCAGATACAGAATAGATGGTGCACTTAAGCAGGTTATGTCATACGACCTCAGCATACTGGCAGGTATCACAGCCCGTATCAAGATCATAGGCGGTATGGATATAGCAGAGAAGAGAAAACCACAGGATGGTCGTATCACCATCATGGTTGACAGAAGAGAGTTTGATGTCCGTGTTTCTATCCTTCCAACAGTTTTCGGAGAGAAGACGGTTATGAGACTTACATCCAAGGACGGTCTGACAAAACCGAAGAGTGCCCTTGGTTTCGATGCAGAGCAGGAGAAGGTTTTCGATAATATCCTCAGCAACCCACATGGTATCATCCTTGTAACGGGACCTACAGGATCAGGAAAATCAACTACACTGTACACATCACTCAGTGAGCTTAACACAGAGGATGTTAACATCATCACCGTTGAGGACCCTGTCGAGGCGAACATCAACGGTATCAATCAGGTGCAGGTTAATAACAAAGCGGACATGACTTTCGCGGCAGCCCTCAGATCTATCCTTCGTCAGGATCCGGATATCATCATGATAGGAGAGATCCGAGACGGTGAGACAGCAGGAATCGCCGTACAGGCCGCTATCACAGGACATTTGGTTGTATCGACACTGCATACTAACTCAGCGGCTTCGACCATCACCCGTCTTATCGATATGGGTATTGAGTCATACATCGCCGGTGATGCTGTTGTTGGAGTTATTGCACAGAGACTTGTGCGAAGACTTTGTACCACATGTAAGCAGCCAAGACTTGTGGAGGATGATGAGAGAGTTCAGCTCGGTGTTCCGGCTGACGAGGAGGATGTCATCATCTACGAGCCACAGGGATGCCCACTGTGTAACGACACAGGCTATTCAGGACGAATCGGTGTATACGAGATGATGCCTGTATCAAGAGAGCTTCAGGCTGTTATCGCTTCCGGAGCTACAGCGGATGTCATTGAGAAGCAGGCCCTCAAGGAAGGAATGCTCACACTGAAGATGGGAGCTGCCAAGCACGTTCTTGATGGTATCACATCCATAGCAGAGATGAACAAGATTGTTCACAGTACAGTGACCGTGGCCGAGGGAGTGGACATGGGAGAGCTGTAAGATATAAGAGATATATAATGAGATTATATATAAATTGTAATTATTAATGCAAAAGGGAAAGGAAGGGACAAGTTATGTTAGACATGAAGGAATTACTTGCCTTCTCTGTAGAAGCAAAGGCGTCAGATGTTCATATAGCTGTAGGTATACCACCTAAGCTCAGAATCAACGGTAAGCTCACCGAGGTTGAGGTTCCGGCACTGTCACCTGCTGATGCGGCAGAGGCAATTGGATCTACTATGAAGGATAGGCATAAGGCCATACTTCAGGACAGAGGAGAGGTCGATTTCTCATTCGACTCACCTGAGACCGGACGTTTCCGTGTCAATGTATTCATGGACAAAGGAAACATGGCAGCAGCGTACAGACGAGTTGAGACACAGATCCCAAGACCTGACCAGCTTGGTATTCCAAGGGAGGTTGTGGAGCTCTACAAGAGAAAAAGAGGTCTGGTTCTCGTAACAGGACCTACAGGTTCTGGTAAGTCGACCACACTTGCTTCTATTATAAATAAGGCGAATGAGAACCTTACGGATCATATCATCACACTGGAGGATCCTATAGAGTACATTCACCATCACAACAAGGCAATAGTTAACCAGCGAGAGGTTGGTATGGATACACTCAGCTATGCGAATGCACTCCGTGCAGCACTCCGTGAGGATCCTGATATCATCCTCGTAGGAGAGATGCGAGATCTTGAGACTATCTCCACAGCCATAACCGCTGCCGAGACAGGACACTTGGTATTCTCCACACTGCATACAATCGGTGCGGCATCAACCATCGATCGTATCATAGATATCTTCCCTACAAACCAGCAGCAGCAGGTAAGAGTTCAGCTCGCGATGGTTCTTGAGGGAGTTATCTCACAGTCACTTCTTCCTATAGCGAGCGGTAACGGACGAGTTGCAGCCTTCGAGGTAATGCTTGCGTCACCTGCTATACGAAGTCTGATACGAGAAGCCAAGACTCATCAGATCCAGTCAACTATCCAGACAAGCAGAGCCTTAGGTATGATCACTATGGACGATGCATTGTATGATCTGTATGCTTCAGGAACCGTCACAAGAGAGGTTGCCATGACATACGCACAGGATCAGCAGTACCTGAGAAAGAAGATCAACGGACAGTAAGATATATGGAATAATCGATTACCATATGGAAAAATGTGGTATAATGACCAAGTCACATTGTGCACATTGCCTAAAAAATAACGTGCAAATAATTAAATGTTGATTAAATCTGTGTGGTATAGTAAGATATTTTACATATAATTTATGTTGCATTATTGCGCTTTTAAAGTGCAGATACATGAAAACGTAAGAATATTAAGATTGGGTCGGAGGAGAGACAATGGCAGTATTTAATTACAAGGTTGTTGACAGAGATGGTAAGAATAAAAAAGGTACCATCGAGGCCCCTAACAGAGACGGTGCTGAGAAGAAGCTGAAGTCAGAAGGCTACTCGATCATGAGTCTGACGGAGCAGAGCAGCCCGCTCGGGGGTATAGGATTTAAGAAGAAGGTCAAGTCAAGAGACCTGGGTGTATTCTGTAAACAGTTCTCGGCGGTCATCAAGGCCGGTGTTACCATCATATCCGCACTGGAGCTGATGGGGGATCAGATTGAGAACAAGACACTGAGAAAGGCCATAGCAGATGCGCGTACATATGTAGAGAAAGGTGGAACTCTGGCGGATGCGCTCAGAGTTAACCCGGATGTATTCCCGCCTATCATGATCAACATGGTGTCGGCTGGTGAGATGTCTGGTAATCTTGAGATTTGCTTGGACAGACTGGTAGAGCATTTCGAGAAGGACAATGCATTGTCATCCAAGATCAAGGGTGCCATGACATATCCTATAGTAGTTCTCTGTGTTATGGTTATAGTTATCATAGTAGTGTTGGTAGCGGTTATACCAAACTTCTCAAGTATGTTTGAAGAGATGGGAACTCAGCTTCCACTCGCAACTCGTATGATGATGGCGGCGGCAGATTTCGTTATGTATAAGTGGTGGCTGCTCATAATCATAGTGGCAGCTATAGTGTTCGGTGTTAAGTTCTTCAAGAAGACACCGTTTGGCGAACAGCTCTTTGCGAACATAGGACTTAAGGCTCCAATATTCGGAAATCTGAATGTTAAGACAGCCTGTGCAAGATTTGCAAGAACCATGAGTACATTGATGGCGTCAGGTATATCGATGATAGATGCTGTTGAGCAGGTTGCAAAGATGATGGATAACAAGATTATCAGAGACGGCCTGATGGATGCTAAGGTTCAGGTGTCCAAGGGTGTACCGCTTTCAAAACCACTTAAGGATATGACGATGCTTCCACCGATGCTCTCAGCCATGACAAAGATTGGTGAGGAGACAGGAGATATAGAGGAGATGCTCAGCAAGGTTGCTGACTACTATGACGAAGAAGTTGAGGCGGCAACAAATGCGCTTACAGCAGCTATGGAACCTATGATTATGGTTCTTCTTGCAGGTGTTGTTGGCATGATAGTTGCAGCGGTATATGGACCTATCATGAGTATGTACGATGCTATGGATAATGTATAAACAAAAGAGGAAATTAGATGAATAGAAATAAAGGCTTTTCACTGGTGGAGCTTATCATAGTCATAGCTATCATGGCTATTCTCGCCGGAGCACTTGCACCGGCGCTCATAAAGTACATAGCAAAGTCAAGAAGATCGACCGATGTGTCGAACGCCCAGACTATAGCGACGGCAGTCGCCAATGCCTTATCGGTAGAGAAGGCATATGATGATGCCACACCTGGTGATTACCCGGTGAATACCGATGGCACACAGCTTGGCACATCGAATGCGTTCACATCAGAAGTCACAAGTCAGCTTGGGACAAGTACATTCAAGCCAAAGTATGACAAGGACAAGCAGTTCACTATCACAGTCAATAGTGATAAGGCTACATTCACCGTAAAGGTGGACAGCTCAGAGCTGTATCCGGATGTGTGTGATGCTTACAAGTAACATACGTCTGGTAGCTATTTGATATATCATGTATGACCTGCATGATAACTAAAAAGGTTAAACCCGGTAGAACGAGGATGCCGGTTTGATATAGTGCAAAGCACATAACAACACACAATAAACAACTAAAAAGGAGAGTAATATTATGAAGAAAAACAACAAAGGTTTCTCATTAGTAGAGTTAATTATCGTTATTGCTATCATGGCAATCCTTGCTGGAGCTCTTGCACCGGCACTTATCAAGTACATCGCTAAGTCAAGAAGATCAACAGATGTATCAAATGCACAGACAATCGCAACAGCAGTTACAAACGCACTTTCAGTAGAGGCAGCTTACGATGCAGCAGAAGCTGGTGATTATACATTATCAACAACAAAGCCTGTTGCAGTAAATGGAACTGGCGCTGCATTTACAAGCGAGGTTGTATCACAGCTTGGTTCAGCTGCATACAAGCCAAAGTATGATAAGGATCAGTCATTTATGTTTACACTTAGCTCAGATAAGTCTACTTTCACTGTAACAGTTAATGGTTCAGAGCTTTACCCAGACGTATGTGCAGAATACAAGTAAGATTCTGACAGACTTGTGTAAACTTACGGATTGTTCATGAGAACATGATTGATGTTACATAAGTGTAGCACAGACGGTGATTATACCTGTTGCAACCTCGTACAGGCAGTGAGTGTGATCATCGTCAGGTGCTGACACATTATCTACTATTTATATTTATAGTAGCTGGGGATTTTCCCCGGTTGCTATATCTTTACACAGAGCTGAATATGAAGGAAAGAATGTTATATAGAGTGTTATATAGTCTGATCCTTTATACTCACTCTTTCTTTGCAGTCAGCGGTTTTTTGTATATGTGACATGTCACATAGCATGACTTATGGCGGCAACTGGCTTACCTAGGTAGAGCTGGTACTTATTTTTCAGTGAGTTTCTTCTATATAAAAGGGTCATTATGTGGATGAGATGAGCTATTAAAAGGGTGACAGAATGTTGACCTTTATCCGGAAAGCACTTATCCGGAACAATTATATGAATGGGGTGAACAGCGGTAAGCTGGTACTCAAAGCAATGTGGAATTTTCCATACAAAACTACTGATTAGCGAGGGAGGCTATAAAAATGGCGAGTAATAATAAAGTCTTAACAATCGACATTACAAATGAAAGTATTACTATCGTTGAAGTTACACCTTCAAACAAGAAGCAGTCAACGATACACAACGCTATCATCTTCGAGACACCGGAAGATGCCTATGAGGATGGCGTGATCAGAGACAAAGAGAGAATAGCAGAGGCGATCAAGTCTCAGCTCTCAGCAAATGGAATAACAAACAAGAACGCGATATTCGTTCTTACCTCTACAAAAATCGTTAACAGAGAGGTTCTTGTACCTTTCGTTAAGGAGAACAAAATTAAAGGAATTATTAATGCGAACTCATCAGAGTATTTCCCTGTTAATATAGAGGATTACGTAGTGTCTCATACAGTGCTTGAGACAGTTACTGATGAAGAGAATAACAAGCAGCTCAGAGTCCTTGCAGTCGCTGCACCAGAGAACATGGTAAGATCATACTATGATCTCGCAGCTATGGCTGGACTGAAAGTAGTAGCACTTGATTATATTGGTAATGCAATGCTTCAGTTGATCAAGACTCAGACAACAGAGGCAATGACAACTATGGTAATCCAGTTGGGCAGTGAATCAACAGTGCTCAACATCGTAAAAGGAGATACACTTCTCCTTCAGAGAACAGTTCCGTACGGTACCAATGTGGTAGTCAACGAAGTTATGGATGCGAAGGGCGTGGATGCAACTACAGCTATGACTCTTCTCCAGAACGAGAGACTCCTCACAGTTGATTTCGATGACAATGCTATAACAGGAGCATTCAGATATCTCATCAACAATATCGGCCGTGTGATGGACTTCTTCACATCAAAGAATCCTGATAAGCCTATTGATGATGTATTCCTCACAGGTGATGGAGCCCTTATCAAGGGAATCGATGGACTGTTCAAGGTTCAGCTCAATGTATCGACCAGAGTAATGGATACATTGTATAACATCAAATTTGACCCAAAGATTGATCTTAAGATTTATAATCCTGTATATCTCATGGTTCCTATCGGAGCTGCCTTTGACCCTATGGGCTTCGAGCTTGGTGAGACTGGCAGCAAGGGCGGTACAAGCAGTGTTGACACAACACCACTGGTTATAGCATTTATCATCATAGCAGTCATAGTTGCAGGTGGTGTTACAGCGTACTCGTTCATAGCTAAGAACAAGGCTCAGTCAAAGCTTGACCAGGTGAACAGAGATATTGATTCTATCAAGGATATAGAGCAGATCGTACAGGACTATGAGGATGCAGAGTCTGTATACATGGATGCTCAGAATATGTATAGCTACACAGAGAACCTCAATGAGAATGTTGGAACACTTATTGCGGAGCTTGAGGACAAGATGCCAAAGGGAATCAGTCTTACAGCGTTTGATTCATCTTCAACAGAGGTTAGTTTCACAGGTAACACGAAGTCGTACGAGGATATAGCTGCATTTGCAATAAACCTCAAGGATATAGAGTGCATAGACAATTCATTCGTTCAGTCTGTCACAGAGAATGTGGATAAGCAGAGCGGGGATACAACATACGACTTTACAGTTACATGTATCTACAAGGATGTAAATGCAGATGACACCGAGACTTCAACAGATGAAGTATCAGTTAATTAAGGAGGGACTATCATGGATTCAATCACAAAGGGTCAGAGAAATCTATTATTATTCATATTGGGAATTGCTATCTTAGTGCTTCCTATAAGATTCCTTGCCATGAGCAATTTTGATGACAAGAAGAGTATTGAAAGTCAGTACAACGAGAGACAGACATATTATAACAGCCTGCTTGAGAAGGATGCGAACAGACAGCAGTACATAGCTGACACTGAGAAGTACAAGGCAGACTATGAGGCTGTTCTTGCAGAATTTCCATCAGAGCTGTATCAGGATAACACAATCATGTATTTACAGGGTGTAAAGGATAAGTATAAGTTCAACTTCCCTACTGTAACAATGGGGGAGGAGACACTTTTCTATACACTTGGCGCAGGCGCTGTGGGCGACGTTACCGTTGCTGATAATTCAAGTGCTTCAACAGATGCAGCAGCATCTGACGTGACTATAGATGAGTCAGCAGCTACAGCATCAGGTTACAACTGCTATTCAGCATCATTCCCTGTCACATACGAGGGAGACTACAAGGATATCAAGGATGTCATCGACTACATCAAGAATGGTGATTACAGAATGACTCTTGACGATGTCACTATAGCATTCAACGAACAGACAGGAAAGTATGAGGGAGATATGACTATAACCTCATATGCAGTAAACGGTGATGACAGAACTACAGATCACGCAGATGTGAATGTACAGACAGGTACAAACAACATCTTTGGAAACCCAACAGTAAAGTCTACTACGACTACGACCACAACAACAGCCCAGTAGATGCATACACTTAAATGGAGTGAACAAATAAATGGTTAAATCAAACAATAAAGGATTTAGTTTAGTAGAGATTATAATCGCTGCTGCCATATTTGCCATTCTGATATATCCGATAACTAATGCATTGATCACAGCAACGAAGACAGGTACTACATCGACGAAGAAGCAGTATGCAGTCGAGAAGGCTGAGGAGATCATGGAGATCTTTAAGACCGCTGATCTGTCAGGAAATGTGAATATTCCTGATGGCAATGGAACAAAGACATATTCCTTTACAAAGGGAACACCATCGGGAAAGTCTATTACATTGCCGAATTCTAAAACGGCGGAATATTCGGACACAACCTATACCTGCAACGATGTATCCATAGGAAAATCTTATGAGACCTACACCTGTCAGGTGGATGTGAATGATGCGGCATATCAGGTCCTTAAGAATGGATATGTGCTTGCAGGTCTTGATGGTGGTGCGACATTCAAGAGCGATGAAAGTGGCGCCATACAGACTAATGCTACGGAATCGGGAACTATCAGAAATCTGGACAGCAAACAGTCAGCTATCATTATAGGTGCCACCTATAATGTAGCCGCAACAGGCAGCAATCTTGATAATCTCGCATATCAGTATTTCCTGGATGCGAAGCTTGACGTGCTGAGAAAGTATGATGTGCAGTACAACCATTATCTTTCCGGTGGTGGAACATTCGATGAGGATCATTTCCAGAAGAATACCAAGATCAAGATATCAAAGCTGGGATCCACATATACAGTTGAGTGTTATGTGGAATACACAGATTATACAACGGTCTCAGTTATCAGATCACAGTATGAGAGCTCAGGCAAAAATGTATACAAGCCTACAACCTTATATGGTGATGGAATAGTATACAAGCAGGAGTTTACGAATGGTCTGCCACCTGTGTATCTTCTCTATGTTCCGGCGATATACAATGGTTCATACTGTACGACAGATACCATAACGGTGGATAATTCAGGAATATCTGAGAAGGCGGATGTGTATGTATTCGAGACGACAGCAGAGCTCAGCGATACATACAAGAAGATCATACGTGAGCAGTTCAATGTGGCGAACGTTGATGATCTTACATATACGAATGCAGGAAAGAACACCAAGATGTCAGATGTCAAGGTGAGACTTAAGCTGGCAGCGGGAGCAAAGTCGTCAGATCTTAATGTATATGCCAACTTTGACTTTGACAATGTTAATTCTGACTATCCTGTAGCTCGTTTGACAGAGGATCAGAGTGACAGTGTATATATGTACGATATAACAGTTACTTTGACAGATAGTAAAGGAAACAAGACGACGGTTACTGGAACAAGGGGGAAGTAACAGATGATTGAGAGATTAAAGCGAAAGCTTAGGCATAACGATGATCACGGTTCAAGTTTCGTCCTTGTAATAGTCGCAACCACATTTATGTGCATTCTTGCTTCAGCGATACTTATGGGAGCTATGATGACATACAAGCTCAAGTTTTATAAGCTGAATTCCCTGAATAACTTTTATGAGGTAGAAACTGCACTTGATGAGATGTATGCGGGGGTAGGCGCAGCGACCAATGAGCACCTTTATTCAGCGTATACAACTACGGCTGAATTGGTTGTTGTGTATGATACTAAGGCTCAGGCGTATACTACCCTTGACAATAAATCGGCAAATGAGCTTTTCAAAAAGCTTTTCATGACAGGCTTTGTTGCAGATACAAACTATAAGAGCCTTAAGAACGTGACAGATACACTTCAGTCTTTCATATCTAATGAGTATGATGCAGTGGACAATCCGGATGGTGTCAGACTTGATACATCGAACATGAAGCTTATATATACTGATGTTAATAACAAGACAACAACTCAGTATTATAAGAATAATGGAGGAATTAAGACGGAGAAGCAGTCGGGTTACGAAAATGACAAGGTTCAGTCTGTCACATTCAAGAATGTGTGTGTTAAGAGAAGTGTGAATCTGCAAGGATCAACAGCAGGAACCTATGAGCAGTCTATCACTACGGACATTGTTCTCACGGAGCCTGAGTACAATGTTTCGTTTGATACAAGCAGTGTATCAAACAATACATTGTATGAATATGCGATACTTGCGGATATGGGTGTCGAGGTAGGAGAGGACAACGACAACCGGACAACCGACGCACAGGTTAAGGGTAACATCTACGCAGCAAGCGATTATTACAATAAGGATTATAATGATGTAGCCGAGACAAAGGTTACGAACAAATATGAGAGTAAGCCTAGTACAATGTGGGGAACAAAGGACAGCAGTGCTTATTCCGGAATATTTGTAAATGGAAAAAATACATCACTTACACTCAACTCTGATGTTGTTGTGTGTTCAGGTTCTCTTGCAGCATACAATGGAGCAGAGATAAACCTTTCAGGTCGTACACAGACTCTTTCAGAGCTTTGGGCAGACAATATTGTCATAGGTGGAAAGGATGGCGGTTCTCTTAAGGCTTCTGCTGATGCATACATATTTGATGATACAGAGCTTAACGCAGAGAAGGCGAGTCTTAAGTTTACTCAGGGCAGCTATTTTGGATATAGCTACAATGCACAGGATACAAGAAGTCTGAATTATCTCAGACAAAAAGGATATCTTGCAACAGGATATAAGCTCAGATCACACTTTAGTGATAGTGCAATTATTGTAAATGGTAAGAATTCAACACTTGACTTACAGGATCTTAATTCACTGTATATAGCAGGTAAGTCATATATCGAATTCTCAAAGATTGCTGCTTCAAGTGTTCCTGAGGACGATGAGAATATAACAGTTGATGAGAATGCAGATTACGCATTCACAACACTGGAGGATTATTCTACAGGACAGTCTCTTGATGTGAAGACAAATCAGCTTATGTTCCTTACCCAGTGGTCTGTAGTGAACAACACTGAGAAGGTTGACCCTGACACAGGAATCACTACAGTTACACTTCAGTTCCCAAAGACATTTGAGGCAGATGCGAACATACTTGATCTGTATGATGATTTCCTCAATGATCTTGCTACAGAGGGAGATAAGGGTGTAACAGCAATTAAGCAGACTGTTTCAGGACATGATTATTACTATCTGTATATTGAGGATGGAAAAGATTCATCCAATGTAAGCAATGCAGAGAAGTTTGCAGAGAAATATTATAAGCTTCTTCAGGATTACGGTGATGAGATAAGCAGTAAACTCTATAATGTACAGAAATATGAGCAGTTCCAGGTTAAGCTGGTTCTTCCGGCAGAGGGCAAGATAAATGCAAGCGGTGCTGTCACAGATCAGAATAACGATGATTCGCTGTTCCTGAGAGCATCCACAACTACCACAATGGATGTGGCTACAGCGCTTGATAATGTTTCAACAGGCAAGGTGTTTACTAACATCCTTGGTAACAAGGGTTCAGACAACAATAAAAAGGTATTTAATGACCTCAAGGCGGATGCTGCAGAGCTTTCAGGAAGTTCAGTTGCAAATGATGAAGAGACTACAAGTAATTTCCTCTCATATATGTATATAAATATGAAGGATCATCTGTCAGTTCTCAACAAGAAGGATGAGGCAACTAAGCCTGATGTAAATGCGTGGGAGATTGCAGGCTATAGCAAGTCAGCAAGTGGATATACAAGTACATATAATAAGGATAAAGATGAATATTCATATGATTACAGTATCACTCCTTTAAATCACTATGTTGATTTTGCTTATGTATTTAGCAGGAACCTTTCAATTGAGAATACAATTGGAAATGCAACAGATAATGAGGCTAAAACCATAGTTATCAATTCTGGTGATGTTAAGCTCCAGCCAAACAATGGTGATGGATCATTCCAGGGAATTATAATTGCCGGTGGTAATGTAAGATTTGATGAGAATGTTAAGAGCTTCAGAGGTATGATAATCACTGGATCAAAGCTTATAATTGACCATAATATGTCAATATCAGCAGACGCTGCATTTGTTGCAAATCTTCTTGAACAGTGTTCAGAGAGCACAGACGAAAAGCTCAATACGCTTACAACAAAGGTGCTGAAGAACTATACATCATCCAAGAGCGAAGGTAACACAGAGGTAACAGGAGCATCAATATCAGACATCTCATATGAAGATATTCTTGTATTCCAGAACTGGAAGAAGAATGTTGAATAGGGGGTGTAGCTGATGAAGAATTGTATAAAATCAAATAATGGATACACGCTTATAGAGATGATAATTGTTATTGCTATAATTGCAGTAATGTCAGGCGTGGGCTTTCTCACTATATCATCAATAAGAGCGTCTCAGGCAACTGCTTCACTGCAGAAGTTTGACAGTGAATTGTCGGCGCTTGAGATGAGAACTAGGACGCAAAAAAGTGGAGAGGCGGTAAGGATAGTCCAGAATGGTGCTAATTACGATATTTTCTATGGTATATGCGCTGATGGAAGGGCGGAGTCATTTACTGCTAATTCATCTGCACCTGACAAGGTGCTGGAGAGAGTTACGATATATTATGCTGACGATTACGATGCAGATTCAGTGACTACTCCTCTTTCAGAGCAGGTTATTATTATCAGGAAATCTGACAGTCAGGTGCTGACTGGATATGGAGAGTATCGTTTCTGCAAGTATAACAGCAACAATACTGTTGGAAGGGTCAACCTGAACCAGTATACAGGCGGTCATACATATGGAAAGAATTAGGGGGTGTGAAGAATGATATGTAGAAATAAAGACAAGGGCTTCACATTCATAGAGCTTATACTGTATATGGCAATCTTGGGAATATTCATGGTTGCTGTCATGTCCCTTATATCTACAACTGTTGCGTCACATAAGAAGCAGTCGTCCAGACAGAAGCTTCAGTCTCAGGCGACTGAGACATATGATGCGATAGCAGACATACTGATGGGGGCAAGTGATATCAAGATTGATGGAACTGCTTACGTACAGACTGGAACATCATTCACTCAGGTTACAGGAAGCTTTATTGTTCCTGAGGATACGTATGTGAAATCCGCAGGATCGGGAAGCACACTCCGTAAGCAGGGAGGCGTTGCTGATGTAATCCAGGATATAGTGTCAGATAGCGGTGTGATAAAGAAAAAAAGCAATAGCTATGATATAGCGGATGTTAAGCCTTTTGGCGGCGCTGGTGCTTCAGAGGATGTGCACACATTTATAGATGCTGATTATCTGTGGGTTCAGTATTCATCTGAGCTAGATAAGACTGCATTCTGTACGATTACCTACAGCAAGACAGACAAGAAATTGTATGTTTTCAGACAGGAGATGAGTGATGAAACGCTTAATCAGGCAAAGCAGGATCTCAAGAGCAGCGATTCAGCAAAGGTAAATCAGGCACAGGCGGTGCTTTCATCGTGTACAAAGTATGTGGATGCAAGCTCCAAGAAAGGTACAGTGCTTGCTAACAACGTGAAAAGCTTTCAGCTTCAGGTCAATCCTGCAGACAATAGTGTTGCAGTGATTATTGGATTTGAAGACACAAAAACAAAAGAGACATATAAAGTAACAAGTGTAGTTGGACTCAGAAATTCATTCGTGCTCAAGAAGCATGAGTGGGATTAATAGAGGAGGAAAATACAGTGTTTAAGAATAAAAAAATAGTCTTATCATCTATAGCTATTATATTCGCACTTGTAGTCAGCTCTATATTTGTGAATTATACACTGGCTAACTCCGATTCTCAGGCTTCCCTGAGTGATGCGAACGGCAGCGGAAGCAAATCTACAAGTCTGACAGGATTGTCCAATATCGATCTGGCAGTCAAGAACTCCAACGATGCTGGCAAGAAACAGACAGGAGAGGACAAATTCAGAATCGTCCAGATAGTACCTGATTCATATAGTGGTAATGCAGATATGGATGAGAAGCTGAAGGAAACCGTCACTGATAGCAAGTTTTCAGGTGATGCGAAGAAGCTGACAGGATACGATTCAACAACATATCTTTGGAGATATGTATATGCAGGTGAGTATTTCAGACTTGCAGTGTTCAATGGATATAAGACGATAAGCGATAACATGGCTGCCGGTGCGGTGACTCTTACAACTTGTACAGTCAGCGAGCTGAACAGCATGGATACAACAGCCCAGGGAATCCTCAATCAGGCGGATTTCATATATATTTGGGCAAATGGTGCCAGTGATTATGCCAGCACATCAAATGATATAAGCGAGGATCTGTATAACTGGCTGGATGCGTATGCTACAGCAAACTCACATCCTATAGCATTGTGTACAGGAACTCTGTGTACATCAGAGCCAGAGCTTATAACAGGAAATAATGATGATTACAGAATGGGTGCACTTGCATACAAGCTGATCACCAAGGGTGCTGTGGCAAGATATGATAATGTCCTTGTTACAGAGCCGGATTTCTTTAAGACACTTTATCAGGAGGCAGATGATAACAAGACGACTCCTGATATAAACAAGACAACAAAGACGATCTCTGACTTTATTCTTCAGGCAGAGAGAAAAGCCAGCGAGGGTGGTAGCGATTACCTTAACTATGGAACATACTATAAGTGGTATGAGGGTGTATCAATACTTGATTTCCTTGATGGTAACATACCGGATAATATCAAGGATTCCACATATGATAAGGCTGGTTCAAGATCAGGTCTTACAGGAGACAGAAAGTCGTGGAACTTTGATAATGCCAAGATACTTGTGATTTCAGAGGACGGAGCCGGCAGTGCAATGTTCAGTGAAATCACAGAGAAGAATAGCAGTGCTACACGTGGAGACATGGCTTCTGCTGATTACACATTCAATGCGAAGACAAATACATGGGAATCTGTACAGAAGGCTCCAAACAGCGATCTGACAGGACATATGTATGCGAATGGTACTTCAAGCAGTGGTACAGGTCTTTCAAGATATGTGCCAAGTGGTGCTGATGTTTATCTCATTGACAGTGCCGATCTTGTAGAGGCGATGACCAATGGCGGTAAGGCATTTAAGAATGTCAACTTTGCAACATCATACTATAAGGATGTCAAGACAAAGTCAGTTTCCGGTACAGTGAGATGTACTGATGATGCAGGTGATGCAGTGGATCCAGCAGCAGATATGTATGCATATCTTGTAGTAGAAAATGGAACACAGCTTAATCTGGCAGGAACATCAGTAGATATTCTTATGAAGGCTCCTCTTGAGATGAAAGAGGTTCCGAAACTTGACGAGAATGGTCAGGAGATAAAGGATGCTGATGGCAACACAGTTATGGAGACTGTATACACATACAGCTTTGACAGACTCAGCCCTGAATATAGCTACAAGGTTGTAGTTGGAGGAGATGTCAGTGATGACCAGTTCTCTTATGATGATCTTGTGGTTGGAGTAGCTGATAATTCCGGTCTTGTTGACGGAAGTGATACTGATTATCAGTATGATTTCAATATTAAGACAGTTGACGAGGACAATGTATCAGGATACACATACAGAATAGACGCAGCAGGAACAGAAGATGAGAATGTTGTAGTTACATATCAGGATTTCCAGGAGAATGTTGGTAATGCAGATCTCAATTATGAGTATAAGAGTGATCTTGTATATACTAATCTGGATTTCTCAGATGCGGCAAAGGTTGTTTCGTATGTTACTGGTCTGCATGACAAATATCTCGAAACCCAGGCAGTATTCATGAATGGTACTTATGATAAGCTTGATCTCTCAGAGTATGACTTTGTATTTATTGACAAGGGTACATATAACAAGGAGATAGGCACAGCGGTATTCAAGGATCTGTGCAGTGCAGTCGAGAGTGGACAGTATTTTATAGTTTCTTCTAAGGCCGGTGACGGAAAGGGCTCAGGAGATGGCAGTGGCGATGATTCAGATCCAACCATTCCGGTAGTTGATTCACCATCGGCAAAGGCAGTGGCTGATGTTATCAATGCCAGTGTGTATCGCGATGGTTCTGATAACAAGTTCAAGGTACTTGAGATTCAGCCGGATTATCCGATTGATCTTGAGGTGGCAGCACTTCAGGATACTGTAAGTACAGCTTATACAACAAGAAGTGATGGAGCAACTAAAATAACAGGAAACTATTATACAGTTCCATCTGATGTAGTAAGTGGTAAGTCTAAACAGGAGCTTGCGGCCAGAACAGAGTATTATGATTTTGATCTTACCAAGGCGAAGATAGCGTACGCTATCGATGGTATATCCATTGGAGATATTCAGCTCACTCAGGTTTCGACCGAGCAGCTCATTGGTATGAAGGAAGATATAGCAGCGACATACGATCTGGTATATATCGGTGGCGATATAAGTGCTATGGATAGAAATCCAGCGGAGATGTACAAAGGACAGAATGATATCGGTAATGCTACGTCGGGTTACACATATCAGATATTCCCAACATTCATCATGTATTACCACACAGGTACACTCAGTCAGTTGATGAATGCATCTACATATAGCCCAGATACAGCACCTATATCAGGATCAACAAATATGCTTGCATCACCAAAGGTTGGTGACAAGTATTACACAACAACATATCTTGCAGAGAATGGTAACGACCTGACAAATACAAAGTATCAGGAGCTTCTCACATACATGGCATCAGGCAGACCGATGATCATAAGTGATGAGCTTACCAGCGTATATGAGAATATGCAGGGTACAAATGCAAATGGTGATAAGCTTTCACAGGCTGAGCTCCTTCAGGGATATTGGTATAAAGATGGAAAGCTTGAGAGAAAGAATTATTATCTCGATCCATCATCAAGAATGTATCAGTTGGTAGATACTCTCTATGCAAGACATACAGGATCAAATGGATCAAATATTCTGTGGGGATTCGATAAGAATGCAACACAGTATATAAGTGATAAGGATGGAATATACGGTAACAGTTTATGGACAAAGCGTGTTCAGTCACTTGCTGGAGGTAAGTTCAAGGAAACTGATTATATGGACTCAGACGTACAGGATCAGTCATGGTATAAGCGTCCGGGAACAGATACTGTATATTATAACTACAAGGTAGTCTGGGATGATGCTACTTCAGCATCTCTTAACAGACTGGTGACAGGAAGTGCACATAGAACAAGACTTACTATCACTACAAAACCAGTTACATATCAGCAGGGAATACAGCAGACTTATATCAAGTCCAACAGATTACAGTTTACATTCCAGGTTGATGGTGATAAGTCAGTATATAACTACAAGTTGTTTGTAGATGTTGATAAGAATACAAAGTTCGAGAAGGGCGGCGGTGATTATTGTCTTGGGGATAAGATCACAAACGGTCAGGAGAAATCACTGACAGTAGCGCTTGACTCTGAGTTCTTTGGATCAGCAGCATGGTATCTTGAGATAACAGATGAGGATGGCAATATAGTTGCTTCTTCTACAGGTCTCAGCAAGATAGTAAATAATAACGTATCAAAGAGTGAGATAAATGTTCTTCAGGTTCAGACAATGGCAGAGGGACAGACGGCAACCTCATGGGGAGCAACTGATACACTTTACTTTGATATTGAGTCACAGACAGCTCACAAGATTGCAAAGTACAATGTATTTGCAAACATGGCAGAGCTTGATAACGCATCAACTACTCAGTATGCAGTTCTTGGAAGACATGAAAACAGATTCGGCGTATATGAGTTTGATACAAACACAGATGCGGATGATTATTATTCAAATCTTGCAGATGAGCTTTCAGAGGATTATGACATAAATCTTGATCTTGTGGTTGCTTCAAGTGATAGAGCTTCATTCAAGACAGGTGATGGAGTGGATGCTCAGTATGATTGCCTTGATACTATGGTAGAAGAGGCTGAGAAGCTTGCCAAGGGTGAGAAGGTTGATGGACATAGTCAGGAAGAGTACGAGAGCCTTGCCGCTGTTGCACTTACAGAATATTCAGCAGCGTCAGCAAAGGTTGCAACGCCAAAGAAGATTCTTGATAACTATCTCAAGAATGCAATAGACTATATTGATGGTAAATACACAGGAACTACAAATTACAGTACATTTATCAATAATTTCAGGACAAGCAATGCAGAGACAAAGAAAGTCCTTCAGTATATGCAGGATACAGGCGATTATTATCTGATATTCTGGCCAAAGTACAACACAATGAATCACTGTGAGGGTGACTTCAAAGCAGGAAAGATGTCAGATGATTTCGGAGCTGATTTTGCTAAGTATTATTCAGATTATGTGACAGCAAAGAACGCAGAGCTTGAGGCAAAGGATAAGTACAATACTTACCTCAGACGTTCATATGGTAAGAGCTTTATGAAGAACATGTACTCAATACTTGTTCTTGGACCATCGGATTCATTTGGTGGATTTAAGGTTGACTTCAAGAAGGAAACATGTCAGTACATACTTGACTATGTATCAGCAGGAGGAGATTTGTTCTTCTTCCACGATTCAATGTCACCATATGCAAATGCAGGTGCAGTTAATCTTACAAAGTCACTTATATCAGTAGTAGGAATGAACAGATTCCATGTTGATGTAACAGACAATGTTGTCAAGTATGACAATCCGCTTAAGCTTGGTAAGTATAACGTTAAGAGTGTTTCTTACAGCAAGGCTTCTGTTAATACAAGTACACTGGATGTTACATACACAGCAGATGGAACAGTCGATGATGTGACATATACATCACCGGATAGCAGCTTGTATTACCTGACACCATATGCAAATAATCCTACTGCAGGCGAAGGATTACTGAACAGTATGAATTCTAACATTATGGATGTATTTGTTGAGAAGAACGCATACTGGCAGCCATATCTTGGAAAAGATAAGAAGGTATATGTAAGTGCACTTGCAATGACAGCACTTTACTACAATGGTAATATGGCTGGTGCAACAACTACACTTCCATATGTATATGCACAGGAGTCATATAAGGCAGCAACAGCCTGGTCACAGGCTTCAAACCAGGATCAGTCAGCTTGTGCTGAGACAGTTAAGGCTACACAGCTTAACTCAGGTCTTGTAACATTGTATCCATACAACATAAGTTCATCACTGAACATATCGGGTACACATCAGCAGGCATTTGCACTTGATCTTGAGAGTGACAACATAACAGTATGGTATACTCTTGCAGGTTCAAATAACTCATCGAACAGTAAGATGCGTTCATCAAAGTATGCAGCGGATCCTGGAGATGCAATGGAGGCTTACTTCATCTACACTACAGCTTATGGCAGTGGTGCGATCACATATTGTGGTGCCGGACATTCATCAGTTACAGGTAGACGTACAAGAAACAATGATGAGAGAAAGCTGTTCATCAACGTTATTGTAAACAGTGCATCAGCAGTACCAGAGATGCCAACTATCAAGTGTTACGATCCAAAGCAGACATGGGCTGCAGAGGATGAGCTTCCAAAGGATGCAGAGGCACTTGCTTCATCAGGAAAGACTGTATATGTAAGTGAGGTTGACTCAAAGACAGATGATCCTGAGTTTGATTATAAGATTGGAATTCCGGAGAAGACAAAGGTAACAAAGGTTAACATTTACTATGATCTGGATTACGATGATTCCGATTACTCAATCAGACCAAGCTATACAGAGAATACTGATAAGATGATTAAGTCATACGATAAGATTGGTACAGCCAAGTTAACATCAATTGCAGGCTATATAAAGGATATTGTGAGAAATGGCAATGGTACAGCCCTTACACCTGATGATTCGTGTTATGCACCATATGGTGGAAATTACACATACATCGTTGTGGAGGTATATTACCAGGGCAAGACAGTTCCTGTATATACAATGATCAAGGTTAAGGCCGCAGATCCATTGTTCGACCTGACAGACAATACTATAGACGTTCCGGCACTTGGAGATTTCATTGCCGAGAAGAAGAATGTATTTGCATAATGCGTATATAGTATAAATAATAGCAATAAATATAGAAACCGGGGTGGTTATATACTCCGGTTTCTTTTTGTGTTATACTGACTCTGTTCAAAATAAGAGACTGAAGGATGGAGATACATATGGAGATAAATGGAAAGACAAGATTATTAGGTTTGCTTGGTGATCCGGTTCAGCACACCATGTCACCGCTTATACACAACACACTCAGCGATATATTGGAAATCAATGAAGTGTATGTGCCGTTCCACACCCATAAGGAGGGGCTGGCGGATGCCGTAAAGGGAGCGTTTGAACTGAATATATTGGGAATGAACGCCACTGTACCTCACAAGAATGAGATAATGGCTTCACTTGTGGATATAGATGAGGGGGCAGCGGCAATAGGTGCGGTCAACACTCTTGTCAGAACTGTAAATGGATATAAGGGATATAACACAGATATGATGGGGCTGTCCAGAGAACTGGAGTCCTACGGAGTGGGACTTGACGGTAAAAAGGTTATCATACTTGGCGCAGGCGGTGCAGCGAGAGCTGTGGCATATATGTGCATGAATAAGGGTGCGGATAAGGTATATATCATTAACAGAACGATCGAGAAGGCACAGACGATAGCAGAGGACATGAATGGTCATTTTTGCAGAGAGACAATGACTGCCATGAGACTTGGTGATTATGGACAGTTACTGCAGGAGAATGTAGATGATAAGTTCGTGGTATTCCAGTCCACATCGATAGGTCTGGCACCGAAAAATGAGGCGGTAGTCATCGATGATCCACATTTTTACGACAGAGTCAGTGTGGGAATCGATCTCATATATAATCCGTTTGAGACAAAGTTTATGAAGCTTTGCAGGCAGGCTGGAGCATTGGCGTACAATGGTTTGCGTATGCTCCTTTATCAGGGAATAATTGCATATGAGCTCTGGAATGATATATCCATATCGGAGGATGTTGCTGATATTGTGTACGACAGATTGCTGCAGTCGGTCAGGGATAATGTTATCCTGATAGGCTTTATGGGGTGTGGTAAGACAACCATTGGCAGGGTGCTCGCGGATAAGCTTGGATTTGATCTGCTTGATGTAGATTCTTATATAGAGGAGAAGGCAGGCTGCAGTATAAAGCAGATATTTGCCGAGAAGGGGGAAGCTTATTTCAGACAGCTTGAGACTGATACCCTTAAGGAGCTGAACAGCCGGCTGTCACATACGGTTATATCCACTGGAGGCGGACTGCCTATGAGACAGGCGAATGTGGATGAACTCAGGCGAATGGGCAGGATCATATATCTGGACGTTAAGCCTGAGGAGGTAGTAAGGCGACTTGCGGGAGATACGACCAGACCTCTTCTGCAGGGAGAAAATGTAGATCAGAGAGTGAGGGAACTTATGGGACAGCGAGGACCAGTGTATGAAGCTGCCGCTGATATCATAGTTCCGGTTACAGGAATTGAAATAGATGAGATAGTACAGGAAATAAGTTCTTATATAGAAGGTGGGAGATGATGGTTATGGACACAGCAATTGCTTATGAAAAGGTCAGAAGGATAATAGATGAGATGAATCTTGATGCGATATTGATCACGGACAGGTACAACATGAGATATATAGCATCGTACCGCGGCGAGGGCGTTATAGTTCTGGCAGGATCAGGTAAGACAGTCATAACGGATTCAAGATATACAGAGCAGGTTCAGCGCGAGTGTGAAGGATATGAATGTGCGGATATTGCTGGAAAAGGATATGTTGCGTGTATTTCGTCTATTCTTGATGGACAGAGAAAAAATTCTGGGAATATGAGAGTTGGATTTGAGAATCTTAGCATCAGCTATAGAGAGTATTCGGAATATTCGACAGGAATATCCGGTGTGGAATGGATAAGTCTTGATGGTAAGCTGGATTCCTTAAGAGAGATAAAGACAGATGAGGAGATCGAGAATATCCATACAGCGGAGTCAATAGGAGACAAGGCATTTTCACATATACTGGAATATCTCAGACCTGGCATTACAGAGAAGGATGTTGCGCTTGAACTGGAGTATCATATGAAGAAAAATGGTGCGGAAGGCTTGAGTTTTGACACCATAGCTGCATCTGGAATGAATTCATCCATGCCGCATGCTATTCCTACGGATAAGACTCTGAATAAGGGGGACTTCCTCACTATGGATTTTGGCTGTATATATGAGGGATATTGTTCAGATATGACCAGAACCGTAGCAATAGGAAAGGCATCTGATTCAATGAAATATGTGTATGATACGGTACTCAAGGCTCAGACGGAGTCTATGAACATGATAAAACCAGGAGTCAGATGTAACGATGTTGATGCTGTTGCTAGACGTATAATAGCCGATGCCGGATATGGAGATTGCTTTGGACATGGACTTGGACATTCGGTGGGATTGTTTATACACGAGAATCCGAGATTTTCACCTAAGTGTGATGACATATTGAAACCTGGCATGGTCATAACAGTTGAACCGGGAATCTATATTCCTGGACAGTTTGGTGTCAGGATAGAGGATCTGGTTGTTGTGACGGAGGATGGTTACAGGAATCTTACAGGATCAGAGAAGAAGCTGATAGAGATTTAGTAGTGGCGGCTATCACGATATAGAACTCAGGTATCATACCGCAGGTCTTATACCGGGAGCCATCGTGAGTGCTGTAGGAGTATGTGCGTTTGTATTGCTGTGTATATACGACAGTAGAAAGCGCAGAAACGTAGACTTACCTGATAAAGGTTGATGGTATGGTAAAAAATAGTTGAAAATTTATTTCATATATTATAAAATGTGACAAGAAGTTTATATCTTTAAGGAGGATAAGATAGTTATGGCAGAGATGATCTCAGCAGGCGATTTTAGAAACGGCGTTACAATCGAATTCGAAGGAAATATTTATCAGATTATAGAGTTCCAGCACGTTAAGCCAGGAAAGGGTGCAGCTTTCGTTAGAACAAAGCTTAAGAACATCAAGAGTGGCGGTGTTGTAGAGAAGTCATTCCGTCCAACAGAGAAGTGTGAGAAGGCTCACATCGAGAGAAAGGACATGCAGTATCTGTACAATGACGGAGATCTTTATTACTTCATGGATCCAGAGACATATGATCAGATTCCTATCAGCTCAGCAGCTATAGGTGATTCACTTAAGTTCGTTAAGGAGAACGAGATGTGTAAGATCTGTTCACACAATGGCAACGTATTTGCTGTAGAGCCACCTCTCTTCGTTGAGCTTGTTATCACAGAGTGCGAGCCAGGTGTTAAGGGTGATACAGCTACAGGTGCAACAAAGCCATGTACAGTTGAGACAGGCGCACAGGTATCAGTACCTCTCTTCGTTAACGAGGGTGACACGATCAAGATCGATACACGTACTGGCGAGTATCTTTCAAGAGTATAATAATTGTTACCAGCATTAGGATATAACTACCTACGATAACATATAAGAAGAATAAGAGTCCCGGTGATTCAGGATATTTGAATCGCCGGGACTTTTTTGCGCTGTAAGCAACCAAAGGTTCTAACCTATCCACCCTCTGAATATACTTTTTATGTAGCTGTACAGACAGTGTTATATAGAAGAAGGACGATACATATGTGTGGAGAAGATATATTGCATCTGCTTCCCGTCAGGATCAGGTGCATGGTTGAGAAGCTGAGGCTTGATTATGGGAGACTGTGGGAGATACGTCTGAGGGTGAATAGTCCCTTTATACTTAGATACGAGGACTCGGAGATATATGTTGATTCCTGCGGATCAAGAACCTGTAATATGAAGGATGCGTACATAGTGACTGCCAGGGATGTGAACGACACTCTGGAATGTATCTGCAATCATTCCCTGTATGCCTATGAGGATGAGATACGTCAGGGCTTTATCACCGTGTGCGGTGGACACAGGGTAGGAGTTGCGGGCAAGATCATACTCGATGGAACAAGGATCAAATGCATCAGACACATATCATTTCTAAATATCAGGGTGGCACATGAGATCAAGGGATGCAGCGGTGATGTCCTGCCATACATATACGGTGATGGCAAGCTGATGAACACGCTCATAGTGTCCGCTCCGTGTCACGGCAAGACCACACTGCTCAGGGACATCATAAGAGTAGTGTCAGACGGAGGAATGACAGTTGGTGTGGTTGATGAGAGATCGGAGATAGCGGCGTGCTACAAGGGTGTTCCGCAGAATGATGTCGGAATGAGGACTGATGTTCTTGACTGCTGTCCAAAAGCTTCAGGAATGATGATGCTGGTTCGAACCATGGCGCCTGATCTCATAGCGGTCGATGAGATAGGAGGGCAGCAGGATGTCGATGCCATTTTCGGCGTGATAAACTGCGGCTGCCGTCTGCTTGCAACTGCACATGGCTATTCCATGGATGATGTGAGAGACAGGGCAGGGATAAGGCGTCTTGTGGAGAACAGGGTTTTTGAGAGGTATGTTGTGCTTGGAGGCGATAAGGCAGGACAGATCTCTGATATATTTGACGGCCAGGGCAACCGGCTGTGCTGGTACGATTAGATGGGAGGCAGGACATGGTTAAGGCGATAGGGGGATGTCTGATCGTATATGCCTCATTTATGGTGGGACATGCCATAGGGCAGTTGCATGGGCGCATGGTGAAGGAGATGGAGGAAATGCTGCTCTTCATACAACTGTTCAAGGGGCAGATCATGTATGCCGGATCGGAGCTCCCGGAGATACTTGCCGACAGTGCAAAGCGTCTTAAGGGAAATGTTGGTAAATGGGTGAACGGTCTGGCGGAGATGTCTGAGAAGAACAGGGATAGGCCATTTGCAGAATTGTGGACAGACTCACTGGCGATGCTGAGGCGGGACAGTGCCCTGAGCTTGGAGGTGCTGGCGGATGTGGACAGGCTTGGAAAGATAATGGGAGATATGGACGTTGAGGCACAGCTCTCAAGGATAAATCTTGTGGAAGATATAATTACGGACAGATACCAGCGGGAACGCGCCAGAAGTTCCGGGATAAAGAGGCTTGCCAATTCACTTGGGCTGCTTGGAGGCGTATTCATAGTTATATTGCTCATGTAGGTTAAGAGGGAGAGACGATGACGATCCAGATACTTCTAAAAATAGGTGCAGTGGGAATTCTGGTGGCACTGCTCAACCAGATACTAAAACATTCAGGCAAGGAGGAGCACGCCTATCTGCTCAATCTGGCGGGACTCATCATTGTGCTTTCCTGGGTTATCCCGTACATAAGTGACCTGTTCAACGAGATCATGGATATTGTAAATATAGGGCAATAAATGAGAGTAGATGTGGGGGTAAATGATGAATCTCATGGCGGTTTCTCTGGCTGCGGTGATCGTGGTTCTGATAGCGGTGAAGATAAAAGAACTGGATTCCGGGTACGGGATCGTGTTGTCCATAGCCGGGTGTGTGATGCTCATGTATTTTGTTGTGAGCAGGTTCAGACTTATAGCTTCGTACATAGACAGGCTGACTGCGTACGTGTCGGTGAATATTTCATATATAGACGTGATCCTGAAAATGATAGGTATAGCGTATATATGCCGATTTTCATCAGATATCTGCAAAGATGCCGGCTGCAATGCCATGGCATCCCAAGTGGAGATGGCGGGAAAGATAACTCTTATTCTGCTCAGTATGCCTATACTCATGGGAGTTATAGATCTGGTGGTGACCATAGTTGAGGGGTAATTTGATAGTGGTGGTGCTGATGCTCTTTATGGGGGTGTCAGTGCCTGATGCGGCAAATGTGTGTAATGAGAGTAAAGTTGAATCATATGATACAGATATCAAATATTGTCCAGAATTTTATGCTGAGAATGAAAAGGAAAATACCACGGAAAGTGACTCTGATATTAACTCAGATATATTGGAGGACGACTCCGTCATCGGAAGCCTCAATGAGATCACAAAAGACAAATCCGACGTGACCTTCTACGACATATACGAGTCCCTAAAGAGTGGTGACGTGGATTCCACCATAGACATGGCACTAAAAGTGTTTTCCGACAGTGTCATATACGAGGTCAGGACAAGCAGGGGGCTGGCGCTGCAGATCATAGCGGTGATCGTGCTCGGAAGTACATTTGCCCAGCTTGCGGGAAATATGGGCGAGTATGTATCCGCCCATGGTTTCATGGTTACATACATGGTGCTGTTATCGTTGCTGCTGGGGGATTTCGTCCTAGTGCAGTCCATCGTGCAGGACACCATAGGAGATGTCACGGAGTTCATGAAAGCGTTCTATCCAATGTACGCCTCGTCTGTGTTATATGTGAGCGGCCCGGAGAGTGCCGGATATTCACAGTCGGTCATAATCCTGGTGATATACATTTGCCAGAATGTGATAATAAGGTTCATACTCCCCCTCATCAAATGCGGCGGGCTCATAGCACTCATAAATAATCTTGGAAGCGAGGATTATTTCTCCCGGATGGCGGGGCTTATGAAGAGCCTGGCGGTGTGGGGAATGCGGACAATGTTTGCGGTGGTAACCGGGATAAATGTGGTCAAGAGCATGATAGCACCGTCCATGGACAGGCTTTCAAGAAATGGCATACTCAGGACATTGGGAAAAGGTGCAGGGATGTCCACGGTGAGCGCTGTCATAAGTGTGATGGTGAGCACAGGAGAGTTTATCAGGAATTGTATGGGGATGGCGTGCACTATCATGATAGTGATACTGGCCGCAGTGCCAATGATCAAGATAATCGTCATCATGTTCATATTAAGGTTCATCGCCGCGGTGGTGCAGCCGGTCGGAGACAAGAGATATGCCGAGGCAGCAGGCATCATGGCGGAGACAGTGGAGCTTATGCTGAGGGCGTGCGGAATAAGCGTGATGATGTTCATCATAAGCATAGCCCTGATGTCGGTGAACATATCATAGAACGGATGGAGGATGTGCATGCTTGCTGAGTGGCTGAAAAATATAGTTGTGTGCAGTATACTTTTTTCTGTCGTGCTGTATATTGCCCCGGATCCGAAGATGCGCAGATATGTCCAGGCGGCTGTGGGATTTGTCATGATGATGGTTGTGATAAATCCTGTAATAGGCTGGCTTGGGTATGCGGACAGGATAGAGTTCAATACATACAGTGAATCGCTTGGAATGGACGTGGCCGAGGGCGATGATGAGATGTATGTCAGGGCCATGGAGGAGGTAGTGGAGCGGTTTATATCTGACAATTGTAATGCCGATGCGGTGGTGCGTATAGTCACCGGGGAGGAGCTTGGGATAGACAGCATGGAGATATCCATACAGTCTGATAAAGTAGACACAGACGGGATAAGATCTGCGGTGTCAGAGGAATACGGCGTTGATGAGAACAGGATTACCATCAGGAGGGGCAATACAGATCATATGCAGGAGGGACTGTAGTGGAGGATTCTAAGAAAAAGGGAATATCGGGGATTATGAATATATTGAAGAGCAGCAACAACAGATTATACAAGTTGCTGCTCATTTTGCTGTCAGGGATATGTCTGATGATAGTTGTGTGGCCGGCAAATAACAGCAAGACTGATAAAAATGACCAAAAGAGCGGATGGACCGGACAGTCCGATGAGACAGACGCGGATGTGACCGGCGGAAATGACCGGAATATGTCAGGGGATACCACGGATTATGTGGAGTATATGGAGGAGAGACTCACATCAGTGCTTGAGCAGGTGGACGGAATATCAGATGTGAGAGTGATGATAACGGTCAAGGACAGCGGTGAGAACATAGCACTCAAGGACTCCGGAAGCAGTTCCAGTGAGAACGGCGACAGCAGCCAGAGAAGCGTGTCGGAGGAGACGGTCATGGTGAGTGAGGGCAGTGGGAGCTCGCCGTATGTGGTCAGGTACAGGGAGCCGGAGACCGAGGGTGTGGTTATCATTTGCAAGGGGGCGGAAAATGGCGATACAACGCTGAAGATAACGAATGCAGTGCAGGCATTATTTGACGTGCCGACGCATAAGATTGTGATATTAGAAGCAAATTAATGTGGAGGGACTATGAAGAAATTCAGTGGAAAGAACAGACTGGCGGTCATCGCACTTGCAGTTATGATAGGGGTGGCCGGTTACATGAGCTTTGCGGATGCAGGAAAGGACAAGAAGAAGGAAAAAGCTGACAAAAAACAGGTGGAGGTGATCAACTATGAGGATCTATCGTCCATGGCGGAAAATGAGAACTCACAGGCGGTGAAGGATGAGAATGGCCAGACCGAGGATGTGGAGCTCAATGGCCAGGAGGATGAGATCGGTGACGCTGTACTCACCAGTGCACAGGTGACAAGCAATATGGCCGCGGCAAAGCTGAACCGTGAGCAGAGCAGATCAAGGAGCAAGGAAGCTTTGATGGATGTGATAGGTGATGAGGCACTCAGCGATTCGGCAAAGAAGGAGGCGACAGATACATATGTGAAGCTGAACGATACCATAGAGAAGGAGACAGATGTCGAGACAGTTCTGGCGGCAAAGGGGTATAGCGATGCCATAGTGACGATAAGTGATGAGGCTGTTGACGTGTCGCTGAATGTGGAATCGCTGTCGGATACCGAGAGAGCACAGATAGAGGACATAGTTATCCGAAAAACAGGGTATGATATAAGCAGTGTTGCAATATCTGTCATGGGTGGCAAATAGACAGCGGAAGGATAAGCCGTGAATCGCATATACTTGCAAAATAGCTGCCTTCAGATTATAATAAGATTCAAATAACCCATACGAAACGGGAGGTATGACCATGAGTGATAAGTTGAATGATGATATCGTGATTGAAGGCAGCGCGGTTCAGGATAATTCTTACAATATAGAAGAGAGCAATTCTCTGGGCAAAGTCCAGATAGCGGATGACGTAGTGGCTATCATAGCAGGGCTTGCAGCCGGAGAGGTTGAAGGTGTATACAGACTTACAGGCAACCTTCCAAATGAGCTTGCCTCAAAGTTCGGAAAGAAGAACCCTGCAAAGGGCGTTAAGGTAGAGCTTCTTCCCGGCAAGGTAAAGGTTGATATTGCGATAGAGGTTCTGTACGAGTACAGCATACCATCAGTATCAGGCCAGGTTCAGGATAAGGTCAAGCAGGCTATAGAGACTATGACAGGACTGAGTGTTGAGGAAGTCAACATAAGGATAGCCGGTGTACGTGTTGGAGACGGCAGATAGGATACAGATAAAGCTTTATATAGTGGAGAGGAAGATATGACTAGAAGAGAGATAAGAGACAGGATATTCAAGATAGTATTTACACTGGAGTTCAATGACGCTGAGGGCATGCAGGATCAGCTTGATTTTGCATTTGACCCTGAGATGCCGGGAGATGAGGAGGACGATCCGCTTCTGTACGGAATAGTCAGCGATGAGGACAGAGATTATATAACCACCAAGGTTAAGAATATCATCTCTAAGAAAGCAGAGATAGATGAGATCATTTCACAGATATCAGAAGGCTGGAAGCTTCCTCGTATAGGCAAGGAGGAGCTGGCTATATTAAGGCTTGGTGTCTATGAAGTGAAGTACGATGAGAGCATACCGGAGAAGGTCGCCATCAATGAGGCGGTTGAGCTGGCAAAGAAGTATTGTGATGCATCGGCGAGCAAGTTCGTGAATGCACTTCTTGCAAAGCTTGTATCCGGTGATAAGGACAAGAAGGAGAGTGGCGCAGATGCCACAGCAGAATAACATATATACAGTCAAGGAACTCAATGAGAGGATACAGGAGTTGGTCAGCGGCGAGCCGTGGCTTGGCAGTCTGGGGGTTGAGGGAGAGATCACAGGACTCGGAACAGACAAGAGAGGTCATATGTATTTCAGTCTCAAGGATCCCAGCGGAGTTCTGGCGGCTGTTATGTTTGCGGGAAAACAGGTATATGGACTCAAGTTTGCTCCGAAGAACGGAGACAAGGTTCATGCATTTGGTCATATTGATGTCTTCGTGAGAGACGGAAAGTATCAGCTCTATGTAGACAGGCTGGTGCGTGTGGGTGACGGCGAGGTGAATGCCAAGCTGGAGAGACTCATAGCCAGACTGGACGGCATGGGGCTGTTTTCGCAGGAATACAAGAAGCCTATTCCCGCCTATCCGAGGCGTATTGGTATAGTGACGGCGGGGGCAAAGGCTGCGATAAGCGATATCCGTGCAGTGGCAAAACGGAGGGATCCGTATGCCCAGCTCTATTGTTATCCTGCGACCGTGCAGGGACAGTATGCGGCGGCGGATATATCCAGAGGAATCGAGATACTTGATTCCATGGGGCTCGACCTCATAATCGTTGGAAGAGGCGGAGGCTCCAAGGAGGATATGTGGGCGTTCAATGAGGAGCAGGTGGCATGGGCCATATTCAATGCGGAGACGCCTATCATATCGGCTACGGGGCATGAGATAGACACCACAGTTGCGGACATGGTTGCGGACAGGAGAGAATCCAATCCGTCCACGGCTGTCATGCATGCGCTTCCGGTGGTGGCAGAGACAGTTGCCGGATTTGACAGGAGACTTGAACAGCTCACCATGCTGATATCCGGCAGGATAGACAGACTTGCGAGGAGTCTGGATGGTTATGACAGGCAGCTCAGACTTTTGAGTCCATCCGGAAGAATGGACAGTCAGAGGCAGCAGCTTGACAGAATAGAGAAGCAGATAAATGGGCTGATGGCGGATAAGATAGAGGATAGATCGGTGCACTGTGACAGGCTTCATGACAGGATGAAGAGCGCGATGGGCAGAAAGTACGACATGACAAGGAATGCCCTGGCGGTCATGACGGAGAGGATACATGGCCTTTCGCCTACAGCTAAGCTCATAAATGGATTTGGATATATTTCATCGGATGGTGAGCCTGTCAGATCTGTGTCAGGGATCACACCTGGGGATGATATAGAGATAACTCTTCATGATGGAAGAATACAGGCGGTCGTGGCTGACGTGACCGGGCAGGAGGAATAGATATGGCAGAAGATACACAGAATATGGATACAGCGGACACTCTTCAGGATGTGTCCATAGAGGAGGCTCTTGCCAGACTTGATGAGATAGCGGCTGCGCTTGAGAATACTGATACGGGGCTCAAGAAGTCCATGGAGCTTTATTCTGAGGGCGTCCAGCTCATAAACAGATGCAGGAATTACCTGTGCGATGTTGAGAAAGAGATGATAACACTTTCGGGTCAGGAGGAAGCATGATAGATAAACTTATAGCGGAGAAGGCGGCAAGGATCAACGATATAGTTGAGAGCTATCTGCCACCTGCAGACGGATTTAACAGGACAGTGTGTGAGGCCATGGCGTACTCGGTAGAGGCGGGTGGAAAGAGGCTTCGTCCCATGCTCATGGAGGAGACATACAGGCTGTTCGGCGGCAAGTCAGAGGTTATAAAGCCGTTCATGGCTGCGATAGAGATGATACATACATATTCACTCATACATGACGATCTTCCGGCTCTGGACAATGACGATTACAGGCGCGGAAGAAAGACATCCCATGTGGTATTTGGCGAGGCGATGGCTATTCTTGCGGGGGATGCGCTGCTCAATTATGCATATGAGACCGCATGTAAGGCATTTGGCATGGGTGAGGATATACATGCTGTGGCGTCTGCGATGTGTGTGCTTGCGCAGAAGCCGGGTATAAACGGCATGATAGGCGGTCAGGTCGTCGATGTGGAGATGACCGGCAAGGAGCTCTCAAAGGAGCAGCTTGAATATGTGTATGAGAACAAGACCGGAGCCCTCATAGAGGCATCCATGATGATAGGCGCGATACTTGCGGGGGCAGACGAGGCTAAGGTTGCGGCGGTACACAAGATAGCATCGGACGTCGGCATGGCATTCCAGATCCAGGACGATATTCTGGATGTCTGTGGAGACAGTGCGCTCCTTGGAAAGCCGACGCTGAGTGATGAGGAGAATGGCAAGGTTACATATGTCACAATACATGGAATTGATGAATCCAGACGTTATGTGACTGAGCTGTCGGAGAGAGCAGTAAGAGAATTGGAAGAGATAGGCGGGGACAATGAGTTTCTGAAGGAATTGGTCATCTGGCTGATAAACAGGGATAAATAGGACTCCTCTCGTGGTGTGCATATGAATATACTGGATAGAATAAATAAACCAAACGATATAAAGGATATAGACAGGGAAGATCTGCCGGAGCTGGCGGATGAGATCAGAGAATTTCTGGTGTCGCATGTGAGCGAGACCGGTGGACATTTGGCTCCGAATCTTGGATGCGTGGAACTTACCATGGCACTTCACAGGGTTTTGGATTTCCCTGAGGATAAGCTTATATGGGATGTGGGACATCAGTCCTATGTCCACAAGATACTGACGGGCAGGAAGAATGAGATGGGCACTCTCAGACAGTTTGGAGGAATGAGCGGTTTTCCGAAGACCAGTGAGAGCCCGTGCGATGCGTTCAATACAGGACACAGCTCAACATCCATTTCCGCTGCGCTTGGAATGGCGTGTGCCAGAAGTATCAAGGGTACAAATGAGAAGATTGCCGCAGTGATCGGAGATGGCTCCTTCACAGGTGGCATGGTATATGAGGCCATGAATAATATGGCGGATATCAAGACCGGCTGCCTTGTTGTGCTGAACGATAACAATATGTCCATCGATCAGAATGTTGGCGGCATGTCCACATATCTCAGCAAGATACGTGTTGGGCAGCAGTACAATGATTTTAAGGGCAATGTGGAGAAGATCCTCATGAAGATCCCTGTGGCTGGAGAACATCTTGCCAGAGGACTGAAGAAGTCAAAGGATTCCATCAAGCAGATATTTGTGCCGGGGATGTTCTTCGAGGAGCTGGGAGTCACATATATAGGACCTATAGACGGACACGATATAGATGTGATGGAGGCCACTTTCCGAAAGGCGCTTAAGCTTAACAGACCGATCCTTGTGCATGTGAAGACAGTGAAGGGCAAGGGGTATACCCATGCCGAGAGACACCCTAGCTATTTCCACGGCGTTGATCCGTTTGATATACAGACTGGAAAGGTTATTAAGGACCGGAAGGCCATGACAAACACAGGAGTGTTTGCCAGAAAGCTGGTGGAGCTTGGCAAGGCTGATCCAAGGATAACGGCCATAACGGCTGCCATGGGCAAGGGAACAGGAGTGTCGGCATTTGCTGCGGAGTTCCCGGACAGAGCTTTTGACGTTGGCATCGCGGAGGAACATGCGGTGACGTTTGCCGCGGGACTTGCTGCGTCGGGACTGGTGCCAGTGGTTGCGATATACTCGTCATTTTTGCAGAGGGCATATGATCAGATCTTACACGATGTGTGCCTGCAGAAGCTGCATGTCATATTTGCCATTGACAGGTCAGGGCTTGTCGGTGCAGATGGCGATACACATCAGGGCATATTTGACACTGCGTTTCTGTCACATATTCCGAACATGACCATCATTGCGCCGAAGAACAGATATGAGCTCACCAGAGCGATGGAGTGGGCTGTTGCTTACGATGGTCCGGTTGCGCTCAAGTATTCCAGAGGAGAGGCTTATTATGGACTTAAGGAATACAATGCGGATATTGAGTATGGCAGGAGCGAGATGATCCACAGGGGACAGAAGCTTGCCATAGTGGCTGTTGGCAACATGGTTCAGGAGGCCGAGAAGGTATATGACAGACTGCTGGCAGAGGGAACAAATGTCACATTTGTCAATGCAAGATTTCTGAAGCCGATAGATACTGATATGATAGATGAGCTCAGCAGGGATCATGAACATATAGTGGTTATTGAAGAAGAGATAAAGCATGGCGGATACGGATCTCTGGTCGAGGAGTATGTCATGGACAGACACCTTGATGTGGATGTGACAGTGTGTGCCATTGAGGATACATTTGTACAGCATGGAAGCGTGGATGAGCTCAGGAGGATGCTGAAGCTTGACGCGGATTCGCTGTATGACAGGATAAAACATATAATATCGACAGATTGTACAGAATAAGAGGAAGACAGATGAAGAAGAGACTTGATGTTCTCCTTGTAGAACAGGGACTGGCAGATTCACGAGAGAAGGCGAAAGCCATCATCATGTCAGGAATAGTGTATGTTGACAATAACAAAGAGGATAAGGCCGGCACGACATTTGACGAGACTGCTAAGATAGAGGTCAGGGGCAACACCCTCAAATACGTGAGCCGTGGAGGCCTGAAGCTTGAGAAGGCTATGGATCATTTCGGTGTGGAGCTTGCGGGTAAGGTGTGCATGGATGTAGGTGCTTCCACCGGCGGTTTTACCGACTGTATGCTGCAGAATGGTGCGGTGAAGGTGTATTCCGTTGACGTGGGTCATGGACAGCTTGCATGGAAGCTCAGAAATGACGAGAGAGTTGTCTGTATGGAGAAAACAAATATACGATATGTCACACCTGAGGATATTGACGATAAGATTGAATTTGCTTCGATAGATGTGTCATTTATATCTCTTACAAAGGTGCTTCCAGCGGTAAAGGAGCTGCTTACGGATAGTGGAGAGATCGTGTGCCTTATCAAGCCGCAGTTCGAGGCGGGAAGAGAGAAGGTCGGCAAGAAGGGCGTTGTCAGAGAGCTTTCAACCCATATTGAGGTTGTGGAGATGATAGTCGGTTATGCCAGAAGCATAGGATTCCGCACACTGCACCTCAGCTATTCACCTATAAAAGGACCTGAGGGCAACATAGAATATCTGCTCCACATATCAAAGGATGAGTCGAAGACGGATGAGGAATTCGACATAAAGGCTCTGGTGGAGGAGTCCCACAACGAACTGAACAAGTCATAGAGGATACGATATGAAGAATTTTTATATAGTATATAACCCGGATAAGGATGAGGATAATCGTATAACGTCGGAGCTCACAGCGTATATTGAATCGCAAAATGGTGCGTGTAAAGCCATGGACTGCTACAGCTTCAGTGCATGTGACAAGCAGCAGGTTACGGATGAGCTTGAGAGCTTTGACTGTATACTTGTTCTTGGAGGGGATGGAACACTCCTCAATGTGGCATCCAGTGCCAGCCATGTGGAGATTCCTCTGTTCGGGATAAATCTTGGAACGGTGGGATTCCTCACTGAGGGGGAGATCACCAACTGGCAGACCATCATAGACAGACTGCTTGCGGATGATTATTCCATGCAGGACAGAATGATGATCAGGGGAACAGTCAGAACAGGAGATGGCAAGGAGTGCAGGAAGAGGGCACTCAATGATATAGTTATCAGCAGGGCAGGATTTTCAAGACTTATAGGTCTTGATGTCTATGTAAATGGAAGCTTTCTGAATGCCTATGATGGAGATGGAATCATCATATCGACCCCCACTGGCTCCACGGGTTACAATCTCTCAGCCGGAGGTCCGATCGTGGATCCTATGGCAAGACTGATGATCATCACTCCGGTATGTCCACATTCGCTGACTTCGAAGAGTATTGTGCTTCCTAGTGATGCAAAGGTTTCAATAGAGATCGCCAAGAAGAGGAAGACGCAGGACACCGAGGCGATAGTTTCATTTGACGGTGGAAATGATTTCGAGCTGGCAGCAGGCGATATCCTTGATATATGCGTGTCAAAGAGAACCACGCAGCTCGTAAAGGCGAGTGATGTGAATTTCTACGAGATACTTAGAAACAAGCTTGGGGGAAAGTGATATGAAACAGAAGCGACAGGCGAAGATTTTGTCGATAATCGAACAATATGATATAGAGACTCAGGATGAACTGCTGGAGAAGCTGGCAGAGGCGGGCTTTTCCACGACCCAGGCCACCATATCGAGAGATATAAGAGAGATCAACCTCACCAAGGTTGCCGTGGCGGGTGGCAGGCAGAAGTACACTCTGGGAAAGTCGGCAACACATGAGTCCATAGAGTCGTACAGAAAGGTTCTCGGGGCTGGCATATTATCCATGGTGCCGGCGGAGAATCTGATAGTGATCAAGACAGTGTCGGGCATGGCGATGGCAGTTGCCGCAGCACTTGACAATGTGGAGATAAATGGACTCCTCGGAAGTATAGCCGGGGACGACACCATATTCCTGGCGGTCAGAAGCCGGGAGATGACCGATTCGGTCATGAAGACGATAGATAAGATGCAGAGATGACAGCTCTCTGTAATATGTTATGTGTAATAAAGTCTGTGCGTCAACAGGAGGATACAAATGTTACTTAATGTACATATCAAGAATATTGCACTCATAGACGATGCAAATGTTAATTTTACCGATAATCTCAACATACTTACCGGTGAGACCGGTGCGGGTAAGTCCATAATCATGGGAGCCCTGAAGATTGGTATGGGAGATAAGCTTCCGAAGGATATAGTCAGGGAGCCTGACAAGGAGGGCTTCTGTCAATTGCTTTTCCTGGTGGATGACCCCCAGGTGATTGAGCAGATCAGAGATCTGGGAGTGGAGCCATCGGAGGATGGCGAGATACTCATCACGCGGAGAATAAATAATTCCAGAACCATCAACACTATAAATGATATGGCGGTGACCGCCGCAAAGCTCAGGGAGGTATCTGCGCTTCTCATAGATATTCACACGCAGCACCAGCAGCAGACGCTCCTTAAGAAAGCGGAGCATATGAAGCTTCTGGATAAATATGGAAGAGCATCCATAGATCCCCTGAAGCAGAAGGTTGCAGAGTGTCACAGAGAGTATGTCACACTCAGGCGTGAGATGGACGAGCTCTCGATGGATGAGGCGGAGCGGAGCAGAAAGGTAGAATTCCTCAAGTACCAGATTGCGGAGATCGAGTCAGCAAATATAAAGACTGGTGAGGACGAAGATGTTGAGCATCAGTACAACAGGATGGTCAATTCACGCGATATAGTTGCGGCAGCTTCGGATGTATACAGCGTTACAGGTTATGAATCTTCTTCATCTGCGGGAAATGAGATCGGCAGAGCGCTGGCATCGATGAAGGGTATAAAGGATCTCGACGGAGAGATAGACGGTCTGTATAGTCAGTTAGAAAATATTGACGCGCTGCTGAATGATTTTAACGTTGAATTAAATGATTACATGCAGAGCATGGACTTTGACGATTCTGAGTTTAGAAGTGTTGAGTCCAGGCTTGACGTCATCAATGATATAAAGGGAAAATATGGAAGCACCTTGGAAGAGGTGTTCAAATATCTGGAGGACAGCAGGAAGGAATATGAAAGGCTGTCTGAATATGACGAATATATAGCAGGACTTTCAGACAAAATAAAAAAGACGGAGAAAGCCATGCTCAAGGCAGCAGATGCGCTTACTGCTGAGAGACAGAAGCAGGCTGAGAATCTGTGCAGAGACATCAGAGATGCACTTGCTGATCTGAGTTTCATGGAGGTTCGGTTCGACATGGTATTTGACAGGCTTCCGGAGTGTACGGCAAATGGAATCGATGACTGCTATTTTGTCATTTCGACAAATGTCGGCGAGAAGATGAGACCGTTATATGACGTGGCTTCAGGCGGTGAGCTCTCAAGGATCATGCTGGCGATCAAATCCTGCATGGCGTCCGAGGACAATATCGGCACTCTTGTATTCGATGAGATCGATGTGGGAATAAGCGGCCGTGCAGCTCAGAAGGTTGCTGAAAAAATGGCAGTTATTTCCAGAAGCCATCAGGTTATAAGCATAACCCATCTTCCGCAGATCGCAGCGATGGCAGACAGTCATTATCTCATAGAAAAGTCTGCCGACGAGGGCAAGACAGTGACAAGGATCGTCCGATTAAGCGACGAGGAATCAACAGAGGAGATCGCAAGACTTCTCGGCGGCGTGACCATAACTGAGGCAGTCATGAGCAATGCCCGTGAGATGAAACAAATGGCAGAAAAGACAAAAAAATACTGAAATAAAGTTATTCCTAACACAACATACTAAGAGTAACAGCCAAGGCTGTTACTCTTTTTTTATAAGCTATTAGTTGTTTTTAAGTATATGTAGGAGGAATAGATTATGAGGCGATATAAGAAAGTGATCATATGGGTGGCTGTGGCGGATCTGTTGCTCCTTGCAGCACTATTGGTTTTATGTGTGTTGGTGGACAGACGAGTGGATGTTGAAAGGTCAGAGAAGACAAGCTCAACACTTGATGGGGTAGTGTCAAGGGCGACCACGAAGGATGCGGAGTTTGGAAGTGATATATTTGACCGACCTGTAGTTCCGTCCGGCGAGGCGATGGGAATCTATATGAAGACGGATGGAGTTTTGGTGGTGGATGTATGCAGCTTTAAAAATGAAAATGGCGAGTCCTGTTGCCCTGCTGATGGAAAGGTCTGTACAGGGGATTATATTGTGAGTGTAGACGGTATGGAGATATCTAAGAGGTCGGAGCTGCTTGATATTGTTGCTGAAAGCCAGGGTGATAGCTTGTCCGTGAGATATATAAGGGATGGGGAGGAGAAGGTCTGTAGCATCACGCCGGAAAAAAACGAGAATGGCGCTTATCTGCTGGGCGCGTGGGTGAAGGATGATGTGTCGGGAATAGGCACGGTTACATTTGTCGACGGAACAAATTTCATGGCCCTTGGACACAGTGTGTCGGATATAGATACGGGAGTTATGATGCGGTGCAGCACCGGCGGTGTGTACACAACGGATATTACAAATATAAGCAGGTCGTACTCCTCGGAACCGGGCAGACTTCAGGGAAGCATTGCCTATAGAAGATCTTTGGTCGGCATTATTGACGGCAACAGTGCAAGTGGAATATATGGTCATCTGGACACAAGCTATTGCCAGGCAAAATACGGCGATGCGGAGCGTATGTATATAGCCAGAGGTCATGAAGTCCGCAAGGGGCAGGCTTATATATATTCCAGAATGAGCGGCGAGCTTGAGAAGTATGAGATAGACATAGAGTATGTGGACAGGAATTCATCCGACAAGAATATAGAATTCCACGTGACCGATGATGCTCTCATAGACCTGACGGGCGGAGTGGTACAGGGAATGTCCGGTTCCCCGATCATCCAGGATGGCAAGATAATCGGCGCAGTCACCCACGTATTCGTAGACGATCCAACCAGGGGGTATGGGATTTTTATTGAAAATATGCTGGAGGAGTGAAATTAATCCTGTTTAGTGATAAAATTAAGAACAGAAGTGCCGGACTTTAGCATAAGGCAGACCGGCACACACAAACATCCCAGGAGGGCAAGAAAATCAAGGTTTCAAAAATTTCACTATGTCATACACTAAAGAATTATAAAAAAGAGAATTTGCTTCCTGATCTTTTGACAGGAATTATCATAGCGGCGGTGTCCATACCGATATCGATGGGGTATGCACAGATAGCCGGGCTGCCGGCGGTATATGGATTGTATGGTTCGGTGTTCCCGATCATAATATTTGGATTGCTGTCCACGTCGAGGCAGTTCGTGTTCGGTGTGGATGCCGCGCCTGCGGCGCTGGTCGGAGCTGCACTGGTGACGCTTGGGGTTGCGCCGGGAACGGAGCAGGCGATGCAGGTTGTTCCAGTGATAACATTTTTCACGGCGCTGTGGCTGCTGGTATTCTTCCTGTTCAAGGCGGGCAAGCTTGTAAATTACATATCGACTCCTGTCATGGGCGGATTCATATCAGGAATATGCACCACCATCATACTTATGCAGGTGCCGAAGCTCTATGGAGCCGGAGCGGGAACAGGAGAGCTGTTCGAGCTTGTGGAGCACATAGCAGAGACGATAGGAGATGTAAATGTGCCGTCAATAATCATGGGACTTACGGCTCTTGCGGTACTGCTTGTTTCACGAAGATTAATACCAAAGTTTCCGATGGCGATATGCGTCATGACAGCGGGAGCGTTGCTGTCCTGCGTGATAGATATGGATGAATACGGAATAGTATGTCTGTCGGAGGTGAGCAGAGGACTTCCACAGATCGTTGTACCACAGATAGATGAGAGGATGCTTCCAAATATCATGACGGTCAGTCTGTCGATAGCAGTGGTAATCATGGCGGAGACGCTTCTGGCTGAGAACAATTTCGCCCAGAAGAACAGATATAAGATAGACGATAATCAGGAGCTTCTGGCATTTGGAATGGCAAATCTTGCAGCGGCATTCACAGGCTGCTGTCCGATAAACGGTTCCGTGTCCAGAACCACAATGAGTGAGCAGTATGGAGGCAGGACACAGCTCACTGGAATATTTGCAGGAGTAGTGATGATCGTGATCCTCGTGTGTGGAACGGGATTTATAGGTTATCTGCCGGTTCCGGTGCTCACGGCAATCGTCATCTCCGCACTCTACAGTGCTCTGGAATTTGATCTGGCGGCAAAGCTGTGGGAGGTGAGTAAGGTGGAATTCTACATATTCTGCGGAGCTTTCCTAGGTGTGCTGGTACTTGGAACGATAAATGGAGTTCTTATAGGAATCATACTCTCATTTGCCGCAGTCATAAGGAAGGCTGCGGACCCTCCGAGAAGCTTCCTTGGACTGGTACCTGGACATGAGGAATTCCTTGCGCTCGAGAGGTTCAAGCATGCATACCCGATACAGAATATAGTTATTTACAGATTCAGCAGTAATCTGTTCTTTGCAAATATAGCCATATTCCAGAAGGATATCATGGATGCGGTACAGGATGACACAAAGGCTGTAATAGTGGATGCGTCCGCCATGGGAAGCGTGGATGTGACGGCTGCCAAGACCCTCAGGATCATGTATGATACGCTGAAAGAGAAGGGGGTGAAGCTCTATATCACGGAGCATATAGGCCAGCTCAACGTCCAGCTCAGAAAGCTTGGACTTGGCGACATGATAGAGGCAGGATGCGTGAGACAGACCATGGAGAGAGCACTGTCAGACTGCGGCCTTGAGACTCCATATCCACTAGTTGGTGTACATAACAGTTATCATGACATCAGGAGAAAGAGAGCGGAGCACATGGCTCAGGAGCTTGTGTGGGCATTTGGCGATGATGCGGAAGATGTCATAGAGAAGCACATCCGTGAATCCATAGGCAGTATGAAGAACGGAACCGGGGTTGAACAGCTTATGACCGGTTTCTGGAAGCAGATGGATATACAGGATGAGGAAGAATGGCTTGAGCATATGGAGGCCCACATAGAGGAGATCGTGAGGGCCACAGGCGAGGATGAGGACTCTGTTGCAGAGCGTATCGAGCGCAGGCGGAGCCAGCTTCTTCACAGGCTTGAGAGCGAGCATCCTGAATTTGTCGACAGATATAAGGCGAGAAGAAAACGAATGGATGAGCACCTGAAGGAGCACAATCCGGCGGCCTATGATGCGATCATAAGACTCAGAGAAAAAGAACATACAAAAGAGAAGTGATCATGCGCGGCATATCGACCCGAAAAGGGAAGATATGCCGCATTTTTTCATTAAATGTGCGTATGTGGTCTGCTGGTGTCAGTCGCAGTAGAAAAAATGTTTTCCGGAAGCTGATGCTGTCGTAACTTGCGAAGTTCTATATATTCCCAAGAAAACTACATTTATATATAATGTTCGTAGTGGAATAACAGGAATAAAAAAGTAAATATTGTTATTCCGTCACTATACTTGGGAAGGAGTATAACATGAGTCATGTTAAAGTTATGATGGTAAAACATGACAAAAGAGAAATTGAACAGCTAAAGCACGTATTTGAGGATATGCCTGATTATGAGTACATTGGATGTTGTGAGAAGGGTGACGAAGCTGTTAAGAAAATTGCAGAAGATAAGCCAGACATAGTGATCGCGGACGAGGTTATACCCGGTACGGATATCACGGATATGGTCGAAGGCGTATCTGGAAATAAGAACCTGAGAAATGTCAAATTTGTGCTCTGTTCATCGAAGCAGCATAGAAATTATCTGGACTTTGTATTTTCGACGATAGGTGACAAGGCAGTGGTGAGACTGCTTGAACAGCCATACGATGAGAAGAAGGTCAGAGGTGTGCTTGATGATGCATATAAAGGTCACGGAAGCAATACGACTCAGCTTCTGAAGATGGATGAAAATGAGCAGAAGACGGACGAGCTGGAGGCGGTGGTGACCGGGATAATCCACGAGATAGGCGTTCCGGCGCACATCAAAGGCTACCAGTATCTCCGAAGCGCGATAGTCATAGCTGTGGGGGATATGGATATTTTGAATTCTATAACAAAGCAGCTTTATCCGACAATCGCCCAGATGTACGGCACAACTGCATCAAGGGTGGAGAGAGCCATAAGACATGCCATAGAGGTGGCCTGGAGCAGAGGAAAGATAGAGACTATCAACGAACTGTTTGGTTACACCATAAGTGCGGGCAAAGGAAAGCCTACGAACTCAGAATTTGTCGCTCTCATTGCCGACAAGATAAGACTGGAAGCGAAGATGAGAAATGCAGGGTAATTTGTAGTAAAATGTTGCCATAATATGTGATATTAAAAATGATATTAAAAGCACTTGACAAATTACATCATATTTAATATTATTATAAAGTAGTTGGGATAAGCGCTTAATCCTGTAAATTTATACATAACAAGGGAGATACTATGGGAAACAAAGGGATCGAAATTGTAATTGCTGATGGCGACAGCACACAGATAGCAAAACAGATCGCCACATATGCATCAAAGGACGAGATGAGAGTAGTTGATATGGTCAGCACCGGGGATGAAGCGGTGGAATCAATAAAGCTTTACAAGCCGGATATAGTGATACTGGACATTTGCCTTTCGGGAATGGATGGCTTGGGAGTGATGGAGCATATGAGTGAACTGCCTGAATATCAGAATACGATATTTGTGGTACTCACATCGGTGTCATCACAGAGACTTATAAGATGTGCATTTGAGATGGGTGCGACATATTATATCCTGAAGCCATACAATCCGGTGCAGCTTGTGACAAGACTCAGACAGATGTATATGAAGAAGAAGGAGCTTGAGTCAGGGCTGAACGACAAGCTTACATGTCTCACAGAGAAGAGTATGGCACACAAGATAGAGAATACTATAGAGAGCGATGTGACGGATATCATCAGGGATATAGGTATTCCTGCAAATATAAAGGGCTACCAGTACATCCGTGAGGGCATCATCATGGCGGTCAACGATGTGAACATGCTGAACTACATAACAAAGCTTCTCTATCCGACGATAGCGAAGAAATATAAGACCACATCCTCCAGCGTAGAGAGAGCCATAAGACATGCCATAGAGGTGGCGTGGAACAGAGGTCAGATAGACACCATCAACGATTTGTTTGGATATACAGTGAATGCGGGAAAAGGCAAACCGACAAATTCCGAGTTTATCGCACTCATAGCGGACAAGCTCAGAATAGAGTATAAGAAAAGGGCATAACAGGCTCACAGAGTAGGCAACATACCTTGAAGAACTGACAGTTATCATGTATAATAACTTAGGTACAAGAAGCAGGATACGGCAAGTACCCTGCTTTTCTTTATGTACCGGGATAATTTGCAAAATTACTAACGAATAAATAATACAAGGTGGACAAAATATGATAGAAACTGTAGTATCAGCTAACATGCTGATCGGGGAAGTCATGAGGGTGAAGAAGAACCATCTGGCTCCGGATTTCCCAACTGGAAATGAAAAGAGGCTGTGTATTGTGTCCGGTATACATGGGGATGAGGTTGCCGGACAGTACATATGTTATGAACTGATCAGAAGGATCAAGAAGGATTTTGACAAGCTTACTGGAATCGTGGATGTATATCCATTTATCAATCCTATGGGACTTGAGGCTCAGTACAGGGATGTGCCTGTATTTGACATAGACATGAACACCCTGTTTCCGGGATCAAAGGACGGAACTGTGGGAGAGTATACAGCGGCAAAGGTCATGAAGGACATAGAGGGGGCGGACATTTGTGTTGATGTCCATTCCAGCAGTGTGTACATCAAGGAGATCCCACAGGTCAGGGTTAATTCTGACGTGGCATCGGATCTTGCTCCGTATGTTGCGTGCATGAATGTGGATGTTGTATGGATACATCCGTCGTCTACGGTCATGGAGGGAAGTCTTGCACATGCCCTCAACGAGATCGGAGTCAAGAGTATGGTAGTGGAGTCCGGAGTTGCCCTCAAGATAGATTACGATTACTCGAACCAGATAGTGGACGGACTGTTCTCTCTTATGAAGAAGATGGGAATATGGCAAGGCGAAGTCGAGACTGCACATAAGCCTAAATTTGCAAAAGACAAGGATGTTGTATTTGTAAATGCTGAGAGCAGCGGAATCTTCCTTCCTGTGGCAAAGCACTCAGAATATATACAGCAGGGAGAGATCATAGGAAGAATTGTAAATGTGCTCACGGGCTCGGTGGAGGAGACCATCAGGTCGCCGAGAAGCGGCATTGTGTTCTCACTGAGAGAATATCCGGTTATAGAAGAGGGGTCACTTGTGGCCAGAATTTTCGGAGGTGGCCATGAATAAAGAGATCATATATTCCATGAATACAGCCTACAGAGGAGAGTACGAGATACAGGGATTTTCCTATGGCAGCGGAGACAAGGCTGCATGCATAGTTGGTGCTATGAGAGGAAATGAATTTCAGCAGCTCTACATAAGCTCACTTCTGGCAAAGAAGCTTGGGGAGCTGGAGGCGAGGGGCGCCATAGTGTCGGGCAAGAAGATACTTCTGATACCATCAATCAATTACAGCTCGTTCAATGTGGGCAAGAAATACTGGATAACAGACAATTCAGATATAAACAGATCATTCCCAGGCAATCCTGAAGGTCAGGCGACAAGCCGTATTGCAGCGGCGGTGATGGAGAAGGTCACCGGCTACGCATACGGAATACAGTTTGCGAGCTTCTATATGGATGGTGAGTTTATCCCGCACGTCAGGATGATAGAGACAGGCAAGCAGAGCAACAGCCTTGCCAGCCAGTTCGGTATGCCGTATGTATTGACAGCGGAGCCTAGATCATATGATAAGGCAACGCTCAACTACAACTGGCAGATGCGCGGCACGGAGGCTTTCTTGGTATATTCGGGAGTTACCGACACCATCAATGGTGAGAGTGCCAATCAGGCGGTGTCCTCAGTGCTCAGATTCCTGACACGTATGGGCGTTATAAGATACAACTGCCATGCGGGATACATTTCCACCATCATGGACGAGGAGGATCTGCTCAGCATAAGGTCCGAGCATGCCGCCGGCTTCTTCAAGAAGCTTGTCCAGCCGGGAGACGAGGTTGTACGAGGCGACATAATTGCAAATATCATCAATCCGATGACGGGCGAGAATACGACGGACATATACGCACCGACGGACGGAATCATATTCTACTGTCAGAATTCACCTATGATATACCAGAATTCGGTGATATTTAAGATGATACGAAGACTGCATAACTAGCATGGAAAGTTATGACATATTTGGTGAAAATGCAGGGTTAAGATACAATTTTATGCTTAAATAAGCTGAAAATCGGCAAAAAGATAAAAACTACTACAAAAAAAACAAGATAAATGCTATTATTAAAGAATTAAAATAACAAAAACGCTTTTACTATGGAGGTATGACATGAGTAAGGTCAAGAGAGTGTATGTTGAGAAAAAGCCTGACTATGCGGTCAAGGCGAAGGAACTTCACGAAGAGATTAAGAACTATCTGGGTATCAAGGCTGAGTATGTGAGAGTGCTTGTCAGATATGATATTGAGAACATATCAGATGAGACATATGCAAAGGCTCTTGAGACAGTATTTGCTGAGCCGCCTGTAGATGTGATCTATGAGGGTGAGCCTGAGCTTGCTGCCACAGATAAGGTGTTCTCAGTAGAGGCACTTCCAGGTCAGTTCGATCAGAGAGCCGATTCAGCAGAGCAGTGTGTAAAGCTTCTTGCAGAGGATGAGGAGCCTGTTATCAAGACTGCCACAACATATGTACTTTCGGGCGACGTGACAGACGAGCAGATGAAGGCTGTCATGGACTACTGTGTAAACCCTGTTGATTCAAGAATATGCGGTATGGAGATTCCTGAGACTCTGGTTACAGAGTTCCCTGAGCCAGCCGATGTTCATATATTTGACGGATTCAAGGACATGGCAGAGGCAGATCTTAAGGAGCTCTATGACTCACTTGGACTTGCCATGACATTCAAGGATTTCCTTCACATCCAGAACTATTTCAAGAGTGAGGAGAAGAGAGATCCATCCATGACCGAGATCAGAGTTCTCGATACATACTGGTCAGACCACTGCCGTCATACAACATTCTCAACAGAGCTCACAGATGTAGAGTTCGACGATGGAGATTACAAGGATCTTCTTGAGAAGACATTTGACGCATACAGAGCAGAGATGAAGGAGATGTACAAGGACAGAGATGACAAGTTTGTATGTCTCATGGATATAGCCCTTATGGGTATGAAACAGCTCAAGGCAGCAGGCAAGCTCGATGATATGGAAGTGTCAGACGAGATCAATGCTTGTTCTATAGTTGTTCCTGTAGTTGTGGACGGAGTAGAGGAAGAGTGGCTCGTATTCTTCAAGAACGAGACACACAACCATCCTACAGAGATCGAGCCATTCGGTGGTGCTGCTACATGTCTTGGCGGTGCTATCAGAGATCCGCTCTCAGGAAGAGGTTACGTATACCAGGCTATGAGAGTTACCGGTGCGGCTGATCCTACAAAGTCTCTCAAGGACACAATGGAGGGCAAGCTTCCACAGCGTAAGATCGTGACAACAGCAGCCCATGGTTACAGCTCATATGGTAACCAGATCGGTCTTGCAACAGGCCTTGTAAATGAGATATATCATCCAGATTATGTTGCAAAGAGAATGGAGATCGGAGCAGTTATGGGTGCAGCTCCAAGACGTGCTGTAAAGCGTCTCACATCTGATCCGGGAGATGTAATCATCCTGCTCGGCGGACGTACAGGCCGTGATGGCTGTGGTGGAGCAACAGGTTCATCCAAGGCTCACACATCACACTCACTCGAGACATGTGGTGCTGAGGTTCAGAAGGGTAACCCACCTACAGAGAGAAAGATCCAGAGACTCTTCAGAAGAGAAGAGGTTTCATCTATTATAAAGAAGTGTAACGATTTTGGTGCCGGCGGTGTGTCAGTTGCCATCGGAGAGCTGGCAGACGGACTTGTGGTAGATCTTGACAAGGTGCCAAAGAAGTACGCAGGTCTTGACGGTACAGAGCTTGCAATATCAGAGTCCCAGGAGCGTATGGCTATAGTTGTCGATCCTAAGGATGTTGACACTATGCTCGGATACGCTGAGGAGGAGAACCTCGAGGCTGTAGTAGTTGCAAAGGTTACAGAGGAGCCTAGACTTATCCTTAAGTGGAGAGGCAAGGACATCGTGAACATCTCACGTGCATTCCTCAACACAAATGGTGCTCATCAGGAGACACAGGTCAAGGTTGAAGTTCCAAGCAAGGCAGACAATTACTTTGATTCAGTTAAGGAGCCTGAGGATGTCAAGAAGGCATGGCTCGATACACTGTCAGATCTGAATGTGTGCTCACAGAAAGGACTTGTGGAGATGTTCGACAGCTCTATCGGAGCAGGAACAGTCACAATGCCTTACGGTGGTAAGTATCAGCTCACACCTACACAGACAATGATCGCAAAGCTGCCTGTACTCAAGGGTAAGACAGACACTATTACCATGATGAGCTACGGATTTGACCCATATCTGTCAAGCTGGAGCCCATATCATGGTTCAGTATATGCGGTTGTTACATCAGCAGCCAAGATAGCTGCAGCAGGTGGAGATGTAAGCAAGATCAGACTTACATTCCAGGAATATTTCAAGAGACTTGGAACAGACCCATACAGATGGGGACAGCCACTGGCAGCGCTCCTCGGAGCATATGATGTTCAGATAGGACTTGGACTTCCGTCTATCGGTGGAAAGGACAGTATGTCAGGTACATTCAATGATATAGATGTACCTCCAACACTTGTATCATTTGCAGTTGACGTGGCAAGCTACATGGACGTTGTGACACCTGAGCTCAAGAAGGCAGGCAATGTTCTTGTGGAGATGGATATAGAGAAGGACGAGAACGACATACCTGTATATGAGAATGTTCTGTACATGTATGACCTCCTGAACAAGAAGATCAAGGAGGGCAAGATCCAGTCTGCATATGCAGTTGGATTTGGCGGTATAATAGAGGCTGTCAGCAAGATGGCATTTGGAAATAAGCTCGGTGTTGAGCTTGAGGATACAGTGAGCAAGAAGGATCTTGTTGCCAAGAACTATGGCGCTATCATTCTTGAGGTTAAGGCAGCAGATCTTGATCAGCTCGGAATTCCTGTCAAGAAGATAGGTAAGGTTACAAAGGAGCCTGTATTTACATACAAGGATGTCACAATCACTATGGACGAGGCTCTTGCAGCATGGACAAAGACTCTTGAGAAGGTATTCCCAACAGAGTCAAATGTTCCACAGACAGAGATCAAGACTGGACTCTTTGATGCCAAGACAGTTTACACATCAAGGAACAAGGTTGCAAAGCCAAAGGTATTCATACCTGTATTCCCTGGTACAAACTGTGAGTACGACTCAGCAAAGGCATTTGAGAGAGCTGGTGCAGACGTACAGACGATAGTATTCAGAAATATGACAGCACAGGGAATCAGAGATTCTGTTGACGCATTTGCAAAGGCAATCAGTGATTCACAGATCATCATGTTCCCAGGCGGATTCTCAGCCGGTGATGAGCCAGACGGATCAGGTAAGTTCATCGCAACTGCATTCCGTAATGCGAAGATCTCCGAGGAAGTTATGAAGCTCCTGAACGAGAGGGACGGGCTTGCACTTGGTATCTGTAATGGATTCCAGGCACTCATCAAGCTCGGTCTTGTGCCTTACGGCGAGATCAGACCACAGACAGATGATTCACCTACACTGACAATGAACAGCATCGGACGTCATCAGTCCAAGATGGTATACACCAAGGTTGTAACAAACAAGAGCCCATGGCTGAAGAAGGCAGAGCTCGGCGGAGTATACACAATTCCTATCTCACACGGTGAGGGACGTTTCGTTGCAAGCAAGGAATGGTGCGAGAAGCTCTTTGCAAATGGACAGGTTGCAACACAGTATGTCGACATGAACGGCAACCCAACCATGGACGAGTATTACAATGTCAACGGTTCATACTACGCAATTGAGGGTATTACAAGTCCTGACGGACGTGTACTCGGTAAGATGGGACACTCAGAGCGTATCGGACAGGCTGTAGCTGTGAATGTATATGGCGACCAGAACCAGAAGATATTTGAGAGTGGTGTGGAGTATTTTAAGTAAGATGAAATCATGTCACACGGATTATATCCGGTGATATACCAATAAAAATAGCACAGATGTGCAGGAGTCATAAACAGTTTTAGATGACTGAGAATACGGGGACAGGTGAGAGTAGATTCCATACCTGTCCCCGTTTGTCTTTATATTTATGCGTACTGACTGCCGGGGATGATGTGGCAGAGCTTTGACGACCGGGAGGAGATTCTGCGTGAGAGAAAAAAAGAAAAACAGAATAGAGATTCTGGGAATTGCACTGCTGGTGCTTCTGATAAGTGGTGTATGTATGATCCCTTGTTTTAAGACAGGCCTGCCATACGGTGATGACCAGCAGGTTCATATGCTCAGGGTGGAGAGTATCCTCAAAGCGCTAAAGTCAGGGCAGGGATACCCTGTATATATATATCAGACTATGTTGGAAGGGTATGGCTACGGTATGGGAATATTTTACCCTGATTTGTTCTTGCTGCCAGCCGTTCTCTTCAGACTTCTGGGGGCATCACCGGGGATTGCAATGAAGATATATATATATGTACTGATGATATGTACGGGACTTACTGCGTATTATACAGGGCGGAGCATTGGCAGAAGCCGTTGCGCGGGTGTTGTCACTATGGTGCTTTACACAATGGGACATTATCATCTTGAGGATGTATATACCAGATTTGCACTTGGCGAAATTGCTGCCATGGTATTTATTCCACTGGCGTTTCTTGCTCTTTACGACCTGACTGAGATGGGACACAGTAGAAAAGGCCTTTTATGTGTATCATATTCGTGTCTTATGCTTTCACACACGATAAGCTTTGTATTATGTGTAGTAATGGGAATAATCTGGGTGTGTGCGAGATGGAAAAGAATTGCGGCTTGCAGAAGACTTATTGGGGCTGTGTGTATGGAAGCTCTTGCGTGTGCAGTACTTACATGTTATTATTGGCTTCCTGTACTTGAACAATTTGCAGATGGAAGGTTCTATGTAAGCAATGAACCGGCATTTTACACACATGAGGAGACTCAGACACTGCTCGCGATAGTGAGTGGAAAGTATTCGGTTGCATTCATTGAGATTGGAATACTGGCACTTATGGTATTTGTCAGTATATATAAAAAAGTATATAATAAAAAGGCTTTGATGTGCCTTGTGACAGCGGCGGTGCTTCTTGTATGCGAGACAAAGATTTTTCCATGGAAACTTATCGACAGAACTCCATTTGTCAGTATACAGTTTCCGTGGAGACTGAATATGTTCACAGAATTCTTTGTGGCACTTGGTCTTGCACTTCAGTCAGTGGATATAATAAAGCTGTTGCCATCATACAGAAGAAATGCATGTTTATGTGCGGCTGGAAGCATACTTATCGGTATTTTTAGCCTGAATATGGTATGGAATATAGAACTTGGTGGCTATGTGAACTATCCGGAAGGTTATGCGGATAATGCAGGAAGTACAGACAGCATAGGGTTCTGGGAGTGGCTTCCAGAAGAAGGGGATCTTGCAACATCTGTCGGAGCAGAAAGCAGCGGGATGGTGAAGTGCGAAGATACTTACATACGGGGGCGCTATGGATCAGACGGAAGCTATGAGTTTGATGCGGGTAAAACTGCGGGGGAGTGCATAGTTCCAAAGTATTATTATAAGGGATATGAAGCAATAATGGCTGATGGACGGAAACTGACGGTAAGCAAATGTCTAAATGATGGATTGGTAGAAATATCAGTTTCGCCAGAGGCAGGTAAAGTTGTTGTAAAATATAAGGGGACAAAGATTCAGCATTGGTCATGGAGAATAAGTATTTCAGCGGTCTTGCTTATGTTATTGATACTTATAATGCAACATGCTGTCGAAAAAGGAAAAATACAAAGTTATATGGAGTGATGGAGTAATTATGGAAAAAAAGAAAATCAGGTCAAGAAAAATTGTTAAGTATGGAATGGCATTTCTGATTCCTATCATATGTATAGTGATACATATGATGATGACAAGCTGCTATCCATTTGGAAAGAATACTATACTGCTTGGAGATTCTAATACCCAGTATTATGCGTTTTTTGTGGAATTATCAGGCAGGATAAGACAGGGAAAATCAATTTTTTTCAGTTGGGACATGGGACTAGGATATGATTTCTATACTAATTTCTTTTATTATCTGGCAAGTCCTGTCAATCTAATAGCAGTTTTGTTCGGCGGTTCACATATGGAGCTGGGAATGATTGTCAGTATGTGTATTCAGGTTGGACTTTGCGGAGTTACTATGACCTATTTCTTATCGCATACCAGCAGAAATAAAATGCAGCACGGATGGCTGAATGACATACTCTGTGTTGTGATGGGAATGGCTTATTCCATGTGCGATTATATGCTTGCATATCAGTATAATCTCATTTGGCTTATATGCCTTCTTCTCGTGCCTGTTATGATGCTTGGCGTTGAGAGACTTATTGAGGGCGGTGATGTGAGACTTTATTTTGTGATGCTTTTCATGTCATTTGTATTCAACTTCTATTTTTCGTGGTTTGTGGCTATGATAGCTGTGATATGGTTTATCGATGTGAAAAAGGATAGCTGGAAAATGTTTTGGAAGCGTGGAGTGAAGTTTGCACTCACATCTATAACGGCTGCACTCAGTGCATGTGTTGTACTTGTGCCGTGTTTCCTTGCGATAGTTGGAAGAGAAGGTGCAAGTTCACTCACAGAAGATATACCATTTAGCAAGTTTGGTAATTTTGCAAATTTGTTCCAGAGCTTTTTCTGGGGACATGATATAGATATAGCTGGAAGAACTCTGTATGCAAGGAATATGTATATGGGACTGTCTCTGCTTTTCCTTGCGGTTGTATATGTGTTTAACAGGAATATACAGCTTCGGGCAAGAGTTAAGAGACTGGTGGAGATAGCGCTGCTTGTTGCCTGTCTGAATCTGACAGGGGCACTGTATGTTCTTCATGGGTTCACATATCCACATCTATATTCTTACAGATATGCTTTTATTCTTGTCATACTTCTTATTGTTTCAGCTTTTGAGTGTGCTGTGAACTGGACGAAGCCGGGGGTTCGGGAGGTGATACTGACCGCAGTTGTATTTTTGGCTTTCTTTGGGGGCGTTTTTCTGGAAAATAATGAGGTGCAGAATGTAGTCTGCTATATGGTTACGATCCTGCTTATTATATATTTGTTTATGGTATTTGTATTACAGGCCAGAAACAGCATAAAGATAAATTCTCTGATTGTGAATTTTATAGTAATACTTTTTGCGGAGCTGATATCCAATGCCGTATATGTGAATACGGATGCATATACTACGGGCAAGGAGCATCTAGGCGGAACTGACGGATGGAGAGCCATATATAATGAAAAGGACAACAGTGATCTTAATAGAAAGACATCCTGGATTTTGTCACAAAATAATACAGTCTATTCAGACACTAATATATTCTCTTCAATCATAAATACAAAAGTGACATGGCTTTTTGATGCGCTTGGAATGGTATATCAGGATCACGGCGCTACATATGCATACAGAAATACTACACCGGTAACTGCGCTTATGTTCAATGTAAGAAATGTATTATCGGATGCAGATGCATATTATGGTGGGTATACAAAGGAGCAAAGATATAATCTGAAGAACGATGTGTATGATATAGACGATGAGATTGCATGGTATACAACAGACTATGCTGTGGGAGCGGGCTTTTCTACAGATGGCAGCATAAAAGATTGGAATGTGTCAGATGTAGTTCCGTTTGAGGTGCAGAATGAATTCGTGAAAGATGTGTCGGGAGTTGAAGGAGTGTTCACCCGTGTTTCACCGGATGAACTGACTGATTTTGATGTGAAATACAGAGGAAGCGCTCCGGATAGACAGATCTTGCCGGATGGAGTAACTTTGGAGAGAAAGACTGATAAAAATGCTTATACATACATGAATGTGTCACTTGATGAAGATTACCATGCCTCACAGATTTATACGTTTACAGCTCCGAGGGATATGCATCTGTATGTGAGCCTTGAGGATGCAAATAAGCTGTGTAATATTGTAACTGTAGATGGAAACGTGATAGCAGATATAAACGAGTATGACGCTTATCCTTCGCCAAAAGATGTACTTGATCTCGGTGAGCTGAAGAGTGGGCAGAAGGTCGAGATACAGGCAGTCAATCTGTCCACAGTCCTAAAAAAGGGAGTAACGTGTATAGATTTCTATGAATATCATGATGACAGGATGCAGGAATGCAAGGAATCAATTAAGGATAGGACGCTTTCACTTGACACAGTGACATCTACATATGTAAAGGGTACGGTGACAGCAAATGAGGATGGTATATTGTATACATCAATTCCTTATTACAGAGGCTTTACAGCGTATGTTGATGGAAAGAAGACTGATATAACAACACTGGCAAATGGTGCACTTGTGGGTCTGGAGCTGACTGCTGGAACACATACAATAGAATTCAGGTATGTAACATATGGATTCAAGCTTGGCCTTATATTATCTGCAGCAGGATGGCTCATAGCTGTCTTATACATGGTGAATCTTAGACGCAGCAGGAAAAAGAAGGTACAGGCTGCATAGAACAGATAGCGCAATAAATTAAGTGGGGATTGATATGGGTATAAAGCAAGGAGAAGTAAACAAACATAAAAAGAGCGGGATTATGTATGCTGCTGTATTCTTAGTTACAGTTCTGGTATATACAGTAATTTTGCTCCTGCAGAAAGCATACCCGTTTGGAGATAAAAGTTTTCTGACGTATGATGCATATGTGCAGTATAAGAATATGTTTCATATGTTATTTGAATGGATTTCGGGAGGTAGCAAAGGAAGCTTTATCTGGTCGATGGGAATGGGAATCGATGCTGTACAGGAGTTACTGTATTACTGCCTGAGCCCGTTCAATATCATCGTTCTGATGTTGGGAGAGAGCAGGCTGGAACTTTCCATGGTATTGCTTATCATCATAAAATCCGCCTGCCTGCCGGTCACGGCGCTTTACTTTTTCAGACATACCAATAAGAAAAATACAGAGAATGGGTACAGCCAGACAGTTGCAACGTTCATAGAGCTGGCATGCAGTATGGCATATGGACTGTCCGGGTATGTCCTTGCATATGGACATAATATTATGTGGCTTGATGGGCTTATTCTGCTTCCGATAGTGGCACTTGGCATAGAGCATCTGTCAGATGGAAAAGGATGGATGTTATACACGCTGTCTTTGGCAGCGTCGATCATATGCAATTTCTATTTCTCATTCTATATATGTGTGTTTGCCGTGATATATTTCTTGCTGGAAAAACGGGAAAATGTCAAAGATTTCCTACGCAGAGGACTTTCGTTTGCCGGCTGCTCGGTGCTGTCTGCTCTGCTCGCAGGAGTGGTTCTGGTTCCTGCCGGACTGGTGGTCATGAGAGCGGCGTCTTCGGTGACTGATATGGGGCTTGAAGGAACACAGATGTGGGGACAGTTTGGAGCGTATATATCTTCATTCTATCCGCTGAAGGATCTGGAATGTGTATCTATGTTCAGCAATAACAGTTATTGTGGAAGTATTGTTATATTTGCTGCCTGCATTTTTATTCTGTCTGATGTGTGCGACTGGAAGACGAGGGTGAAATACTGTATAGCCATGGCCCTGTTAGTGCTTGCCCTGAACTATCTTCCGCTCAATTACGTGTTCCATGGCATGACGATCACACATGGACTTGGAAACAGGTTTGCATTTATATTAACGTTTATATTAATTGCTGCAGCATATCGAATTCTCATGAATCTTGGTAAGCTGAGACTGAGGTATATTGCTGTAAGTACTGTGGTGGCAGGCGTAATATTTGTGGCAAGTCTTATTGACAGCAGAGAGATGAGTACCCCGCTTGGCTATGTTATATTTATGCTTATGCTGGCATTTGCAGCCATTCTGTGCGTGCTTTGCAGAAGAGGAAGCATAAAGCCGGGAGTGGCTGTGTGCATTATCTGTGGCTGCTGGATAGCTGAGATTATGGGAAATGCATTATATGTAATGCCGGGCAAGACGGAGGACTGTCTTCTGACAGATGCTGTAAGACTAGATCAGTGGGAATCAGTATACAATTCCCTGGATACAGAAAATGGCACCAGAAAGAGCGCTATGGTTTATGAGAATTATGCGCCATATTCTCAGACAAACTGGTATTCATCCATGGCAAATGGAAATACGATCAGAGCGTTTTCCAGTATGGGACTTGCCCACTTTGACAATGTTGAATATATATATTCGGGAACTACACCGCTTACAGCGCTCATGTACAATGTCAGATATGTGCTGAGTCCGGAGAATGGTACTTACGCAGGATATAACCTTGTTGCTGAGAATGACGTATACAATCTGTATGAAGCAGAAACTCCTGAGATGATGGGATTTATGTTGGATGATGGTATCGTAGACTGGAAAGCAGACAGGACACCTCTTGAAAATCAGAATGATTTTATGAAGAGTGGCTGTGGTCTGTCGTCAGATGTATTTACAGAGATTGATATATCGGATTGGAGTACTTCTTATCTCAATCAGGACACACTTAAGGAATCAGTGGGTTATTGCATATACAGAACGTCAAATGCATTTGTGCCGATGACCCGGTATGAGTTTGATGCTGAATCTGATATGGATATGTATGTCTACAGTAAGGATAGCCGCGATCACTATGTGGAGATGATCGTGGACGGAGATCTCAGGGTATCGAATGGGTCATATGTTACAGAACAGCTGTCACATGTCGGCCTCGTAAAGAAAGGACAACATGTCAGGATAACTATAGGAGGTGCGACCAGCTCTAAAACAGGAAGTGTCGGAGAGCGATTTGTAAAGGTATACAATTACAATGCAGATGAATTTGAGAAAGCAGAAGAGAAGATACTTGATAGTCCGCTTGAGTGTACAGGATTTGTAAAAAATACTTTCTATGGAAGTGTGGATGTGAAAAATCCAGGTATCCTGTATATCGCATATCCATATAATGATGGGTTTAAGATATATGTGGATGGAGAGCCGGCAGAAAAAATTCGCCTTGGTAGAGGCAATATGGGTGTCCGGATATATGCGGGCAGTCACGATATAGAAATTGCATACAGAACACCTGGGCTTATGGCTGGCGCACTGGTTTCGCTGTTTGGAATATGCATCATGCTATTTATGCTGAGGTGGGACAGTAAACAGAAGCATGTAATCACACCCCTACCCACTCCATAAATTTCTTCATAGCCGTGCTCTGATTCTTCATTCCTGAGTAAGCGAAGCCGACACTCCTGCTCGGAATAGGAGTGTCAAGCGGAAGTTCGGTTATAACACCGGATGAGAGCTGTTCATGTGCGAATTCACGTACCACGCTGGCAACGCCCATGCCGATGGCGGCGAAGTCGATGAGAAGATCCATGTTGTTGATCTCAAGTACCTGGCTGCAGCTTATGCCCTGTGAGCGGAGATACTCGTCCACGTGGGTACGGGTTACATTTGCCTCCTCCAGAACCATGAGGTTGGAGCCTTCAAGGATGTTGACTGTTGATATATTGGACATACCTGAGTTGCTTGAGTTATGAATAGTGGTAGAAGCAGAGACGCCGGATGAATGTCCGTTATCTCTGCTTTTTTTATCCGCACCTTGATCTGTTGCATCGCCGTGTGTGGCAGAGGCTAAGCCTGAGTTTAGCAGCGGTATAATGTTACCCTTGATATTGCCTGAAAGCTCATCGGCAAAGCTGTATTGATCTCTGCCATTTGCGCGCTCGTAGAAATTATCCAGATATTCAGGGCTTGCCACAAATACGTCATGTATCTCCTTGACAGGAGAGTAGACTATCCCCTTTGGAAGCTCTGTGTTGCAAATCAGGCCTATATCTATATCTTCGTTTCTGAGAAGCTTGATGGTGTTCACGGTTGAGTGGCAGTCTATGCTGAACTTGATGTTTGGATTCTCCCTGATGAAGTCCTTCAGATAGTCCAGGAGTATGTGCTTGCACAGGGATGTGCTCACGCCGATTCTTATGTGACCGATTCCAAGCTCCTTGTAATTCTTCAGATTTTCCTCACCCATATTCAGAGAGTCAAATGCCCTCTCAACATATTCATAGAGAACCTGTCCCTCTTCAGTCAGAGTTACCCCTCTGGAACTTCTGTTAAAAAGCGCAGTGACGAGTTCTTCTTCAAGTTTGGAAATAGCCTTGCTTATCGCGGGCTGACTGATGTAGAGCTGATTTGCGGCCTTGCTGATGTTGCCGGCTTTGGCAACTGTATGAAAAATAACGTAATTGTTCAGATTACTTATCATGATATTCCTCCAGGTTATAATAACTATTCTTTTTATATATTGTAATTATACCTAGATGAGTGATATTATCAAGAGTAAGAATTTGTATTTAGAAACAAATGATAGGAGGACTATAAATATGGGTATGACCATGACTCAGAAGATTTTAGCTGCTCATGCAGGACTGCCATCAGTTGAAGCAGGACAGCTTATCGAGGCAGATTTGGATTTAGTATTAGGAAATGACGTAACAACTCCGGTCGCAATTCACGAGATGGAGAAGTTCAACAAGAAGGAAGTATTTGACAAGAAGAAGATAGCACTTGTCATGGATCACTTCACACCTAACAAGGATATCAAGAGTGCAGAGCACTGTAAGTGTGTAAGACAGTTCTCAGCGGCAAATGAGATCGAGAACTATTTCGATGTCGGAGCAATGGGTATCGAGCATGCGCTCCTTCCGGAGAAAGGACTTATCGTGGCTGGTGAGACATGTATCGGAGCAGACTCACATACATGTACATACGGAGCACTCGGTGCATTCTCAACAGGTGTCGGAAGTACAGATATGGCAGCAGGAATGGTGACAGGCAAGGCCTGGTTCAAGGTTCCATCAGCCATCAAGTTCAACATCGTTGGAGAGAAGGCAAAGTGGATCAGTGGTAAGGACGTCATCCTTCACATCATCGGTATGATCGGTGTTGACGGTGCGCTTTATAAGTCTATGGAGTTTGTTGGAGAGGGAATCAAGAACCTCACAATGGACGATAGATTTACAATTGCGAACATGGCCATCGAGGCAGGTGCCAAGAATGGTATCTTCCCTGTCGATGAGCTTACAGAGGAGTACATGAAGGAGCACAGCACAAAGTCATATACAAAGTATGAGGCAGACGAGGACGCTGTATACGATGCAGAGTACACCATCGACCTGTCACAGCTTAAGCCGACAGTTGCTTTCCCTCATCTCCCAGAGAATACAAAGACTATCGATGAGGTCGGAGATATCAGGATCGATCAGGTAGTCATCGGTTCATGTACAAATGGACGTATATCAGATATGAGAATTGCGGCAGATATCATCAAGGGAAGAAAGGTTGCTGACGGTGTCAGAGTTATCGTCATCCCTGGAACACAGGATATCTACCTTCAGTGTATTGAGGAAGGCCTCATGACTATATTTGTCAAGGCCGGAGCAGTGGTTTCAACTCCTACATGCGGACCATGTCTTGGAGGACATATGGGCGTTATGGCAGCAGGAGAGAGAGCTGTATCAACAACCAATCGTAACTTCGTAGGACGTATGGGTCATGTAGACTCAGAGGTGTATCTTGCCAGTCCTGCTGTTGCAGCAGCTTCAGCTATCACAGGTAAGATCAGCAGTCCTGACGAACTTGGATTATAAAAGAGATAAAGGAGATAGACTATGAAAGCACATGGAACAGTACACAAATACGGTGACAACGTAGATACAGATGTAATCATCCCTGCAAGATACCTGAATTCATCAGACCCTGCAGAGCTCGCAAAGAGCTGTATGGAGGATATAGATAAGGATTTCGTAAAGCGCGTAAAGCCGGGCGATATCATGGTAGCAAGAAAGAACTTCGGCTGTGGATCTTCAAGAGAGCATGCACCTATAGCCATCAAGGCTTCAGGAATAAGCTGCGTAATCGCAGAGACATTTGCCAGAATCTTCTATAGGAATGCCATCAATATTGGACTTCCGATCATCGAGTGCCCTGAGGCAGCAGAGGCTATCCAGGCAGGCGATGACGTGGAGATCGATTTCGACAGCGGTATGATCTATGACAGAACCCAGGGAACAGAATTTAAGGGACAGGCATTCCCTCCATTCATGCAGGAGATCATCAAGAGCGAGGGACTCATCAACTATATCAATAATAAAAATAAATAGAGTATGAGCATGTTTGGCCAGAGTGAAGATATATCATGAAAGGCAAAACAGGAAGGAGACAAAAATGCAGTGTAATTTAGCCGTAATAAAAGGTGACGGTATCGGCCCTGAGGTAGTTACAGAGGCTATGAAGGTACTTGACACAGTAGGAGAGAAGTTCGGACACACATTTGACTATGAGCAGATTCTCATGGGCGGATGTTCAATAGACGCAACTGGTGTGCCTCTCACAGACGAGGCTGTGGCAGTTGCAAAGTCAAAGGATGCTGTTCTCCTCGGTTCGATCGGAGGAAATACATCCACATCACCATGGTACAAGCTCCCTCCAAATCTCCGCCCGGAGGCAGGACTTCTGAAGATCAGAAAAGAGCTTGGCCTCTTCGCAAACCTTCGTCCAGCCAATCTCTACGATGAGCTGAAGGAGGCATGTCCACTTAAGGCTGAGATCGCAGAGCGCGGATTTGATATGATGATGATGAGAGAGCTCACCGGTGGTCTCTACTTCGGCGAGAGACACACAGAGGAGGTTGACGGAGTTATGACAGCCGTTGATACCCTCACATACAATGAGAACGAGATCAGAAGAATAGCCATCAAGGCATTTGACATAGCTATGAAGAGAAGAAAGAAAGTCACATCCGTAGACAAGGCAAATGTACTTGATTCTTCAAGACTCTGGAGAAAGGTCGTTGAGGAAGTGGCAAAGGATTATCCAGAAGTTGAGCTTGAGCACATGCTCGTAGACAACTGCGCAATGCAGCTTGTGAAGGATCCTGCACAGTTCGATGTGGTTCTCACAGAGAACATGTTCGGAGACATCCTCTCAGACGAGGCATCCATGATCTCAGGTTCTATCGGAATGCTTTCATCAGCATCACTTAACGAGACAAAGTTCGGTATGTATGAGCCATCAGGCGGATCGGCACCTGACATAGCAGGCCAGAACAAGGCGAATCCGATAGCAACCATCCTGTCGGCGGCAATGATGCTCAGATACACATTTGACCTTGACAAAGAGGCAGATGCGGTTGAGAACGCTGTAAAGCAGGTACTCAAGGACGGATACAGAACAATAGATATCCACTCAGAGGAAACACAGCTCGTAAGCTGTTCCGAGATGGGTGATCTTATCTGCGAGAGAATATAGAAAGAACCATTATTGGAGGAGAATAAGATGAAGAGTGATAATGTTAGGGTTGGAATGCAGCAGGCGCCACACAGATCTCTGTTCAACGCACTGGGCATGACCAAGGAAGAGATGGAGAGACCTTTAGTAGGTATCGTATGTTCATACAACGAGATAGTTCCAGGTCACATGAACCTGGACAAGATAGCACAGGCAGTAAAGATGGGAGTTGCCATGGCAGGTGGTACACCTGTTATGTTCCCGGCGATCGCTGTGTGTGATGGTATAGCAATGGGACACATCGGAATGAAGTATTCACTGGTTACAAGAGATCTGATCGCAGACTCAACAGAGGCTATGGCTATAGCACATCAGTTTGACGCGCTCGTCATGATCCCTAACTGTGACAAGAACGTTCCAGGACTTCTCATGGCAGCAGCCAGAGTAAATGTCCCAACAGTATTTGTATCTGGCGGCCCTATGCTTGCCGGACACGTAAAGGGAAATAAGACAAGTCTTTCAAGTATGTTCGAGGCTGTAGGTTCATACGCAGCCGGAACCATGACTGAGGAGGATGTATACGAGTATGAGTGCAAGACATGTCCTACATGCGGATCATGTTCAGGTATGTACACAGCAAACTCTATGAACTGTCTGACAGAGGCTCTTGGAATGGGACTTCCTGGAAATGGAACAATCCCTGCAGTATATTCAGAGAGACTTAAGCTTGCAAAGCATGCAGGAATGGCAGTTATGGATATGTACAGAAAGGGCATCAAGCCTAGAGACATCATCACAAAGGAGTCAATCATCAACGCTCTTACAGTTGATATGGCACTTGGATGTTCAACCAACTCTATGCTCCACCTTCCAGCCATCGCACATGAGATCGGTTTCGACTTTGATATCTCATTTGCAAATGAGATCAGCGCAAAGACACCTAACCTGTGTCACCTTGCTCCTGCAGGCCACACATACATGGAGGATCTCAATGAGGCCGGTGGTGTGTATGCGGTTATCAAGCAGCTTGCAGATGCAGGACTCATCAACAAGGACTGCATGACAGTTACAGGCAAGACAATAGGAGAGGCTGTTGCCAATAGTGTAAACAAGAATCCTGAGGTCATCAGACCTATGGACAATCCATATACAGTTACAGGTGGTCTGGCTGTACTCAAGGGTAACCTTGCACCAGACGGCTCTGTAGTAAAGCGTTCAGCAGTTGTGCCTGAGATGCTGGCTCACAAGGGCCCTGCAAGGGTATTTGACTGTGAGGAGGACGCAATCGCAGCTATCAAGGGCGGCAAGATCGTAGAGGGTGACGTGGTAGTCATCAGATACGAGGGACCAAAGGGAGGCCCTGGTATGAGAGAGATGCTCAACCCTACATCAGCCATCGCTGGTATGGGACTTGGCTCATCAGTTGCCCTTATCACAGACGGAAGATTCTCAGGAGCAAGCCGTGGAGCGTCCATCGGACATGTATCACCTGAAGCTGCTGTGGGCGGACCTATCGCTCTTGTTGAGGAAGGCGATATGATCGAGATCGATATCAACAACCTCAGCATCAAGCTCGATGTCTCAGACGAGGAGCTTGCAAAGAGAAAGGCTGCATGGAAGCCAAGACAGCCAAAGGTTACAACAGGCTATCTTGCAAGATACGCAGCTATGGTTACATCAGGCAACAGAGGTGCTGTTCTTGAGGTGCCAAAGAATTAATTGATCACAATTAAGGGAAAAGGAGAAAGTAAGATGTCAAAGATATCAGGTTCTGAAATTGTTATAGAGTGCCTTAAAGAACAGGGCGTTGACACCGTGTTCGGTTATCCGGGAGGAACTATCCTCAACGTATATGATGCCCTCTACAAGCACCAGGATGAGATCAACCATGTGCTCACATCACATGAGCAGGGGGCTGCCCATGCGGCAGATGGATATGCCAGAGCTACAGGCAAGGTCGGAGTATGTATGGCCACATCAGGTCCGGGTGCCACCAACCTTGTAACAGGTATAGCTACAGCATACATGGATTCCATTCCTGTTGTGGCAATAACAGCAAATGTAGGTGTAAATATGCTCGGTAAGGACAGCTTCCAGGAGGTAGACATTGCAGGTGTCGTTATGCCTATCACCAAGCACAGCTTTATCGTGAAGCACATAGATGATCTTGCACCGACCATCAGACGTGCGTTCAAGATCGCAAAGAGCGGCAGACCTGGCCCGGTGCTTGTGGATATAACAAAGGATGTAACCGCAGCGGAGACAGAGTATATACCAGAGACACCGGAGGTCATCGAGAGAAAGACAGACACCATCCGCGAGGAGGATGTGAACAAAGTCCTTGAGATGATCAAGGTTTCAAGAAGACCATTTATCATGGCAGGTGGTGGATGTATCATCTCTGACGCATCAGCAGAGCTTGCAGAATTTGCAGATAAGGTGGATGCACCAGTGTGCGATACACTTATGGGCAAGGGCGCATTTGACGGAAGAAGCGAGAGATATACAGGCATGATCGGTATGCACGGAACAAAGGTGTCCAACCTCGGTGTGTCAAGGGCAGATCTTGTGATCGTTGTTGGTGCCAGATTCTCAGACCGAGTTATCGGAAATGCATCCAAGTTCGCGCCAAATGCAAAGATCATACATATAGATATAGATGCAGCTGAGATAGACAAGAACATCCCTACAAATGCCAGCATAGTCGGCGACGCAAAGGAGGTCCTGAAGCTCCTCAACAGCAAGCTTGCCGCCCAGTCCAACAAGACATGGATGTCTGAGATCGAAGACCTCAAGAAGCAGAATCCTGACGTGTACAGCTTTGACACACTGAACGGACCTGCAGCTATCAAGAAAATCTACGAGCTTACAGAGGGTGATGCGATCATCACAACAGATGTCGGACAGCATCAGATGTGGGCAGCCCAGAACTATACATTCAAGGAGCCTAGGACATTCCTGTCATCAGGCGGACTTGGAACCATGGGTTACGGTGTTGGCGCAGCTATCGGAGCAAAGTACGGCAGACCTGATAAGACAGTCATCAACATAGCCGGTGACGGATGCTTCAGAATGAATCTGAACGAGATAGCAACAGCTGCGAGATACAACGTGCCTATCATCCAGGTAGTCCTGAACAACCACGTACTTGGAATGGTAAGACAGTGGCAGACACTGTTCTATGACCACAGATATTCCAACACCGTGCTTGACGATTCGGTAGATTTCGTCAAGGTAGCAGAGGGACTTGGTGCCATGGGAATCAGAGCCAACACCCTTGATGAGTTCGAGGCAGCAATGAAGACAGCCCTGACAGCAGGCAGACCTGTGGTAATAGATGTAACAATAGCGGGAGACGACAAGGTATGGCCAATGGTAGCTCCGGGAGCAGCCATCGACACCTGTTTCTCAGAGGACGATATGTAATATATACGCCGGCACAAGATGAAAAGACACCATATTTGTGTGCATACATACATAAATATGGTGCCTTTATATATAATCCCCACTTGCCGACAGGCGAAAAGAGTGCTATAGTACAGGGATATAAGCGACAAACAAGTTTATTCACTTGAAAATATAAGATTTTAAGACAAAAAACTTGACAATCGCAAGCGGGATACACCAAAAGAACAAATATAAGTCAGAATTTTCACATAAATGGGAACGAAGGACATTTTTGTTAAGTAAAATATCTCGCACACATTTAATTAAGTCACAACAGATGATTTTGCCTTGAGCGAAGAACAAGATTGGAAATTGCTGTATTCCTTTCGCAGGGCATTTGAGGTCGCCGGTACTTGGCGATACAAAGTGAGCCTTAGTACCGCTGCAGACCGAAACGAGCGAGAGCGTCCCCAGAAAGGAATACAAGTATTGACAATCTGTTCGTCAGGAAGGAAAAATCATCGTCACAACTAAAAAGAAGGAGAGATAACAAAAATGGCAAGAGTGTACAACTTTTCAGCAGGCCCTTCAGTTCTTCCTGAGGTGGTATTAAAAGAGGCAGCAGAAGAAATGCTTGATTACAAGGGAACAGGCATGAGCGTAATGGAGATGAGCCATCGATCTAAAGCCTTCGACAATATCATCAAAGAGGCAGAGAAGGATCTCAGAGATCTCATGAACATACCTGACAACTACAAGGTGCTTTTCCTTCAGGGAGGAGCTTCTCAGCAGTTCGCAGCAATTCCAATGAATCTCATGAAGAATGGCGTGGCTGACTACATCATCACAGGTCAGTGGGCAAAGAAAGCATACGAAGAAGCAAAGAAATATGGAAAGGCAGTTGCAGTTGCATCATCAGCAGACAAGACTTTCTCATATATCCCAGATTGTTCAGATCTTCCAATAGATGACGATGCTGATTATGTTTACATTTGTCATAACAATACTATATATGGAACAACATACCACACACTTCCTAACACAAAGGGCAAGATACTCGTTGCAGATATGTCATCAGACATTCTCTCACAGCCTGTAAATGTTGAGGATTACGGTATGATCTACTTCGGAGTTCAGAAGAACGTTGGTCCTGCAGGCGTAGTAGTGGCTATCATTCGTGAGGATCTTATCAGAGATGACGTAATGCCATTTACACCAACCATGCTCAAGTACAAGACTCAGGCAGATGCGGACTCACTCTACAACACACCTCCATGCTACGGCATCTATATCTGTGGCAAGGTATTCAAGTGGGTTAAGGAGATGGGCGGCCTTGAGGCTATGAAGGCTCACAACGAGAAGAAGGCCAAGATCCTCTATGATTTCCTCGACAGCTCAGAGCTCTTCAAGGGAACTGTAGTAAAGGAAGACCGTTCACTCATGAACGTACCATTTGTAACTGGTGACGCAGACCTTGATGCAAAGTTCGTCAAGGAGGCTACAGAGGCTGGATTTGTCAACCTCAAGGGTCACAGAACAGTAGGTGGTATGAGAGCATCTATCTACAACGCAATGCCTATCGAGGGTGTTGAGAAGCTTGTAGAGTTCATGAAGAAGTTCGAGGCAGAGAACAAGTAATATATAGTAACAGAAAAGGGAGAAAAAGACATGTCAGTAAAGATTAATTGCTTAAACCCTATCGCCAAGTGCGGTATGGAGCTTTTACCTGATACATATGAAGTAACAGACAATTTCGCAGATGCAGATGCAGTTCTGGTCAGAAGTGCATCCATGCATGATCTTGAGCTGTCAGACAACCTTCTGGCAGTAGCCCGTGCAGGTGCAGGTGTCAACAACATTCCACTTGATAAGTGCGCTGAGAAGGGTATCGTAGTATTTAACACACCAGGAGCAAATGCAAATGGTGTTAAGGAGCTTGTAGTAGCAGCACTCCTCATGGCTTCAAGAGATCTCGTTGGCGGTTACAACTGGGTCAAGGACAATGCCGCTGAGGCAGATATCGCCAAGATGGTGGAGAAGCAGAAGAAGAACTACGCAGGCAATGAGATCCTTGGCAAGAAGCTCGGTGTAATCGGACTTGGTGCCATTGGAGCAAAGGTTGCAAATGTTGCGCTTAAGCTCGGCATGCAGGTATACGGATATGATCCATATGTGTCAGTAGATGCAGCATGGGGACTTTCAAAGGATGTAAAGCACATCACAAATGTAGAGGATATCTACAGAGACTGTGATTATATAACAGTTCATGTTCCAGCTCTTGACAGCACAAAGGGAATGATCAATGCAGATGCATTTGCACTGATGAAGGACGGCGTGAAGATCCTCAACTTCGCAAGAGACGTACTGGTCAACGATGAGGATATGAAGGCGGCACTCGACTCAGGCAAGGTTGCAAAGTATATGACAGACTTCCCTAACCCAGCTATAGCAGGTTACAAGAACGTGGTAGCATTCCCACATCTTGGAGCTTCAACAGCAGAGTCAGAGGACAATTGTGCAGTTATGGCTTGTAAGGAGATCAAGGCATACATCAACGATGGAAACATCAAGAACTCTGTAAACTATCCAAACGTAAACATGGGACAGTGCAGTGATGTAGCCAGAGTTACTATCTGCCACAAGAACATCCCTAACATGCTCACCCAGTTCACAGGAGTATTCTCCAAGAAGGGCGGCAATGTATCAGGAATGATCAGCAAGGCAAAGGGCGATTACGCATATTCTATCCTTGATATCGGTGTAGAGCCAACAGCAGACGACATCGCAGAACTCTCAGCAATCGAGGGAGTTGTTAAGGTAAGAGTCATAAAGTAATAAAAGATAAATAGGAGAGAAGAAAAATGAGTGACAAGTTAAAGGTAGGTATCCTTGGCGCAACAGGTATGGTAGGTCAGAGATTTATCTCACTTCTTGAGAACCATCCTTGGTTCGAGGTCGTTACAGTTGCAGCCAGCCCAAGAAGCGCAGGCAAGACATACGAAGAGGCAGTTGGTGACAGATGGAAGATGGATACACCGATGCCAGAGGCAGTTAAGAAGCTTGTAGTATACAATGTCAATGAGGTAGAGAAGGTTGCTGCTACAGTTGATTTTGTATTCTCAGCAGTAGATATGACAAAGGATGAGATCAAGGCTATAGAGGAGGCTTATGCCAAGACAGAGACTCCTGTAGTTTCAAACAACTCAGCTCACAGATGGACTCCTGATGTTCCTATGATGGTTCCAGAGATCAATGCAGACCATGCAGAGGTTATCGAGTTCCAGAAGAAGAGACTTGGAACAGAGAGAGGATTTGTTGCAGTTAAGCCTAACTGCTCAATCCAGAGTTACGCACCTGTACTTACAGCATGGATGCCATTTGAGCCATACGAGGTTATCGTAAGCACATATCAGGCAATCTCAGGAGCAGGTAAGACATTCAAGGATTGGCCTGAGATGCTTGGCAACATCATCCCATATATCGGTGGTGAGGAAGAGAAGTCAGAGAAGGAGCCACTCAGAATCTGGGGTAAGGTAGACAAGGAGAATGGTGTGATCGTTCCTGCAGAGGGAATCACTATCACAAGCCAGTGTATCAGAGTCCCGGTTCTCAACGGACATACAGCAACTGTATTCGTAAAGTTCAGAAAGAACCCTACGAAGGAGCAGCTTATCGAGGCTATGACAAGCTTCAAGGGCGCGCCTCAGGAGCTTGGTCTTCCAAGTGCACCAAAGCAGTTTATCCAGTACCTTGAGGAGGACAACAGACCACAGGTTGCTCTGGACGTTGACTTCGAGAAAGGTATGGGTATCAGCGTAGGACGTCTCCGTGAGGATTCAGTATATGACTGGAAGTTCGTTGGCCTTTCACACAACACTGTAAGAGGTGCTGCAGGTGGTGCAGTTCTCTGCGCAGAGCTTCTGAAGGCTAAGGGATATATCACAAAGAAGTAATAAATTATATGGATATTTGAAGTGTCTGTGCTAACAATATCATAAAGATTTGCCGGGATAATGTTGCTGCTATGAATTGAACATGTTCCGGCAATTTTTTTGTTTTGCATGGCGTTATATTATGCAGTATTATTGATAACATTATGTTGACATTGCACAAACAGGTATACTAAAATTAGATTAATTGTAAATAAACCATGAATTACTAAGGGAGGTATTTTATGAGAAAAGGGAAGAGATGGCTGGCAGCGGCTGTGAGTGCAGCGATGATTGTCCAGTCACTGGCCAGTGTTGGCCCGGTTTATGCAGCGGATGATGGCGTATCCATAGCTGACACGTTTACGGATTCGTCGTTTAGAAGCTATGTGTCGAGTAATTTCGATACAGACAGTAATGGTTATCTGTCAGATGCGGAGATCTCGAATGTAACATCTATAGATGTTTCGAAGTGTTCTCCTGCTATATCAAGTTTGAATGGCGTAGAATTGTTCACCAATCTGTCAAAGCTGGATTGTAATGAGCAGTCTATAAGGAATCTTGATATAGAGAATCTTGAGAATCTTGAATATATAGATGTCTCAAGTAACAGAATAGACAGTCTGACATTGCCGGTAAGTGCAGAGAAACTTACATATCTTGATATAAGTGGAAACAAGATCACAAGCCTTACATCTCTGGCTGATTACAATAATCTTGTACTGCTCAATGCCAATTCAACAAACCTTTCATCGATAGATGTCAGCAATATGAAGGGGCTTAAGGTGCTTGGCGTAAGTGGAACCACCATATCAACACTTGATCTTGGCTCAAACATGGAGCTTACAACACTTTATTGTGACAGCATGCGTTCACTGCCTGTCCTTGATGTGTCAGGTCATGAGAAGCTTAAGAATCTTTATTGTGCTGGAGCAAAGAGCGACAGTGGAGTTGTTGTTCGTTCGTCAATTACCAAGCTTGACGTATCCGGTGATATAGTCCTTGGTTCGCTTGATTGTTCAAATAGCTATGTGGCTGAGCTGAACATAGACAATACCCCGGCGCTTACAACACTTGATTGTTCTAACACGAGACTTACATCAATAGATGTGTCAAAGAACACAAGTCTTAGCTACCTTGATGTCAGCAGCAATGTTCTGGGTGCGGTGGATTTTACTGCGAATACAGCACTTAGAGAGCTTTATGTCAAGGATACTGGCATAAATAAGCTTGATGTATCTACTCTCACCAATCTGGTTAATCTTGACGCATCATCAAATTCTCTTGCAGAGCTTGATATAGCATCAAACAGTTTATTGGAGAAGCTTTATATTTCAGACAATAATATCCAGGGTATAAAGCTTGATGGTCATCCTGACCTTAAAGAACTTGAGATTGACAACAACAATCTTGTGGCCATAGATATATCAGTGTGTCCTAAACTTTATGGCGATGATGGTGTGTTCAGTTGCAGTGGGAATAGCAGGGATATAACACTTGATACTACGAACTATGATTATGATTTTAGCGATTTTTCAAAAGTCTATGGTTTGCATAAGGCGTGGTATGACTATGAACTTCCTGTTGCTGTAGATAACAACGGCAAGCCTTTAACGGATGATAATGGGGTTGAAATTCATAAACGAAACAGGAATACTACAGGATACGCAGGAATACAGGGCATAGATGCCAGCAATGAGGCGTCATCCGTGACTGGAGGACAGCTTGATGGATATATATTTACAGCGGAGCCGGATGCGGAGAAGATTACATACAATTACTATACAGGAGCAGGAATGGGGAAGGTCAAGTTCACACTCAACATTCTTAACCCGCTCAAGGTCACAGTATGGTATACAACTGATGGAAATGTTGTAAAGTCAGACAGTTCTACACTCAGCTTCAGAGTTGGTGATACGACTACACTTACAGCTACGGATGACGAAAAGAATCCACATAAGAACATAACATGGAGTTCGTCAAATGAAAGAGTTGCACAGATAGACAGGGAGACAGGAGAACTGACCTGTGTTTCGGCGGGAACAGCTCAGATTAACATTCTGCTGAATGATCGTGCTATAGGATATGTGAATATGGAGTGTCACAAGCCTGTTACCGGACTTTATCTTGTAGATCAGAACGAGAAGGATGATGCAGGCAACCAGATAACATACGAGAATGGCGCAGTCATCAACATGGACTGTGGAACATATCCAAGAAATGGCTCTAAGAAGCTGGATGTAAAGTGTGTTACCGAGGATGGTCTTGCGTCCAAAGAGATATCAGGATTCACTTGTAAGGTGACTGATGCGGATGGCAAAGAAAACAATAAGGTTTTGTCGTTTAATACATCAAGTAAGACTATAACAACAAGAGGTGCAGGAATCGCATTCCTTCATTTTACATCAACTGATAATCCTGATGTAGAGACAGTAATTCAGGTAAATGTTGAACAGAGAGTAAACAGCGTGACACTTTCACAGTCTAGAATGACGATCATTGCAGGTGGAAGCAGTAATCTCGTTGCTACGGTTTCTCCAAATACTGCAGTGGAGCAGAGCGTTGTATGGTCATCATCAAATGAGAGCATTGCTACGGTCGATGCCGAGGGAAATGTGAAGGCAGTCAATCCGGGAGAAGCTGATATCATATGTACATCTGTTGATACTGAGCAGGTGTACGGCAAGTGTCATGTGACTGTACAGCCGCCTGTAAAAGGTTTGACTCTCAATATGAACAGTGCAGAATTGCTGCTCGGAGCAGATACGGAAAGCAGAACAGTATCACTTGAGGCTGTTATCGATGCGGATGATGCAAGTATTTACAAGAATTTGAAGTGGACATCGTCAGATACAAACGTTGCTTCGGTGTCATATAGTTCAACAGATAAGACAAAGGCTACAGTTACTGCCAGATCAGCAGGAACTGCTGTTATCAGATTTTCAATTTCAGATGATGAGTATGTGGATTGCAACATTACAGTAAAGCAGAGAGTTACAAGCCTTAGAATAAACAGAGACAAGACAACAATATATGCTGGTGATACACTGCAGGTAACAAGCACTGCATCCCCTGCAACTGCATCGAATCAGGAAGTCATCTGGACATCATCAGATGAAAATGTTGCAACTATAGACCAGGATGGTCTCATAACTGCACTCGAAAGAGGACAGACAACAATCACTGCAACAGCAGTGGATGGAAGTGAGAAGACCAATTCGTTCACACTTACAGTAAAGAGGTATGTTGGTTCGATAGATTTAGACAAAGAAAGCCTTACTCTGTATGTAGGACAGAGAGATACTGTTAAGCAGACCGTGCTTCCGGAGAATGCGGATTACAAGAATGTTATCTGGCAGTCGGAGAACCCTGATATAGCAACTGTATCAAATGGAAATATAACAGGTGTCAAAGCTGGAACAACAAACATAACATGTACAGCTAGAGATGGCAGTGGAGTATCAAAAACATGTGAAGTTACAGTAGTCCAGCAGATATCATCAATAGTATTGGGTGAGAGCACTAAGACTGTGAATGTAGGTGATAAGTTTACCCCGAATGTGACTCTCAATCCGGAGAATGCTTCAAAAACAGAGCTGAAGTGGACAAGCTCGAGTGAAGCAGTAGCATCTGTAGATCAGAATGGAGAGGTAACAGCAAAATCCCGTGGTACAGCGACAATCACATGCGAGGCTGTCGAAGGCATTGAAGGAAGAAAGGCCAAGGCAACTCTCAGACTTACAGTTAACCAGCCGGTTACAGGAATAAAACTTAATCAGACAAAACTGAATCTGTTTGTGGGTAAACAGGGCAGAATAACATCGACTGTAGCTCCTGCTAACGCAAATAACAGAAATGTTGAGTGGACAACTTCTAACAGCAAGGTAGCAACTGTAAACAATGGTACTATCACAGCAGTATCAAAGGGAACAGCAGTTATCACATGTAAGGCTAAGGATGGAAGCGGCAAGCTTGCAAAGTGTACTGTTACGGTTTCACAGCCTGTAACATCCATCAAGCTCAATGCAACAAACAAGACTATCAAGAAGGGTGCGACATTCACACTCAAGGCAACTGTAGGTCCTGCAGCGGCAAACAATAAGGCGGTTACATGGTCATCATCGAACACCAAGGTTGCAACAGTTTCGTCAACAGGAGTTGTCAAGGCTGTTAGAAAGGGTTCGGCAGTTATCACATGTAAATCAAAGGACGGAAGCAATATTACTGCCAAGTGTACAATCAATTCAGTTATTATGGTTTCTTCGATCAAGTTAAACAAGAAGACAGCAACCATAAAGAGAAAGGGAAAGATAACACTCAGGGCAACAGTAGGTCCTGCAACTGCAAACAACAAGGCAGTTATCTGGGTTTCTTCAAATAAGAAGATAGCTACCGTAACAACAAGTGGAACAGTAGTAGGTAAGAAGAAGGGCCGTGTGGTAATTAAATGTAAGGCTAAGGATGGCAGTGGTAAGTACGCAAAGTGTACAATCATAGTAAAATAAAATATAACAACATATAGTTGGAATATATGATCTTAATCGTCAGGCCTGCAAAACAGGTCTGACGGTTTTTTACGTATATTGTTCTTTGCTGTTCTTTATTTTTATTTAACGTTAAAAAATGTTGTAAGCAAATAGCAATTGTGATAAACTATTAGAAAAATTGATTTCATTTACATGGAGGCATTTATAGATATGAAGAAGCTTATTTTAGTTACATCACCACCAGCATGTGGAAAGACATTTATTTCAAAGCAGGTTGCAAAGGCACTTCACAATTGTGTATACCTTGACAAGGATACACTTATCGTGCTTTCAAAGCAGATATTTGTAGTTGCCGGACAGGAGTACAACCGTTCATCAGACTTCTTCCAGAAGGAGATCAGAGATTACGAGTATTACTGTGTGCTGGATCTTGCATTTGAGGCATTGGATTACAATGATACAGTTCTCATCAATGCTCCGTTCACAGAGGAGATCAGAGATGATGAGTATCTTGACAATCTTCGCGCTAAGCTTGCAGAGAAAGATGCAGAGCTCTTCGTTATCTGGGTAAATACAAGAAAAGATGTATGTCATGAGAGAATGATCAAGAGAGCTTCAGACAGAGATACATGGAAGCTTGAGCACTGGGATGAGTACATCAACAGCCAGAACTTCAATCCGCCTACAAACATCAAGGATCTCTTCATATTCGAGAACTCATCAGAGGAGGAATATGAGGATTCGATCAAGAAAGTTGTCAAGGCTGTGAGAGGTTAATTGGCACATACAATAAAATATTTATGACAGGAGTAGAGAATATGGCAACAATCAGAAGTTTTAGAGCCTATAGACCGAGACCAGATGTTGCAGGCAGAGTAGCTGCCTTGCCATACGATGTGTATAACCGTCAGGAAGCAGAGATAGAGGTCAAGCGCGAACCATTATCATTTTTGAAAGTGGACAGAGCAGAGACATCCTTTGGACCAGATGTGGATACATATGCTCCATGTGTATATGATAAGGCTGGTCAGCTGCTTCAGGGCATGATAGATGATGGAACATATATCATGGAGCGCAGACCAGTCTATTATATTTATGAGCTTATCATGGATGGCAGGCATCAGACAGGACTCGTGGCATGTTCTTCTATAGATGACTATATGAATGGAGTCATCAAGAAGCATGAGAATACCAGAGAGGACAAGGAGATAGACAGAATAAAGCATGTCGAGGCATGCGGAGCGCAGACGGGACCTATATTCCTTGCGTACAGAACGATAGATAAGGTTGACGAGATCATCGATAGAGTGAAGAAGGGTGATAAGTTGTACGGCTTCACATCACCTGACGGGATCACTCACAACGTATGGATAATAGATGGCCAGGAAGATATAGACACCATCAGAGCTGCATTTGAAGGAGTGGACGATATCTATATAGCGGATGGACACCACAGGGCGGCATCGGCCGTCAAGGCGGGAATCCATATGAGAGAGAAGAATCCGGGATATACCGGGGATGAGGAATTCAATTATTTCCTCTCTGTACTTTTCCCTCATGACCAGCTTATGATCATGCCGTACAACAGAGTGGTAAAGGATCTCAACGGACATGACAAGCAGGAATTCATGGATGAGGTTTCAAAGATATTTGATGTGACAGCCAGTGATGTTCCGGTGGAACCACAGGTCAAAGGACAGGTGGGAATGTACATGGATGGAAGCTGGTACAGACTGGATGTCAGAGAAGGTATTGTTCCGGATGATGTCGTGGGCAGACTTGACGTATCGGTACTTCAGGACAATGTGCTTGCACCGATACTTGGAATACAGGATCCGAGAACTGATCAGAGGATCATGTTCGTAGGTGGAATCAGAGGACTTGCAGAGCTTGAGCGTCTGGTGGATGGAGGAATGGCGGTTGCATTCTCGATGTATCCGACATCCATCACTGAACTGTTCGACATTGCAGATGCGGGACTTCTCATGCCTCCAAAGTCAACGTGGTTTGAGCCAAAGCTCAGAAGCGGAATATTTATACACAAGATAGACTAACATTAGGAGAAGGGGTTTTATGGAGATATTTGTATTGAAATCAGATGAGGTTGCAGCGATAACAAGGGGTACGCATGGCAACCCTCATCATATTCTTGGTATGCACCAGTGTCTTAATGACTGCTATGTAAATGCATACCTTCCGAGGGCTACGGCTGCGTTTGTTCTCAGGATAAATGAAGAAACGGGCGAGCCGATATTTAAATATCCTATGACCGAGATAGGTTCACAGGGATTTTTTACAGTGAAGATCGAGGATAGCGGGGCATTTGCATATAAGCTCATAACAGAAGGCGAGCAGGCGGCTGAATTCTATGATCCGTATTCATTCGGATACAGCGTGGATCCGGTCAATGTCATGAAGGTGGTAAATGGAGACGATGGAATATTGTCGGATTTCCATGTAAAGGATCTGTTTGGAGCAAGACAGATCACGCTCGATGGTGTACAGGGTGTATCGTTCTGCATGAATATGCCGGGGGCAACCAGGGTCAGTGTGGTCGGAGATTTCAACGGATGGGATGGACGCGTGAATCCTATGAGAAGGATTGACTACACTGATATGTTTGAGCTGTTCATTCCGGGCGATCTCATGAATACCAGATACAAATTCGAGGCATTATACAGAGATGGAAATACAGATATATTTGCAGACCCTTACGCTGAGGTTTATGAGGTGGCACCGGGAAATGCGTCGGTACTTGCAAAGCTTGAGTATAGCTGGTCAGACTCTTCATATATGAAGAAGAGAGGCAGTGTATCTGCCCCGGTAAATATATATGAGGTCCACATGCCGACATGGAAGAGAAACTCAGATGGATATCCTCTTAACTATCTCAAATTTGGCAAAGAGGCTGCCATGTACGTGAAGAATATGGGATACAACTACATACAGTTTATGCCACTTATGGAATATAGAGATGACAATGGCTGGGGTTATGATACCGTGGGAATGTTCGCTCCGACATCGAGATTTGGATCACCTACGGAGTTCATGGCCATGGTCGATCATTTCCACAGCAAGGGAATAGGCGTTATCATGGATATGGTATCTGTGAGGGATGTGGATTGTATCGCATATTGGATAGATACATATCATCTGGACGGAGTAAGGCTGGAGGATGAGGAGCTTATCAGAGCGCTGAGAACAAACCTCGGTACTGCAGGTGATGATGTTATGACAGATCTCAGGTGGAATAATGAGGCTGTGTCCAGAGTGACAGATTTCATGATGATACCTCCTGTGAACAGAGGAAGCTTTACGGATTATACATGTGGTATACCATTTGATGAGAAGGATGATACCGTATGGGCGCTCAGCCATGATGAGGTTGCATATGAGCGTGGAAGTTACGCATCCAAGATGTCGGGTGGCTATGAGGACAAGTATGCTGATCTCAGACTTCTGTTTGGTCTCACCATGTCACTACCGGGAAGAAAGCTGACGTTTATGGGACAGGAATTAGGCGGATTTGCCGGGTTTGACGGAAGAACCCAGATCGACTGGTCGGTTCTTGAGTTCGATGCAAACAGCTATTTTCAGAAATATATAAAGGAACTCAACAAATTATACGATACAAAGAATGCTCTGTGCGGTGATGGCAGGGACCTTGCCGGCAGTGCACTTGATATACAGGAGAAGGGACAGGTAATATCATTTGTAAGACATGGTTTGGATGTCGCAGATGATGTGTATATTGTCTGCAACTTCGGACTTAAAAATGTGACAGGATATAAGCTTCCGGTTGAGACGGATGGAAAGTACAGAGAGATCTTCTCAAGTGATAACCTGAAATACGGAGGCGAGGGCAACAATAACAAAGGATATGAGACTGCGGCGGATGGCGTGATAGAAGTGAGTGCTCCTGCACTGTCATTTGCAGTGTTTGCCCATGTAAAATAGGAGGAATAGACATTTATGCTATTGATTGGTGATCTGTATAACATGGCGGCTGATACTGCGACCACAGAGAGTGTGGTCGGGGATGCTGTGAAGGAGGCAACGGATCAGGTGAGCATCATAGGACAATATATCCAGAAGCTTACAGACTGGTGCATGTCCAAGCTGGGCAGTATAGTAGTGGCGGTCATATTCATGGTTGTCTGCTTCAAGCTGGTGAAACTTCTGCTCAAGATACTCAGGAAGAGCTTCGAGAGATCAAAGCTTGATCCGAGTGTTGCAGGATTTTTCATATCGGCGGTCAAGATCGTCATGAATGTTTTGATCGTGCTCACTGCGGCGAGTATCGTGGGATTTCAGATCACATCATTCATAACCATACTCGGTACAGCAGGCGTTACCCTTGGACTTGCACTCCAGGGAAGTCTGTCAAATCTTGCGGGCGGGCTGCTGATACTCATACTGAAGCCATTCAGGGTCGGAGATTATATAGTGGAGAACAATACCCACTGTGAGGGAACAGTAGTGTCCATAGATATATTCTATACAAGACTTATAACCCTCGACAACAAATCAGTCGTCATACCGAATGGTAACATATCCAATACATCCCTTGTGAATGTGACTGAGCACGATATGAGGAGAGTGGAGATACCATTTTCCGTTGCGTATGACTCCGATATGGAGAAGGTCAAGAGAGTCACACTTGAGACCATAAAGGATGTTGACGGTTTCCTTAAGGATGAGCAGGTTCTCTTCTATATAGATGAATTTGCTGACAGCGGTATCAATATGTATGTGAAGTTCTATGCGACGATAGAGAAGTTTTTCGATGCCAAGTGGGATGCCATGTGGAAGCTCAAGAAGGCATTTGATGAGAACGGCATAGAGATTCCGTTCAATCAGGTGGATGTGCACATGAGACAATAGTTCATTAACACACATAAAATGCTTGATTTCTTGCAAAAATAAAGGCAATCGAGTATAATCATGTGGATGTAGGTATCAAAGACTGTGTATTTACTGCACAGTCTTAATATAAATTTGTTTAAGGAGTGATTGATATGACAAAGATTGATATTATCTCAGGCTTCCTTGGGGCCGGTAAGACAACGTTGATCAAGAAACTTATTGAGCAGGCATTTAAGGGCGAGAAGCTGGTTCTCATAGAGAACGAGTTTGGTGAGATAGGAATCGATGGCGGTTTCCTGAAGGATGCCGGCGTTCAGATCACAGAGATGAACTCAGGTTGTATCTGTTGTTCACTGGTCGGAGATTTCGGTACTGCACTCAAGCAGGTTATCACAGATTACACGCCTGACAGGATCATCATTGAGCCGTCAGGAGTTGGTAAGCTGTCTGATGTTATCAAGGCAGTAAAGGATGTATCAGGCAATCTTGATGTTGAGCTCGACAGCTACACAACAGTTGCCGATGTGTCAAAGGTTAAGATATATATGAAGAACTTCGGTGAGTTCTTCAATAACCAGATCGAGAGTGCCAACACTATCATCCTGAGCAGAACACAGACAACCACACAGGATAAGATCGAGAAGGCTGTAGCCATGATCAGAGAGAAGAACGATCATGCAACCATCATCACAACTCCATGGGATGAGATCGATGGAGCAGCCATCAGAGAGGCTATGCAGAACTACAAGTCTCTTGAGGAGACAATGATGGATGAGGCTAAGAAGGGACATGATCATGACCACGACCACGGTGATGAGTGCACATGTGGCTGTCACGACCATGACCATCATCACGACCATGATGACGACCATGAGCATCATCACGACCACGATGAGCACGAGCATCACCACGATCACGATGACCACGATCATCATCATGATCACGACCATGGCGATGAGTGTACATGTGGCTGCCATGACCATGATCACCACCATCATCACGCAGATGAGGTATTTACAAGCTGGGGCAAGGAGACTCCTCACAAGTACAATGAGGACAAGCTCAGAGAGATCCTTGACACTCTGGCTGACACAGAGAAGTACGGTGTTATCCTCAGAGCAAAGGGTATCGTTCCTAGCGATGCAGGTGAGTGGCTGTACTTTGATCTTGTACCAGGCGAGTTCGAGATCAGAAAGGGCAAGGCTGACATCACTGGTAAGCTTTGCGTAATAGGAAGCAAGCTTAAGGAGGACGACCTTGCAGAATTGTTCGAGGTTTAAGCAGGTTGTTCTATGATAAGGAGTTAATATGATGGGACGTCAGAATAAAGAGATACCTGTATATGTGTTCATGGGATTCCTTGAGAGTGGCAAGACAACATTTGCCAAGGAGACCCTGATGGACAGAGGCTTTACGGGTGGAGCCAAGACCCTTCTTCTCGTCTGCGAGGACGGAGAGGAGGAGTACGATCTTGAGGCTCTGAAGAAGGCTAATATATATACAGAGTTCATAGAGGAAGATCAGCTCACCACAGACCATCTCCTTGACCTTCAGGACAAATACAATCCGGAGCAGGTCATGATCGAGTACAATGGTATGTGGAAGCTCGATAAGATATTTGAGATAAGGGTTCCAAAGGGATGGACAGTTGTCCAGGTCATCTCATTTGTGAATGCGGAGACATACGATGTGTATTCACAGAACATGAAGGCAACCATGGTTGAGCAGTTCAACAGTGCGGACATGGTCATCTTCAACAGGTGTGATGAGAATTCCAAGATACCTGAGTGGAGAAGATCCATCAAGGCGGTGAACAGAAGAGCACAGATCATCTTTGAGATGAAAGATGGCTCCATTGCACCTGAGACAAATGAACCTGAGGATCTGCCATACGATGTGAGCGCAGATGTGATAGAACTGCCGGATGACGATTTCGGTATCTGGTATGTGGATGCATCTGACATGAAAGAGAGATACGACGGCAAGAAGATCCACTTCAAGGCCATGGTATTTAGACCAAAGCAGTACGGCAGCAATGCATTTGTTCCTGGAAGATTCGCCATGACATGCTGTGTTGAGGATATCCAGTTTGTCGGATTCAAGTGCTATTATCAGGGTGCTAAGAATCTTGTGGACAGACAGTGGGTTGATGTCACAGCCAAGATAGGCTACGAGTATTACCCAGATTTTGAAGGTGAAGGACCTGTTCTCACAGCAGAGAAGGTCACACTCACAAGTGCACCTGATGAAGAGGTAGTATATTTCAGTTAAGAGTTGAGCAGCTCCCTGAATACATGATATTTGATGTATCCGGGGAGCTTTTTTTGCGCGGACGGGGAATGCCGGAAGAGCTTTGACGTGTCCTTACGAAAGTGTAAGTTGCGTTATTTACCGGCAGAATTTATTATAAGTTTAGTGTAAAAAATAAAGTCAAATTGGAAGGAAAGACTTATGATCAGATCGGCGAAACTTGCGTGTGGCGGTGCGGTTGCACTTATGCTGCTTGGAGGTATGATCTGTCCAGCTATGGCGGAAACGAACACAGATAGTGCATATGGACGGGTTGAACAGAGGATAATTGAAAATAACCCTGATTTTGATATACAGCTAAAGTATGGACTCAATGGATATGCGGTAAATGACAGAGGCAGTGTTATCAGGCTGGATATTGTGTGTGACACAGATTTTGCGGGAAATGTGTCTGTGCAGACGAGCTATTCCGAGGGTTTTGGCACAAAGAATATGACATATGCCAAAGATGTGGAATTCAAGGCGGGTGAAAATACAACGCTGGAATTCTGTGTCGACAATATGGGCTCCGGCATAGCAAAGGTTGAGATCAAGGACAGCGACGGAGTGCTGGTGTACTCAGAGCGGGATTCGCTGAGTATAGAGGGCAATGATATGGTAGCCGCAGTGGGAGTGATTAGTGACAGACAGGATGCCATGTCTTATATAGAGGATGTTTCCATGGACAATGTGTATGATAATGCAAAGGTAGAGACGGTTGCATTGTCACCTTCAGATATTCCTGAGTCCGAGGAGGGAATGGAGGCTATAGAGTATCTGTTGGTGGATGATTATGATCTGTCGGGCTTGTCAGAGAAGCAGAGTGCTGCCATAAAACAATGGGTGTACAGTGGTGGAGCTATGATACTGGCAAAATCGTCAGGTGAAAATGAACTCAGCAGCTTTGACGGGGACTTTGTCTCCGCTGTTAATGACACACAAAAGGTACATGAGCTGGACGGCTCAGATGGGTACTATCTGAATATGGGACATGGCAGGATCGTGGTGCTCCCATATTCACTTGCACAGACTGATGAGAAGGATAAGACTGCCCAGGCGCAGGCTGCTCTGGAGGCGGGCTTTACGGATATGACACATAACTGGATCGATGGAGGCTGGTATTATGGAGGCACATATTATGGATATGATGTGGCAAATGCAGCAAACAAGAGAAAGACCCCGTCACCTGTTGTCATTATGATCGTTCTGATCATATATATCATTGTGTGTGGCCCTGTGGCGTACATCGTCCTCAGCAGGCTCAAAAAGAAGGAGCTCATATGGGGAGTTATCCCGGTATGTGCAATTATCGGTACATGCGCCATATATATGGTAAGTCTCAAGTACAGAGTTACAAAGCCTATCGGACTTACATTTGTGGCTGCGGATATAAGCGGTGATACCAAGCGGGAGAACGCATATTCATATATAATAGGCGGAAAATCTGGACAATACAAGATAGACATCAACAGCAAATATTCCAACATCGAGGTGGATAATTCCATGGAATCCAGCTTTTATGACAATCTCAATGCGGTAAAAAATGATGGAAAAGATGGCGTTACACTGAATTATTACAGCAATCGTTCATTTGGCACTATATCAGCTAATGCAAGCTTTGCTGGAAGCAACGATATTGGAAGGATTCGGAAGAATTTGACATTATATACAGATGGCTTTGAGGGAACATTGACAAATGACACCTCGTACGATGTGGAGAATCTTGTGGTCATGTCCGAGGGATATTATTACGTTGCTGATGTCCTGAGAGCGGGAGATACCATACGGATAAGCAGGAAGAATACCCACAAATTTGACGGCGGCTCCATACTTGACGGAATGAGATCATATTACACGAAGAAGTATGGTGAGGATTATTTCGGAGATGATGAATCGTCGACGGAATGGTCCGGAAATTATTACATGCAGCTCCGGCTTGCCCAGTACAGTAGACTCGCTGCAGATGACGGCGTTGTGGCTGTGTGGGGAACCATACAGCGGGATCCGGATATGATGAGTGATGCCGATACGGAAAATTATGGCAGCTATATGGTATACGACATAGATACCCTTAAATATGAGGATGTGGATGGAGTTTATTATTACAGCATTTATGACAGGGATGAGAATGGAATCGGCGGATCAGATTATGGTGATGACGATCTGTTGATGTATTCTGAAACCGTGGACGTTAACATCAGATTTGGCAAGAATGATGATATAACGGAACTGATATACGATAAGACCCAGGCGGGAAGCGGCAAGAACAAGGTCGTAGTGCAGATGCTCAACAGAGAGACCGACGAATATGACACGGTATTTGCCGATGGACAGACGATCATAAAGGGGCAGGAACTTGACAAATATATGTCGGACGGATGCCTGGCTATGAGATTTATATCTCCTCAGCAGGGAGATTATTATGTGGACAGTTACCTTCCACATATCAGTGCGAGGGGAGGTGTCCGGTAATGGTTGATATAGAAGAACTCACCAAGAGATATGGAAAGTTTGTTGCGCTCGATCATATGAACCTTCATATTGATAAGGGCGAGATATTCGGATTTGTCGGACCAAATGGTGCCGGTAAGACGACAACCATGAGGATCATGTGCGGACTCCTTAAAGCCACATCGGGAAAGGTCACCATAGACGGTGTAGACGCACTTGGCAGACCTGCGGATGTGAAACGGAAGATAGGATATGTTCCTGACTTTTTCGGTGTGTACGACAATCTGAAGGTCATGGAGTACATGGATTTTTATGGCTCCATGTACGGCATGAGCAAGCGGGAAGTGGAGAAGGTCGCAGATAAATATCTGGAGCTTGTCGCCATTCAGGATAAAAAGGACGAGTTCGTCGACAGCCTTTCAAGAGGTATGAAGCAGAGACTTTGTGTAGCAAGAGCGCTCATACATGATCCCGAGCTTCTGGTGCTCGATGAGCCGAGTTCGGGTCTGGATCCAAGGTCAAGACATGATATGAAGAATATACTGCGTGATCTGAAGGAGATGGGCAAGACCATCGTGATAAGCTCGCATATTCTGCCGGAGCTTTCAGAGATGTGTACGAGTATAGGTGTCATAGACCACGGAAAGATAGTGGCCAGCGGAAGCGTGGATGAGATTGTAAATGGTGATAAGAACATGCCTCCTGTAAGGATAAAGGGATATATGTTGGGACTTGATGCGGAGGCCTCAGCCAACAGGATATCTGTCATTGTGAAGGAAAGATTCAATGTGGATCGCATAAGTATACAAGATGGAGAAATTCTTGTCTATTATTCAGGCACGAGGGAGTCTGACGCCGAGCTTCTCAGAAGTCTTGTGGACAACGGTGTGCACGTTCATCAGTTTTTCAGGGAGAAGGAAGATCTGGAATCCCTGTTCCTTAAGATTACGGGAGGTGAGAATCGTGGCGCGAAGAACAATTATTAATCCCATATTGAAGAAGGATATTCTGGTAAATGCGAGAAGTGCCAGAATGGTCGTGACGATAACAGTCATCAACTGCCTGTTTGCGCTGGTTGTCGGAATGCTCTTCATGACGAGCAGAGGCTCAGCATATCAGGTATATTATTCAAATATTGCACAGATGTTTCCTGTGCTTGCGGTGTGTGAGCTGTGCATAATAGGACTCATAGTTCCGATAATCACATCCACCTCGATATCCGGTGAGAGGGAGAGACAGACGCTTGAGATCATGCTGACGACTCCGGTAAGACCTATATCGATAGTTGCCGGAAAGCTCCTGTCGGCAGTTGCCACCACGGCAATGTATGTCATAGCAACTCTTCCGTTTATGGCGGTTGCATTCATAGTTGGAGGAATGGGCTGGGACGAACTGTTCAAATACCTTGGAATGGTTCTCTTTATAGATATATACGTTGGTAGTATCGGAATATTTTACTCCTGCGTGAAGAGAACTTCTGTGTCGGCGGCCATATCAACCATAGTGACTATAGCCACTATTGTGTTTTTATCATGTGCGATAGGAAAAGTTTTTGAATCTATGATGTATATGTCGGACGGTTCAAGAAGCAGTTATGCTGCTTATATGATGGGAAAGGCAGTGTGCTATGCAGTCAATCCTGCCATATGGATAGCAGAAAATTTCGTCAGATTGCTCGAGGATGAATCTGTGGTGGAAACCATGACGGGATACGGTAAATACACGAATTTCGTGGTGGATCATATGGCCGTGATCTCAGTGTGTGTGAATCTCGCAGCATCATTTGTGCTGCTTAAGGTGGCTTCGGTGAAGCTGATTAAGGGCAGCAGAAAAAGGAAAAAGTCAAGGATATGATATTCCAAACAGGTATACAAAATGGAGTTTGACTTGTGTTTGATTATGGGATATCCTTTTTAGTGTAATATGTGCTCCGATGGAGAGGCTGCTCGGCAGAGCGGGAAGGAGCACTTGCTTATGTATAGTAAAGTATTAAGTGGACTTGTACAGGGAATCGACGGGACGCTCATATCAGTGGAGACGGATATACACGATGGGCTTCCCGTTATGAATATGGTCGGATACCTGTCCTCCTGCGTGAAGGAAGCAGGAGAACGGGTCCGGACTGCACTGCGCAATTCCGGTTTCAACATTCCTCCGAAGAGAATAACGATCAATCTCTTTCCGGCGGATATCAGAAAGGAAGGCACTGCCTTCGATCTGCCCATCGCAGCGGGTATGCTGGCGTCCATGGGCGTTATTCCAACAGACAATATAAAGAACATACTTATCCTTGGAGAGCTGGGGCTTGACGGACATGTGAATACGGTGAGCGGTGTGCTGTCCATAGTTCACTCTGCGTACAGCGAAGGTGTGAGGAGCTGTATAGTGCCGGCGGGGAATTCCAGGGAGGCCGCCATTATACGTGGGATGACTGTTATACCGGTCACAAGTATAGGAGAGCTGGTCGATCACTTGAGTGGTATACAGACCATAGAGCCTGAATATGTTGATGTAGAAGCCATGCTGGATACGTCAGGGGATGAAGCTGAAGTGGATTTCTCTGAGGTAATGGGGCATGAATCCCTTAAACGTGGAGTGGAGATAGCCGCGGCGGGAATGCACAACATACTCATGACAGGCCCCGCCGGGGCAGGCAAATCCATGATAGCCAGACGTATCCCGACGATACTTCCGAGACTCAGCCTTGAGGAGAGTATAGAGATAACGAAGGTGTACAGTGTGGCGGGGCTTCTGGATGAATCCTGTCATATAATAAACCGCCGTCCATTCCGGGCACCTCATCATACGATATCCCTGCATGCCCTGTCCGGCGGCGGGCATAATCCGAGACCAGGAGAGATCAGTCTTGCACACGGTGGTGTGCTGTTTCTCGATGAGCTGCCGGAGTTTAACCGGAACGTGCTCGAGGTCATGAGACAGCCCCTTGAGGACGGTGAGGTCAGTATATCAAGGCTTGGTGGAATATACAGATTTCCTGCGGACTTCATGCTGGTTGCGGCGAGAAATCCATGCCCCTGCGGACAGTACCCGGATATGAACAGGTGTACATGCACGGTCAGGCAGATCAGAAATTATAATGCCAGGATAAGCAAGCCTCTGCTTGACAGGATAGATATAAATGTGGATGTTAGGAAGGTGGACTGCAAACAGTTATTTGGTGGCCGGACAGGGAAGAATTCAGCAGAAATGAGGGAGAGTGTGCTGAGAGCCCAGAGGATACAGAGTGAAAGGTTCAGCGGTGAAAATATACGGTTCAATTCCCAGATGGATTCGGCATTATGCAGTAAATATGTAGTGCTTGACGGCGAGGCAAAGAATTTCATGGAGGACTGTTTTGCTGATATGGATATGACTGCGAGAGGAGCATACAGGGTACTCAAGATAGCCAGGACTATTGCGGATCTCGATGGAGATCCTGAGGTCTGGATAAAACACCTGAGAGAAGCGGTGTTCTTCAGAAATGCGGACATTCAGGGAGGTGTGTGACATGACGGAGGAATTACTTTATCTCTGGTTTGGGATGATAAGCAGGATGACTCACACTGTGAAGATGAACGTTGCCATGAAATACGGAGGTATAAGAGGACTGTGGAACACTTCTGAGGAACAGCTTCGGGATGAACTCACACAGGCTCAGGCTGACGGATTCCTTGAACACAGGGATGCCGGGAAAGTTGCGGCATATGCAGAGGAGCTTCGAAGAAATGACATTACATATATTTATCCGGGACATAAGCTGTATCCCGGGAAGCTGTATGATATACCGGATCCCCCTATGCTTCTGTTTGCAGCAGGGGATGTGGATGTGCTGGCGAATCTGGACCCTGCGGTTGCGGTGGTAGGGGCAAGAAAGGCCTCTGTGTACGGAAGGGAAGCTGCCGACAGGCTGTCGGGGGAGCTTGCAGCATCAGGGGTTACTATAGTCAGTGGAATGGCACTGGGAATAGATGGTGCTGCGCACAGAGCTGCCATGAAGGCCGGAGGAAAGACTGTGGCTGTGCTCGGAAGTGGTATAAATGTTCCGTATCCGAGGGAGAACTATGATATATATCACGACATAAGAAATGGCGGCGGAGTAGTGCTGTCGGAATGTGGGCTTGACATAAGACCGGATGCTTTCAGATTCCCGTACAGGAACAGGATAATCAGTGGACTTTCGTCCGGTGTGCTCGTCGTTGAGGCGAGGGAAAAAAGCGGTTCTCTGATCACTGCGGACCAGGCGCTGGAGCAGGGGCGGGAAGTGTATGCTGTTCCCGGGAGGATCACGGATTCGGGCAGCAGAGGCTGTAACGGACTTATCAGAATGGGGGCGGTGTGTGTCACACAGGTGGAGGATATACTTGATGAAATGGGCATAAACCGAGCTGAATCAAAGGCGTTTAACAAAAATTTACTTGCGCCTGCAGAGAAAAAAGTGTATAGTTGTGTACGTTTGGAATCAAGGCATATAGATGATATATGCTTCGAGACTGGGATTTCAGTGTCTGAGGTGACTCAGATATTGTATGAATTAGAACAGAAAAGATTGATAAAACAGTTGGTAAGAAATTATTATGTCAGAGCCTGACCATGAAAATGAACACTGCCGGAAGATGCTCTGGGATGATAAGAATTACAGGAAACCTACAGAAAGGACAGATAGCTATGGCAAAAAATCTTGTTATTGTTGAGTCTCCGGCTAAAGCTAAGACAATAAAAAAGTTTCTTGGATCAAACTATGAGGTGATTGCTTCGAATGGCCATGTGAGAGATCTGCCAAAGAGTCAGATGGGAATAGACGTCGATAATGATTTCGAGCCCAAATATATCACTATAAGGGGTAAAGGTGATATCCTTGCCGCTCTGAGAAAAGCGGTTAAGAAGGCCGACAAGATCTATCTCGCAACTGACCCGGACCGTGAGGGAGAGGCTATATCCTATCATTTGATGAAAGCACTTAAGCTGGAGAATAAGGATTACAAGAGAATTACGTTCAATGAGATCACAAAGAATGCGGTAAAGAATTCTATAAAGCAGGCAAGGGACATAGACATGAACCTTGTGGATGCCCAGCAGGCGAGACGAGTGCTCGACAGACTTGTTGGTTACAAGATCAGCCCGGTTCTCTGGGCAAAGATCAAGAGAGGTCTTTCTGCCGGACGTGTACAGTCTGTTGCACTCAAGCTCGTGTGTGACAGGGAGAAGGAGATAAATGATTTTATCCCGCAGGAATACTGGACACTGGACGCGAATCTGACCGGCGGCAAGCTCAAGAAGCCTATCACGTTCAAGTTTACCGGAGATGGTAAGAATAAGGAAGAGATATCAGGCAGAGCGGCACTCGATGAGATACTCAGCGGTCTTCAAGATGGAGAGTACGTTGTAAAGTCCATAAAAGAGAGTGAGAGAAACAAGAAGGCACCGCTGCCATTTACAACAAGTACGCTGCAGCAGGAGGCTTCATCGAAGCTCAATTTTGCGACATCCAAGACGATGAGAATCGCACAGCAGCTCTATGAGGGAGTTGATATCAAGGGCCGTGGAACGATAGGTCTCATAACATACCTGAGAACAGATTCCACTAGAATATCAGAGGAAGCAGTTGCTGCTGCTGACAAATATATAACGGACAATTTCGGTGAGATATATATTGGCGATTCAAATGGACGCGCCAAGACAGACAAGAAGATACAGGATGCTCATGAGGCTATCAGACCTACAGATGTGACTCTGTCACCGGTCATGGTAAAGGAACAGCTCTCAAGGGATCAGTTCAGACTGTATCAGCTCATATATAATCGTTTCCTTGCAAGCCAGATGGCGGGGGCGGTATATTCTGTCAAGAGTGTAAAGGTAAGCTGCGGCGATGCGACATTCCAGACATCTGCATCAAAGATAGCATTTGACGGATTCCTTGCTGTATACAATCTGGACAATGACAGAGGAGAGACAGTTGCGGGAATCAACAATCTTGCTGAGGGCGATGTGTTGGAGCTTGACGGCTTTGAGGAGAAACAGCATTTTACACAGCCGCCTGCAAGATATACAGAGGCATTGCTTGTCAAGACATTGGAGGAGCTTGGAATTGGAAGACCAAGTACCTATGCTCCAACCATATCGACCATACTTGCGAGAAGATATATAACGAAGGAACAGAAGAAGTTATATGTGACAGCCATAGGTGATGCGGTTAACCAGAGCATGGAGCAGGCGTTCCCGGTTATCATAGATGTGAATTTCACGGCTAACATGGAGTCCCTTCTCGATAAGATAGGAGAGGGAACTGTGGACTGGAAAGTGGTTGTCCGCAATTTCTATCCGGATCTCGACGAGGCGGTGAAGAAGGCTGAGGCAGAACTTGAGTCCATCAAGATAGAGGATGAGGTGTCCGAGGAAGTGTGTGACGTGTGCGGACGAAACATGGTCATCAAGTATGGTCCTCACGGCAAATTCCTGGCGTGTCCTGGATTCCCTGAGTGCAGATTTACAAAGCCGTTCTACGAGAAGATAGGTGTTACCTGTCCTAAGTGTGGCGGAGACGTGGTCATCAAGACGACGAGAAAGGGCAGAAGATACTATGGATGTATCAATGCACCTGAGTGTGATTTCATGTCATGGGCAATGCCAAGCAATGAGAAATGTCCTGAATGTGGAAAGTACATGATAGTAAAGGGCAATAAGCTGGTATGCTCAGATCAGGAGTGTGGTTATACCTGCAACAACAAGGCGGCGGAGACTGCTGATAAATAATTAAGATATAAGATATAAGATATGTGACAGACAGATTCCTAATTGGAGACAATTAGTGAATTTGTCTGTTTTTTTGTTGAATTGTAGAAAAATTAAAAGAAGTGTATGGTTGTCATAATTATTAAAATTGTGTCGAAAAAAAGACTGACCACTATATGTTGTGGCTGAAAAATCCAGTAAAATCAACACTTTCTTAAATCTTTGTTTTTAGGACAACTTTACATAAAATATGGTTGTTATGTCAATCTTGTTGTGGTAGAATCACAAATAGTCATAATATTTCGAGCAAAAGATACTTTTTGTTACATAAAAAAATGGAGGATAACTTATGAGTGTACAATTGTTAGATAAAACACGAAAAATCAACAAGTTATTGCACAATAACAATTCACATAAGGTTGTTTTTAATGACATTTGTGATGTGCTCAGCGACATTCTTGCTTCAAACGTGATGGTAATAAGCAAGAAGGGCAAGATACTCGGACTCAAGAACAGAGAGGATATTCCGGAGATCCATGAGCTCATTGAGGGTAAGGTAGGAAGTCTCATAGACAACATGCTCAACGAGCGTCTTCTTCTCGTCCTGTCCACTAAGGAGAATGTTAATCTGACGACACTTGGATTTGATGGAAAGGATATAGACAAGTATCATGGTCTGCTCCTTCCTATTGATATAGCAGGAGAGAGACTTGGAACTCTGTTTCTGTACAGACTTCAGACTGAGTACGATATAGATGACATCATTCTTGGCGAATATGGAACCACCGTTGTGGGACTTGAGATGATGCGGGCGCTCAATGAGGAGAATGCTGAGGAAAACCGCAAGCTGGCCATAGTGAGATCAGCAATCAACACTCTGTCGTTTTCAGAGCTGCAGGCGATCAAACACATTTTTTCCGAGCTTGACGGCGAAGAGGGAATACTGGTGGCAAGCAAGGTCGCAGATAGGGTAGGCATAACAAGATCGGTTATAGTGAACGCACTCAGAAAGTTTGAGAGCGCAGGTGTTATCGAGGCGAGATCATCGGGAATGAAGGGCACGTACATAAAAGTGCTGAATGATGTGGTGTTTGATGAACTGAAGAATGCCTGAGAACAGAATTATAAATACATCGAAAAGGAGAGACATATATGATACCGGCAATAGTGACATTGATAGTAGGTGTAGCGATAGTGATAGTAAGCTTTTTCCTTACTGACGGTCCAAAAGAGAATACAGAGAATTCTGTGATGGATGAGAGCAGGGAGAATCTGGAGAAGAAGCTTGATGAGTATTGTGACAGCCTTGTAGAGAAGAAGAAGAATGAGCTGAAGAAACAGGGCGAAGCTGTGAAATCAGACATGAAAAATGGCTTTGATGAGGTCAGGGAGTCATCGAAAAAAGAGCTTGCTGAGATGAGAGAGAGTTCAAAGAAGGAAATGAGTGAGCTCATGGACAGCACAAGGAAGGAGCTGGATGAATTCAGAGCCGGCACAGTCAAGGCAAATGAGACAGCCCAGGCTGATACCCAGAAGAAGATAGATGATGCAGTCAAGGCATACGAGGAGGGTATAGAGGCTGCAAAGAAGAAGATGCAGACAGAGCTTGAGGCTTGTGAGAAACAGTTGTCAGAGAAGGCCAAGAAGCAGATGATAGATTACATCAACCAGAGCCTTAAGGATGCATACGAGGCATATGATCCGGATGACACCAGCGAGAAAGAGCCTGTGACATACGATGAGCCTGAGACTGTAGAGACTTCCGAGTCAGAGCCTGCGGAGGCAGATAACGGATCAGAGAAGACTGAGCCGGATGCAGAGAAAGCTCAGTCAGAAAATGATTCTCAGGCAGCAGATAAGACAGAGACAGCAGATGGAGCTGAGACTAAAGCTGATGCTGAAGCAGAAGATGACGTAAGGACAGACGGTATCGCTGACAATGATAAGTCGGAGACATCCGAGGGTGAAGCGCAGAAAGAGAATACCGGGTCAGAGAGCAGCACTGAGGCTGCTGCAGATGCAGAGGCTGCCGAGAAAGCAGTCAGTGTGGAGGATGCACCGGTAACAGACAGTGCATTTACAGTGGTAGAGGCTGAAAATCCTGAGAAGGCAGCCGCAGCAATCGCTGAGAATAACAATGCTGCCAGATCTAGAAACAATCGTTCAAAGAAGAGAAAAAAGAAGAAAGCCGCTCAGAACAAGGTTGTTGATATATGGGATGAAGGCACAGATGTAGAGTCACAGGTTGCAGACCTGCACAAGAAGGGACTCAGCATCATGGAGATCGCAAACAAACTTGGAATAGGAGTTGGAGAGGCTAAGGTTATGATAGACAAGATCAATGAGGCTGACAAACAGTAATCAGTCCGGGAGGTAAGCTATGTATAAAAAAAGTTATTTCAGAGGCCTTGGTACAGGGCTGGTGATAGGAGCACTTACCATGACTGTTGCGTTTAATTTTGGAAATGCCGGAAAAACTGATTCAGGTCAGGGCAAGACGGCGGTCGTAAGTCAGCAGCAGGATAAGAGCACAGAGGATTCTTCCACAGAGACGACAACAGAGAAGAAGACCGAGGATAAGACGACAGAAAAGACAACGACAGAGAAAGTAACCACGGAAAAGAATGCCAATGCCGATAAGACTACAACAGAGACAGGCAAGTCAGAAAATGGCAAGAGCGATGCAGAGAGCGGCAGTGGAAGCAACAGTGGTACGACCGGAAGCTCCGACAAGTCAAATGGAATCGGCACAACAGATAACAACGGAGGCCTTTCTGATAAGACAGAGAGAGTTCCATCTGCCAAGGACAACGGCTATACAGAGGATAAGAATTCGCAGACCGGTTCAGGAAGCAGCACAAATAAGACTACCGAGGCGGCGACAGAGGCTGTGAAAGCGAGTGCCATCAAGTATGACAATGGCGGCGGAGAGATCACATTTGGGGCCGGCACATCAGCATACGAGATATGCCAGTTGCTTGGACAGATAGGCATCAGGGATGCAGATGAGTATTACGACTGGCTTCTCAGATCGGGATATTCTGAGAGTCTTGTACCTGGAACATACACATTTACCGGAAATGAGACAAACGGCGGAATAGTGTGGATACTATTAGGTAATCAGTAAAGATACGAGAAAAGGGAGGAGTAATCAATTATGGGAGACAATATGAATAATGAGGAGATGGGATATCCGGGACAGCGTTTCAGTGCGGGTAGTGGTAGTAGTAGTATGGATCCGTTTGCGCCAAATCCGGCAGCCTTGCAGTATGTACCGAATGAATTTGGAATAACTCACAGTGAGACCAGTCCTATGTACCGGTATAACAATCCGGCTGAACCGGATTGTGGAGCTGCCTCACAGACGGACAACTATTATCCGAGACAGCAGTACGGTCAGAATCATCAGTATGGCCAGAACCAGATGTATGGTCAGAATCCACAGTATGGACAGAACCAGATGTATGGACAGAGTCAGCCATATGGCCAGGGCTACGATCAGGAGACTATGAATCCACAGGGGAAAAAAGCAAAGAGTTCCGGATCAAATGTTCTGGCAGGACTGGTAGGAGCGTTTCTTGGATCACTGGTCGGAGTTGTGCTCTGGCTTGTTGTGTATAAGCTTGGTTATATCGCAGGCATATCAGGAGCGGTTATGGTCATATGTGCCATGATGGGGTACAACAAGTTTGGAAAGAAACTTGACCTGAAGGGCATAATAATCTGCGTAGTGTTGTGTATAGGAATGATATACATTTCAGAGAGACTGAGTGTCAGCATGGAATTATATCAGGAATTTAGTGATTATGGATATGATGTGAGCTTCTTTGACTGTTATAAGAGTATGTATGATGTGCTGGATGCTGCAGATACTATGAGTTCATTCTGGGGTGAGCTTGCGGTCGGTTATCTTCTGTTTGTTGTAGCCAGTGTTTCATATATAATAAACAGCATCAGGACAAGAGCAAAATAGAACACGGACCGGCAGACAGAATACTTCTTATAAAACATATATTTTCAGAAAAAAGTGCTTGAATGCACTTTTTTTTTGTGTTACAATGTCGATTGCGTGAGTGCGCATAACAAATATACATGCTGGTTGATAGTTGGCGTGGTGCCTGTGCTCGGGTGGTCCAAAGAGTTGATGCCGGCAGAAGATTTTAACCATGGAGGTAGAAAAAATGAGCGTTATTTCAATGAAGCAGTTATTAGAGGCAGGTGTACATTTCGGACACCAGACAAGAAGATGGAACCCTAAGATGAAGCCATACATCTACACAGAGCGTAATGGTATCTACATCATCGATCTTCAGAAGTCAGTAGGAATGGTTGACGATGCTTACAATGCAATCGGCGATTGTGTTGCAAACGGCGGAACAATCCTTTTTGTTGGTACAAAGAAGCAGGCTCAGGACTCAATCAAGAGCGAGGCAGAGCGTTGCGGTATGTACTATGTAAATGAGAGATGGCTTGGAGGTATGCTTACAAACTTCAAGACTATCCAGACAAGAATCGCTACTCTTAAGAAGTACGAGGAGATGGAGCAGGACGGTACATTTGACGTTCTCCCTAAGAAGGAAGTTATCCAGATCAAGAAGGAGATGGAGAAGCTTGAGAAGAACCTTGGCGGTATCAAGAACATGAAGAGAATACCAGACATGATCTTCGTTGTTGATCCTAAGAAGGAGAGAATCTGTATTCAGGAGGCTCAGTCACTTGGAATTAAGCTTGTTGGTATCGCTGATACAAACTGTGATCCAGAGGAGCTTGATTATGTAATCCCTGGTAACGACGACGCTATCAGAGCTGTAAAGCTTATCGTTTCAAAGATGGCAGACGCTGTTATCGAGGCTCAGCAGGGTGTTGACGCTGATTCAGTAGATGAGGCAGAGGCTGAGGAGACTACAGAGGAGTAATTATAACAAATATTCGGAGGTAGAAATAAAATGGCAATCACAGCAGCTCAGGTTAAAGAGTTAAGAGAGCTCACAGGTGCCGGTATGATGGATTGCAAGAAGGCACTTGCAGAGACTGATGGTAATATGGAAGCAGCAGTAGATGTACTTCGTAAGAGCGGTGCAGTTAAGGCTGAGAAGAAGGCAAGCAGAATCGCAGCAGAGGGTATCTGCCGTGCAGCAGTTAATGGTACAACAGGTGTTGTTGTAGAGGTTAACTCAGAGACAGACTTCGTTGCTAAGAACGAGATATTCCAGACATTTGTTCAGCAGATCGCTGATCAGGCACTTGCTTCATCACTTGTTGGTGGCAAGGATGGCGAGGATGTTGAGGCACTTCTCGGAGAGAATGGTCTTAAGGAAGCCCTTGTTGACAAGACAGCAACAATCGGAGAGAAGTTATCATTCCGTAGATTCCAGAAGCTTTCAGGCGATGTAGTAGTTGACTACTTACACGGCAATGGAAGAATCGGTGTTATCGTAGCTGGTAACGGCGCAAGCGATGACGCTGCTAAGGAAGCACTCAAGAACGTAGCTATGCAGATCGCAGCTATGAACCCACAGTACATCAGCAGAGCTGATATCTCAGCAGACGCTATGGCTAAGCTTAAGGAGATCACAGTTGACAGTGCACTTAATGCACCTGATACACTTCCAAAGCCAATCCTTAACAAGCTTATCGCAAAGGCTGTTGACGGCGTATGGAGCGCAGAGGATGTAGCTATCTACGAAGAGAAGAAGAGCAACATGAACTTCTTATTCAACTTCCTTTCAAAGGAGGCAAAGGCACAGCTTGCAGAGCTTGCTATCGCTGATAAGGATGTTATCGTTGCAGATAAGATCTTCAATGGTCTTGTTGAGGGACGTATCTCAAAGCAGGTTAAGGAGATCAGCCTTCTTGATCAGGTATACGTTAAGGCTGAGGATGGCAAGCAGACAGTTGCCAAGTACCTTGAGTCAGTTAACAAGGATCTCAAGATCGCCAGCTTCGTTCGTTTCGAGGTTGGAGAGGGAATGGAGAAGAAGAACGAGGACTTCGCAGCCGAGGTTGCTAAGCAGATGAACGTTTAATCATATCCCGTATCTGAATATATGAATAATTGCCTTGCGGTTGGCTTTTGAGCTGGCCGTGGGGCTTTTTTATTGTCTGTTTCTGTTGATATCCAGCACTGTATAAAATATAATCTATGTAATTGCGGTTCAGACAGTGGATTTACGGATATATACAGATACAGGGTAGCGGACTGTGAGGATGGAACCAGGATAATATTTGTCGACTGCCGTCAGGAGCTGGAGTCGTTCAGAAATACATTGGTATACAGTGTAGGAGTGTCACTTCTGGAATTCCTTGCGGTGTTCATGCTGGTGCTGTTCTGGTCAAAGAAGATATTCAAGCCGGTGGCTGAGAGTTATGCCAAGCAGAAGCGGTTTATCACCGATGCAAGCCATGAGATCAAGACACCCCTAACTATCATAGATGCAAATACCGAGGTCATAGAGATGGTGAACGGTGAGAGTGAATGGACGAAGAACACCAGGGATCAGGTCAAGAGACTGACAGCGCTCACAAATCAGATGGTGGCTCTCTCCAGACTGGATGAGAATTCCATCAGGCAGCTCATAAGCATACTGGTGGATAACGCCATGAAGTATGCTGTTGAATCAGCGGATATAAGTATATCCTTGAAGCGTGATGGCAGAAAGGTGAAGTTTGTTCTCAAAAACCTCACAGATGGCATGGAAGAGGGCTCTCAGGATATATTGTTTGAGAGATTCTATAGACCTGACAGCTCAAGAAATTCGGAGACCGGAGGTTCGGGAAAAGGACTTTCTCTCGCCAAATCGATAGTTGAGTCTCACAAGGGCAGGATAACAGCAAGATGTGACGGGGATGGATACATCACATTCCAGGTTACATTATAGAATAATACAGTGTGTATACGTTAAAACGCTCTGTTCATGATATGAAGTTTACATAACATATCATAGACAGGGCGTTTTCTTTGTGTAAGCGTTGGAATTTATTGTGCATATTTGAAAATACATAACATAATATTATTCTGTTGCGCACAAAATTGCATACAAATTGCGCTTAAGTTGCGCTTCGACATATACAAAATACACAAATAATTCCTAAAAACATTGTCTACAAGCGACATGGTAACCAGAACTCAAATATGTTAATATATCAGTATGAGGACAAACGGTTGCGCAACTGTTGATCAACATTATTATTGCAAGGAGGAATCCTTGTGATAATGCAGACGCCGCGCGGAGCGCATTGGGATGCGTCTGCGTAATAATACTTATTAGGAGGGCATATATGAGAAGAAAGAGAATTGTAAAGCAGATTGGCTGTGCAGTTCTTGCAGGAGCGCTTATGGTAGGGCAGATCTTTGGATCTGGAGCTTCACTGATAACAGCGAAGGCTGCGGAGAGCTGGGTGGACACACTCAAGGTTGCAAATGGCGATTTTGAAACAGGTGACAGCAGTAACTGGACTATAGAGAGTGAATCGGGAGCTGAGCTTGTTGTAAAAAACGGTGGAAGTAATGTAAACTCCACATATTATCTTAATATCTGGGCTTCAGATGCGGCTGATGTCAGCATCACACAGACTGTAGTGGCTGTTCCTGCGGGAACATACAAGCTGGAGTATGATGTCGAGGGCGATGCACAGGATACAGGACTCACAGTATCTGTCGCTGATAAGTCACAGGCTGTTGGAGCCACGACCGGATGGGATGCATGGGCGACAAATGAGACAGAAGAGTTCGTTCTTGAGGATACAACTGATGTCAGCATTTCATTCAAGGGCAGTCTTGCCAAGGGATATTGGGGCAAGATAGACAATGTAAAGCTCTGCAAGCTTACAGACGAGGAAGATGTAGTTGAGCCTGTGGAGGCTGGAATATATGTGGACCGCGTGAGTGATCTCACATACACAGATCTGAACGGAGAGAAGCAGTCATTTATCGAGGGTGTAGACGTATCATCCTATGTGTCACTGAAGAACAGTGGAGTTAAGTATTATGACTTCGATGGCAATGACCTTGACGATATCGGATACTTCAAGTTCCTTGCTTCATGTGGAATAAATTATGTTCGTGTCCGTGTATGGAATGATCCATATGATGCAGACAAAAACGGTTACGGCGGCGGTAACAATGATTTGGAGACAGCCAAGAAGATCGGACAGTATGCAACAGCAGCCGGAATAAAGCTTCTTGTGGATTTCCATTATTCAGATTTCTGGGCTGATCCAGGTAAGCAGCAGGTGCCAAAGGCTTGGGCTGACTTTACTCTTGACGAGAAGGTAGCTGCAGTTAAGTCATACACATCGGAGAGCCTTAAGACTCTGCTCGATGCTGGCGTTGATGTGGGTATGGTTCAGATCGGAAATGAGACGACCAACGGAATATGCGGTGAAACATCAAAGAACTGGGAAAACATGGCAAAGATCTTCAGTGCCGGAAGCGAGGCGGTGAGAGCCATCGACAAGAATATCCTTGTTGCCATCCATTTCACCAATCCTGAGAGAAGTGGCAATTACGCAAATTTTGCAAAGAGACTTAATACATACAATGTAGACTACGATGTATTTGCATCATCATACTATCCTGTATGGCATGGCACACTTGACAACCTCACATCAGTTCTCAAGAATGTGGCTGACACATACGGCAAGCTGGTAATGGTAGCAGAGACATCATGGGCATACACACTGGATGACGGAGATGGACATGACAACACCGTGAGAAAGGGCGTAAATGACTCAACAACCTACGACATATCAGTTCAGGGACAGGCAAATGAGATCAGCTCAGTTATCAAGGCTGTAAAGAATACAGGTTCATCAGGAATCGGTGTATTCTACTGGGAGCCTGCATGGCTTCCTGTAAATGTGTATGATTCATCTGCAGAGAATGCAGCAGACGTCCTTGCAGCCAACAAGGAGGCATGGGAGAAGTACGGTTCAGGCTGGGCTTCATCATACGCAGGAGAGTACGACGCAGCAGACGCCGGCAAGTGGTACGGCGGTTCAGCAGTTGACAACCAGGCACTGTTTGACTTCACAGGACACCCACTTGAGTCGCTCAAGACATTTGCCTATGTTCATACAGGAACAAAGACAAAGAGAGAGGTAGTCTCAATAACAGTTGATGATGTTGAGATCGAGATAACAGATATTGCAAATGTAGCTCTGCCGACTGCAGCAACAGTAGCTTACAATGATGGCAATTCAGAGAGCGCAGACATCACTTGGGAGGATGGAGCACTTGAGAAGGTAAAGAACTACGGTGCAGGAACATGTACTGTAAAGGGAATTGTGACAGTAAATGATGAGACTGTCGAGGTTCAGTGCAATGTAACAATATTAAAGGAGAACATTCTTGTAAATCCTGGATTTGAGTCAGGAAATGAGGGCTGGACGATCGCAGATACCAGCAAGGGACTTGCAATAAAGACAAAGGAAGACTACAGAAACGGAGCATACTGTGCACATTACTACAATGCTTCAGATTTCACATATGACATGTATCAGACCATCACACTTGAGCCGGGCAAGTATGTGTTCAGCGCATATATCCAGGGCGGTGCAAATGGAGACAATGATGTATACGAGGTATATGCAAAGGCAGGAGACACAGAGCTTGCATCAGCTTCAGCAGTTCCACAGGGATGGAAGATATGGCAGCATCCTGAGATTAGATTTACAGTGGAAGAGACAACAGAGGTTGTTGTCGGAATGAGAGCAACCGCATCAGGTAAGGCATGGGGAACATGGGATGACGCATATCTCTACAAGGATGCGGATATCACACCGACACCAGATCCAAATCCAGATCCAACACCGGATCCAGATCCAACACCGGACCCAGATCCAACACCAGACCCAGATCCGACACCGGACCCGGATCCAACACCAGATCCAATACCAACACCTGATCCAGATCCAACACCAGACCCAACTCCTTCTATTGATACAAGCAAGAATGGTCTTGTGAAGGAGAATGGAAAGACCTACTTCTATAAGAAGGGCGTGGTTCAGGAGAATTACACAGGATTTGTCAAGAGTGCCGGAGTCAACTACTATGTTGTAAATGGCGTGGTAAAGACAGGATACAAGGGACTTGTAAAGAGCCCTAAGACGGGAAAAACATATCTTGTAAAGAATGGCAAGATTTATACAGCTTACACAGGTTTCTACAGAAATTCAAAGGGACAGCAGTGTCTCATAATAAAGGGCAAATTTGCAGAGAGCAAGACAGCACTTGTCAGAAGCACTAAGAATAAGAAGTATTACTATGTAAAGAAAGGTATAATCCAGTCAGGTTATACAGGCTTCTTCAAGAGTACCACAACAGGTGCTAAATGCTATATCTACAAGGGTGTATTCCAGTCAGGCAAGACGGGAATAGTAAAGAGTCCTAAGAATCACAAGAACTACTATGTGAAGAAGGGCAAGATCGCCACAGAAGTTACCGGTATAGTTAAGATATCAGGTTCAAGATATAAAGTAGTGAGAGGTCTTGTTGTCAAAAAAGTAAAATAGTACAGAGTAATACATATATACGATAGTCCGATTGGGGAATACCCGGCCGGACTATTTTATTATTTGTTTATATGTTATTTAATTTTTGTAAGAAACATTAAGAAATTATTTAAAAGTAGTTGAAAAAGTATCATTAAGTGATATAGAATGGATAAGTATTTGTTTATATTATACTAAAACGAGAAAAGGAGAGTAATCATGGACAAATTCTTCAAAATCTCAGAGCGTGGGTCTACAATCAAGACCGAGATCATGGCAGGACTTACAACATTCTTCGCCATGGCATACATCGTTCTGGTCAATCCAAATCAGGTTGCAGGAGAAGGCAGCAATGGCTGGCTGGCAGGGGCAGTTCCAGACATGGCTGGTGAGCTTGGAACAGTATGGAATGCTGTATTCATCGCATCTATTCTTGTTGCAATAGTGGGAACACTTCTCATGGCGTTCCTCGCGGACATGCCATTTGCACAGGCCTGCGGAATGGGACTTAACTCATTCTTCTGTACTATCTTTGTAGCTGGTGCAGCATTTGCAGGTGTGAGTGTTATCAGAGGTTATCAGGCAGGTCTGGTAATAGTATTGATATCAGGTCTCGTATTCCTGATCCTTTCAGTGACAGGACTCAGAAAGTACATTGCAGTTGCAATGCCTGAGTGCCTTAAGAAGTCAATTCCGGCAGGTATTGGTCTGTTCATAGCTCTTATCGGACTGAAGAATGCAACACTTATCCAGGACAACCCATATACATTTGTTCAGTTCTTTGATTTCCACGGTGTGATCACAAGCGCTGGCAGCACAAAGGAGGCTATTGCACAGATCGCACCTCCTATAGTAGCATTTGTAGGATTTATAATAATTGCGATCCTTGCAAAGCTTAATGTAAAGGGTAACATTATCATAGGTATCCTTGTATCTACAGTATTATATTATGTTATGATGCTTCAGGCACCTAACTTTGATTTCTCATCGATCGGACAGTCATTCAAGGATTTCGGTTCAGTCGGATTCCTCGGAGTGTTCCAGGGACAGGCATGGAAGGATGCATTCTCTGCTGAGTATATCGGCGGTGTGTTCTCAGCAATCATGCTTGTTGTCAGCTTCTGTCTGGTAGATATGTTTGATACCATCGGAACTCTCTATGGTGCAGCTTCCCAGGCTAATATGCTTGACGAGAAGGGTGACCCAATGAAACTTGACGAGTGTATGATGTGTGACTCTATAGGTACTGTATCAGGAGCTCTTCTCGGTACATCAACATGTACAACATTTGTAGAGTCAGCTTCAGGTATCGCTGCAGGTGGTAGAACAGGTCTTACAAGTTTGGTTACAGCACTCTGCTTTGCAGTATGTCTGTTCCTCAGCCCTGTTGCCAACATCATTCCATCATGTGCAACAGCACCAGCACTTATCTTCGTAGGTGTACTTATGGCTAAGAACTTTGCAAAGGTTGATATGGAGGATATGCGCTCAGCAGTTCCTGCATTCGTGACATTCCTTATGATGCCACTGACATACTCTATTTCAAATGGTATCGGTCTTGGCGCTATCACATATGTTCTTATCACACTGTTCACAGGCAAGTATAAGAAGCAGGATATCGTAGTGACAATTATCGCACTCTTATTCATAGTAAAATTCGTTTCGGTAACTATGTAATTATTTAGTGACACAAGAGAATTCAAAGCGTTCCCGCATATAAGTGCGGGGACGTTTTTTTATTTGCCAAAGTGAGTTTTTTGTAGTATCATACCAACTGTGTACCAGTAGCCAATCGGATACGGCAATGGCCTCCGGAGCCATGACGGGCGGTTCGACTCCGCCCTGGTACGCTTTTTTATACTCTGATATTTATTTCGTAAAAGGATGATATGCAGTGATGAAGAAGAAAAAGAATTTGGAAGCGGAAGAACAGAATATAGAAAATGAAGAGCCGGAGTTGGATGGGAAATCAGAGATCGGTGGAGATTCAGAGACAGATGATGACTTAGATGACGGTGAAGATTTGGAGCTGGCTGATAACTCAGAGCCCGGCGGAGCTTCAGAGGTTGAGGAGACCCCGACGAGACAGAAAAGGCCGTATGAGGATTATGTCATAGAAGATCCTGAGGATATGGATGATGCACCGGATACCGGAGATATGTTCGATGATGAAGAGCTGTATGGCGATGACGATTATTTTGCCGAAGAGAAGGCAAAGACGCGGAAAGGCCGAAGAAGATCCAGACATGGCGGGATCTCTGGTGGCGTTCTTGCCTTGCTGTGGGCGGTATTTCTGATACTTGTCGGAGTCTATGTGTATGTATTTTTTATAAACGATAAGCTGTTCACAGAGAACATAACCGGAAGAGATAACACGGTGAGACTGGAGATACCAGACGGAGCAAATTACAGGCTGTGTACGATTGATGAGATAAATCAGCTAGTGAACAATTATCTTTTGGCGAGAACAAAGGCAGATCAGACGACACTTCAGAGACTGGTCACAGATCCGTCGGAATTTGACGACATGAAGAGCATTGAGATAGCAGCGGAGTATATAACGGCGTACAACAAGACCACCTGTTATATAGCCAACGGATATACCGCAGATTCGTATATCGTGTACGAATTATCCAATCTGATGATAAAGGATGTCAACTCGGAACCGCTCGATATAAGGTCGTTATATGTGACGAAACAGTCAGATGGAAGCTACAAGATCAACAATTCGGCTTTGTCTGACAAGGAGAGCTCGTATATCAACACCATCAACTCATCTGGTGATATACAGGCGATATATGAACATGTAAAAGAAAACAATGATTATCTGCTTAGAACGGATGAGACATTTAGAAAGTTCCAGAATATGTATAATTAAAGAAAACGCAGGCTTTATGCCTGCGTTTTCTGCTGAACAGCTACTTTGTTACATAGCCTCTGAAGAGTCTACAGTATCTGTGTCGATCAAAACCCCTCTGGTAGGAACCGGTGTGGAGAATACTATCTGTGTCTCTGTGCTGCCAAATCTCTGGAGCTGTCCGATAAATGAGTCGAGATCCATGGTATTAGGAAAGCAGACCTTCATGAGCATGGAGTGCGCACCGGTCACACAGTTGCATTCCAGTACATTTGGACATGCTTCAACAAATGGATAGAAGGTTGGCTTCTGTTTTGGATCAAGAGCCATGTGTATAAATGCTGTGATGTGATATCCGAGAGCCTCATGGTTGATGCTTGCGTGATATCCGGTCAGTATTCCTGCTTTCTCAAGTCTCTCTATTCTTGCTGAAACTGCCGGCGAAGAAAGGAAGACTTTGCTGGCCAGATACTTGAGTGGGGTTCTGGCGTTGCCCTGTAAAAGATGAATGATTTTTCTGTCGATGTTATCCATAATATGCACTTCCTTTTCCTAAAATAAAAAAAGGTGCGTTTCCGAAGAAACACACCTTTGCGTTTGCTTAAATATACATTAATTGATAAAAAAAATCAAGGACTTTTACAAAATTAATTTAACTGAATCTTTGCTGTGGGTTATACATGGTGTGATGAATGGTTCACAAAATGAAAAATAAATGGTATGATGGTTCTGCATATTGGTTAGAATTTACTGGCCTTGGTCTGGCTGATACATGGTGTATGCTGACCAGAAATTAGAATGTGAGATATGTATTAACAATATAGGAAAATAATAACAGAGGAAAGATTATGGCGGATGGAATAAGACTTAACAAATATCTCAGCGAGGCGGGCGTGTGCTCAAGGCGCGCTGCGGATACACATATAGAGAATGGAAAGGTTACGATCAACGGAGAGACTGCAGTCATGGGTCAGAAGGTCATGCCCGGGGATGTGGTGACATTCATGGGCAGGAAGGTTCAGCAGAAGGATAGGACAGTGATCCTGGCATATAATAAGCCGATAGGACTTACCTGTACAGCGAGTAAGGCTGATCCAGACAATATATTTGATCACATAGATTATCCGATCAGACTTCAGTACGTGGGAAGGCTGGACAAGGACTCCCAGGGTCTACTTCTTCTGACAAATGATGGTGACCTGTCAAATGCCATCCAGAAGTCGGTGAACAACCATGAGAAGGAATACAGAGTGCGGGTGAACCGTGAGATAACAGAGGACTTCATCAGGAAGATGTCGGAAGGAGTGCCTATACTTGATACAGTGACAAAGAAATGTAAGGTGCGAAAGATAGATGACAGGTCATTCATGATAGTGCTGACACAGGGTCTCAACAGGCAGATCAGACGAATGTGTGATGCATTGGGCTACAGGGTAGTGAACCTGAAGAGAGTCAGGGTCTGCAACGTGAAGCTTGGCAATATGAGACCTGGAGAGTTAAGGGAGCTCAGCCGCGAGGAAGAGGCAGAGCTGAGACGGATAGTGGGGATGTAGTAGAGAGTGTATATAGGATTTTTTGTGGGGTGTGTATGGAAGATATTAGTAGAAATACCAGTGAAAATATTAAAGAAAATAATGACATTAGTGGCAATAACGATAATGGCAAGATAGCCAGAATTAAAGAACTTGTAAAGCAGCTCAACGATGCTGCAAAGAAATATTATATGGAAGATACAGAGATCATGAGCAATCTGGAATATGATGCTCTGTACGATGAGCTGAGTGCCCTGGAGAAAGAGACCGGGATGGTCATGAGCAACAGCCCGACGGTCAAGGTAGGATATGAGGTCGTCAGTGAGCTCCCGAAGGAGGCTCACGAGCATCCAATGCTTTCTCTTGACAAGACAAAGGATGTAGGTGCTCTTGCGTCATGGCTTGGCGGTCAGAAGGGCGTAATATCCTGGAAGATGGACGGACTCACAGTTGTTCTCACATATGAGAACGGAGAGATGATAAAAGCGGTTACCCGTGGAAATGGTGAGATAGGCGAGGTCATCACGAACAATGCGAAGGTATTTGCAAATGTACCTCATCACATCCCGTACAAGGGCAAGCTGACGATCAGAGGCGAGGCGGTCATCAAATACTCGGATTTCAATGCGATAAATGAGAAGATAACGGATGCGGAATCTAAGTACAAGAACCCGCGAAATCTGTGCAGCGGCTCAGTGAGACAGCTCGATAACAAGATAACAAAAGAGAGAAATGTACATTTCTTCGCTTTTAATTTAGTGGACGGTGAGGATGTGGACTTCCACAATTCATTCAAATATCAGCTTGACTGGTTGGAACAGCAGGGATTTACCGTGGTAGAACACTACCTGACAGACTCGGCGGCACTCCCTGATAAGGTGAGGGAATTTTCAGAGAAGATAACGGAGAATGACTTCCCATCGGATGGTCTGGTACTCATGCTGGATGATCTGGCATACGGAAGGAGCCTGGGAACCACAGCCAAGTTCCCGCGAAATGCCATGGCGTTCAAATGGGCGGATGAGGAGGCAATCACCCATCTACGCTATGTGGAGTGGAGTCCATCAAGAACTGGACTCATCAACCCGGTCGCTGTATTTGATCCGGTGGAGCTCGAGGGAACAACAGTCAGCCGTGCCAGCATACACAACGTCAGCATACTTAAGTCATTGGCGCTTGGCGAAGGTGATGAGATTGCAGTGTACAAGGCGAATATGATCATTCCGCAGATTGCAAGGAATCTAACCATGAGCGGTAACGTGGTCATACCGGCTGCGTGTCCTGCATGCGGAGGAGAGACTGAGATAGTGAGGGAGGAAGGCGGTGCAGCGTCAGGAGTTGAGACTCTGTACTGCACAAACCAGTTCTGCCCTGCGAAGAAACTCAAGTCATTTTCACACTATGTGTCCAGAAATGCGTTGAATATAGACGGACTCTCAGAGGCGACCATAGAGAAGTTCATAGACGAGAAGATCCTCGAGGAGCTTCCTGATCTGTATAAGCTTGCGGCTCACAGAGAACATATAGTTGAACTTGAGGGATTTGGCGAGAAGTCGTACAACAAGCTTGTGGCTGCGGTGGACGCATCCAGACAGACGAACATGTGGCGTCTTGTCAATGGCCTTGGCATTGCAAATGTCGGAGAGGCGACAGCCAAGCTCATGGCAAAGCATTTTGCAAATGATATGGATGCCATGAAGGAGGCAGATGTGTCAGCCTACGTTGAGATAGACGGAATCGGTCAGGTCATAGCCGAGGATATAGTCAGATACTTTGAAAATGAGAAGAATTGTGCTATCATAGATAAGTTGATGGCTGAGCTGACGTTTGTGGATGAGGTTTCTGATACGGAGCAGGATCTGGCGGGTAAGGTGTTCGTCATAACCGGTTCGCTCACCCATTTTGACAACAGAAATCAGCTCAAGGAACTGATAGAGAGCAGAGGAGGTCAGGTTACAGGTTCTGTATCTGCCAAGACCTCATATCTTATAAATAACGATGTGAATTCTACATCATCCAAGAACAAGAAGGCGAAAAGTCTTGATGTGCCTATCATATCTGAGGAGGATTTCTTAGAATTGATTGGACAGTAGGGTAACTGCGGTAGATTACTTGGTGTGTGCTGCTGCATGTTTGCTTGGATAAGCAGTAAATGGAAAGGAATGAATAGAGATGCCGATAAGAATAGATGATGATCTGCCGGTTAAGAAAACATTGGAGGACGAGAACATATTTGTCATGGGAACAGGAAGGGCACACAGCCAGGACATAAGACCCCTTGACATTCTGATACTCAACCTCATGCCGCTGAAGGAGGACACAGAGTTGCAGCTCATGCGAAGCTTGTCAAACACCCCACTTCAGGTGAACATCACGCTTCTTAGAACCATGTCCTACGAGTCCAAGAACGTGACAAAGGGACACCTTGACAGATTCTACGAGGATTTTGACAGCGTAAAGAACCGCAAATGGGACGGTTTCATCATAACCGGAGCACCTGTTGAAAAGATGGAATTTGAGAATGTTGACTACTGGGATGAACTCCGCGAGATCATGGATTGGTCCGAGACAAATGTCACATCGACCATGCACATCTGTTGGGGCGCCCAGGCGGGACTCTACTACAGATACGGTGTGCAGAAGTTCGATCTTCCGCAGAAGCTGTCCGGCATATACGAACATCACACCTTCCACAAGAGAACACCGCTTGTCCGTGGCTTTGACGATGTATTTTACGTGCCACATTCAAGATACACGGGCGTATCCAAGGAGGACATTGTAAACAATGAGCACCTTGAGATCGTAGCCGAGTCGGACGTGGCAGGTCCGTACCTCATAATCGGTGACGGTGGCAAGAACATATTTGTCACAGGACATCCTGAGTACGACGTGCTGACCCTCGACCAGGAGTACCACAGAGACCTCGGTAAGGGCCTTAATCCACAGATCCCGGTGAATTATTACCCGGACAACGACCCGGAAAAGAAACCAGTGAAGAAGTGGAGATGCCACGCGAATACTTTGTATGCGAATTGGCTCAATTATTACGTTTATCAGCTCACACCTTATAAGTGGGAGTAGGAGCTGGTGAGACCGCATAAAACCTATGGATTTAAGCCAAAAACGTTACATATTAATAAAATCATAAATGTATGTAAAATGATGTGATTTTCTGTAATTTTATGACTTTGTGGCGATTAATTGGTGTTTTTTCAAAATGCAGATGGTGTTTTTTAAACGGCGTTAGTCGGGAAAGATATTAAATATAAAATTAAAACACAGCACTATGTAGATGAGGGGTAGTTATCTATATGGTGCTGTGTTTTTTCTGCTTGTCACTTGTTCCATAATTCATTTTTATTAGTTGATATGATATAATAACCAATGAGACTAATGAATGAAAAACGACATAATATGAGGGGAAGATGTATGGATAATTCTAATGATGAAAGGCAGGAAGCTTTAACAAGACTTGAACAATTGCGAAAAAAAGGATCGGTTGTTGATGATGAAGCAGAATTAGCTTCTTACAGGGAAGAAAAGTTCAGGAGGTCTTATTTAGATGAAACAGGAAATATTAAATAAATTGAACCTTGGCGAAGATCATGAGAGAGAATGTAAGCTAGCAATCGGTGGGCTTCCTGAGAGCATATGGGAGACATATTCTTCTTTTGCAAATACCGATGGTGGAACTATTTTGCTTGGAATTAGGGAGCACAGAGATTCCTTTACTATTGAAGGATTGACAGAGAAACAGATTGTTAAATATCAGAAAGATTTCTGGAGCACTTTAAATGATAGAAATAAGATATCTAAGAACATTTTACTGAATCATCATGTACAGGTAGTCGAGGTGGAAGATAAAAAGGTACTTAGAATTGATATTCCTGCAGCAGACAGACATGATAAACCTGTTTATATTGGAACAGATCCGATGAGAGGTACTTATAAAAGAGACTACGAGGGCGATTTCCTTTGTACAGAAGAAGCAGTCCGTGCAATGTTCGCAGATCAGAGAGATGTATCTGGTGATGTGGAAGTACTGGACGAGTTTGGATTGGATGTGCTCAACCAGGATACGATAAAGGGGTATAGAATTGTTTTTGAACAGCTTCATAGTGGGCATCCATGGAATGCTCTTGAAAATGATGAGTTCCTTATGAAATTAAGAGCCGTAGCGAAGAATAAGAAGGGTACATTGTCTCCAACGATAGCTGGACTATTATTCTTTGGAGAGGCTTATCATATTACTGAAATTTTTCCAAATTATTTCTTGGACTATCGTGAAGAATGCAATGATAAAGCCGTTCGTTGGCTGTTTCGGACACACTCTAACGAAGGTGACTGGAGTGGAAATATATACGATTTCTTCTGCAAGGTGCGTACCAGAATAGATGATGAGGTAGCGGTTCCATTTGCAAATAGAAGAGATGGGTATCGAGTGGACAGAGTTGATGTTCATGATGCTTTGGAAGAAGCACTGGCAAATGCGTTGTCACATGCAAATTATTATGGCAGAAGAGGAATTCTTGTTGTTAAAAAGGGTAAAGAACTTAGCATTTCAAATCCTGGTACTATCAGGGTAACAAAAGAGGAGTTTTATGCCGGAGGCAATAGCGATCCTCGAAACCCTAATATTTTAAAGATGTTTGGATTCGTTAATGTCGGTGAGCGCGCCGGAAGTGGTATCGATAAGATAATGACTGCATGGGCAGAGCAAAACTGGAAAAAGCCGGAATTTGATTTTTCAGAGCGTAATGACAGGGTAACATTAACGCTAGAGGTTGGACAGGTTGTATATATTCCGAGGGCTGCTGATATAAGAAAAGAAAACATAAATCAAGCAGAAGCAACTGCAGTGACGAAAGAAGAGAAAATACTTGAGTATATCAGACGTAATGGAAGCATTTCTTCTCAAGAAGCTGCGGATATTGGCGGTTATAAGTCGAAGACTGGTGCAAGAAAATTGCTTGATAAGATGATTGCAAAAGATTTGATTAAAAAGGTTGGAAAAGGACCGGCAACTAAATATGTAATTCAGTGACGATACTAATGGTTATCGAACACTTTATTGAATACTAATGAACACTTTGTTGAACACTATCGAACACTTTTTTCGTATATCGTACATAAAGTGTTCGATTAATGACTGGTAGTAATCATTTATCGGATACCTATGCTTGGTGTCGCTTATGTTTATGATGTGGGATTTCAACAGAACTCTCAACGTTTGACACGACTTATGGTACGTGAGCAGAAAATAATGGCAGAGACAAGATCATCTTGGATAATGTGGTGACTTTCACAGATTTATTCTAGATTATTTATAACGACAATAGAATTACTTTCTTTCAGAGTGTATTAGTGGCAATAATATTAAGTTCCATTGCTACTATGAGTAGCCCAAAATGGATATACTTCATTTGCAGTTGCTGACCAGCAACTGTTCAATATATTCTAGCCAATAGCATATTGGCTAGCAAAAATAAATTATAACAGCGAAAAAATAGCTTGTCTTGGTAGTGTGGATATATACCTTACGTTAGTCAATGTGATTCAAATATAGAATATGAAGATATACATTTAATAATGGTAAAAATGATTATAGAGGTCGGAGAGACCGATAGAACAAAAGTAAGACCAAAGCTACTAAAAGCGAGCCTAATGAATGGAAAACGACAGAATATGAGGGAAATTTGTATAGATGATAATTCAAATGATGAAAGGCAAGAAGCCTTAGCAAGATTTGAACAGTTACGAAAAACGAAAATGGTTGTTGATGACAATGTAGAATCGATTATATCGAGAAGGACTGACTCCTATTGAGTTTGCAGGAGAATTGAAATCGATTATTAAGCCAGTATATAATTCTGCGATGAATTGCGGATTTGGTAACTGGAAGTATAGTGAGAAAGATGAGAAAGAGGCTTAGGCTTTGTCTGATAAAAACGAGGAAATCAATTAATGGGATTGTTAGATAGGATACTTGGACGTAAAAGGGTAAAAGTGAATACTGAGAAAACAAGTTCTGTTCCGAGTATTGATAGAAGCCGTAACGAGAACTGTGTTAAGATAATGCAGTTTTATGCGTGTATTGATAAAATGCTTGCTGAAAAGAGATATATTGCAAAGAGTGACTATTTGCCTCTTATAAAGCAATACAATGAGACTATTAATTTTTTCGATGTTCTTGCTCAGAGTGGCATGCTTTATAATTTCTGTAGTGTGAATGACGTTGATGCCGATGATATCAGCAAGGCGATTCATATTTATAACAATATAGATGATACTTTTGATAAGCATAATGAAGAATATATTTCATGGGCTATGCAGGAGGAAAAGGATTATTTGGATAATATTCTTAAATCTGTTGATCCTGAAGTGGTTCTTGATGAAGACCAGAGAAAGGTGATTTTAACAGATGAGGATTATTGTCTGGTAATTGCAGGTGCCGGGGCAGGAAAAACAACTACGGTAGCTGCTAAAGTCAAGTATCTTGTGGATAAGAAAGGGATTGATCCATCACAGATACTTGTTGTTTCGTTTACTAATAAGGCGGTAAATGAGCTTAAGGAAAAAATTCAAGATGCTTTGGGAGTACCATGTCCAATTGCAACATTTCATTCAACTGGAAATGCGATCATTCACAAGAATTCCCCGGATGAAAAACTAAATATTGTAGATAGCTCTAAATTATATTTTGTTATCAGGGATTATTTTAGAGGATCAATCATGCAGAATGAGAGTGTGGTGAACAAGCTTATAATGTTTTTTGCATCTTATTTTGATGCTCCCTATGAAGGTGACGACCTGAATGGTTTCTTTAATAATATAGCAAAAGCAAACTACTCTACTATGCGTAGTGATCTGGAAGATTTTAAAAGAGAGGTTATTGATGCAAGAACGAAAAAATCTGTGACGATTCAGAATGAAATATTACGTTCTCATCAGGAAGTTGAGATAGCTAATTTCTTGTATCTTAATAACCTGGATTATGAATATGAACCACCATATCAGTATCAAATAGAGTTTTCACGCAAGCCTTATACTCCGGATTTTGTTATATATCAGGGAAATAAAATGACTTACATAGAACATTTTGGTATAACAGAAAATGGTGAAAACGATAGATATAGCAAATATGAAATAGAGAGATATAAAAAGGCTGTAAACGATAAAATATTGTTGCATAAAAAGCATGGAACATCGCTCATTTACACATTTTCAGCATATAACGATAGAAGAACATTGATCTCACATTTGAAAGAAGAATTGGAGAAAAAAGGTTTTGAGCTAAAGCCAAGATCCAATAAAGAAGTTATGGAGATGCTTGTTGCTGGAGAAGAAAATCGTTATACCAGAAAACTTGTCAATTTAATATGTAGATTCATATCTAATTTCAAAGTAAATGGATACAATGCTGATGACTTTAACAGGATGTATCACTCCACTCAGAATGTGAGAAGCAGATTGTTCCTTGATATTTGCCATGACTGTTATTTGGAGTATGACAGATGGCTTAAGGAAAACAATGCGGTAGATTTTGAAGACATGATCAATGAGTCAGCAAGACTGCTCCGTGAAGTCAAGGAAATGAAGAAAAAGCTTGATTTTAAGTACGTCATAGTTGATGAATACCAGGATATTTCCAGACAAAGATTTGATCTGACAAAAGCACTTTCTGAAGTGACAGATGCAAAAATTATAGCAGTTGGTGATGATTGGCAGTCTATTTATGCATTCAGCGGATCGGATATTACTTTATTTACAAAGTTTGCTGAAAAAATGGGATATGCGAAGATGTTAAAAATAGTAAGAACATATCGCAATTCGCAGGATGTGATTGATATTGCAGGTAATTTTATTCAAAAGAACTCTGCACAAATAGAAAAAAGACTTTTATCGGAGAAAAGAATAACGGATCCGGTTATCATCTATACATATGACAGCACTTCTAAAGGACCAAATGGTAACAGACGAAGTGGGGTAAATTATGCAGTTGCCCACGCTGTTGAAGTAGCACTTACCCAGTTGTTGGGATATAAAAAACAAGAGGAAAAAGTTCCGGGAACAATTCTCCTATTGGGAAGATATGCATTTGATGGTGATCATCTCGAAAAATCAGGTCTTTTCGAATACATAAATCGTGGTAACAAGATCAAGAGTGTTAGATACCCGAAGCTTGACATCACATTTATGACAGCACATTCTTCTAAGGGACTCGGTTTTGATGATGTGATCATAGTTAATGGAAAGAATGAAACATATGGTTTCCCATCTAAAATAGAAGATGATCCGGTATTGGGTTTTGTAATAAAGGGTGACAGTTCTATTGACTATGCAGAGGAAAGGCGGCTTTTCTATGTAGCTATGACAAGGACAAAAAATAGAGTGTTCTTTGTTGCTCCAGAGCAAAATCCTTCGGAGTTTTTACTTGAACTAAAACAGGATTATAAGAGTGTGGTTCTGCATGGCAATTGGAATGAAGACGTGGTACAGAATTTTGCAAAAAAAGTGTGCCCGATATGTGGCTATCCAATGCAGTTAAAGTATAAAAAAGCATATGGGCTAAGACTTTATATTTGTACTAACGAGCCGGAAATATGCGGATTTATGACCAATGATTACCGGGCTGGTAAGCTGGCAATACAAAAGTGTGATAAGTGCAGAGATGGCTATCTGATTGTCAAGGCTGGAAAGTACGATGGATTTTTCCTTGGGTGTACGAATTATAAAAAAGATGGCACTGGCTGTAACAATATGGTCCCTAAGAAAAACTATTATGAACTTATGGGATATAAAATGGAATCAGAAGCCCCGGTAGTTGTACCCTCTCAGAAAAAAGCAGAAAATGCAGTTAATGATCAACAACACTCGGCAAATGCAGATATAGGCAATAATTCTTACATAAATATTGCTTCAACAGATGATTATGTTGAAATAATCAAGGCTAAACTCAAACCTGTCATATATGATAAGTGGGAGCTGGGACAGGTGTTTTATACTATAGTTTGTGGATTGCAAAATATGAGTCATGTTCGTTTTTATGGTGTAACGATGCTTGCTGAAATCCTTCATGGTAGTGACAGTAAAAGGATTTTGGATAATGGACTTAATAAAATCCCTGAATTTGGTGCGCTTAAGGATATGCCATTAGAGATAATACAAAGTATTATTGAATGGATGATTGCAGAACATTATATTCTTAAAACCAAAGGAAAATATCCTGTGCTTCATTCAACTTATGAGGGGTTGCACTATAGAGATAGCTTAACAGAGGGAAAGCTTAAAAAGTTAAAAAAATATCTTGAAGAAGAGGTTATATTATGGACATAGATGCAAAGAAATTAGATATAGCAATATTATATTTGCAAAGAATAGCTGACGGAAATAATCCGGTAAATAACATGCCAGCAGGAGAAGATTCGGTATTAAATAATCCAAATGTTATTAGGTGCATGTATTTTGTAAAAGAGGTATTGGAAGAAGTAAAACGTAACGATGGAGTTATTGGTAGAAAAACAAGAAAATCAAAAAAAGCAGAATTCCCAGTTGAGGCACTAGAATCATTTGTATATCAGGAAGATAAGCCGATAACTAGATTGGTTGAACAAATAAATATGGGGATTGATGAAAACAGATTCCAAAAGATTAAATATAAAAATATTCAGGATTGGTTAAAATTAAATGGATATATAGAAGAAAGGTTATTTGAACAATTTGGCAGGGCGTTTAATGTTCCTACTGAAAAAGGTGAACGATTAGGGATTCGATATGAAATGCGAAAAAACATGCGTGATATTGATTATATAGTTACGATATATGGTAAAAATGCTCAGGAATATATTGTGAAAAATATTGAAAAAATAATCATGGGAGAGGTTGAAGATTAGAAGAACGTATGTGCCCTAACATTTATTATAAAGACATTCATTTCATTGGCAATGGATATAAGGAAATTTTTAGCCATTTAATTGTGTAGTGCTTGTATTATGTGAGTAATATTGGAGAGATCCCCATGATGGGAGACCTACACCCCCAAATACGGTCTCATACCATCCAGAAATGCTTCTGTCAGGAAAGCAGACATCTTGTCGCTGCTTTCCTGGCAGTTATCCACCGCAAACTTGTGCAGTATACCAACCACGCCGCCTATTGCGTATGCTACGGCGTATGAGTATTTCTCCTGGGCCAGGCCGGTCTTGCTGGATTTTTCCAGAATTAATCGCACGTATCTATGGAACATTGTCAGTGCCTTTTCCACGAAATCATAAGCCTCAGGTGTGGCAATGATGATCATGAGAAATTTATTTGCTTTCATGTATTCGCATAGAGACCTGAAGAACTGGTGGCAGATCTCAAGATTGCCTTCTGGTTTGAAGCTATTCATGATCTGAAATATTTCATCGACGATGCGGTCTTCCATGGCATTGATGAAAGCAGGCATGTCTTCGTAGTGGTTGTAAAATGTGCTTCTGGTCACACCTGTGAGTTTGGTTATCTCGGACACGCTTATTTTGTTCAGAGCCTTTTGACCTGCAAGTATCTTGAATGCATCTAGAAGGTCACTTTCAGTTCTATCATATCGGGGATCGGTTGAGTTGATCATGGCTGTCTCCTTTATCTGCTGCCTGGCTTGGTGCTGCAGTTTTGTCACTATCTAATACAGCAATGTTACAACAATAATGCGTGTGAGTCTATTGTTATACGAGATTTCTTTTGATCTTTTTAGTCGAACTCTTTTCAAATGGCTCTTTTCTTATATCCAGTGCAGAGATTCTTTTGTATGTTGGCTGGTTTTTGTTGAAGGTATCAATGATTTTTTGCAATTTTTCAGAAGTCCTGGCTGCATCCATATGTTTCTTATCTACAAAATCCTGATCTGGATATATGTGAGCAGTGAGATGGTTGCCGTCGCCGGTAATGACTATTTCTGAAATAAGGGGCTCTATAGAAAGCTTTCCTTCCAGTTCCTCAGGGGATATGTTTTCACCATTTGCCAGGATGATGAGGTTCTTTTTCCTTCCGGTTATATACATGAAACCATCGGAGTCGAGATAACCAAGATCTCCGGTGCAGAGCCAGCCGTCTTGAAAAGCTTCTGCGGTCTCTTCTGGCATGTCGTAGTATCCGGACATGACGCTTGTGCCTTTTACCTGAATTTCCTCATCGACAAAACGAACAGCACAGTTGTCCAGGAGTTTGCCAACGGATCCGGGCCTGTTGTATCTGTGATTGTTGGAGCAAATTACAGGGGAGCATTCAGTCATGCCGTATCCCTGGAGTATGTCTATTCCGTATTTTTTGAATTCGGTAACATACATAGGATCCAGATATGCCCCTCCGCAGAATATATATTCCAGTTTACCGCCAAATGCTTCCTTGGCAACCAGCTTTTTAGGAAGGAGAGGGTTGACGTCTTTGAGTTTTTTGTAAATGGTTTCTACCATGAGAGGAACCATCAGCATGCCGACCGGCTGGAACCGTTTCATGTTTTTCAGCATGTGGAGCAACGAGTCATTGATGCAGATAGTGGCGCCCAGCGAAATGCCCTTCATCCATTCCATTGTCAGGCAGAATGCGTGATGTATAGGCAGAACGCTCAGAATAGTTACACCAGGTTCCAGATTTATATATACATTTTCAACATTTTGTGCGAGATTGAATTGAGACAGCATGACGCCTTTGCTTTTGCCTGTTGTTCCAGAGGTATACATAAGCGTACACATTTTATCCTTATCCTGATCGGAAAATGCAAAGTCATCCGGTATGGTAATTTCGCTGCGGAGCTGTTCAAATGACAAAATTGCTAATTGTGGATTTGAATCTGCACCCTCCAGATGCTCTATATCGACTTTCTTTTCCATGGTGAATACAATATTCATTTCGGGACAATCGTCTGTCAGTTCTGTTATCACATCCTTTTTGGATGCTCCGTAGAATAATGCAGTTGATCCTGACCGATTCAGAAGTTCATGTAATTCCGGAGCAGACAGGTTTGCATCCAGCGGTACAGCAGTATTTCCCGTGAAAAGTATAGCCATGTAGGCGCAGATCCATTCATAAGAGCTGCTTCCCACCAGTGCAATATGTGTTCCGCAGAGTCCATTATTTCGCAAAATGACAGCAGTTTTGCGAATGTCATCCCACAGATCTCCGTAGCTCTTTTCGACAATCTCTCTGTGAGACAGATATTTAACAGCTATTACATCTCTATGTATCCGACAGCTTTTTTCAACAATTTCCAGAATATTTTCTTCCATATATCATATCTCCATTTCTTTTATGTGAGGCAAAATGGGACATACTCCATCGTCCCAGATTTTTAATGTTAAACCGATGCAGAAGAGCTTGTCAGGTTGTCAAGGTACTTGATGGCGTCTTCTATAGTGTGAATATTGATGATCTCATCTTCATCGATTTCCACGTCAAATGTATCTTCAAGGTCGCCGAGAAAAGTCATGAAATCAAGGGAGCTAAAGCCCAAATCTTCTATGAATCGCATATCATTAGTGATCTCATCAGCTGGTATATTGCAGTATTCGGCAACAATGTTTAAAAATGTTATATTGTTATTCATATTAAAAATCTCCTTCTTGAATTAATCAAATGGGGTCAGGCACCTCCGTCCCCACGAAGGGGGGGCAGGAACCTCCATCCCAAAAAAATAGTTAGATGCATTCGATGATTTCGCCCACGGTCATTTCTGGCTCGGCAATGCCTTTGAAGATTATCTTCATAAGGTAGTAGTAGAACAGTTCGATGTCCTGTTCGGAGAGACTTGCGGTCTGGTATCTGAAATAGAAATTCAAACCCAGATCATTTGCACTGTGCATGACGGTGAGATAGATCTTTTGTTTTGATGTACCATTTGGAATCCACATGCTCCTTACGGAAATGTCTTCGAGATGCGGATTTTTAAGCCTGATAGGAAGAGGCTGGTAAGTAAGCCCCACGCTCTCATAAGTAGTGTGTGGAGGAGTGTGGAACATTTCTTTCATCTGGTCAGACAAAAGTTCCGGGTCATAATTGCAGTGTCGGTATACATGATTCTGAACATCCTGAATCATGAAAACTGCATCCAGAAACTCTGTGTCCGGATCAATGATGGTTCTGCAAGGGTATGCCATTGCGCGAGAGCCACCTGATACCCACTCAGCATGGGTGGAACGTCTTGAAACATAATTCCTTATGGAGATGTCAGTTTGTCCGCCATTTGCCTTGGAGAGATAAGTTCGTATTCCCATGAGAATGAGGTTGGTCATGGATATGTGATTGTTCATACAAAAATCTAGAAGATTCTGAGTTGGCTCAGCATCCAGGTGATAGTTCTTTGTAGCGACAGACAGGTTGTTAATCTCCTGATCTGCAGCGCGGAGTGACTTGTCATTGTGAAGGCGTCTGCTTTCCTGAAGTATCCGTTGTCCCTGTATATCGGAGTAAATAGGTTCTCCATTTTCCTCCAGCACATTTTGCCAGTACATGCGGTCTTTTGAGACACGTTTCTCGTCTGTGCTTTTTTTAAGATCACGTTCGACCATGTCAGTAAAACTTGCCATGTCCTCGGGATAAGGCGTGCCAAATTTGTAATGACAGTACAGTTCCATGATGTCATTCACCATGACGATAGCTCCACATGAATCCATGAGTCTGTGATCGATTTTGATGTACAGCCCATTGTAGCCACCCGGAAGCGAGATCATTTTTATCACATTCATTGGAACATTGTCCCCGTCAAACGGAATTCTGGACCATTCTTCCATGCGGTGATAAGCGTCATCACCGGAAAGCCATGAAAGGTTTTCGTAATCAATATCTCTGTCATCGTGAGAAACAACATATTGCCGTACCTCTCCATTTTGGTCAACTTTTGTAAAACGGATTCGCAGGCATTCGTATCTTTCGTACTCCAGCTGTATGCATTTTTTCAGCAAACCGAAATCTAGCGGCGCCTGCAGAGTCATACAAATGCTTATATTTGCGACTTGCTGAGTGCCAAATTCAATAATTGGTTTGAAATGTATCTTTTGTGAAGGTGTTAATGGATAATATTTTCTTGGCATAATTTACTCCTCCTGATGTTCTGATACGCTGTGGGAAAAGTTATCATAAGAAAGATGAGGATTCAATATGCCGGATCCGCTAATGGACACTTTAGATGAAATTGACCGGAAATCGGGGACGTTCCTTCTGTCACCAAGAGTGTCCCCCTGTAACGAATAAGACAGAGGGACACTCTTGGTGACAGAAGGAACGTCCCTACATGTATTAAAAATCAGAGCGATAAATTTGAAGTCTCACTTGAGGTATTTTAAGAAATTTAATAACTGTTATATTTGGTTATAGAAATCTCGGCAAACCCTTGAAAATACTAAAATTTTCGTGGGTGTCCTCCCCGTCACATCTTGTATTGTGTTATATCGTTTTACCCTTGTTTATGAACCCTCATAAGGGAAAAAACAAGGGAAGGAATCAACTGCGAAAACATTGTTTTTGACCAGTTAGGTAGAAAAAATTACCACCTATTGATAAAGTATAGATAATAATCCTAATCCAGATATACTACAAAGCAAGAAAGGAGGAAAATCATGAAACTGAATATTAATATCGATGCGGAAGCTAAAGAACCTGAAATTATGATTACAACAGCACAGATGACGGAAGAAGTTAACAGAGTTGTTGATTTTGTAAGCAGATTAGATGATGCTCCAACAATTATTTCCGGTATCAGAGAGGATAAGGTCGAACTATTAGATCCGGATCACATAGTAAAGATTTACGCAGAAGACAGTAAAGTTTTTACCCAAACAGACAATGGTACGTATCAAATTAGATTGAGACTATATGAAGCGGAAGAAAGATTGGATAACAGTAAGTTTGTAAGGATATCAAATTCAGAAATTGTGAATCTTAAGAAGGTTAAAAGCCTTGATTTAAGCTTTGTAGGAACAATTTGTATGGAATTATCGAATGGGACTGTAAGTTATGTTTCCAGAAGATATGTTTCAAAGATCAAAAAAGTATTAGGATTATGAGGTGACTAAAAATGAAAAAAGAATTATTTTCTAGAATATTTGTTGGATTATTGGGTGGAATTGTAATTAGTTATTTGATTACAATTGGAATTTCACTTGCAATCGGTGATGGTAGTTACTATTCATGTGTTCCGAGTTTGATTGAACGATTTGGCAATGAGGTAACAGCGATTATCATACAGACTGTTTTAAGTGCCGTTCTTGGAGCAGGATTTGCAGGAGCATCTGTTATCTGGGAAATAGATAAGTGGAGTTTATTAAAACAAACAAGCATTTATTTTGGAATTGTATCTGTACTTATGATGACAGTTGCATATATTTGCGAATGGATGGAGCATTCTGTTAAAGGTGTATTAAGCTATTTTGCTATTTTTGTTGCAATATTTGTTGTAGTTTGGATAGTACAATATTTGATTTGGAAGATACGTATTTATAAGATAAAAGAAGGCATTCAAAAGAATAATTAGTCGAAATACACAGAGTACAAATCGAAGATTTGTGCGGTGGGTGTATTTCGCTCTACGAGGCTGAAAAATGATTTGTGCTAAATATAAAAAGATTATGAATTTTTAGAAATTCATTGACAAAAGAATGGCATTTGGTTCAATAATATTGAAGGAGGGTCCTGCCGATAAGTGGACGTTCAAAAAGCGTTAGGGTCGCTACGGTGACACTACATTCAAGGACTATGGAAACATAGTCCTTGAAATATTTTAAAGAAGAAATGAATGATTCAAGCACCATTAGAAGTATATCGTATTGATATGAAATACATCAGAAACTTACATAATATAGATGACAGAGTTTTATCGGTATCTCCTCAGATTGGTAAGGACGAGCGACCTTTTCTTGGAGTGCTTGTTATTTGTAATGAACATAAGTATTGTGTTCCCTTATCTAAGCCAAAGGAAAAGCATGAAAAAATGAGGGATAAAATTGATTTCAAAAAGATTGTATGAATTGTAATTTTCCGCATTGAATATTAAGAGACTTGTTGGTGTATGTCTTTTGCTGTTTTATTATATTCTTTCAAAAAATGAAAGCTAATCTTTGAATAAATATCTTTTGAATTTAAGTGACGCTTGACACATTTTCCCCGTCTATTAGAGTGAAAGGCCTTAATACAAAGGAGGAGGAGAAGCCTATGGATGATAAGCAGATATTAGATTTATATTGGGAGCGCTCCGAAGCTGCTATATCCGAAACTTCAAAAAAATACGGAAAGTATTGCAGATACATAGCCTTTAATATTCTTCACAATGACGAAGACAGCGAGGAATGTGTAAATGATACTTATTTAAGAGCTTGGAACAGCATACCGCCTAACCGTCCATCTGTCCTAAAAACTTTTTTAGGGAAGATTACTCGCAACTTATCTTTGGACAGGTACGAACTGCTCAATGCAAAGAAACGTAATGGCGGGCAAATGCCATTGATTCTTGATGAAATACAAGAGTGCATACCATCGTTGGATAGTACAGAAAACATTGTTGAAGAAATTGCTCTAACGGATATTCTCAACCGCTTTCTTTCTTCCCTGTCATTAGAACAGCGAAAAATCTTTATGAGAAGATATTGGTACTTATCGCCCATTAAAGAAATTGCAACGGAATATGATATGAGCGAGAGCAAAATCAAGATGTCATTATTTCGTTCAAGGAACGAACTTAAAAAATTGTTAGAGAAAGAAGGTATCTCTGTATGAAAGAAAAGAAACTTTTAAGGGCATTGGGAAATGTCGATAATCAGTATATTAAGGAGGCTGAACCTATGAAAAAAACAAGTAAAATAACTAATCGGCAAAAATGGGTGTCTGTTGCTGCTTGCTTCGTACTCGTTGCTGTGATTGGAGTGGGAGTTTTTCAAAGCAATCTGTTTGGTACAAAAAACGATATTGCCACGCTGGATGGTGGAGAAACAATTACTTTTGTTAAAAATGACTTATCACAATCTTCAATTAACTTAAATGTAACAACAAGGCCCTTGAGCGATGCTGAGATTGAAATGCTTTTTGCAGACTTGCCTGTTACCGCAGATGCTTACTTTGATGCTGACAATCATAATATTCTGGGTCTTGAGGGAAAAATTGGTGATACAAGAATGGTAGTATCTAAACAGGGTGTAAATCTATTAGATACTATCATTGATGGAAATACAATCACTTCAAGTGTAGACGGCGTTGATATCAATGCAGGATATTTCGTAACAAAGTCAAATAGTCAAGGTATCAAAACCGTAATATATTATGCAACCTTTGATATGGGAGAGAACACTATTTATGTAGAGTATTCTGGCGTTGAAAATGAAAGTGAAACTGTAAAAAACAACTTGGTAGACACAATTTTGAAGTTGATTGAGAACGGTGCATTTGATTTGAGTCAAATCCAAGAATAATCAGGGACGTTCCTTCTGTCACCAAGAGTGTCCCCCTGTAACGAATAAGACAGAGGGACACTCTTGGTGACAGAAGGAACGTCCCTACAGCCGCGCCATATCTGCTGGTGTGTCAATGTCCATCAATTCAGTTTTGTTGGTGACGGGTAGCTGCATTACCTGAGATTCGTGACTGTGGACAACGACATTCCCGCCTTTTCCCTGTGGGAGAGACATAAGCTCATCAAAATATTCTTTTGGAAATATCACAGGTGATCCTGGAGTTTTGTCATAACACGTTCTCCATATATATGATGTCTCATTTTTTGCACATAATAATAGTGATGCTATAGATTCCGTCTTTATGAGTGGCTGATCGGAAGGAATAAAAGCACAGCGGTCAATATAGGAACCAATTGTATCCAGACCAAGACGGATCATATCATTCCGATATGGTGAGGAGTGAAGGATTACCGGTATACTATATTCTGTGCAAAGCTTTTCAATATCCTGGTGTATGGTGACAACGAGTCGCCTGGAAAACAAATCTTTTGTTATATCAAGTATCCACTTTATGAGCGGCTGTCCGTGATATTCAGCCATGAGCTTATTGCTGCCAAAGCGTTTTCCCTGCCCTGAAGCCATGATGATACATCCGGAATTGCCAAATGGTCTGTCAAGGTCAACAAGGAACACATCCTTATGGCTGCACAGCCGGTTCAGAAATGAGAGATCCTGTTTTCGAACAACCATAATGATCCGCTTTTTATTCATGAGCCTTTCGAAAGCTTTTTGATAATCGTATGATGTGTTTTCAAGATATCCAATTTCGTCTACAGTAATCCATGGTGCTGTTGTGTCTGCTAGGCTTTCTAAAAATGCAATACATGTGCTGTTAAAGGCATCTTTAATGGGTTGCATGAGGTTCTCGCAACCTGTGGCATCAGAGCAGAATTTGCCGATACGTACAACTTCACCGCTAGAGTTATTTTTCATGTACACGCCTTCTTTTGGGACGGCCCATGATGTAATTCCGGGCATTTGTCTGTCGAAAAGTGAAGAGAGAAGTGTTGATTTGCCACTTTTCCTGTCACCGGTAATAACGATATGTTTCTTTTTGCTAGTCAGAAAAGATCTCCATATACAATTTGCTTCCGGCCTGAATACAGGCTTCTCTATATTGTTCATATTTTTTCAGCCATTCCTTTCCCTCTGGTGTTATCGTGCTCCCCCCACCTGACCTGCCACCTGCTTGGCGGCTTGTAAGTGAAAATCCCAGCGCCTCTTCAGCGTTTTTTATCATGCGGAATGCTTTGCTGTAGGCAAGCCCCATTGACTGGGATGCGGAGCGGAGAGAACCGGTTTTTTCTATAGCCAAAAGAAGGCGGTATGGACCTTCACCAAAGAATTTCTCATCATTATCATCAAAAAATGTTATTTTAATAGCAGCTCTCAATGCATATCATCCTCCTTCATCATGACAAGCTGGCGCTTTCCCTGACGGTTGCGAAGTTCTCTGATACTGATTGTACCATAAACTTTGGACAGAAGCATTTCCATTTCCTCAATGGGTGTTTTATCAGGATATATTTCACCGATCAGTTTGGATTCAGATAAAACCAGAAGAGTGTTGCAGTAATTTAATGCAAGTGATGAATCGTGAAGCGTTACCAGAGACACCGCGAGGTTTTGTTCAACATAGCTGCACAGAAGGTTCATGATCTGGTAACGCAGCCTGAAGTCCAGTGCACTTTCCGGTTCGTCCAGGAGTAAAAGCTTCCGTTTTGCCACAAATGTACGTGCCAGCAGGGCAAGCTGTTTTTGACCCTCACTCAATGTCTGAAAATTATCGTTTATCCGTGAATCAAGTCCGACCATTGCAAGAACTTTATAAGCCTTTTCTTTCATGGCCTCAGTATGGGGTTGAAGAAGCTTAAGCTCTGGGTTAAATCCCATCATGACAACATCTAAGAGAGATATGTCTATGGATATGCCGCTTTTTTGAGGGATATATCCACATAGCTGTGCTAGTTTTTTGTGAGGCATATGTTCCAGCTGGAGATTATCTAACTCGCAGCAGCCACTATGCGTAATCAAATTGGCGATTGCTTTGATAAGGGTTGTTTTGCCACAGCCATTCTCGCCAAGTATACCAACAATTGTACCTTCTTCTGCAGAAAAGCTGATATTATTTATCACATTTTGCACATCTGTGGTGCTGGTGCGGCTGCTGTGGTGGTAGCCGGCTGACAGATTGCGTATGTTTAATATACTCATTTTACAGGTTTCCTCCTTATGCATAGATAGATAAGAAATGGTGCTCCTATGATACTTGTGAATATACTGACCGGTAGTTCTGTGGAACATACACTGCGGGCAAGTATATCACCGAAAGTGAGAAGGCATCCACCTATAAGACCACTTAGAAGCATAGTTGATAAGCGGTTATTTTTGAGCAGCATTCTGGCTCCGTGCGGAGCAAGCAGAGAGATAAAGCTGATAAGTCCCGTCATGCTGATCACACTTGAAGTTGCCAGGGTTGCGATCAAAAGAACCAGCATTCGTATCTGGTTAACATTCACACCAAGCATTTTGCCCTCTGCGTCATCAAGGGAGAGCATTATGATCTGCCTGTACAATAGGAACATTATCAGCAGGCAGACAGCGCACAGTATTACATTTGAACCAATGGAATATATACTTATGCCATTAAGGCTTCCCATGATCCAGTATTCAATTGATGATAATTGTTTTTCAGGGTCGGCAGTCAGCTTCAGACATACAAGAGCGGTCTGGGCAAGACTGTGTACTGCTATGCCTGCCAGTACTATGCTTTTTCCATCACGCTCATATGTCAGCGATGACAGAAGCAGAACCAGTATCACACAGCATATGGCTCCGGCAAAAGCAGATATGGTTACAGACATTGTCCCGGACAAAAACAGAATGCCAAATGCGGCACCGGCGCTTGCACCTGAGGATACACCTATGATGTCTGGAGAAGCCAATGGGTTCTTAAAGACAGTCTGATATACAAATCCTGCTATGCCGAGAACAAATCCCCCTATACAGCCGATGATTCCGCGGCTTGCGCGAAGCGTGAGAAATACACGCCACTGCATGTCATCACCTTGCAGCAATCCATTAAGTGTGAGAGGATATTTTCCGACAAAAAAAGAAAATATACTGAGAGCTGCCAGAATGACAGCTCCCAGTATAATAGTTATTGTTGCTTTGTTTTTATTTTTACGCTTGTTATTAATTGTTGATTCCATAGAATGTTTCATAATAATTTGTCATTTCAGTTGTATATGTGTCAGTTGATACCTGATCAGGATGAAGGATCCCTGCAAGCCATACAGATGCCAGGATTCCTGCAGGTACCGGGCTGTCCAATGCTTCCACGTCTCCAGGAATAGCATATACGTGGCTGTTTTTTACAGCAGTGCATTCTGCAAGGTTTGGATCGTTCATTACGTCATCTACTGTATATTCGGCATCAGATGCGATTATTATATAAGAAGGATCCCATGCAAGAAGCTGCTCATAGCTTATCTCAGCCCAGTAGGTGTCTGTGATAGAATCAGCTGCATTTTTTCCACCGGCAAGCTCTATGATGCTTGACTGATACATAGAAGGACCGGCAGTAGACAGGAATGATGAGTTGCCGGCAAGGTATACACTTTCAGGTTCTACGCCAGACAGAGCTGAAGTAAGCATATCCTTCTGAGAATCTATATATGCGAGCAGCTTTGCAGCCTCTGAGTTGGTGTTAGTTGCCGTAGCTATGGTGTTGATCATTTCTGTCAGAAGATCCTGACTTTCAGGATTGACGAGCAGTACTGCGATACCGAGGTCTGTCAGGCTCTGAGCTGCATCCTTCAGCTTCATTGGCAGAATAACCAGATCAGGGGAAAGAGCAGCGCATGTCTCAAGGTTGAACTCTTTGGCAGTTCCAACATTTGGCAGCTCTGTCAGTTCTGGTGCAGCAAGCTTATAAATAGGGCGCTTGTCTGCTTTTGCCTCAATACCGACAACCTTATCCTTGAGACCAAGAGCGATCAGAAGGCTTGAAGAAATATAGTAGCCGCTCACGATAGAAGATGGCTCTTTTTCAATTGTAACTTCACGGCCGGCCTGGTCAGTAACTGTTACAGGGTATACAGTCTGTTCAGCATCTGCTTCAGTGGAAGACTCTTCAGAAGATAATTCTTCAGATGATACTTCTTCACTGGAAGCTGATTCGGATACTGAAGCAGCTGTGGTGCTTTCCGTAGTACTCTGTGTTGTCGTAGCACTGTCTGTACCACAGGCTGTAAGTACTGCCAGCATAGTACAGATAAGGATGATAGATAGTTGCTTTTTAAAAGTTGTTTTCATGAATTCAATGTTCCTTTCGTTATTCTTGAAATAATACAACGGTATTGTAACAAAGCATCTTTTCAAAGACAAGCTGTTTTAATATAATATATTTTGAAAAATTGTGTTTATATGTTAAAAGGAGCTTTTATGGTAACAATACAGAATTATGTACGCGCACAAAGTATTGATGAGGCATATGAACTGAATCAGAAAAAGGGAAGCTGTATTATCGGAGGAATGCTCTGGACAAAAATGCAGGATCGCCTGATACAGACAGCCATAGATATGTGTGATCTGGGACTTGATAAGATTGAAGAAAAAGAAGACGAATTCATTATTGGTGCAATGACATCACTCCGTCAGATAGAGCTGCATGACGGATTAAACAAATATACACATGGTGCAGTATGCGAAGCGGTGAAGGATATTGTGGGAGTTCAGTTCCGAAATCTCGCAACGATTGGCGGAAGCATATGGGGACGTTTCGGGTTTTCAGACATTCTGACAGTTTTTTTAGCTATGGATGCATTTGTAGAGCTTTATCATGGTGGTATGATTCCTCTCAGGGAATTTGTTGGCATGAAACAGGACAGGGACGTGATTGTACATCTGATCATCAGGAAAACTCCCGGAGTTTTTGCTTATGCATCAGTCCGCAATCAGAGAACAGATTTTCCTGTCATTGCATGTTCGGCATCATGCGTGGATGGAGAATACCGTTTGGCTGTGGGAGCAAGGCCTGGAAGGGCGATGCTTGTTCTGGATGAAGAAGGCTTGCTCACAGGGGGACTTTCTGATGATACAGAGAAAGCATTTGCCAGTTGGGTTTCTGACAAGATCCCGGTTGGAAGCAATCATCGTGCTGGCGCAGAATACAGAAGCCGTCTGATACGTGTGCTTGGACAGAGATTATTGAAAAAGATTGAGGAGGAGCAGCAGTGGAAATAAAAGTTAAATTAAATGGGAAATTCGTCTCGGGAAATATAGCTCCTGATATGCTCCTTATAGATTTTCTGCGTGATCATGGCTGTTATAGTGTGAAACGCGGCTGTGAGACGTCAAATTGTGGTCTGTGTACAGTGCTTATGGATCAGACTCCTGTCCTTTCCTGTTCGATGCTTGCTGCCAGGGCAGATGGACACGAGGTGCAGACCCTTGAGGGCCTTCAGGATGAGGCAGCAGAATTTGCCGGGTTCATTGCTGATCAGGGTGCTGATCAATGTGGTTTCTGCAACCCGGGTTTTGTGATGAATACAATAGCTCTTCTCAGAGAAAATCCTGATCCATCGGATGATGAGATCAGGGCATATCTTGCCGGAAATTTGTGCAGATGTTCCGGATATGAGGGACAACTGAGAGGAATCCGAAATTACTTAGACAGTAGAATTTCTGCAGATGACAGACGGTAAAGGGGTGAACTCATGGAACATAAAAAATATAATGTAGTTAATAAATCCGTTAGAAAAAAAGATTCTATGCAGTTACTTCTTGGCAAACCGGTATATGTGGATGATATCACTCCCGGTGATGCACTTGTTGTGAAACTGCTTCGCAGTCCACATGCGAATGCTATTGTGGAGGATATAAATGTCTCCATAGCAAAAAAAATACCTGGAATAGTAGATATTTACACATGGCAGGATGTGCCAAATAGCCGGTTTGCAATAGCAGGACAGACATATCCTGAGCCGTCACCGTATGACAGACTCATTATGGACCGCCATGTGAGGTGTGTGGGCGATGTGGTTGCAATCATAGCAGCTGAGGATGAAAAGTCAGCAATTAAGGCTATGAAACTCATAAAGGTTAAATATAAAATCTTGGAGCCTGTTCTGGATTTCCACAAGGCAAAGGATAATGAAATATTGGTTCATCCTGAGGACGACTGGTTTCCGCCAGTTCAGGTAGGAGGCGATCCGAAACGCAACCTGATAGCAAGCGATGTAGGCGGTGATGGCGATGTTGATGCTGTTATAGCTGACTGCGATGAGGTGCTGGAGAACAGATATCATATGAGAGCCTTTAACCAAGCTATGATGGAGACTTTTCGAACGTATACACACCTTGACCGTTATGGAAGGCTTCATGTAATTTCTTCTACACAGATCGTGTTTCATGTACGTCGTATTCTGTCAAGAGCGCTTGGCATTCCAAAGAGCAGGATCAGAGTGGAAAAACCACGTATAGGAGGCGGATTTGGAGCAAAGCAGACAGCGGTAAGTGAGGTGTATCCTGCATTTGTGACCATGAAGACCGGGCGTGCGGCTAAGATAATATTTACGAGACAGGAAAGTCAGATCGCAGGTTCACCGCGCCATGAGATGGAGGTGAGAGTCCGTCTGGGAGCAGACCGCGATGGACATATAAGAGGACTTGATCTGTATACTCTGTCCAACACTGGAGCGTATGGGGAGCATGGACCTACAACAGTCGGACTTAGCGGGCATAAGTCCATCCCGTTATATACAGGAGGCCTTGAGGCATATAGGTTTGGATATGATGTTGTATATACGAACACTATGGCGGCTGGTGCATACAGAGGATATGGGGCTACACAGGGAATCTTTGCGCTTGAGTCTGCGGTGAATGAACTTGCGGAGAAACTGGGGATAGATCCGACCGTGATCCGTGAGCAGAATATGCTGCGCGAGGGAATGAAGATGCCTGCGTATTATGGCGAGACGGCAAATGCGTGTGCTCTTGACAGATGTATGGCCAGATGCAAGGAGATATTTAACTGGGATGATAAATACCCTGTCAGGAACATGGGAAACGGAAAAGTCAGGGCTGCAGGAGTAGCAATGGCCATGCAGGGTTCTTGTATATCGAATGTGGATGTAGGATCTGCAACGGTCAAGCTTGCGGATGATGGTACATTTAACCTGATAATCGGTGCTGCAGATATGGGAACCGGATGTGATACTATCCTTGCACAGATGGTTGCGGAGTGTATGGATTGCTCGGTTGATGACGTGGCGGTATTTGGAGCAGACACAGATGCTTCACCATATGATTCCGGCTCGTATGCTTCATCCACTACGTATGTAACAGGAAAGGCTGTGGAGCTTGCCTGTGATAAATTGAAGAAGAAGCTGTGCGCAATTGCAGCAGGAATGCTTGGATGTGAACAGGATGAAATGTATTTCGAAAATGGCAGGGCATATCGGACAGGAACAGATCAAAGCGTTTCTTTGGCTGATATAAGTGTTAAGGATCAGGTCGCAAATGATATTGCCGCTGTAGCTACAGTCTCTCATTCGTCTCCGGTTTCGCCTCCTCCATATATGGTCGGAATGGTTGAGATAGAACTTGACAGATATACAGGAGAAGTGAAGATACTGGATTATGCTGCAGTCGTGGATTGTGGCATAGCCATAAACCCGGCACTGGCACGTGTTCAGGCTGAGGGAGGCATAGTCCAGGGAATAGGACACACTCTGTTTGAGAACATCACCTACAATGCGAAGGGATGCCCGATAGAGTCGAGTTTCATGCAATACAAGATACCAACCCGTCTTGATATGGGGCATTTGAGAGTGGAATTTGAAAACAGCTATGAGCCTACAGGTCCTTTTGGAGCCAAATCGATAGGAGAAATAGTTATCAACACTCCGGCACCTGCTATTGCACATGCCATATATAGGGCGACAGGTGTATGGCACAGAGAACTGCCGATCACACCGGAGAAGATTCTTATGTCCATGCCGGAAGAGTAATTGGAGATAACATAAGCAGAATAACAGAATCTGTAATATGAAAATAAAATATACAGGAGAAAACAACAGATGAAAAATAAGTTTAAACTTTCAGAAACAGCATTCCAGCTTGATGGAAGGATGCCTCTTTCCCAGGCGATACCTCTTGGACTTCAGCATGTCCTTGCAATGTTTGTCGGAAATTTGACACCGTTATTAATTATCACAGGAGCATGCGGACTGGTCGGTGGTGAATTTGCTGATCTTCAGCTTTCGCTGCTTCAGAACGCAATGCTTATCGCGGGAGTTGTCACCCTGATACAGCTTTTCTCAATAGGTCCTGTTGGAGGAAAGGTACCGATCATTATGGGTACATCTTCAGGTTTTATAGGAGTATTCAACAGCGTAGCGGCAACCATGGGCGGTGGAGTGCTTGCGTATGGTGCGATTATGGGTGCATCCATTATCGGTGGCTTGTTTGAGACTGTGCTTGGTTTCTTCCTGAAACCTCTGCGCAGGTTTTTCCCGGCTGTTGTAACAGGTACAGTGGTTTTATCAATTGGACTCAGCCTTATATCGGTGGGAATAAATTCGTTTGGAGGTGGAAATAATGCCGCAGACTTTGGCTCCATGGAGAACCTTCTGCTTGCATTATTTGTCCTTGTGGTTATTCTTTTCTTTAAGCACTGGACAAAAGGATTTTTAAGCTCGTCATCTATTCTTTTTGGAATAATCGCAGGTTATATCGCGGCGATCATAATGGGACTTGTCCTTCCGAGAACAGGTATAACTGCTGATGGTGTGGAATATACAAAAGCCTGGGTGTTGAACTGGGACAAGGTGAAAGATGCTTCCTGGTTTGCGATTCCACAGCTCATGCCTGTAAAACCGGTGTTTGATATGCGTGCAATACTTCCCGTTCTCATAATGTTTATTGTAACAGCGGTGGAAACTGTCGGTGATATATCAGGTGTTATGGAAGGTGGCCTTGGAAGGGAAGCCACAGATAAGGAACTTTCAGGTGGTGTGATGTGTGACGGTCTGGGTTCATCTCTTGCAGCGGTGTTTGGAGTCCTTCCAAATACATCATTCAGCCAGAATGTGGGACTTGTAGCCATGACTAAGGTCGTCAACAGATTTGCGCTTGCAACAGGAGCGATATTTCTGATATTATGTGGTCTTTGCCCTAAACTTGCAGCACTGGTATCGATCATGCCTCAGTCAGTGCTTGGCGGAGCTGCGGTTATGATGTTCTCTTCGATAGTTATCAGTGGTATTCAGCTCATAACAAAGGAACCATTAAGCGCACGCAACCTGTCTATAGTTTCAGTAGCACTGGGCGTAGGCTATGGAATGGGAGCCAATCCTGGTATTCTAGCAAATGCCCCTCAGCTGCTCCAGCTTGTTTTTGGAGGCTCAGGAATTGTTCCTGCGGCAATGGTTGCAATTCTGCTTAATATTATCCTGCCTAAAGAAAAGTAGTAATCAGGGACACTCCTCGTTACAGAAGGAACGTCCCTGTGGCGTACACAACTTGTTGTTATGCTACAAAAGTAGTTGTTGATAACAAAAAAATATGCTAACATAAAAATAGTGGTTTTCGAATGTGTGTTCGATATAGTATAATATATACTGTATATACATTTGAGACTGCTATTTTTTAGCTTGAAGAAAAATATATAGTAATAAAACCTATTCGGTATGGAGGAGAAGATATGTACATTGTGATAGACGTAGGCGGAACATTTATAAAACACTGTGTGATGGACAGAGAAGCTGAGATAATGGAGAAGAATAAATTCCCTACACCTGGAAGATTTGGAAATGGACTGGAGAACATACAACAGGGGCTGGATGCATTCCTTGATGCAATTCAGTCGATATATGATGGATATAAGGAAAGATATGATATACAAGGAATAGCAATATCACTTCCTGGACAGGTGGACGTGGACAACGGAATATGTTATGCCGGCGGAGCCTTGCCTTACCTTGACAAAGCACATATAGGCGAGCTTGTAAGCGAGAGATGCGATGGACTTAAGGTAGCGCTTGAGAACGACGGCAAATGTGCAGCATTGTCGGAGATATGGCAGGGAAATGCAAAGGACTATAGCAGCGCAGTTGTATTGGTATTTGGCACAGGTGTCGGTGGAGGAATAGTCATAGACAGAAAGATACTCCACGGCAGAGGTATGGTTGCCGGTGAGATGTCGTACCTGTTTGAGGATGTGAACAGGGATAATATAGACAAACTTGTACCGCTTGAGGCGAATCTCAAGAATACAAAGAAACATGTAAAACTTCCGGACAATGTCACCTGGACGATGCAGGCATCGGTAAGCTCACTCAGAAGAGAGGTGGCAGCAGTCAAGGGCATGAGGGAAGATGAAGTGTCAGGTGAGATGATATATGAGTGGGAGGCTGCCGGTGATAAGGCGGTCATAGATGTGCTTGAGGACTGGTATCTGAATATTGCCAAGCACTGTATGAACATGCATGTTCTGCTGGCACCGGACATCATACTCCTTGGCGGTGGAATCAGTGCGGAACCAAGATTTATACAGGGCGTGAAGAAGTATGTGGATAAACTGGCGAAATTTTCAGTGATTTATAATGAGATGCAGGTGGGCCTGTGCAAATTTGGTAACGATTCCAATCTCATAGGAGCACTATTCAACTATCTTCAGAAGTATGAGGGTGCTCACTAGATAAGAAAACGGAGATCATATCAGGATGAAACACAATGACGGAAAAGAGACGGACATCAGAATGAGCGCAGAAAAGAGTAAAGAAAGAAGCATAGAAAAAAGCAAAGAAAAAGGCAAAGAAACGAATACAGAAAAGAACACCGATTATAGAAAAAAATCGCACGAGATGGATATGTTAAATGGTTCACTGGCGATTAAGATGCTTATATTTGCAATGCCGCTGGCGGCCAGCAGTATATTGCAGCAGCTTTTCAATTCGGCTGATGTGGCTGTGGCAGGAAGATTTGCGGGAAGTGATGCACTGGCAGCAGTTGGAAGTAATGCTGCAGTCGTTGCTCTATTTGTGAATGTATTTGTGGGACTTTCTGTCGGTGTGAATGTTCTTGTGGCGCATTATATAGGCCAGAATAAGAAGGATTCAATAAGCAAATGTGTCCATACCAGCGTGAAGTTCGCCCTTATATGCGGAATAGCTATGCTTGTGGTTGGAATGTTTGTGGCAAGACCTATACTTGAGGCTATTGATACTCCTGCCAAGGTGCTTGACCAGGCTGTGCTGTACCTTAGAATTTATTTCGTAGGTATGCCTTTTATCATACTGTATAATTTTGGAGCGGCTGTGCTCAGAGCTATAGGTGATACAAGGCGTCCGCTTTACTGCCTGATAGTTTCAGGCGTACTCAATGTTGTACTCAACCTGTTCTTCGTGTGTGTGTGTAAACTTGGAGTGGCAGGCGTCGGCATGGCAACGGTCATATCAAATGTTGTCAGTACGGGAATAGTCATGTATATATTGATGCATGAGGAAGGTCCACTCAGACTCGATATAAAGAATATACGAATAGATAAAGTGTGCCTGGGAAAGATACTCAGGATAGGAGCTCCATCAGCGATACAGACGGCAGTTTTCTCATTGTCAAATGTGCTGATACAGGGCGGAATCAACAGCTTTGGTCCTGATGCTGTGGCAGGCTCATCCACGGGTCTTAATTTTGAATATTTTGCATATTTTGTCATATCCGCATACGCACAGGCAGCAGTGACATTTGTGAGCCAGAATTATGGTGCAGGTGAGAAGGAGAGATGCAGAAAAGCTCTCAGGATTGCCATGTTAGAGGGCATGCTTATGACGGCTGTGTTCAGCAGTGTCATGATGCTTTCAGGGGATTTTCTTGTGAGATTTTATACAACAGATACAGAGGTTATAAAGTATGCACTTATAAGAATGAAGCATGTCATGCTCCTTGAGGCGATGACAGGAACATATGAGATGACAGCTGCGGCACTCAGAGGCCTTGGCAGATCCATGCTGCCGGCTATTATAACAGTTGTGGGTTCAGTAGTGTTCAGGATCATATGGATATATACGGTGTTTGCGCGATATCATTCTTTTGGCATGCTTTTGAACGTGTATATAGTTTCATGGATAATAACAGGTACGGCGATGATAATCGCATACATACTCGTATCGAGGAAAGTGCTGGGGCATACACGGGCCGGTGGGAAGGGTGCTGAGACGGCTGCTGTATAGTATGTGACCCAAGGCACATAAGCATCAGAAAGAGAAGATTAAGACTGAGCATGAAGTGACAGGGGGATTGGCTGTGGATAGGGATAAGAAAGATAGAACGTATATTGCGATAGATCTGAAATCCTTCTTTGCATCGGTTGAATGTGTTGAGCGCGGACTTGATCCGCTGACCACCAATCTGGTTGTGGCAGATGCGTCGAGAACAGAGAAGACTATATGCCTTGCTGTTTCCCCATCGCTGAAGAGCTATGGTATACCTGGAAGAGCCAGACTGTTCGAGGTGGTGCAGAGGCTTAAGGAGGTCAATGCCAGCAGGAGAACACTTTCACCCGGTGGAAACTTTTCCGGGGAGAGCTGCGATTCCAATGAGCTTGCGGAGCATAATGAATTTGCGGTTTCGTATATAGCCGCTCCGCCACGTATGGCATATTACATGAAGTATAGTACGGATATATATAACATCTATCTGAAGTATGTAGCACCAGAGGATATGCATGTGTATTCCATAGATGAGGTGTTCATGGATGTGACGGATTATCTTGGGATATATAAGATGAGTCCGCACGATCTTGCCATGACGATCATACAGGATGTGCTTGCACAGACTGGTATAACAGCAACAGCAGGGATAGGAACGAACCTCTACCTGTGTAAGATAGCGATGGATGTTGAGGCAAAGCATATAGCCCCGGATAAGGATGGAGTCAGGATAGCAAGTCTTGATGAAATGTCGTACAGACAGAAGCTGTGGAATCACAGACCGCTCACAGATTTCTGGAGAGTGGGAAAAGGATATGCGAGAAAACTTGAGAGTCATGGACTTTATACAATGGGAGATATCGCCAGATGCTCACTGGGACATGACGATGAGTATTACAACGAAGATCTGCTGTACAGATTATTTGGTATAAATGCAGAGCTGCTCATAGATCATGCATGGGGCTGGGAGCCTTGTACCATTGCTGATATCAAGGCTTACAAGCCGGAGAGGAACAGCATAGGTTCAGGACAGGTGTTGTCATGCCCATACGAATATGAAAAAGCCAGACTTATTATCCGTGAGATGACGGATCTGCTCGTGCTGGATCTTGTGGATAAAAATGTCAAGACAGATCAGATGGTCATAACAGTGGGGTATGATATAGATAATCTCAAAAAGAACGCCGCGGGAGCAAAATTTTCCGGAGAGATACAGACAGATATGTATGGGAGGAAAATACCGAAAAGTGCCCATGGAACGGTGAATCTTGGAGAGTATACATCATCTACACAGGTCATCATGGATGCGGTGACCGGATTGTTTGAAGAGATCGTAGATCCTTTATTGTATGTCAGAAGGATATATGTCACGGCGAACAATATCATATCGAATACTGCGGCACATGAGAAACAGTCATCAAGGCAGCTCAGTCTGTTTGATGATTTTGGAGACGGGGCAGCAGAGACGGAGAAAAAGCAGCAGGATATGAAGCGGGAGCAGAGCATGCAGAAAGCGATGATAGAGCTCAAGAAGAAATTTGGCAAAAATGCAGTCCTTAAGGGAATGAATCTTGAGGAGGGCGGTACGACGATAGAGAGGAACGGACAGATAGGCGGTCACAAGGCTTAGGAGGGGCTTATGGAAGATAATTACGATGACATAATACAGCTTCCACATCACGTGTCCTCTGTTCATCCGCACATGTCTATCCATGACAGAGCAGCACAGTTTGCCCCATTTGCCGCACTCACAGGACATGGAGCAGCCATAGCGGAGACTGCAAGGCTCACCGATGAGAAGTTGGAGCTGGATGAGAGTCAGAAAATGGTTCTTGATCAGAAACTGTTGAATATAATGCATAATGCAGACAAAAAATGTGTGAGTATAGAGTATTTTGTAAAGGATGACAGAAAAGCCGGTGGAAGATACGAACATGTGTCGGGATATATACGCAATGTTGACGTATATGGGAAAAAGATAGTTATGGAAGACAGAACCGAGATACCGATAGATGATATATATGATTTAGATATTGATCAGAATGGAGATGTATATTTGCATGAATAGAGAGACTATGGTGATAGCACACAGAGGAGCGAGTGCCCTTGCGCCTCATGAGAATACACTTGAAGCGTTTCAGATAGCTATAGATCTGAAGGCGGATATGGCGGAGTTCGATGTGAGGAAAACCAGTGATAATATACTCATAGTATTTCATGATGGAACTATAGACGGCAGAAAGATAGGAGATATGACATACAACAGAATCAATGATATTGCATCAAAAGAAGGCTACAGAGTGCCTACGCTTGACGAAGTCCTGGAACTCTGCAGCGGAAAGATATGTCTTGATATAGAATTAAAGGAGAGCGGATACGAGAGGCGTGTCATAGATCTTGTCAAGGGGAGATTTGGATACGGTGAGTTCTCGATAAAATCCTTCAAGGACAAAGTGTCGTACAATGTGAAGGCCATAGACCCGAGGATAAAGACCGGACTGCTTGTCGGTAAGAAAAAGGCTAAGCTCGGTGTCAGATTGAATGAGTATTTTCCTGAGAGAAGAATGAGACGGTGTAAAGCGGATTTTATATCGCCGAATTATCTTCTATGCACGAAGGAATTTGTGAAGAGAATGAAGCGCAAGCACATACCGGTATATGTGTGGACTGTGAATGATCCACACTGGATGAGACGTATGTGCAGACTGGGCGTAGATGCAGTGATAACAGACCGCCCGGATATAATGCGTTGAAAGACCTAGAAATATTTGTTATATTATTCTATAGGTGGAGGAGTTGTACATAGGAGGATAATATGAGCAAAGTACTATACTTTGATTACGCGGCATTCTGCGTGTTTACTCTTATCATGGTCTCAGTCATCATGAAGAAGATGACCAGAGGCAAATTAAACAGGCAGTTTCAATTTGTTCTGACCATTGCAATGGTTGCCACAGCGTTTGATATAGGCGCCATCGCATTTGACAATATGGGTGAAAGGCATGTAGTCACCCAATACATATTCCATACGGGATATCTCTTTTTCCATGTCGTTTCATCGGCTATGTATGCCACTTATGTGATGAACATAGTGGATGCCATACACATATTCAGAGGTAAAGTGAAGAGTTTCATACTGGTACTTCCAACGTTGCTGTGCATAATCATGCTCGGAGTTAATTTTTTCACCCCGTGTGTATTCAGTATAGGCGGACAGGGAGAGTACAGAAGAGAGTTTTTCATGACATTTCTGTATGTTGCCGGAATATTTTATATGATTCTGGGCTTCATGGTTGTTACGAGATACCACAGGAGACTTACAAGAGGAAGATTTGTATCAACCATAGCGATATTCCCATTGGTTGTTGTTGCGGCCGTATTTCAGATGTTTAACCCGGATATTCCGATTGAGATGTTTGCAAATGCGATTGGATTACTGTTCGTTGCGTTGCTGATACAGAGTCCGGAGCAGTTTATAAGCAGTGCCACGGGCCTGAACAAGATCACAAGATACATGGACGACGTGAGAAATTCTCTGGATAATGGCCTTGATATAACGATAGTTATGATAACTATGGAGAATGACAAGACTCTTCGCGGGATTCTGGGAGTTGAGGAATATCATAAGCTGCTCAGGGAGATCTCTGAAGACTTTTTAGAGTGGAGCAGACCATACGGATATGATGTTGAGTGGTATTATCTGGGAAACGGAATGTTCAGATGTGTCATGAACCAGCGTATCAAGGATCAGGCTGAGGATTTTGCGGAGTGGATAAATGAGAAGCTGAAGAAGGGATATAAGTATAATGATATGTTTATAAATCTATTGCCGATAATATGTATCACCAGATGTCCTCAGGATATAGAGGATGTTGACAGTGTGATGCGGTTTGGCGATGAGCTTGCTGAGCACGAGTATACAGGCCGTGTTCTCTATGCCAGAGATATCTATAACAAGGAAAGATATGATCTGATGCGGGACATGGACATGATACTTGAGAAGGCATTTGCCGAGAACAGGTTTGAGGTTTACTATCAGCCTATATACAGCATAGATTCTGGAAAATATAACAGTGCTGAGGCACTTCTGAGATTAAATGATGATATGTATGGATACATTTCGCCGGAGATATTTATCCCTGCTGCGGAGGAGAATGGAATGATCCATAAGATAGGTAAGTTCGTTCTTGAAGAGGTGTGCCGTTTCATAGCTGGAGAGAAATTCAAGAATCTCGGACTGGAATATGTTGAGGTGAATCTGTCGGTCATCCAGTGCATGAGCAGTGAGTTATCAGAAGACGTGCGGGCAGTGATGGAGCGTTACGGAGTCAGCAATGAGCAGATAAATCTTGAGATTACTGAGACTGCGGCTGCCTATGCTCAGACGACAATGATGGACAATATCAACAGTCTCACAGATGATGGTATTGCATTCTCACTTGACGATTTTGGAACGGGTTATTCCAATATGAAGAGGATAGCATCCATGCCGTTTTCGATAGTTAAGCTGGACAAGACATTTGCGGATATAGACACAGATGACAAGATGATTAAGGTTGTCAAGAACACCATAAGCATGGTTAAGGATATGAATATGAAGATCGTAGTGGAAGGCGTGGAGACGGAGAAATCCCTCAGGAAGTTCAGCAATCTTGGAGTGGATTACATTCAGGGCTATTATTTCTCAAGACCATTGCCACAGGATAAGTTCATATCAGAGGTGAAGAGAGTTAACCAAGGCTAAGAGAAAGGACGGCGTATGACAGATATAGAGAACCGGGTCGTTGATGAGGTAGAGAAGGCTGTAAAGGGAAAAAGAGATATAATAATCAAGGTCTATGCTGCCATACTTGCGGGTGGACATATACTGCTTGAGGATATCCCGGGTGTGGGCAAGACCACTCTTGCAACGGCATTTGCCAGAACTCTGGATATGAAATATAACAGAGTCCAGTTTACACCGGATGTTATGCCGAGTGACATAATGGGATTTTCCATGTACAATGCAAAAAGTGGTGAGTTTGAGTACAGAGAGGGTTCAGCGTTCTGTAATCTGTTCCTTGCGGATGAAATAAACCGAACATCGCCTAAGACTCAGTCGGCACTCCTTGAGATCATGGAGGAAAAACATGTGACAGTCGATGCTGTTACAAGGGAACTTCCACAGCCTTTCACGGTCATGGCAACCCAGAATCCGGTTGGTTCGTCGGGAACGCAGATGCTTCCGGAGTCCCAGCTTGACAGATTCATGGTGAGACTTTCCATGGGATACCCATCCCACGAGGCTGCGGTGCAGATACTTAAAGGTCAGGAATTTGTACCTATGGACAGTGTAGAGAGAATAGTGACGAGAGATGAACTGATAGGTCTTCAGGATAAGGCGAGAACTTTGAGTGTGCATGATTCAATATTTGATTACATAGTGACTCTGGTTGAGGCTACCAGGGAGAGTGAGCTCTTCTCGATGGGAGCAAGTCCGCGAGGCGCAAATGCACTTCTGCGGATGAGCAGAGCAATGGCGGTGCTCTCTGGAAGAGAATATGTTGTGCCGGGAGATATAGCAGAGGTGTTCAACGACGTGCTTGGGCACAGGGTAAAGCTTGCAGCCCGTGCCAGAGCTAATGGAATGACTGTCGCAGAGGCTCTGGATGAAGTGAGAAGTCAGGTTAAGGTTCCAAGGACTTAGAACGGAGAACATAAGAGATATAAGTAAAGGAGGATCAGCGGATGAAGTACGCATGGCATGTATTCAAATACATTCTCGTGTTTGTTATAAATCTGTTGATCCTTCTTTTTGTGCATTCATATTTTAATTTCATAGTTATGATACTGATGATAGTTCTGCCGGTCGTGTCAATAGTATGCGCCTTTGTGCTTTCAAGGCATTTGACTGTAAAGTTTGGCGGCGGGGAGCAGAACCTTACGGTGGACTCGCCATTTCTCGTATCGGTTGTGCTCGACAACAGCAGCATTATTCCGAATATGAACACAGAGATAGAGATAAGCATGGAGAATGATCTTTTCCATACAAATGGCAGGCATACGCTGTGCATACCTGCATATTCGCGCAGTGCGAATGTGGTGGACTACCAGATAGCCCAGTCGTATGTAGGTGCACTGGAGGTGAAAGCGGACAGAATATGTGTTACTGACTGGCTTGGATTTGTGAGGATAAATAGCAAATGCAACTCGGTAAAAGAGTACAAGGTTTTCCCTTCCGGAAAGGTTGATGTGGAGGCGGATATGACCGCGGTTTCACAGGGGATGAACGAGGCTGAGGAGAGCCGGAAAAAAGGTCATGATTTCTCCGAGGTTGTGGATGTGAGAGAATACCAGCCGGGGGATAAGCTTCAGAATATACATTGGAAGCTGTCAGCAAAAAAAGACGTGCTGATGGTAAAGGACAGAGAGAGCATGTCGTCAAGCCAGCTCATGATATTGGTAGAGCTTGCCGATGATGAGACACATATATTGAATGATGTACTGAAATCCGCCTACGGCATGGCTGTAAGTCTGTTGGATGAACAACTGCCGTTTACATTCTATTACTGGAGCGGCGCGCAGGGCGATATAGTCAGGACTTCGATAGACAGCAGGGATGATCTCGCTGAATGGATGGAGAAGATCTTTTATGAGCAGGCGTATGCAGATTTTGGCTATGGCTTATCGATGCTTGAGAAGAATCTGGATTCTGACAGAAGGATCATAGTTGTTTCCGGCGATATGAGAGCGGATGGCAATGTAGTGTTTACATATGGAGATCGTGTGAAAGGATACATAATTGGGTAGAATCTTTGGTAGAAAAAAGAAAACTGAAGACAGGAAAACGGTAGAATTCTGTGAAGGTGTAAGGCTGCTCAACGATCCGGAGATCACAGATGGAGGCAGAGAAGGCGCGGATTACAGAAAAAGAAAGCTGCGCAGAAGAAAATCGGACAGCAGAGGTATTGCTGCAAAATGCCTGCTGGAGATATTTATCATAGGCGGTTCAATGTGCGGCTTTTTGTCGTGTATAGATATGGCGTATGGTGTTCCCGTTATATTTCTGGCGTATGCGCTGCTGGCCATGTACTTCTGTGGTCTGTTCAAATCAGGCAAGGTGTGGGTGAGAGATGTTGGATATATCATATTTCTTGTCGCTTTTGTCCTGTTCATCATGCTCCTCAGACGTTATATAAACAGTGGATTTTATGCTATCGTAAATGAGTTTCTGGATCATGTGACTGATTATTATGGAGCCCAGGAGGTTAAGGTATTCTCCGAGACTTTGTCCAACAGGACGCTCACTGTTCCTGTGGCAGCCATCGCTATAGGCTGTGTAGAGATAATAATCCTCAACATTTTCCTTAACACGAATATGAGTGTGTTCTGGGCAGTGTGGTTTTCACTTCCTGTGTTTATATTACCATTGTTTTTCAGGCTTGAGCCGGATGTTATTTACATGTTCATGGTATCCACAGGACTTTTGGGAGTTATCTGCCTTAAGGGAAATGGTCACTTCCGTATAACTGACAAGGACAGTACGTTTGAATATGATGAGAAGAAGCGAAGATTCAGTTACAGGCATAGTGACAGGGCGTCTCTGCAGCTTGCGGCCGGTGTGGCGGCTGTATGTATATTGGTGGGAAGTGCGGTTATCCTTGTCAAGCCGCAGCAGACTTATCTGTACAGGTATCGTGATAGCTCGGCGAAGAACAAGATCGAAGGCCCGCTTGGAAACCTCATCATGTATGGATTTGAATCCCTAAGGAATTCGGCGAATACCGGAGGACTGGCAAATGGAAAGCTTGGAGGCGTGTCGGATGTCACACTTGATGGACAGACGGATCTGGTAATCACATTTGCACCATATAGCACAAACAGGATCTATCTGAAAGCGTTCGTTGGTGATGAGTATAAATGGGATCATTGGGACAGAGATAAGGATGGCGACTATCCGTCACCGGTCAATTCTGAAGGACATGCCAGAGGACGAATGGATATACAGATCATAGATGGCGCCGGAGATCTAAAATATTACCCTTACTACACTGATATAGAAGCCATGAATACTTACAAAGAGGGCGATTCATTGTACAGTGTGGAGTACAGTCCATCCGCTCTGGCTGAGCCGGTTATGTCGTCGGTGGATGACAAGTATCTTGAGATTCCAGAGGAGAATATGGATTCAATACGAAGATTCTGTGAGAGCGCAGGAATCACGGAAAAAGACAGTGTGGATAATGTGCTGCAGAAGGTGTATATATACTTCCTGGAGAATTATCCGTACACACTGCATCCGGGAGCCACGCCGAGGGATGAGGATTATGTCAATTATTTCCTTGATACTACGAAGAAGGGCCTGTGTGCCAATTATGCCACTGCGGGGGCGCTGATCCTGAGATACATGGGGATACCCACAAGATATGTGGAGGGGTATGCCGTGGATTACACCGAGATCCTTGACGGAACAATGCTCGATGAAGAACAGTTCAGTTACGATGATTATTATTCAGGCTCATCAGAGCTTGGAAGAACGGCTGTTGTTCAGGTGGATGTGGACGATGGCGGAGCTCATGCGTGGATAGAGGCGTTCATACGTGGCAGATGGCAGGTCGTGGAGCTGACACCTCCGTCGAGTGAAGATGAGGATGAGGATGAGACCCAGGATGATTTCTGGTCCAGATTTGGAAGATGGCTAGTAGGTGATGACAGCGGAGATACCGGAACAGATACGACCGGCACAGCATTTTCACTTGGAAATGCCGTGTGGATAATATATGTTCTGGCGGGATGTATAGCATTTGCAGTGCTCTTGTTTGTGGGGCGTACAGCAGTCAGGAAGATAGTTCGTTTTGTGGGTTATCACAGGAGAGATAAGACTGGAAATGTGATAGCTTACTATAGGTATATGTGTGATTATGCAAGACTTGCGTCGGATGATTTTTCGAAGGCGGGAAATCACAGGCAGCAGCTTGAATATTTCTGTAAGGGCGCAGATCCGGCGGAGACTGAGGACCTTGCGGCATATATGGAAGGCATAAGCTATGGCGGCGGTGTGTCCGGGGACGAATATGTACAGCGTATGGGAGAACTTCGGGTGCTGTTCAGGAGCTTTAGGAGACAGGTTCCTTTTATGAAGAGGATATACATATTCCGAATGTTGTAGTATAGTTGACAGGTAGCAATGGATAATGGAGGTATAAGAGATGCTTGGAATCATAGGTGCGATGGACGAGGAAGTCGCAAGACTGAAAGAGATGATAGATGGGCTCCAGGTCACAGACAAGTGTGGCATGAGCTTCTACAAAGGACAGATAGAAGGAACGGATGTCGTGGTCGTAAAGTGCGGTGTAGGCAAGGTCAATGCGGCCATGTGTACCCAGTCGCTGATCGACATGTATGGAGTGTCAGCTATCATCAACACCGGAATAGCCGGATCACTGGATGCTGACATAGATATAGGAGACATCGTTCTGGCTACGGATACCGTGGAGCATGATATGGATGTATCCGCCCTTGGATATGAGCCGGGTGTGATCCCTGATACAGAGCTGAGCGTGTTTAAGACCAGCGATGAGCTGCTTAAGATAGCACAGGACTCAGTGGATGCAGCAAATATAGGAGTCAAGGTGTTCACTGGAAGAGTGGTGAGCGGCGATCAGTTTATCTGGAGCAAGGACAAGAAGAAATGGCTTGTGGAGACATTTGGTGGAAGATGTGCAGAGATGGAGGGCGCGGCCATAGGACATGTTGCAGTGCTGAATAAGGTTCCGTACCTTGTTGTCCGGGCCATATCGGACAAGGCTGATGACAGTGCAGAGATGGATTATCCTACATTTGCGGCAAAGGCTATAGAGAACAGTGTAAACATGATGACAGAGATAATAAAGAGATATGAGGTGAAGTAGACATGGATAAGATAGCAAGTTTTCAGATAAATCATCTTCTCCTGAATCCGGGCATTTATGTGTCGAGAAAGGATAAGGCTGGGGATCAGATCCTCACAACATTTGACATAAGGATGACAAAACCGAATTATGAGCCGGTTATGAACACTGCGGAGGTTCATACCATAGAGCATCTCGGTGCGACATTCTTGAGAAATAATGAAGAGTATAAGGACAGGGTCATATACTTTGGACCTATGGGCTGCAGGACGGGATTTTATCTCATACTCGCAGGCGATTATGAGTCGAAGGATATAGTGGAGCTTATGATATCAATGTTCGAATTCATAAGACATTATCACGATCCGATCCCTGGAGCAAATCCAAGAGAGTGCGGCAATTACCTGGATATGAATCTCGGTATGGCGAACTATCTTGCAGAGAAATTCCTGTCACAGGTTCTGTATGATATAGATGACAGCAGACTTAATTATCCAGAGGGTTAAATTCCAATTCACAAATGAGATCAAAATATACAGACCATGTAAAAAACGGGTGATTTTCAGTGGAAATTCGCTTTGTTGAGGAATGTTTGCCATTCTATTGACAATGAAGCTTGCGTGCTTTTTAATGCACGTAAGCTTTTTTTGTGCACATAAAACAGCTAAACAGATTCATGAAGACGGCTCTCACCGGATACGGTTATGAATGGGCTGAAACTCAAACAGAAAGGAAGAGATTATGAAAAGATTGTATGTATATAAGATTCTGCTGGCTGTTCTTCTGGCCGTATGTGTGGCCGGTGTGGTTTTTTATCATAGGTTCAGTACAAGGTCAAGTGCTGACGAACTGTATGCCGGGGAGAAAAGCAGGCATACTGATGTTATGGCCACCTCAACGGATGGAATTGCGGCTATGGCCGGATATGAGATAAGTTATGAAGATGTGGACTGCATCCTAAGCGGCGATGTGGTGTTTTACAATGGGATGCCATACACGAGGCATTACACGGTGCATAAGGACGGTGTAGAGTACAGGGCATACTGCGGCGATCATAAGAAAAATGAAGTTAAGAGCACGGACAAGGTGGCATTTTCCGTGACAAATGACAGACTGCTTCAGAAAGCGTTTCTGTATGGACCGGGAAGTGAATATGCGTGGTCTGGTTTTAAGGGGGTGTCCGCAGATCACAGACAGCTCATCATGACACTGACTTTGAATTATATAAGACATGGACAGTATTTTGACGTTATAGACGAATTCTATAAATACATATCGGAGACAAAGCGAGATGAGATCGTCCTTCAGGGAGATCAGGCAGATATAGAGATAATAGATGATGGAAGCAAAGAGAATTACGGTAATTATGTAAGTCTTAAGGATTATACCGGTTATGTGGACAAGAAGACTGGTGAGAAGAGAAGAAGAACCAGGATAATGAGGTGTAAGGCAGATGCTGAGAATGGAGTGAGGATCTCGGTACCGGCGGATACATGGCTCCATATCAGGAAAAGCGGAGAAAAGGAGTTCACCATCCACAAGACAGGTAAGGTAACTATAATGGGAGGCGACAGATTCTTTTTCAGTGCTGAGAAGGCTCATAAGGGAACGGGCACAGTAAAGTCTGGTAAAGGGATCCCCGGAGTTACAGTGTATACTGTAGATTCCACTCAGGTAGATGATGACCAGCAGTTGTTATTTGGAACGGTAGCTTCAAGCAGTATTTCTATGGATATTGAATGGACGGGAGAGAAGCCTGTTCTTGGAAAGTTCAGTCTGCACAAGACCGACAGAGATTCCGGCGCCGGTGTGGGAGAAGCTCTGTACAATATTGAGATGGAAGTGAAAAACGGCACACAGAGTCTGCGCACTCTGGTGGCTCAGATAGAGACTGATGAGAATGGACATGGTATAGTTGTGATGTCAGAATATGGCGGACTTGGAACCTATGAGATCACAGATATGCCGTTCGGAACATACAGGATATATGAGGAAAGGGCTCCGTACAACTATGAGAGAAACAGTGCTGTGGCACAGCTCGTTATAAACGAAGAAGGAGAATTTCTGTCCGTGGATGGCAAGGAGGTCAGTACATCCACGGAGCTTGAAATAAGCTGGGAGACTTGGGACAAGGTGATCTCAGGCAAGATTGATCTGAGCATATACAAACAGGATGCGGAGACGGGAGATAAATCTCAGGGAGATGCTGTCTTGTCAGGGGCTGAGTTTACAGTCAATTATTACAGGAATTTTTATAATTCCGTGGACGAGCTTCCAGAGAAGCCGGATCAGAGCTGGACGCTTAAGACGGATGACAGCGGTAAGTGCGGCCTTGAGGATGTGGTTTTGCAGACGGGAACAATCACGGTTCAGGAGACAAAAGCCCCAGAAGGGTACACGCTTGTGAATTCAATATTTAAAAGCGCAAAGGATGGCAATATTATAAAGGATAGTTCAGATGGAATATATCTGGACAGAATAGAACAGGATGGCGACACTGTTCGTCTGGTAAATGGCTACGAGCTTGTGGTCGGGAACCATGTCGTAAGAGGTGACTTCAAATTCAAAAAAGTGGATGCCGAGGATGGGACAGCGATCGCAAATGTGAGATTCATCGTCGAGAACTCCGATGGCACCCAGTCTGCGGAGATAACAACTGATGCCAATGGCGAATACTCCAGTTCTGCGGATGATATCTGGTTTGGGGATGGAAAGCCGGACAAGACCAAAGGGTCACTGCCGTACGGAGAGTACACATTGACAGAGCTTCGTTGTGATGCAAATAAGGGAAAGTATAAGAGCATTGCTCCGATAAAATTCAAAATAGATTCAGATGAGTGCGTGTTTGATCTTGGGGACATAGTTGATGAGAGGATGCCGGAGATAGAATCTGTGGCGAAGAACAGTGAAGACGGATCGAAGTTCATTGATCCGGATGCGGAAACTGCAGATATCACGGACACGGTGAGTATGAAAGGGCTGGATATCGGTCACAGATACAAACTGAGCGGAAGCGTTGTCTCACAGGAGTCGGGCAGACCGCTTGGGGCAGATGGATCAACGTCAGAGAAATGTTTTACCGCAGATGCAGAGGAGATGACTGTGGATGTGAATTTCAGGTTTTCGGCTGACAGCATAAGTGGTTCGGCTCTTGTCTGCTATGAGGTGCTTACGGATGAGGATTATGAGGGAGAGGTCGTAGCTTCACATGAGGATGTGAACCTTGCTTCACAGACAGTTTATACAAAAGAAAAAGAGAAGATCAGAGGGAGCATAAGTGTCCACAAGACGGATGATATTCTGGAGACACCTCTTGCGGATGCGGAGTTCACATTGTACAGGGCATCTGATCATGAAAAGCTCATGACAAAAAAGACTGACAAAGCCGGCAGTGTAGAATTCACCGGACTCGAGCCGGGAGAGTATTATATAAAGGAGACCAGAACTCCCAAGGGTTATATTGCCGACCCGGGGGTAAATTCCATACCGGTGAGCGTGCCGGAGAGTGCAGATGAGCCACCGGTGATAAATGTCAAAAATCACTATGGCATGGTGCATATACTCAAGACGGATCAGGAGGATGGCAGTCCGCTTGCCGGGGCTGTGTTTGGCATATATGATGACCGGGGTGCTCTGATCGCAAAAGCTGAATCGGAAGAAAATGGACAGGCTGTATTTTACGGACTTGCCAGAGGCACGTATAGCATAGAGGAGTTAGCTGCCCCGGAGGGTTACGAAAAAACAGACAAAAAAATTCAGATAGACACATCAAAAAATGAATATACCATGGATGATCCGGTGATCATAACAAATCAGAAAATAAAAGAACATCCATCACCCGACACGCCAAACACTCCTGATACGCCGGACACCGGAGATCGGGATCCTGTTTCGAAGGTCATACTGCTTATGTGCTTTGCCGTAGTTTCGGTTGCGGGAATCGTATTTTACAGGAAAAAATTTACCGGAGAATCAAAATGACAGTAATAATAACATGGGACAATGTGGTTGACCTTTAGATTTATAAGTGATAACATACAAAATGGACTTGTATAAATAATAAATATCACGTGAGGTGCGAAAGATGAGTAAAAGTTTTGATGATTTATTGGCAAAGGTTTCACAGTGCAGCAGAAAGACAGTTTCAGTTGCAGTAGCACAGGATGCGCCTATTCTTGAGGCTGTAAAGGCAGCAAAGGAGAAGGGAATCGCAGATGCAATACTTGTGGGTGACGAGGCAAAGATCAGAGAGGTCGCAGATCAGATCGGTATGGATCTTACAGGTTATGAGATCGTAAATGAGCCAGATGATATAGAGGCTTCACTTAAGGCAGTGAAACTTGTTCATGATCATAAGGCTGACATGTATATGAAGGGACTTCTCTCAACAAAGGATTTCCTGAAGAGTGTCCTCAACAAAGAGGTTGGTCTCAGAAATGGTAAGCCACTTTCACATGTATGTGTATTTGAGATCCCTGGTATTGACAGACTCCTGTACCTTACAGATGTTGCGTTCATGACTTATCCTTCACTTGAGGAGAAGAAGTCGATCATAGAGAACTCTGTAGAGGTTGCTCATGCGTGCGGAATACCTTGTCCAAAGGTTGCTCCACTTGCAGCAGTAGAGGTTGTAAATCCTAAGATGCCTGTAACAGTAGAGGCTGCTGAGCTCACAAAGATGAACGAGAACGGTGAGATCACAGGCTGTATCGTTGACGGACCTCTTTCAATGGATCTTGCGATCGAGCCAGAGGCAGCTATCCATAAGGGAGCTACAGACAGAAAGATCGTTGGAGATGCCGATATCCTTCTGTTCCCAGACATACATGCAGGTAACCTTGTATACAAGACACTTGTTCATACAACAAAGTGTAAGAACGGATGTATCATAACAGGTACAGATGCTCCTGTAATCCTTACATCAAGATCAGATACATTTGAGGTTAAACTCAACTCAATAGCACTTGCAGCAGTTGTTGCAGAGTCACTTAAGGCAAACAAATAAGCCATACATAAAAAACATTTGGAGGTTTAAAAAATGTCATATAAGATTCTTATAATAAACCCAGGTTCAACATCGACAAAGATCGGTGTGTTCGAGGACGAGACACTTCTGTTTGAGGAGACACTCAGACATACAACAGAGGAGCTTGCAGGCTTCAATATGATAGTAGATCAGAAGGACTTCAGAAAGAAGGTTATTCTTGATGTCCTTGCTGAGAAGAACTTTGACATCAAGACACTTGATGTATGTGTAGGACGTGGCGGAATGCTCAAGCCAATCCCAGGCGGTACATACGCAGTAAGCGATGACCTTCTTGAGGATCTTAAGATCGGTAAGCAGGGCCAGCATGCATCAAACCTTGGTGGTATCCTCGCAAGAGAGATCGGTGATGAGCTCGGAGTTCCTTCATACATCGTAGATCCAGTCGTTGTTGATGAGCTTATGCCATCATCAAGACTTTCAGGAGTACCTGAGCTTCCAAGAATAAGCGTGTTCCATGCACTCAACCAGAAGGCAGTAGCCAAGAGATATGCAAAGGAAGTTGGCAAGAAGTACACAGACCTGAACCTCATCGTAGTACATATGGGTGGCGGTGTATCAGTTGGTGCCCATGATCACGGTAAGGTAGTAGATGTATACAACGCACTTGACGGTGACGGTGCATTCTCACCAGAGAGAGCAGGTGGCGTTCCTTCAGGAGCACTTGTAAAGATGTGCTTCTCAGGCGAGTATACACAGGCTGAGGTTATGAAGAAGCTCGTTGGAAATGGCGGCTTCAACGCTTACATCGGAAGCAACGATGCAAGAGATCTTGAGAAGCTTGTCAATGAGGGCGATGAGCATGCAAAGCTTGTTCAGGATGCATTCTATCAGCAGGTTGCCAAGGATATAGGTGGTATGGCAACAGTTCTCAGAGGAAAGGTTGATCAGATCATCCTCACAGGTGGAATCGCATATTCAAAGCACACATGCGAAGAGCTTGAGAAGAGAGCAGGATTTATCGCTCCATTTACAGTATATGCAGGAGAGGATGAGCTTCTTGCACTTGCTCAGGGCGCACTCAGAGTCATGAATGGCGAAGAGGAGCCAATGAAGTATTAAGAGAAAAGTGATTTTCAGATAAAAAGTTCATGGCATATAACAGAAATTGCCATTATAACATAAGCCGTATTGTTAATAATACTAACAAGACGAAAGTCTTAAATAATTATTTCAATATGGAGGTACAGGGTTATGGCAAGTTCAAACTCTAACAAGACAAGTGTTCCAGAGGCAAAGAGTGCTATGAACAAGTTCAAGATGGAGGTAGCCAAGGAGATCGGTGTTGATCTTAAGGATGGCTACAATGGAGATTTAACATCAGCTCAGTCAGGTTCAATCGGTGGCGAGATGGTTCGTCAGATGATCAAGAGACAGGAAGAGCAGATGTCAGGAAGATAAGCCTGGCTTATAATCTCCGTTAGATCTACGAACAAAAAGAAGACCTGGTGTATGATCCATACATCAGGTCTTTTGTGTCGTGAAAACTTTGTATTATAATAATAGTATAATGGACTGGACAATCATTTGCACATTATGATATAATCGATGATTGATGTGGACTTTGTCCACACATATAAACAAGAAAAAGATAAATGGATGCTATCTGAGTGCCTTAATTGTAGGGCTTAAGGCACCATTTGCACATTTCAAGGAGGAAATAAAAAGATGAGTTTCACAGTAGAAAAGCTTGAGCACAGCATGGCAAAGCTTACAATCACAGTACCTGCAGCAGATTTTGACAAGGCAATGACAGCAGCTTACAACAAGACAAAGAACAGATTCAATGTTCCAGGCTTCCGTAAGGGCAAGGTGCCAATGGCATTCATCGAGAAGATGTATGGCCCGGAAGTATTCTATGAGGATGCTGCAAATGCAATGATCAACGAGTATTATCCAAAAGAGGCTGTAGCTTCAGAGCTTGAGATCGCATCACAGCCAGTTATTGACGTAATAGAGATGGGCAAGGGCAAGGATTTCGTATTCACAGCAGAGGTTGCTGTAAAGCCTGAGGTTACACTTGGCGATTACAAGGGAATCGAAGTTGAGAAGATCGACGTTGAAGTAACAGATGACGAGGTTCTTGAGGACATCAAGAAGGAGCAGCTTCAGAACGCAAGAAAGGTACTCGTAGAGGGAAGAGCAGCACAGCTTGACGACGAGGTTACTCTTGACTTCGAGGGATTTGTTGATGGTGTTCCATTTGATGGTGGAAAGGGTGAGAACTACAAGCTCGTTCTTGGCTCACATTCATTCATCGATACATTTGAGGATCAGCTTGTTGGTAAGAACATCGGAGAGGATGTTGAGGTTAACGTAACATTCCCAGAGGATTACCAGGCTGAGGAGCTTGCAGGAAAGCCGGCAGTATTCAAGTGCAAGATCAACTCTATCACAGAGTCACAGCTTCCAGAGCTCAATGATGAGTTCGCAAGCGAGGTAGGCGGATGCGATACACTTGACCAGTACAAGGAAGAGGTAAAGCAGAAGATACTTGCAAAGAAGAACAGAGACGCTGCAAACGAGAAGGAAGCAAAGGTTCTTGACAAGGTTATCGAGAACGCAACTATGGATATTGCAGATGCACAGGTTGAGGATATGCAGAAGAGAATGAAGGATGAGTTCGCTCAGACACTTCAGTATCAGGGAATCAGCCTTGAGCAGTATATGCAGATCGTAAACGTTACAGAGGAGTCTCTCATGGAGAGAATCAAGCCGGACGCACTCAAGAGAATCCAGCAGAGAGCAGTTCTTGAGGCTGTAGTAAAGGCTGAGAACATTGAGGCTACTGACGAGGAAGTTGACGAGGAGCTTTCAAAGATGGCAGCTCAGTACCAGATGAAGCTTGAGGATATCAAGGGATTCATGGGCGACGCAGAGAAGGACAGCATCAAGAAGGATGTAGCAGTTAAGAAGGCTGCAAAGCTTCTTGTAGATGAGTCAAAGGAAGTTTAATATTTTAACAGACAGATTGGCTTGATATGTATTGGAGGTAGATAACATGGCATTGGTACCATACGTTGTAGAACAGACTAGCCGCGGAGAGCGAACATACGATATTTATTCTAGATTGCTGAAAGACAGAATCATCTTTCTTGGAGATGAGGTCAATGATGCAACTGCAAGCCTTGTTATAGCACAGTTGTTATTCCTTGAGTCAGAGGATCCTTCAAAGGATATCTCATTATATATCAACAGCCCGGGTGGATCAGTTACAGCCGGAATGGGAATATATGACACAATGAGATATATCAAGTGTGATGTTTCAACAATATGCTGTGGAATGGCAGCGAGCATGGGAGCATTCCTTCTTGCAGGAGGAACAAAGGGCAAGAGATATGCGCTTCCAAACTCGGAGATCATGATACATCAGCCACTTGGTGGAACCCAGGGACAGGCAACAGAGATAGAGATCGCAGCCAGACATATATTAAAGACAAAAGAGAAACTCAACAAAATGCTGAGTGAGAATACAGGAAAACCACTTGATGTTATAGCGGCAGATACAGATCGTGATAACTGGATGACTGCTGAGGAGGCTTGTGCATACGGCCTTATCGACAGCGTTATAACAAACAGATAATACAGATAGAGATATCTGATATGTAGAAGATGTATCAGTTGGTTGGAGCCAGCCTGCAGAACCGGCGGTGTATTCGCAGATTCTGGAAAAGACTGGCTCCAGACAATTATAAATAGTGAATAATCGAGGTATTGTAATGGCAGATCGTAGTGACGAGAGAAAACAGCTCAGATGTTCTTTCTGTAATAAGACGCAGGATCAGGTTAGAAAACTCATAGCCGGACCTGGGGCTTACATATGTGATGAATGCGTAGAGATATGCTCAGAGATAATAGAAGAAGAACTGGTTGACGCAGGACTTGATTCAGATGGTGATATCAATCTGTTAAAGCCAAAGGAAATAAAAGAATTTCTTGATGAGTATGTAATAGGTCAGGAAGAGGCAAAAAAGGTACTGGCGGTTGCCGTGTACAACCATTATAAGAGAATACTTGCGCAGAAGGATTTTGAGGTTGAATTACAGAAGAGTAATATCCTCATGGTTGGCCCAACGGGATCAGGTAAGACATATCTTGCCCAGACCCTTGCAAAATTGTTAAACGTTCCTTTTGCAATAGCAGATGCTACAACTCTCACAGAGGCTGGATATGTAGGAGAGGATGTTGAGAACATTCTCCTGAAGCTTATACAGGCCGCTGATTATGACATAGAGAGAGCTGAGCATGGAATAATCTATATTGATGAGATAGACAAGATCACAAAGAAGAGCGAGAACGTATCCATAACCAGAGACGTGTCGGGTGAGGGCGTTCAGCAGGCTTTGTTAAAGATAATAGAGGGCACTGTGGCTTCAGTTCCACCTCAGGGTGGAAGAAAGCATCCGCATCAGGAGCTTATCCAGATCGATACGACCAACATATTATTCATATGTGGTGGTGCGTTCGAGGGACTGGAGAAGATCATAGAGAACAGAGTTGGCCAGAAGTCAATTGGCTTTAATGCAGAGGTTATAGAGCAGTCAGAGCAGGACGTTGGACAGCTCCTCAAGCAGGTTATGCCACATGACTTTGTAAAGTATGGACTTATCCCTGAATTTGTGGGAAGAGTTCCTGTTGCAGTGACTCTGGATCTTCTGGATGAGGATGCACTTGTGAGAATACTGACAGAGCCAAAGAGTGCAATATGCAAGCAGTATAAGAAGCTTTTTGAGCTTGATGGAGTTCAGCTTGAGATAGAGGATGATGCGCTCAGGGAGATAGCAAAGGAAGCTATGGAGCGTAAGACCGGAGCTAGAGGACTTCGAGCTATCATGGAGAATGCTACACTTAATCTTATGTACGAGATCCCTTCAGATCCAACTATAGAGAAGTGTGTTATTACCAAGGGTGTCATAACAGGCGATGAAGAACCTGTACTGACTTACAGAGATCCATCAGAGGATACGGACCTTCCTAAGAAAAAGGTAAGGAAGAAAAAGGCAAATACAGATAACGGCGAGAGTGCATAGTCATTATTGCCGAAATGAGACGTTATAACGCTGACATACATTTGCGCCCTTATAAGCCTTTAAATGTGCAGTGTTGATAACGTCTTATTTTTTAATGATATATACGGAGATAACAGGTATGAATGAGAAAATGTTAGAGATGACAATGATTAGTCTTGACGATGGCGTGGTTATGCCGGAATTGTCCTTCTATCTTGATGCGACAACGCGTGAAGCCTGCGAGGCGGTGGGACATGCAGTCAAGAATGAGGAATGTATATTTCTGGCAAATCCTGTTCATAAGAACGGCGATAAGACAGTTTCGTTTTATGAGATAGGTGTCATAGCCAGGATAAAGCAGTTTGTCAGACTTCAGAACAAAGGCATGAGAGTTCTCATACAGACTGAGAAGAGAGCGCGCCTTGTGGATTACAGCAAGGATAAATATTATGTGTGCCACGTGACAGATGTGGAGGAGACTAACGACATCAGCGAGGATGAGGAGAAGGCTATACAGAGCATACTCATGGAAAAGCTTAAGGAAGCATTTGACGAGGGTATAGTGAAGAACAACGTTTTGTACAGGGAGATACGTTCATTCAAGTCTGTCAGAAAGCTGGTTGACAGCATGGCCGACTATGTGAATATATCTGATGACAACAGGCAGGAGCTTCTGGAGATGCTAGATGTCAGAAGCCGCGCTATGAGGTTGATACAGATAATGGAGGAAGTTCTCGGAATCGGCAAGATCAAGAAAGAGATCATGGAAAAGGTCAATCAGGAGACCGCTGAGAATCAGAGAAAGTATGTGCTCAGAGAGCAGATGTCCGTTATCCGTAAGGAGCTTGGTGACGACGGCGTAGATGCAAATGTCAGAGAATTCCAGAAGAGACTCGATGAGGCGGGCTGCAGCCAGGAAGTATACGATAAGATAGAAAAAGAGATAAATTACTATAAGGGCATACCTCAGAATGCAGTGGAGAGCAGTGTGTCGGCAAACTATATCGATGTGATGCTCAGCTATCCGTGGAATGTGTCAACGGAAGATAATAATGATCTGCAGTCAGCGATAGACATACTTGACAAAGATCACTATGGCCTTGAGGAGGTCAAAGAGAGGATCGTTGATTATCTTGCTGTTCATATATTGAGCAATAAGGGGGACCTTCCGATCATTTGTCTTGTGGGACCTCCGGGAACAGGAAAGACATCCATAGCAAGGTCGATAGCCCGTGCAACATCGAGGAAATATGTCCGCTTATCACTGGGCGGAGTCCACGATGAGGCGGAGATCCGAGGTCACAGGAAAACATATGTGGGAGCTATGCCTGGAAAGATTGTACAATCCATGATAAAGGCAAAGACGAACAACCCGCTCATGCTTCTCGATGAGATAGACAAGGTGAGCAGTGATTACAAGGGAGACGTGTCATCGGCACTTCTCGAGGTGCTTGATGGTGAGCAGAACAAAGAGTTCAATGATCACTATTTTGGAGTGCCGGTGGATCTGAGCAATGTGCTGTTCATAGCAACGGCGAACGACCTCTCCGGTATACCGGGGCCGCTCCTCGACAGAATGGAAGTCATAAATATATCGGGATACACGGAGAATGAGAAGTATCATATAGCAAAGCTGTACCTTGTGGAGAAGACCCGTGAGAAGAACGGACTGACAAAATCTCAGTTCAAGATAGATGCCGGTGCCATAAGGGAGATCATAAGCCACTACACGAGAGAGGCGGGAGTCAGAAGTCTTGAGAGAAATATAGACAAGGTGTGTCGGAAGGCCTGCCGCAAGATACTCACCGGTGAGATGGATGTGGTCAAAGTCACAAAGAAGAATATCCAGGATTTCCTTGGCCCATACAAATATAAAGATGAGAATGGAAATCTGAAGAATAAAATTGGCGCTGTCAGAGGCCTTGCTTGGACGGCGGTTGGCGGTGTCACTCTGGAGATAGAGGTCAATGTGCTTCCGGGGACAGGAACTCTTCAGCTCACAGGTAAGATGGGCGATGTTATGAAGGAATCCGCTTATGCGGGAATGAGTTATATCAGATCCCTCAAGGAATCACTGGCGCTTGGAGACGATTACTTTGCAAAGCACGATTTCCATATCCATATACCGGAGGGGGCAGTTCCAAAGGATGGTCCGTCTGCCGGAATAACCATGGCGACAGCGTTGTATTCAGCCATATTTAACGTGCCGGTTAATGGCAGAATAGCAATGACAGGAGAGATAACTCTCAGAGGAGAGGTGCTTCCTATTGGAGGCCTGAAGGAGAAGCTCCTTGCAGCCAAGATGATCGGTGTTAAAGATATACTGATACCGGCGAAAAATGAGAGCGATTATCTGGAGCTGGATGAAGAGATAACATCTGGAGTCAATATTCATTTAGTGGAAGACATGAGGCAGGTGCTTGACCTTGCCCTTGTCAGATAAGGAGAAGTATATGATAGTAAAGAGCGCTGAGCTTGAGACTGTGTGTGGAATTACAAGTAAATTACCTGATAACGATCTCCCGGAGATCGCATTTGCCGGCAAGTCAAATGTAGGAAAATCATCTCTGATAAATGGATTGCTTAACAGGAAGTCGCTTGCCAGAACATCCGCGCAGCCAGGTAAGACACAGACGATCAATTTCTATAATGTAAATAAAAATCTGTACTTTGTGGATCTGCCGGGATATGGATATGCAAAAGTATCGGTGGAGATAAGAGCAAAATGGGGCAAGATGATCGAGAGATACCTTCACGGTTCCCCGCAGCTCAAAAAGGTATTCCTGCTGATAGACATAAGACATGTGCCATCGGAGAATGACTGCATGATGTATGACTGGATCGTGGACAATGGCTATGAGCCGGTGATCATTTGCACAAAACTGGACAAGATCAAGAGAAGTCAGGTTCAGAAGAACTTGAAGCTCATACGTGAGAAACTGGATCTTGTTCCTGGAACAACGATGATACCGTTCTCCGCACAGACAAAGCAGGGAAGAGATGAGATCTGGAATCTCATAGAGGAGACACTGGCACAGGAGCAGCAGTAAAGTAACATGAACATATAGTCAGATAAATAGACAAAAAAATGACTGAGAATATCGAAGAGTATAATTCTTTTCGGTATGCTCAGTCATTTTTTATGCTGATATTAGCTGGATGTGTTGGATGCCCATAACTGTTTTACGAGTATATCATATATCTCAGTGCTTTTCTGACGCCAGTTGTCACATATGGCAACAGCCACGGCCTGGGTAGGCACGCTGAACTTTATATCCAGCAGCGGCTCGTTCCTGTCGTTGATGACGCAGGAGACGGTATATTCATTGGAATCGTTGAGGTAGTAGTCAGACTGTATCTCAGTTTCCTTTTTGAGGTTGATCTGCTGTTTCTCAAAGAAATCCAGTATATCCTGTTTGATGGCATATGGGATCCTGTTCTCGAACATGCTCAGGGCTTCCTCACCTTTGTAGGTTATCTTATAATGGGATGCGCCTCTTATGCTTGATACATATACAAATTCGCTTTCTATAAGTCCGTTTATGGCTTCCTGAAGAGTGAAATAATTGGTGTAGCCCTTCTCCAGAACAAAGTCTGAAATCTGTGAATTGGTCAGAGTGAAGTTAACTCTGTCAAGCATATAGAGCACTATGAGTTTATATAATACAATAGATTCGGTTCCCATATCGTGTATCCTTTGTTAAAATGTTTGTCCGTGCTGATGAACGGACAACATTCATATGATAACATTAGTAAAATTTAAAATCAATATATTTACAATTGTTCTATTTATGTTATAATGATCGAGAATAATATGCGTGCTTAGCGCATTTTTATTTTTTTACCGTAATTGAATTTGATGTATCATTGAGAGACACTACTTATTTCTTAGAGTGTTTATATTCCCATAATACTTAATTTATTTGTTGATCATTGGTTTCAGTGAAAGGAGACAATTATATATGGATTTTAGTAAAGCTTCTCTTGCAGAGCTGCGTCAGTTTACCAAGGATAATGGTATAAAAGGCTGCTCGGGAATGAAGAAGGCGGAGCTTGCGCAGTTCCTCATAAAATATGTGGAGGAGCATGTGACAGCGGTTTCAGTGGAAAATAAGAAAAATGTGTCAGAGCCTAAGACCGAGCATGTGGTCAGAGAGACAGCTGGAGACACAGAATACAGAAAAAACAGGATAGTACATCACTCTGAGGGCTCAAGAGATGATGATTCCAGGGAGAACAACGGACAGAGACGTATGAGAAGAATGGCTACATATCAGGATCGCAGCCAGAATCAGGAGAGATACCAGGATAGAGGTCAGAATCAGGACAGAAACCAGGAAAGGTATCAGGACAGAGTCCAGTCAAATCAGGCGGCACAGAACGTGAACGAGTATCTGCCGGAGCTCGACAGTGGAAGACAGGCTCACGGAATACTTGAGGTCATGCCTGAGGGATATGGCTTCATAAGAAGTGCAAACTATCTTCCGGGAGATCAGGATATATATGTGTCACCGGCACAGATCAGAAGATTTGGTCTCAAGACAGGAGATATAGTCACAGGTAATATAAGAAACAAGACACAGGGAGAAAAGTTCAGTGCCCTTTTATATGTGGCAAGCGTGAACGATGAGGATCCTGCGGTCATAGCGGCCCGCAAGAGCTTTGAGGAGATGACTCCTATCTTCCCTAATGAGAGGATAGAGCTTGACGGAGACGGTGCTCCTATCCCTATCAGGATGATCAATCTTCTTGCCCCTATAGGTAAGGGACAGAGAGGCATGATCGTTTCACCACCTAAGACAGGAAAGACGACTCTTCTCAAGCAGATCGCAAAGCAGATCAGCAGAAGATATGAGGATATGCACCTGCTCGTCCTTCTCATAGATGAGAGACCTGAGGAGGTAACAGACATAAGAGAGTCCATAGAGGGCCCTAATGTGGAGGTTATCTATTCAACATTTGATGAGCTTCCAGAGCATCATAAGAGAGTGTCAGAGATGGTCATTGAGAGAGCAAAGAGACTTGTGGAGTCCAAGAAGGATGTTGTGATCCTGCTCGACAGTATCACACGTCTGGCAAGAGCGTATAACCTCACGGTCGCTCCTAGCGGAAGAACTCTGTCAGGTGGTCTTGATCCTGCAGCGCTTCACATGCCAAAGAGATTCTTTGGTGCCGCCAGAAACATGCGTGAGGGAGGAAGCCTTACGATCCTTGCCACAGCGCTGGTCGACACGGGCAGCAAGATGGATGACGTTGTATTTGAGGAGTTCAAGGGAACCGGTAACATGGAGCTTGTGCTTGACAGAAAGCTCTCAGAGAAGAGGATATTCCCTGCCATAGATATAGCAAAATCCGGCACCAGAAGAGATGATCTTCTTCTCAACAAGGAAGAGCAGGAGGTTGTCACAGCCATTCACAAGGAGCTCATGGGAAGTAAATCAGAGGATATTCTTGAGGATGTCAGAAAGCTGTTTGTTCGTACCAGAAACAACAAAGAATTTATCCACTATGTAAAGCAGTCACTTCTCAGAAAATAACAGCAGGATTGTTGAGATGATTTTGTCAAAAAAATCAAAAAACTGCTTGCATTGTACTGGTCACTATGTTAGAATACAGAAGTTGTGTTATGAAGAACCCTGGCTTTATGCCTGTTCTCATATATAAATATATATGTAAAGAGGTGAAAAAGAATGCGTAAAGGAATACATCCAGATTACTATCAGGCAAAGGTTGTATGTAACTGTGGTAACGAGTTCGTTACAGGATCAACAAAGGAAGAGATTCACGTAGAAATTTGCTCAAAGTGTCATTCATTCTACACAGGTCAGCAGAAGGCAATCAAAGCACGTGGTAGAATTGATATGTTTAATAAGAAGTATGGCGTTCAGGCCAACTAATAAAAACGTTGATAGCTTGAGGTTATTTTACAATAATCTCAAGCTGTTTTTTTATTATCCAGTTAAATATACCGATAGGAGATTGGCGTGAAGAGAGTAAGAATAGGCGGTCAGGCTGTCATGGAAGGTGTCATGATGAAAAATGGCGACAGATATGCGGTGGCAGTCAGAAAACCGGATAAAGATATAGAAGTGAAAGTTGTGGATTATGTGTCCATGGCATCGAGAAGTGTATTTTTCAGAGTTCCTATAATCAGGGGAGTTGTCAATTTCGTGGAATCCCTCGTGATAGGAGTGAAGACCCTCACATACTCAGCATCGTTTTACGATGACGAGGAGCCTGAGAAGGCGGAGAAAGAGAAAAAAGAAAAGAAAAAAGAGAGGACACCTGAGCAGCAGAAAAGAGCGGACGATGCGGCGATGATAGGTACAGTGTTATTTTCACTTGTATTTGCCATCGCGTTATTCATGATGCTTCCTGCATTTATCGGGGAACTCATAGACAAGGTTATAGATAACAGGATCATCATGTCTGCCATAGAGGGAGTTATAAGACTTGGAATATTCCTGGGATATGTGGCACTTATATCGCTTATGAAGGATATACAGAGAGTGTTCATGTACCATGGGGCAGAGCACAAGACGATCAACTGTTTTGAGGCTGGGGTGCCACTGACTCCGGAGAACGTGAAGAAGTATTCAAGATATCATAAGAGATGCGGAACAAGCTTTCTGTTCATCGTAATGATAATAAGCATAATTGTTTTCATGTTTATAAGCGCAGATACGGCATGGCTCAGACTTGTCATAAGACTGCTGCTGGTTCCGGTAATCGCCGGTATATCATACGAATTTATAATGTTTGCTGGCAAGAGTGATTCAAAGCTTGCAAATGCGCTGTCAGTTCCGGGAATGTGGGTTCAGAGACTCACCACAAGGGAGCCGGATCTTGACATGATAGCAGTTGCGATAAAGTCCGTGGAGGCAGTTATAGACTGGGAGGCATACCAGGACGCCATGCACAAGGGCGAGATAGAAGATTAAAGGATTTCGATAGAGATGAAGCTGTGTGAACTTTTGAGAATGGGACGGGACAGGCTGGAGAAAAGTGATGTTCCTGATGCGGATATAGACGCTGATATATTGTGGCAGTACCTGTCGGGTATGAACCGTATGGATATGATCATGGCCAGAGAAGATGACGTGGATGATGATAAATCGGAAGCCTACATGAAGCTCATAGAAAAGAGGAGCACAAGGATTCCGCTTCAGTATATCACAGGTGAGCAGAATTTCATGGGATATGATTTTGATACCGCAGAAGATGTGCTCATTCCAAGGATGGATACAGAGACTCTTGTTGAGACGGCATTGAAGCTTGTAAAGGACGCTGACCATAACGTTGATGTTCTGGACATGTGCTGCGGTTCGGGCTGCATAGGAGTATCGTTTGGACTCTGGAACAAGAACAGCAGGATCGTACTTGCCGATGTATCTGAGGCAGCAATCGGTCTTGCAAGGAGAAATGTAGCGAAACTGTGTGCAGGGGATGATAGATTTGAAGTGGTCAGGACGGATCTCTTTGAGCAGATATCCGGGAAATATGACCTCATACTGTCGAATCCTCCATATATAAGAAGTGATGTCATAGAGACACTCATGCCGGAGGTCAGGGAGCATGAACCACATCTGGCACTTGACGGAACGGCGGATGGATTGTATTTTTATAGAATAATAGCCGATAAGGCGAGAGAATATATAAAGGATGAAGGATATGTTGTATTCGAGATTGGCAATGATCAGGCAGAAGATGTACAGTACCTCCTTGTAGATTCAGGTTATGACGATATACATGTTGTACAGGATCTGAGTGGTAATGACCGGGTGGTGTACGGCAGATATGACAGAGAAGATAACCGGTAGATTTAACGCTGCAGGAGACAGCGTGACAGAATGAATATAGAGAGGTATAGATATGTTTGACAGATTAGAAGAACTTGTAGATAAGCTTGATACGATAAATAATCAGCTCACCGATCCTGATGTTGTGTCAGATCAGAACAAATTCAGAAAGCTCATGAAGGAGCAGAGCGATCTCTCACCTATAGTTGAGAAGTACCATGAGTACAAGGATGCAAAGACTACCATAGAGGACAGTCTTGAGATTCTTGAGGAGGAGAGCGACGAGGAGCTCCGCGAGATGGCAAAGGAAGAGATGAATGAGGCAAAGGCGAATCTCGAGACCATAGAGCAGGAACTCAAGATTCTTCTGCTTCCAAAGGACCCTAACGATTCCAAGAACGTAATCGTGGAGATCCGCGCCGGTGCAGGCGGAGATGAGGCTGCTCTGTTCGCATATGAGGTGTACAGAATGTACCAGAAATATGTCGACCAGTTCAAGTGGAAGGTTGAACTTATGAGTGTCAACGAGAACGGTATCGGAGGATTCAAGGAGGCTGTGTTCATGATCACCGGAGACGGTGCGTACTCCAAGATGAAGTACGAGAGTGGTGTACACAGAGTACAGCGTATACCTAAGACAGAGTCAGGCGGAAGAATCCATACATCGACCATAACAGTTGCGGTTATGCCTGAGGCTGAGGAAGTTGATGTAGAGATAAATGAGAATGATATAAGGATAGATGTAATGCGAGCATCAGGAAACGGTGGACAGTGTGTCAATACAACCGATTCGGCAGTACGTCTTACACATATACCTACAGGAATAGTGATCTACAGCCAGACAGAGAAATCACAGCTCCAGAACAAGGCAAAGGCATTTGCCCTTCTGAGATCAAAGCTGTACGACATGGAGCTCCAGAAGCAGCATGACGCAGAGGCTGCGGACAGAAGAAGCCAGATAGGAACAGGAGACAGATCAGAGAAGATCAGAACATACAATTTCCCTGAGGGAAGAGTTACAGATCACAGGATCAAGCTCACATTATACAAGCTTGACCAGATCATGAACGGAGATCTGAATGAACTTATAGACAGTCTTATAGCGGCTGACCAGACAGCAAAGCTGGCACAGGTGAATGAGGAGGAATAATATGGCAGCGTGGAGTGACAATATAAGAAAAGTAGAACCTTATGTTCCGGGTGAACAGCCTAAGGATACAGATGTGATAAAGCTCAATACGAATGAGAATCCGTACGGCCCGTCACAGAGAGTGAAGAATGCAATGATGGATATCGATACACTCAGATTATATCCGGATCCAACAGCATCGGCACTTGTCGATGTGCTTGCAGAGTATCACGGAGTTGATCCTTCACAGGTATTTGTGGGAGTGGGTTCGGATGATGTGCTTGCCATGTCGTTTCTTACATTTTTCAACTCTGACAAACCAATATTGTTCCCTGACATTACATATTCCTTCTATGATGTGTGGGCAGAGCTTTTCAGTATCCCTCACGAGAGACCGGCACTTGACGAAAACTTCAGGCTGGTGAAGGAGAGTTACTACAGAGAGAACGGGGGAATCGTATTCCCTAATCCAAATGCCCCTACAGGAATATACGAGGACATAAAGAATGTGGAGGATATAGTCAGCCACAACAAAGATTCGATAGTCATAGTAGACGAGGCGTATATAGATTTCGGCGGCGAGTCGGCACTTGGTCTTATAGACAAATATGACAATCTTGTGGTTGTAAGAACGTTCTCAAAGTCGAGATCCATGGCGGGACTCAGGATAGGATATGCAATAAGCAACCCGGTTCTGATAAAGGCCCTCAATGACGTAAAGTATTCATACAACTCATATACAATGAACAGACCATCACTGATAATGGGAACAGAGTCAGTTAAGGACGATGAGTATTTTAAGGAGACTGTTTCAAAGGTGGTCGCCACGAGAGAGAGATTCGTGGAAGCTATAAAGCCACTTGATTTTACATGTCTTCCTTCGTCTGCAAACTTTGTATTTGCAACGCATAAGGATATTCCGGCAAAGGAGATATTCCAGGCTGCGAAGGATGCCCATATATATGTCAGATATTTTGACAAACCACGTATAGACAATTATCTGAGGATATCCATTGGTACGGATGAAGAGATGGATAAATTCACAGAGTTCCTTACAAATTATATACAGGAGAGATAATAAACAGACCGCTGTGCCAAAGGCATGGCGGTTTTTTCTTGATATGGCGGCAACAACTGTGCCAGGATTCCACTATAAAGCGCAGGATTCCACTATAAAGCGCACCAAAACTATTGAATTTGGCAGAGTTTTTCTATAGAATTCACCCATGAAATATTTCAGGAAAAAATATCGGGACGTTTCGTTTGATTTTGTTTGTAAAAGGAGAATTGAATGAATTTTGATGAATTTATAGCCAGAGTAGTGGATGAAATGAGAAGCAGACTTCTCAGACAGGGAGATGGATCAGACATCCGGGTCAATAAGGTTTTGAAGAATAATGGGGTGGAGCTCACTGCGATGAATGTGTGCAAGAGCTCTGAAGAGGTGTGTCCTACGATATATCTTGATCCGTTTTACAGGGATTATGAGCAGGGGATGGATTTTGATGTTGTCATGGAAGATATATGCAGGCTCAGAGAGGCGAACTGCAGGTGCAGGAAGCTTGATATACGCGATGTGGTGGATGAGACGAAGGTTATGGACAACATAATAGTGCGGCTTGTCAACAGGGAGCGAAATAGCCGGCTGCTTGAGAGTGCACCATTTATAGAGTTTAATGATCTTGCGATAACTTTCAGAAGGGTGCTGAGTCTGGATAACGACGGCCTGGCAACCACGATAGTCAACAATAATGATGTGAAGAGGTGGAGAGTCAGTCTGGATACATTGTATAAGAATGCACTTAAGAACACCCAGAGAATGTTTCCGTGTGTAAGGCAGAACCTTTTTGATGCGCTGAAGGGCAGATATGAAGGGATAGATTTCGATGACGACTGTGACAATGTGGACGAACTGTACATGTTGTCAAACACGCACGGTATCAATGGGGCCACGGCCGTACTGTATGATGGAATGCTTGAGGAGTGTGCGAATATGGTGGGTGATGACATATATATCCTGCCATCCAGTGTGCATGAGCTGCTGTTTATCAGGGCAAGTGCGGATTACACAGAGGATTATTACAAGGATCTCATAAGAGAGGCGAACAAGGTAACAGTGCCTGCCATGGATTATCTGTCTGACAGTCTGTATATGTACAGCAGGGAAAAAGGAAAACTCTTGATAGTCTAAAATGTTGACAAAATATATCCCATGACATAGAATAAAACCAGTGTTCTAAGGGCAAAAATTATGTTTAATGGGAGGAACAGACATTGGAGGATAGTTATATTTCGTGCAGAGATAAAATTGTCGCTTCAGCTATCGAACTAATTGGAGATTTGGGATTACATGCTCTTACACCGAAGAACCTTGCACGAAAGCAGAATATATCTGATACGCTGATATATAAGTATTTTGGGGGTATAGATGAGGTACTTATAGCGGTTGTGAACGAATATGCGGCATTTGATGTCAATATCCAGAGGACTGTTGAGAGACTTGACGGGACATACCTGGATAAGATCAAGTATTATGCAGATACATATGCAACATATTATGATAACTATATTGGTATGGGTGCGATAATGTTGCATTATGAAGAATTGCTTCACATGTCAGAGACGAGAGAGATCATCTCTGAGTGTATGTTGAAGCGTAATGATTTTGTGTGCACATTATTTCAGAGTGCGATTGACAGCAAGGAGATACGAGCGGTTTTCTCACCGAAGGAACTTACGCTCATGTTCAACGGAATTTTTACAGAGGGATTGCTTGAACGGAGAAACCAATACTCAAGGAAGAGTTTCAGGGTTGAGATCAAGGAGATGCTCAGTCATCTTGAGAAAGTACTTAGGTTGTAAAATTAGGGAGGAATTGTCATGAAGATATTAATAGCTGAGGATGATGTTGCAAATGCAAAATTTTTATCCAAGTATTTGAGTAAGTTTGGTGATGTGGTCATAACACCTGATGGAATCGCAGCGGTTGATGAATTTGTAAATGCTCTTGAGAAGGGCGAACTGTTCGAGCTGGTGTGTCTTGATATCATGATGCCAAAGATAGATGGGTATAAAGTTCTGGCATCCATAAGAAGTGCAGAGAGAAAGCACGGAGTGTCAAGGATGCTCAGATCGAAGGTCATAATGACTAGCGCACTTGACGAGGCAAGCTTTGACAGCAATCTCGCCAGCGACGATTATGATGATTACATATGTAAGCCGATTGATATCATGAAGTTTAATGACATGCTGAAGAAACTGGACATTATCAAGTAGATGATATGATATTGATACATGCGAAGCCCGTTATTGCAAGATATCGGGCTTCGAAGTGTCTTATGACACTGAATATTAGATGGCAGGGACATAAAGATGGATTTATTTGAGTATATGAGGGAGAATTTCTCGGAGGATGATTCTCCTCTGGCAAAAAGAATGAGACCGACCAGCCTTGATGACGTGGTTGGACAGGAACATATTATAGGCAAGGACAAGCTTTTGTACAGGGCGATAAAAGCGGATAAGATAAGTTCGCTTATATTTTATGGCCCTCCGGGGACCGGCAAGACTACGCTTGCCATGGTCATAGCCAATACAACCAAAGCGGAGTTCAGACAGCTCAACGCCACAACGGCGGGCAAGAAGGACATGGAAAAGGTTGTGGAAGAGGCGAAGAATACCAAGGCTATGTATGGCAGACGGACTATACTGTTCATCGATGAGATCCACAGATTCAACAAGTCACAGCAGGATTATCTCCTGCCATTTGTTGAGGATGGAACGGTGGTACTCATAGGAGCGACCACGGAGAATCCTTATTTTGAGGTTAACGGGGCTCTCATATCCAGATCCCATATATTCCAGCTCAATCCATTGTCCAGGGAGGACATCAAGAAGCTCATCCACAAGGCAGTGTACTCAGAAAATGGCATGGGTGCATTTGATGCAGACATTGATGAGGATGCCGAGGACTTTCTTGCAGACATGGCGTCGGGAGATGCGAGAAGTGCGTTAAATGCCATAGAGCTCGGAGTTCTGTCGACGGAGAGAAGCGAGGATGGCAGGATACACATAACGCTTGAAGTGGCGGAGGAATGTATCCAGAAGAGAGCTATAAGATATGACAAGGACGGAGATAATCATTATGATATAATATCCGCATTTATAAAGAGCATGCGTGGATCAGATCCTGATGCGGCGATATTCTACCTTGCAAAGATGCTTTACGGAGGTGAGGATATAAAGTTTATTGCCAGAAGAATCATGATATGTGCCAGTGAGGATGTGGGCAATGCTGATCCGAATGCTATCGTGGTGGCGTCGGCATGTGCACAGGCTGTGGAGAGAGTCGGAATGCCTGAGGCACAGATAATACTTGCCCATGCGGCTTCCTACGTTGCGTGTGCACCGAAGAGCAATTCTGTGGTGAATGCGATATTTGCGGCTATGGATGCGGTAAAGCATGAGGACACGGGTCAGGTTCCGGTGTATCTCAGAGATGCACATTACGGCGGTGCAGCAAAGCTTGGACACTCAGGATACAAATACGCTCATGATTATCCGAATAATTACGTTGACCAGCAGTATCTTCCTGATAAGATTGCAGGCAGGGTATTCTATGAGCCGTCGGACAATGGTTATGAAAGAGATATCAAGGCGTATTTTGATAAGATAAAGAAGAGAGACTGATATGGATATATTGAAGAGAATTGGAGCTATAGTGCTTGTACTTGTGCTCATCGGAATGTATGTTGCTACATTTATAATGGGAATAACCGGAAGTGATAATCTGATGGGTATGATATTCCTTGATGTGGTCATTCCTGTTGTGTGTTGGGGAATATGGCTCATCGCCAGGGTGCTCAGACGCAAGGGCGAAGATATGAGAGATCAGAACAAGTAGAACAGTACAAATGTGTTGAAAAAAATTACATAATTTGATATACTCTTTAAAGTTCAAAAAATACTTAAGAGGTAGATGAAATGAGTTTATTAAAAGAATGGCGTGATTACGCATACGGATTAGATGACAGAACACCTGAGGGAAAGGAATTCTGGGTTAGTTATTTCCAGGCAGAGAAGGGCGTATATGAGCAGCTTCTTGCTAATCCTCTTGCAGACCCTGTACATGGAACTGTAAAAGAGCTTGCTGAGAAGTACGGACTCACTATTCAGTATATGATCGGATTCCTCGACGGAATAGATGACAGTCTTGCAGAATCAAACAATCTTGATGATGTGACAGAGGACTCAGAGGTTAAGCTTCCTATAGATTATGAGAAGCTTTATATGAACATGGTTGAGTGCAATGCAGAGTGGCTTTACACTCTTCCTCAGTGGGATGGAATATTCTCCAAGGCAAAGAGAGACGAGCTCTACAAGATACAGAAGTCATCTAAGACTATCATCAAGGCACCAAAGGTTGGAAGAAACGATCCATGTCCATGTGGAAGCGGACTTAAGTACAAGAAGTGCTGCGGTAAGTAATGATATATATCATGCTGATATAACTGGCAGATATGAGAAGGCGGTTAAAGGGTAAACTTTTGACCGCCTTTTATATTTGCGTGAAAGGATATACAGATGGAATTTAATGAATCCCAGAAGAGAGCGGTGAGACACTGCGATGGGCCGATGCTGTTGCTAGCGGGGCCTGGTTCAGGTAAGACTACGGTCATCACCCACAGGATAAAATACATTACAGAAGAACATGGTGTGAGACCTGACAATATTCTGGTCATAACCTTCACGAAGGCTGCGGCAAATGAGATGAAGGGGCGGTTTCAGGAGCTGTGTCCGGGCGTCCGCGGGGTAACCTTTGGCACGTTTCACTCTGTATTTTTCTGGATGCTCAGAAATGCATATAATTACACAGCGGCGAATATCGTTACGGATTCAGAAAAGTATGGAGTCATAAGGGACAGCATAGACAGGCACGGCTTTAGGTATGACAGTCAGGAGGATTTTGCCAAGAATGTTGTCGGGGAGATAGGCAATGTCAAGAGCGGGAGAGTGAGTCTTGAGAACTATGAGAGCACAACGATGAAGCCTGAGGATTTCCAAGTTGTGTACGATGAGTATGAGAATTTCCTGAGAAGATGCGGGAAGATAGATTTTGACGATATGCTGGTGTTCACATATGAGCTATTGTCGGAGAGACCAGACATACTTAAGATGTGGCAGAACAAGTTTCGGTACATACTCATAGATGAGTTCCAGGATATAAATATGATCCAGTATGACATTGTGAAGCTGCTGGCCGGAGAGAGCCAGAACGTATTTTCCGTGGGTGACGATGATCAGTCGGTGTATGGCTTCAGGGGGGCTGCTCCGGCTATAATGAAAAAGTTCCCGGAGGATTTCCATGGTACGGTCATAGAATACCTGAATGTCAATTACCGCTGCAGCTACGATATAGTTGAGTGCTCGAAGCGGATAATACAGAACAACCGGGACAGATATGAGAAGCAGCTCAGGTCGGCATTTGCCGCGGGACAGAGCGACAGAGTCCATATAGTTAAGACGGACAGCATGACGGAGCAGAATAAGAAGATCATAGACAGGATAACAGAGCTTAACCGGGCTGGTATTCCATACCGTGAAATGGCGATCATATTCAGGACGAATACCGAGCCGAGGGCGCTGGCTTCAAAGCTCATGGAAAATGGCATACCATTTTTGATGAAGGATAACATACCAAATATCTTCACGCACTTCCTAGCTGAGAACATATTTGACTATATAAGGCTTGCAAGGGGCAGCAGGGACAGGAGAACGGTCCTCAGGATCATCAATAAGCCGAACAGGTATATAAGCAGGGATGCATTTGATTCGCCGGTGGTGAACTTTGAGGAGCTGAGGCAGAATTATAAGGATAAGTATAGGATAGTCAACAACATAAATGTCCTTGAGAACGATCTGGAGAGGATAAGCAGACTTGCACCGTACGCGGCTGTGAATTATATAAGGAAAGCGGTTGGACTGGATGCGTATGTGAGGGAATATGCTGAGTACAGGGGCGTGAGTGAGGATGATTATATTGATATCCTGGAGGAGATACAGGACAGTGCAAAAGACTTCCTGAGCTTCGACGGCTGGATGGAGTATATAGACGAATACACAAAACAGCTCAGAGAGCAGAGCAGGCAGGGCAGTGTGGCGGGTGATACAGTCACACTTTCGACTATGCACTGTTCAAAGGGACTTGAGTATTCATATGTATTCATAATGGATGCTGTTGAGGACATAACGCCTCATAAGAAATCGGTTGGAGATGGAAATATAGAGGAGGAACGCAGGTTGTTCTATGTGGCAGTCACGAGGGCTAAGTATGGACTGTATGTGTATGTTCCCCAGAAAATGCATGGAAGAAAAGCGGTGACCTCGAGATTTGTCCAGGAAATGCTTGTGGACAGGTCTCTGATAAAAACAGGAAACACCATAATCCACAAGCGGTATGGACGCGGAGTCATCACATATGTAGATGACAGAAAGCTGTGTGTCCACTTCGATGATATACATGAAACAAAGACGCTCAGCCTTGAATACACGATAAATAACGAGCTTATAGAAAACGCATAGATGTACGGATATTATTCCTCGTCATCTGAATTGAATTCCAGATCGTCCAGGATCTCGTCGAGGGCGTCAGCGACATCGTTGAACTCAGCCTCGTCGGTGATCTCGTCCAAGGTGACATCGTCTCCCTGCTCGCTGTATCTGTACACGATGATATCGGCATCCTCGTCATCTGCAGGAAGCAGAGCGGCATAAGAGATGTCATTTACCTCGAATTTGGCAATGATCTCACATGTGCAGGATGTTCCATCCTCGTATGTTATATCGATCATCTCGATATCCATTTCGTCGGTTTCGTTATTGTTTATATCTGACATATAGGTATCCTCCTGATTGTTTTATTCAGTTTATTCTAGTAAATAATTGGTGCTATGTCCAGTACAATTATAAAATGAAATTATTGACAAAGCCTGCACCCGCACATATACTAGACACAAAAGGCGAAGAACAGGAATTGTAGTATTTAATACAATCAGAGTGGAACCGCGGAGATAATACTTCGTCTCTATATGCATATCATATGTATATTGGGACGAAGTTTTTTGTTTGCTTACAGATATATTATCGACCAATATAGAAAGGACATTATATTTATGAAGATTTTAAACACGCTCACAAGAAGAAAAGAAGAGTTTGTGCCTATCAACGAGGGTAAGGTGGGAATATATGTATGTGGTCCTACTGTATATGATTATATCCATATAGGAAATGCCAGGCCAATGATAGTATTTGATACGCTCAGAAGATATCTGGAGTACAAGGGCTATGATGTCAATTATGTATCGAATTTTACTGATGTCGATGACAAGATCATAAAGCGTGCAAATGAGGAGGGGGTGGATGCCAGCGTTATATCAGAGAGATATATCGCAGAGGTCAAGAAGGATATGGCGGCTCTCAATGTGCGTGAGGCGACAACACATCCAAAGGCAACAGAAGAGATACCGGATATGATTGAGATGGTAAAGACTCTTATAGAGAAGGGATACGCTTACGAGGTGAATGGAACCGTATACTTCAGAACCAGAAAGTTCAAGGACTACGGCAAGCTGTCCAAGAAAAATATCGATGACCTCCGTTCAGGTAACAGAGACCTTCTTGTATCAGGTGTTGATGAGAAAGAGGATCCGCTTGATTTCGTTCTCTGGAAGCCAAAGAAGGAGGGCGAGCCATCATGGCCATCACCATGGGGCGATGGAAGACCAGGCTGGCATCTTGAGTGCTCGGTTATGTCCAAGAAATATATCGGAGATGTAATAGATATACATGCGGGTGGAGAGGATCTTATATTCCCACACCATGAGAACGAGATAGCACAGAGTGAGGCTGCAAATGGCACAGAGTTCGCAAGATACTGGATGCACAACGGCTTCCTCAAGATCAACAATGAGAAGATGTCCAAGTCACTTGGCAACTTCTTCACAGTCAGAGAGATAGCAGAGAAGTATCCTCTTCAGGTCATCAGATTCTTCATGCTGTCAGCCCATTATAGAAGTCCGCTCAACTTCTCAGCAGACCTTGTTGAGGCTTCAAAGAACGGCCTTGAGAGAATCCTTACAGCAGTTGACAGACTGAAGTCTATAAGCGGAACAGAAGGAGAAGTAGATAAGGCAGTTGCAGACGAGATGGATGCATTTGTGAAGAAATACGAGGCAGCCATGGATGACGACCTCAACACTGCAGATGCGATCTCAGTTATATTTGAGCTCGTAAAATATGCAAATGTAAATGTGACAGAGGATTCAACAAAGTCTACTGTGGAGCTTGTGCTCAATACAGTGACAAAGCTCTGCGACATACTTGGAATCATCACAGAGAAGAAGAAAGAGATACTTGATTCAGATATAGAGGCTCTTATCGAGGAGAGACAGGCTGCAAGAAAGGCAAAGAACTTTGCTAGGGCAGATGAGATCCGTGACCAGCTCAGTGATATGGGAATTATCCTTGAGGATACCAGAGAGGGCGTAAAATGGAAAAGAGCATAGACAGTTACTTTACTGAGATACTCGGGGTGACATACACTAATCCAAGGGAGTATTCACCGCTTTCACTTGCATATATAGGTGACAGCGTGTTTGATCTTCTCATAAAGACCCTTGCTGTCACAAAGGATAACAAGCAGGCATACAAATACCACAAAGAGGTGAGCCAGCTTGTGAAGGCGGAGGCTCAGGCGGGATATATAATGTATCTTCTGGACAACGGACTGCTCACCGAGGAGGAAGAGTGGATATACAAGAGAGGCAGGAACACCAAGACTCATTCAACAGCCAAGAATGCGACTGTGGGACAGTACCGAATGGCAACGGGCTTTGAGTGCCTTATAGGCTTTCTGTATCTTGATAAGCAGTATGACAGGATGTTTGAGATCACGAGGATCATACTGAACCATGATCCAGTTGAAACGGACAGGGCAGAACAGCAGCACAAGGATCCGGGCAAAGCAGCACAGGAAGATACAATAGAGGATACCTCAACACTTGAAAAGAGTACAGAGAGTACAGATGGAGAAAAAGATGCAGAATAGAGAATTTGAGAATAACATTAAGACAGAGAGCGATGAGGAAGCATTTGTCATAGAGGGAAGAAATGCAGTCCTCGAGGCTTTCAGATCAGGCAAGACCATAGATAAGCTGTATGTCCTTGACGGATGCAGGGATGGGATCGTGAACAGCATAGTCAGGGAGGCGAAGAAGCAGGATACAGTGATAAACTACCTCTCAAAGGAAAAGTTAAACCAGATGTCACAGGCTGGCAAGCATCAGGGAGTGATTGCACATGCAGCGGCATATAAGTACGCAGAGATAGAGGATATGTTTGCACTGGCTGAGAGCAGAGGAGAGGATCCATTTTTCTTCATACTTGATGAGATAGAGGATCCACACAATCTTGGTGCGATCATCAGAACAGCGAATCTCTGTGGTGCCCACGGTGTGATCATACCTAAGAGGCGTGCAGTCGGAATCACAGCTACAGTTGTAAAGGCATCAGCGGGAGCTATCAATTATACACCTGTTGCAAAGGTGACAAATATCAGCAAGACCATAGAGGAGCTGAAAGATAGAGGCATGTGGTTCGCCTGTGCGGATATGGACGGAGAACTCATGTACAAGTGTAACCTCACAGGTTCCCTTGGACTTGTCATAGGTAATGAGGGAAGCGGCGTCAGCAGACTGGTCAAGGAGAAGTGTGATTATGTCGTATCTGTTCCTATGAAGGGAGACATAGACTCACTCAACGCGTCAGTTGCTGCCGGAGTTCTGGCTTATGAGGTCGTAAGACAGAGGATGAACAAGTAAAGGTAGAGTATATGTATTCGGAATTATCAGATAATGAACTGCTGGAGCTTATAAATGAACAAAAGGATAACGATGCTATGGAGACACTTATCAAGCGCTATGGCCCAATGATAACGGGACAGAGCAGAAGCCTTTATATCATAGGTGCTGATGAGGAGGATCTTATACAGGAGGGCATGATCGGACTGGTCAAGGCTGTGAATAATTACAGACCTGACAAGGGCGCGACATTCAAGACCTTTGCGTTCATGTGCGTGAGAAGGCAGCTCATTACCGCGGTGAACAATTCAAACAACAAGAAAAACGGACCGTTGAACTACTATATATCGATCTATGGCGATGGCGGGGGAGATTACTCCAGCCCGCTTGATGAGATAGATTCGGGTGTCATAACTAATCCTGAGGATATCATGATGGCGAAGCTGCGTGAGTCAGATCTTATAAAGCTCATCGACAGTAAGCTTTCTAAGTTTGAGAAGCATGTTCTTGACGAATATCTAACAGGCGCTTCTTATGAAGTGATAGGGGAGAGACTCTGCAAACCGGCAAAATCCATAGACAATGCGGTTCAGAGGATCAGAGCTAAGCTCAGGGATGTGTAATTAGAATAATAAAATTTTAAGTTGTTTAATCAAAGACAGGAAGCGGCATAGTGCCGCTTCCTTTTTTGCAAAAAATTAGCTAATCATCGGATTAAGGAGTGGTGACATGAGAGCGGAGAGCAAAGCTAAAAAAGGTAACGATGTCATGAGTGAGTGGAATAAGAAGTGGGCTGATGGAATATATGAAGCTGAGACTGCGGGCGGAAAGTAAGTGATCCGGTCTGCGGTGGATAAAAATAAAGCCGCTCAGGGCGGCGTAAATACGGACAAAAAAATAAAAGCTACTAACGGGAGTCGGACCCGTGACCTCAACATTACCAATGTTGCGCTCTACCACCTGAGCTATAGTAGCTTGCTTTTCAAAAGCAATAATAACTATAACAAAATGGACATCAAAAATCAAGTAAAATATTTACATTTGTGCGAAAAATAATGACAAATCAAAAGATAATTGTGGTACAAGCAGTAAAAGTATGGTAAACTAACTGTAATCGTGTGCAAATTCGGTTGCAGACATTTAGAATTATCAAAAAAAGTGGGAGGCAGTTTGGAAATGGCTGAAGAGATGACAGGTAAGAATTTCATTGAACAGATAATTGAGAAAGATATCGCAGAGGGTAAGGTGCCGAAGATCGTTACCAGATTCCCACCAGAGCCAAATGGATATTTACATATAGGACATGCCAAGTCAATACTTTTGAATTACGGACTGGCACAGCAGTATGGCGGACAGTTTAATCTCAGATTTGACGATACCAACCCTACAAAGGAGAAGACAGAGTTCGTAGAGTCAATACTTGCAGATGTCAAGTGGCTGGGAGCAGACTTTGGAGACAGAGTGTTCTTTGCATCAAATTACTTTGACCAGATGTACGAGGCTGCCATAAAGCTCATCAAGAAGGGCAAGGCATATGTGTGTGACCTCACAGCAGATGAAATCAGAGAGTACAGAGGAACTCTCACTGAGCCGGGCAAGAACAGCCCATACAGAGACAGAAGCATAGAGGAGAATCTTGATCTGTTCGAGAGAATGAAGAACGGTGAGTTCCCTGACGGAAGTAAGGTACTCCGTGCAAAGATAGATATGGCAAGCCCTAACATCAACATGAGAGATCCTATTATCTACAGAATAGCGAGAATGAACCACCACAACACAGGTGACAAGTGGTGCATTTACCCTATGTATGACTTTGCACATCCTATCGAGGATGCCATCGAAGGTGTTACACATTCTATATGTACACTTGAGTTTGAGGATCACAGACCTCTGTATGACTGGGTGGTTATGGAGCTCGGTTACAAGGATTCACCTGAGGGCACACCAAAGCAGATAGAGTTCGCAAAGCTTTACCTGACAAATGTCATAACAGGTAAGAGATACATCAAGAAGCTTGTCGAGGACGGAATAGTAGACGGATGGGATGACCCACGTCTTGTAAGTATTGCAGCCCTCAGAAGAAGAGGCTTCACACCATCAGCTATTAAGAAGTTCATGGAGCTGGTTGGAATATCCAAGAGCCAGTCGTCTGTTGATTACGCTATGCTTGAGTATTGCGTGAGAGACGACCTGAAGCTCACAGCCAAGAGATACATGGCAGTTGTTGATCCTGTAAAGCTTGTCATCGACAACTATCCTGAGGATCAGGTTGAGTACCTCGATGTCGAGAACAATCAGGAGAACGAGGAGCTCGGAAGCAGAAAGGTAGCATTCAGCAAGTATCTGTATATAGAGAGAGAGGACTTCATGGAGGAGCCTCCTAAGAAGTATTTCAGACTGTTCCCTGGCAACGAGGTTCGTCTTAAGAATGCATATTTCGTAAAGTGCGTGGGATTTGAGAAGGACGAGGACGGCAATGTCACAACAGTACATTGTACATATGACCCAGAGACAAGAAGCGGTTCAGGCTTTGAGGGACGCAAGGTCAAGGGAACCATTCACTGGGTATCGGCAGAGAGCGCAATAGATGCAGAGGTTCGTCTGTATGAGAATATCATCGATGAGGAGAAGGGGAAGCTCAACGACGATGGTACATTGAATCTCAATCCAAACTCACTTGTTATCAAACAGGGATGTAAGCTTGAGAAGGCATTTGAGGAGGCTCAGCCGGGAGAGGCATTCCAGTTCCTGAGAAATGGTTTCTTCTGTGTTGACTCAAAGGATTCTACAGCGGAGCATCCTGTATACAACAGGATCGTGTCACTCAAGAGTTCTTACAAGCCGGGCAAGTAATTACCGGGGATGCGTTTATAATTTATGATGTGGGGATTGGCGCTTATCCTGTGGGGGATATGCGTACATCAAAATAGGTGATTGGAAACAAAAATATGAAAGATGAGAGTAAGAAGGTATACATACTTTTGTCAAAGACAAAAACAGTTCCTTCAAATCTCATAAAGCTTATGACCAGAGAGCCGTATTGTCACACATCTCTGGCACTGGACATAAGTCTTGATGAGATGTACAGTTTTGCAAGGAAAGGTGTATACAATCCATTTAACAGTGGATTTATCAGTGAGAACATAGAAAAGGGAATATTTGGAAAGCACAAGGGAACCAGATGCGCTGTGTATGAGCTGAAGGTCACGAGTAAGCAGTATGACAGGATACAGCAGGAGCTCGCCAGATTCAAGAAGCATCCGGACAGATACGGATATAACTTCATGGGTGTATTCAGCGTATTTTTCCATCTTGCGTATGAGAGGGAATACAATTTCTTCTGTTCACAGTTCGTGGCATCGGTGTTGAAAAATGCTGGTGTGGATATATTCCACAAGAAACCGGGACTTGTCAAGCCGGGGGATTTCAGAAGGTGCCCTGAGCTCAGACCGATATTTACCGGGCTTCTCACAGAATACAGAGCATATCTCCATGAGAGAATGAAACAGGCTCATGGCATAGAGAACACAGGCAGAAGGCCTGGCATGATAAAGCCGGCGCTTCCGGATGGTCTCATTGCATGGAGAGTCAGTTAAAATAAGCCGCTTTACAGATATGTAAGGCGGCTTTTATTTATTGTCATGTGTTTATTATTCTACAAATGTGTGGCCAATCTTGATGATCCCTCTCGGGAGGGCGTCCTTGGAATTCTTCCATGGCTCGTTCTTGTATCTGTAGTCAAACTTGTCTATGAACCAGCTCAGGTCACCATTGACACGTTCCATATTGTCAAAGTATACCTTGTTGAGGATTTCGATGAACTGCGCATACTGTTCCTTGCTCAGTTTGTTCTGGCCTGTCTTGTACAGTATTCCGTAGTGGTATGTACAGAAGCCTTTGCTCGTAGCAAATTTGTCCCTGAACTTGGAATCTCTTTTCCACATATGGAAGATAGTGTCTACATAGCGTACGAACATGTCATCCATACGTCCACAAATGAAGCAGCTTTTCTCCATATTCTCTATATAATCGACAACAGGTGCATTTGGTGTGTTCTTGCCGAACAGACCGGCTTTGGCGGCGGGACCTTTGGCAGCCAGCGCCCTCATATCTTGTATAGTCTTATTCATATGGGTGTTCATCATGAGTGCCAGACCCAGACGATTCTTTTCCTGATAGAGCATTCTCAGATGATGACTGCAAAAACCAAGCTTGTCAGTCATGGCACGGTTGTCGTCCTCCATGTAGCTTGGCCCCATCGTATATTCAATTGCATTTCGTTCAAGATCCTTCTGCATCTGGCACATAGGGCATTCGCAGCCGCTGTCAAATGCATCGTTTACTGGTATAGTGTATATCTGTTCAGCCATAGATCCTCCTGTTTGTGATAGTGTCAGTTTTTGCCACACTGCTTATGTGACATTGAAAATAATATACAGGTATTATACAATAGCCTGGAGAAATTTATAAGACAAAAAGCACAATTATACAAATATGAAATGGCAGGTGTACGGAAGATGAATGTAAGTTGTGATGGCAATATAGTTACGGTAGACGGAGTGAAGGATTTCAGACTTTCTCAGATACTTGAGTGTGGTCAGTGCTTTCATTTTGACAAGCTTGATGATGAAGTGTATGAGGTCATAGCATTTGGCAGGGCTGTGAAGATGGAACAGTCAGGCGGCGTGCTCAGGATATATGGTTCATCCATGGAGGACTATGATGGAATATGGCGCCCTTATCTGGATATGGACAATGATTACGGCCTCATCAAGGAGAGTGTCATAAAGGCGGACAGCGCACTTCAGACGGCTGTGAATGAGAAGGATGGAATACGAATACTCAATCAGGACTTCTTTGAGACGCTTATATCATTTATCATATCCCAGAACAAGAATATCCCTCAGATAAAACAGTGTGTAAAAAATATATCGCATAGATTTGGTGATGAGGTCATAGGATATAATGGCGAGGCATTTTATGTGTTTCCTGATGTAGACAGACTTCATGAGGTCACAGAGGATGAGCTCAGGGAGTGCAAGGTCGGATTCCGTGCTCCATACATAATGAATGCGACGGAGGCGGTGTACTCGGGAAATGTCACAAAGGAGAAGCTTGATGCACTTGACATAGAACATGCAAGGGAACTTCTCATGACGATCAAGGGAGTAGGGGAGAAGGTTGCAAACTGTGTCCTGCTCTTTGGACTTGGAAGACGTGAGGCTTTCCCTGTGGATGTGTGGATGAAGAGGATCATGGAGAGCATGTACTTTGATGGCAAGGACACAAAAAAGCCGGAGATAGAGGCATTTGCCGTGAAAAAGTTCGGAAATCTCGGGGGATATGCGCAGCAGTATCTGTTTGACTATGCAAGAACGAATCTTTTTAAGTGATATGTATTACGGTAGATGACAGACATATTTTTATATATTTTTTAGAAAATAAGGGTTGATTTTTTTATAGAAATGGATAGAATATAAAACAGTGTTAGCACTCACATAAATTGAGTGCTAAAAACAAGAATCAGAAATATAATAAAAATAAATCAGGAGGTATATATCATGAAGTTAAGACCACTTGGAGACAGAGTAGTATTAAAGCAGTCAGTAGCAGAGGAGACAACAAAGTCAGGAATCGTATTACCAGGCCAGGCAAAGGAGAAGCCACAGTATGCAGAGGTTATAGAGGTTGGCCCTGGAGCAGTTGTTGATGGCAAGCTGGTTCCTATGGACGTTAAGGTTGGAGATACAGTTATATATCAGAAGTTCGCTGGTTCAGAGGTTAAGCTTGACGACGAAGAGTACATAGTTATCAAGCAGGACAGCATCCTTGCAATCGTTGAGAAGTAAAAGCATATATCTAGACAGCGTGAGCTGCGGGAGACATATGCGGATGATATATGGATAATATATGTAATATAACATGGAGGTAGATAGAAATGGCAAAGGAAATTAAGTACGGTGCTGAGGCTAGAAAGGCACTTGAGGCAGGAGTTAATCAGTTAGCAGATACAGTAAGAGTTACACTTGGACCTAAAGGAAGAAACGTTGTACTTGCAAAGTCATACGGTTCACCACTCATCACAAATGATGGTGTTACAATAGCAAAGGACATCGAGCTTGAGGATGCATTTGAGAACATGGGTGCTCAGATCGTCAAGGAAGTTGCAACAAAGACAAACGATGTTGCAGGTGATGGTACTACAACAGCTACAGTTCTTGCACAGGCTATGATCAATGAAGGAATGAAGAATCTGGCAGCAGGTGCTAATCCTATCGTTCTCAGAAAGGGAATGAAGAAGGCTTGCGACAAGGCAGTTGAGGCTATTCTTGATATGAGTGAGACTATCAGCGGAAAGGATCAGATCGCAAGAGTTGCATCTATCTCAGCTGGTGACGATGAGGTTGGACAGATGGTTGCCGACGCTATGGAGAAAGTGTCAAAGGATGGAGTCATCACAATCGAAGAGTCAAAGTCAATGAAGACAGAGCTCGACCTTGTAGAAGGTATGCAGTTCGACAGAGGTTATATTTCAGCTTACATGGCAACAGATATGGAGAAGATGGTTGCAGAGCTTGATAACCCATATATACTTATTACAGATAAGAAGATCTCAAATATTCAGGAGATCCTTCCACTTCTTGAGCAGATCGTTCAGAGCGGTTCAAAGCTACTGATCATCGCTGAGGATATCGAGGGCGAGGCTCTCACAACACTTATCGTCAACAAGCTGCGTGGTACATTCCAGGTAGTAGCTGTAAAGGCTCCTGGTTATGGCGACAGAAGAAAAGAGATGCTTCAGGATATCGCTATTCTTACAGGCGGTAAGGTTATATCTGAGGAGCTTGGATACGAGCTCAAGGATGCTACTCTTGATGACCTTGGCCGTGCAAAGAGCGCTAAGATCACAAAGGAGAACACAGTTATCGTTGACGGCATGGGCGCTAAGGAAGATATCGCAGGCCGTGTAAATGTCATCAAGGCTCAGCTTGAGGAGACAACATCAGAGTTCGACAAGGAGAAGCTTCAGGAGAGACTTGCAAAGCTTGCCGGTGGTGTTGCAGTTATCAGAGTTGGTGCAGCTACAGAGACAGAGATGAAGGAAGCTAAGCTCCGTATGGAGGATGCCCTCAATGCCACAAGAGCAGCAGTTGAAGAGGGAATCATCTCAGGTGGTGGTTCAGCATACATCCACGCTGCAAAGAAGGTTGCAGAGCTTGTAAAGAATCTTGAGGGTGACGAGAAGACAGGTGCTAAGGTGGTTCTCAAGGCTATGGAGGCTCCACTGTTCCACATCGCAGCAAATGCAGGACTTGAGGGATCAGTCATCATCAACAAGATCAAAGAGTCTGAGGTTGGTGTCGGATTTGATGCGTACAATGAGACATATGTCAACATGATCGAGGCAGGAATCATCGATCCTGTTAAGGTTACAAGAAGTGCACTTCAGAATGCTACATCAGTTGCTTCAACAATGCTTACAACAGAGTCAGTTGTAGCTGATATCAAGGAAGATACTCCAGCAATGCCGGCAGGCGGAGCAGGAATGGGCGGCGGAATGGGCTTCTAAGGAATAGAGTCTGACACGATTTCGCAGTAAAATGCAATGACTAAAATAAAAAAGATCACATCATCCGTAACCGGGTGGTGTGTTTCTTTTTTATACAGGTTAATTGACACTAATCGGCATGTGTGAGATAATCAAAACAGATATTTTTCGACTAAGGGAAAGTATGGGCTACAAAAAAGTTATAAAAGAAAGGCAGGAAGAGATGGGAGAAGATAACAACAGCTTTGGTGGCTATCAGCCAACAGAAGACAACGGACAGGTGGGACAGCAGAATCCATATGAAGGTGCGCCTCAGTATGGACAGAACGATCAGAACTATGGTCAGCCAGGTGGCCAGTATGGACAGAATTATGGTCAGCCGGGTGGACAGTATGATCAGAATTATGGCCAGCCGAATGGACAGTACGATCAGAACTATGGGCAGTACGGCCAGCCAAATGGACAGTATGGCCAGGGCTATGGACAGCCGGGAGATCCATACGGACAGAATTATGCGAATCAGAATCTGAACATGGGTGGGGGCCCTGCATATCCACAGAACAACATGCCACAGGAGAGCAAGGGTGTATCCATAGCATCTATGGTGCTTGGTATTTTCTCACTTACATTTGGATGTTGTATCACATATGTGGGAATTGCCACAGCCATTGCGGGACTGATAACAGGTATCATAAGTCTTAAGGATAAGAAGCCTGGCAAGGGAATGGCTATCGCAGGAATTATAATGAGCGCAATAGCACTTGTGTTCCTGGTGTTCTGTATTATCCTGGTTCTTACATCGGACACATATCAGGATATGGTGGATGAAATACTCAGACAGATACAGTCAGGAAGCTATTAAGAAAAGTCGTACATCTGAATACAGATAAGGACTGGAGAGGTCGCCGGATTTCAGGCGGCCTCTTGTCATGTGTGTCAAGCTGATAATATTTGAACGTTTAATACTGTGTGGGTGATTGAATCTAAAGGCCTGTTAGTGTTATTATTATGAGAGTGCTAAGATATCAGTATGGAGGATATGTAATTATGGAGAATGATTATATTATTGGAGATACAGACATCAGGCGTCTTATTGTGAAGGCGTTGGAGGCAAGAGAGAGGGCATATGCCAGGTATTCACAGTTTAAGGTCGGAGCAGCACTCCTGGCAGGTCGTGAGGATTATTCGGATGAAGCGGAATGTGTTGGCGGAGAATCGGACAACAACGATAAAAACGCGAACGGATACAGGGTATTTACAGGCTGTAATATAGAGAACTCCTCATACGGTGCAACCATATGCGCAGAGCGCGCGGCGGTGTGCAATGCAGTGAGCAGTGGCTATAAAGATTTCAAAGCGATTGCTATTGTCGGTGGCCTGAATAGTACAGGGATAAACGGAATAACATATCCATGTGGGATATGCAGACAGGTGCTCTCAGAATTTTCTGCGGATATGTATGTTATCGCAGCACGTTCAGAGGATGATTACGACATGAGAAGATTGTCAGAGTTTCTACCAGCTTCATTTGGTGCCGGACAGATGGAATAATGAAGTACGCTGATGTGTGCATGTCATCACGCAAATTCATGGCGATATAAAAGCGTATATCGAAAAAATATATAATGATATAAAAAAGATATAGAAGGAGAATATGAATTGGGAAATATCAAGGATGTAAAGGCTTACAGAATAGTTGAGGAGAAGGATCTCCCGGAGGTACATGGCAAGGGCTATGTGCTGGAGCATATAAAGACAAAGGCAAGGGTTCTCATCATTGAGAATGACGATGTGAACAAGGTGTTCAATATAGGCTTTAGAACACCTCCATATGACGATTCAGGAATACCTCACATAATCGAGCATTCAGTGCTCTGCGGTTCAAAGAAGTATCCGGTCAAGGATCCATTTGTCGAGCTGGCAAAGGGCTCACTGAACACCTTCTTGAATGCCATGACATATTCGGACAAGACGGTATACCCTATAGCGAGCTTCAATCAGAAGGATTTCGAGAATATCATGAGTGTGTATCTGGATGCTGTGTTCTATCCGGATATTTATATACATGATGAGATCATGAAGCAGGAGGGCTGGCATTATGAGCTTGACTCTGTGGATGGAGATCTGAAGTATAACGGAGTTGTGTACAATGAGATGAAGGGCGTGTATTCAAGTCCTGAGTCTATCATGTACAGGGGTATAGAGTCATCGCTCATGCCGGACACTCCATACGGCAATGATTCAGGCGGTAATCCAGAGTTTATACCTACACTTACCCTTGAGAGATTCAGGGACTTCCACAGGACGTATTATCATCCATCGAACAGTTATATCTATCTGTACGGCGACTGTGATATGGCAAAGGAGCTGGAGTTTATAGATGAGGAGTATCTGTCACATTACGATTACAAGGAGATTGATTCGGCGATACCTCTTCAGAAGCCATTTGACGAGATGAAGGACATCACCATGGATTACTCCATAGCTGACACTGATCCTGAGGAGAACAATTCCATACTCACATACAGCAAGATAACAGGACTCAGCACCGAGAAGAAGAAGGTTACAGCCCTTGAAATACTTGAGTACGTACTCATGGATGCGCCGGGTGCGGTTTTGAAGAAAGCACTGGCTGATGCGGGAATAGGTGAGGAGGTCTACAGCTCATTTGACAATGGCTGTCAGCAGACCACATTCTCCATCATAGCAAGAGGCGCTGATAATAATGACAAGGACAGATTTATAAAGGTTATAGATGACACATTTGAAGAGCTCAGCCATGGTGTAGATAAAGCAGCTATTGAGGCAGCAATCAACAAGTTTGAGTTCAAGCACAAGGAGGCCAACTTTGGAAGGTTTCCTAAGGGACTCATGTACGGACTGGATGCGTTCAACAGTTGGCTGTATGACGACACCAAAGCACTCATGTTCTTCGAGATGAATGATGTGTACAAGGAGCTGAGAGAGGATCTTCAGAACGGATACTTTGAGCAGCTTATAAAGGAATGTTTTATAGATAATACATTTGGTCTGTATCTCACTATGAATCCAAAGAAAGGCCTTGATCAGGAGAATGAGAAGAAGATCGCTGATGAGCTTGCTGCATACAAGGCTACGCTCAGCCGTGAGGAGCTTGAGAAGATCGTGGAGGATACAAAGGCGCTCAAGGAGTATCAGGCGACTCCTTCATCCGCAGAGGATCTTGCCAAGGTTCCGCTTCTGGCGATAGATGACATTGACAAAGAGGCTGAGAAGCTCAAGAATGTTGAGTCTGAGATCGGCGGACTTCCGGTTGTAAGCCACGATATATTTACAAATGGTATAGGATACCTGAGATTCTATTTCAACATCAACGATATAGATAATGACCTTGTGCCATACCTTGCTACACTGACATGTTTGTTCAAATATATTGATACAGAGAAGCACACCTATGGACAGCTCTCAAATGAGATAGACAGCAATATCGGCGGAATAGAGTTTGACATGGTTGGATATGCCAGCGACACTGATATCAAGAAGTTTTTCTATGTATCAATGAAGGCGCTCTATGAGAAGCTTCCGTATGCTGTAGAGCTCATGAAGGAGATACTGTTCTCGTCTAAGATTGATGACAGGAAGAGACTGAAGGAGCTCCTGACGGAGGAGAAGTCGAGCATGAAGAATGGCATGGCTGCTTCCGGCCATGTGACCGCATACACAAGAGCCATGTCATATATAGATGAGGGGGCAAGATTCACGGATGAGACATGTGGAATTGCTTATTATGAATTCCTGTGCGACATAGTGGATCACTTCGACGAGAAGTATGACGACTTCATTGAGAAGCTTCAGTATGCTCTTGCAGAGGTCCTCAGAAAGGGTGCGCTTACGGTTTCATATACAGGAGATGAGGATGTGACAGATCTGCTTGAGGAATCATTTGCCGACTTTGGCATGGCACTCTCCACAAGACCTGCACATAAGGATGTGAAAGTATTTGAGAAGGAGCTTAAGAATGAAGGCTTCAAGACTGCAAGCCAGGTTCAGTATGTTGCTATAGCGGGTAATTTTGAGGATGCCGGTTACAAGTACGACAGCTCACTGAGCGTTCTCAAGATCATATTCTCATATGGTTATCTGTGGGAGAATGTCCGTGTGAAGGGCGGCGCATATGGTGCCATGTGCTCATTCCTAAGGAATGGAACATGTTATATGAGTTCATACAGGGATCCAAACCTCATGGAGACATATGACATATTCAAGAATGCGTATAAGTTCGTGGAGAACTTTGAGTGCTCAGACAGGGATATGACAAAGTATATCATTGGAACCATGGCTCAGATAGATGCACCTACAACACCTGTAGCAGAGGGCATAAGCCACATGGCGAGATACTTTATGGGTGTTACAGATGAGCAGATTCAGAGCGAGCGAGACAAGATCCTCTCCACAGACAGAGATGCCATCAGAGCTCTTGCTCCACTCGTAAAGGCTGTTACAGATTCAGGAATCATCTGTGCCATCGGCGGTGAGAGCAGGATAGAGGAGAATAAGGACAACTTCAAGGATGTACTTGCAATTTTCTAGGTATAGCCGACAGTCGATATAATGAGCGCAAGTGAGTGGGCGTGCTTGCATGACTTGCGAGCGGCGAATTAGGGTCATGACATAGTAAAGCTAGATGCGTATGCGTAGGTTAGCTTTCGCATGCAGGATGAAGGAGATATATGAATAAAGAATACAAATCAGGCTTCGTGTCCATCATAGGCAGACCAAACGTTGGAAAGTCGACACTTATGAACAGACTGATAGGACAGAAGATAGCGATAACAAGCAACAAGGCACAGACAACAAGAAACAGGATACAGACTGTGTACACAAGTGATAAGGGACAGATCATTTTCCTGGATACACCGGGAATCAACAGGGCGAAGAACAAGCTTGGAGAGTACATGCTCAAGGTTGCCGAGAGTACACTGGATGAGGTCGATGTGGTTCTCTGGATAGTTGAGGCCACAACATTTATCGGTGCGGGAGAGCGTTACATTATAGAGCAGCTCCAGCATGTGAAGACTCCGATCATTGTGGTTGTGAACAAGATAGATAATGTGGAGGAGAGCAAGGTATTTGAGGCGATAAATACCTACAAGGATGCCTGTGATTTTGCGGAGATAGTTCCTGTGTCAGCCCTCAAGGGCAAGAATACGGATGAGCTTATAGATACCATCATGAAGTATCTTCCGTACGGACCGCAGTATTACGATGAGGATACGATCACTGACCAGCCGGAGAGACAGATCGTTGCCGAACTCATCAGAGAGCAGGCACTTCGTCAGCTTGACAAGGAGGTTCCTCACGGAATTGCGGTGGTCATTGACTCCATGAAGGAGAGACCAGATGGCGGACTGATCGATATTGATGCCACTATCATATGTGAGAGGGATTCTCACAAGGGAATCATCATAGGAAAGCAGGGCGTCATGCTGAAGAAGATCGGTACTCATGCGAGATATGGAATAGAGAGACTTCTCGACACCAAGGTCAATCTGAAGCTTTGGGTAAAGGTCAAGAAGGACTGGAGAGATACAGATACATTGCTAAGGAACTTTGGGTTTAGAGACGAGTAGTGTGTGCAAACAGGATCGGTGAATGTGCAGTCGCTGCGGGCAGTGCACAGTTTGCCGATCTTGTCATGTTAAATTTGTTATGGAGGTGGATATACAATTGAGAGAAGAAGTAACATTGCATGGAATTGTACTGTCCAGCAGCCTCCAGAGCGAATATGACAGGAGAATGGTGGTCCTCACCAAAGAACGGGGCAGGATCACAGTATTTGCAACAGGTGTGAGGAGAGGAACGAATCCGCTCCAGTCCAAGACACAGATGTTTGTCATGGGAAGTTTTACATTGATCCCGGGGCGGGATTCATACAGGCTTGTGAATATAGATGTTGACGAATATTTTCACAAGCTCACCATGGACATAGACGCGTATTGCTATGCATCGTACTTCTGTGAGGTCATGGGATTCATGACCCATGAGGGTGACAGGGCAGCAGATTATCTCAATCTGTTATACGTTAGTTTGAAAGCTCTTGAGAAAGGGCAGATGCCGGCAAAGCTCATCAGGTGCGTGTACGAGATAAAGCTTATGGATGTGTTCGGACAGGGGATACAGAGCTTCCACTGTCCGGTATGTGGCAAGGCTGAGGTGTCAAATGTATTCGATGCAGCATCGGGTGGACTTCTCTGCGATGGATGCAGAGGCAGGGCAAAGCATCCACTTCATCTGTCAGACGATGCAGTATACACGATACAGTACATAAATGGTGCGCCACTTGGCAAGATGTACAACTTCAATGTGTCTGATCCTGTACTGGCGGAGATACAGCTTGTGTCAAAGCAGTTTATGGATATGTATGTGGACAGAAAGTTCAAGTCGGTGGAGATCATAGACTCATTGCCGTGACATAATGTAATTATAGGAAAAGAAGAGAATCACATCACAACAAGTAAGATTCTCTTCTTTTTGTTAATAGCCGGCCTGAAGATGTCAATATTAAAGAGTGTGTATTATTTTGGAAAATGTATCCATAGCACCGGGAAGCTTTTCGTACGGTATAGCACTGAAACCAAACAGGAGCTGGTTCTCCGGACAGAGATTTTTCCTTATCCAGAATGGTTCGGTGGAGAAGATTCGTATGCCTTTCTGCTCAAAAGTTGATATGAGCTCTGTCTGTGTAAGCTTTGAGTTCTTAACCTCTGCCACAAAGTGGAGACCGGCTCCGGCACCATACATGATCACATCATCTTCAAGATTCTGTTTCACATAATTCAATATATAATCATGCTTCTTTTTATAGTGATTCTTCATGGCGCCTATGTGGCGTTGATAATTACCACTCTGTATAAATTCAATAAGTGCAAGCTGCAGAACCGTTGGAACTGTGCAGTTGGTGTGTGAATATCTGGATTCATATGCCTTCATCAGATCTGCAGGAAGCACCATATATGATATTCGAAGATCCGGTGACATGGATTTGGAAAATGTACCGAGATATATAGTGTGATCACTGTTATCGATGGACTGCAGGGATGGGATCGGTCTGCTCTGGTATCTGAGTTCGCTGTCGTAATCATCCTCGATGATATAACTTCCAGATTGAGCCGCCCACTCTATGAGCTCCAGTCTCTTACTTATCGGTAGTATGCTTCCCATCGGAAACTGGTGGGATGGCGTTACATACAGCAGAGTGTCCCTGAGACGCTGGATGTGTTCTATGGACACACCGTCGTCCTCAAGCGGTATTGGAATGATCCTGAAAGGACTCTGGCTGACGATCTCCCATGTTCCGTTGTAGCCAGGGTCCTCTATGGCAAATGAATAGTCTGACGGACTGAATATATGGGTGATTATGTCTATGGATCTCTGGTGTCCGCTTGTGAGGATGATCTGCTCAGGAGTGCAGTTGACACCCCTGGACATGTACAGATATTCGGTGATAAGACTGCGGAGGGTGTAGCTTCCCTGCGACATCTGGTAGGAGGCGGTATCGGCCATGGATATCATGTCCCAGGCGTTCATAAGGCATTTGCGCCAGGCCCTGGAGTGATAGCAGTTATAGTCCAGATTGCCGTAGCTTAATGTGTAGTCAAATGTCTTTCCAGCCTGCCTGCAAGAATGTTGTATATTGTGGCTTTGTCTTGTTTTTCTGTCCGGGGTAAATGCAGTGATGTTCTCAACGTAGTAGCCGGAGCCTGTCACGGAGCGTATATATCCTTCAAGTTCAAGCTGGTTGTAAGCAGATACTACTGTGTTGCGGCTCAGCTTATGTTCGGCGGCGAGCTGCCTTGTTGCAGGGAGCTTTTCACCTGCAGCATAGTGCTCATTAAGTATCTCGGATTTCATTTGTTCATATAATTGTTCGTATAGAGACTTATCGGAGGTCTTGTCTATTGATATCATTTCCGTGTTCCTTTCCTGCATATTATAAGCGTTAAAAATACGTTGTATCATTGGATATTTGCGTGGGACTTGATTTATTCATATTCCAATACTACAAATTGGTACTATAAAAATACTTAAAATTGGAGCTTTAGAAAGAACCAATCTGGTGCTATTATACAAGAGTCATAACGAGTAAGCAATAAGAAGAAGTCATAAGGTGATGTCTGACGGCACAAATTATAGTAGCTTTGTATAAATAATATTACAAAATATGCCGTGAACCTTGCAAAAATATTTGAATGAGTATAAAATAAGGCGGATAGAGCGAAAAAAATGCAAATTCGAATATGATTTGGAGGATTACGATGGAAAAGACATTAGACAAGATCGTTGCATTGGCAAAGAGCAGAGGATTTGTTTATCCAGGTTCAGAGATTTACGGTGGTCTCGCAAATACATGGGACTATGGTAATCTCGGAGTTGAACTCAAGAACAATGTTAAGAGAGCATGGTGGAAGAAATTCATCCAGGAGAACCCTTACAATGTAGGAGTTGACTGTGCTATCCTTATGAACCCACAGACATGGGTTGCTTCAGGCCACCTTGGAGGATTTGCTGATCCTCTTATGGATTGCAAAGAGTGTCATGAGAGATTCCGTGCAGATAAACTTATAGAGGACTTTATGGCTGAAAACGGAGTTGTTCCAGAGGGCGCAGTAGACGGATGGAGCAACGAGCAGATGGAAGAGTACGTTGAGAAGAACAATATCTGCTGTCCAACATGTGGTAAGCACAACTTCACAGGCATCAGACAGTTCAACCTTATGTTCAAGACATTCCAGGGTGTAACTGAGGATGCCAAGAACACTGTATACCTGAGACCGGAGACTGCACAGGGTATATTTGTCAACTTCAAGAATGTACAGAGAACTTCAAGAAAGAAGGTTCCATTTGGAATTGGCCAGATAGGAAAGTCATTCAGAAATGAGATAACACCTGGTAACTTCACATTCAGAACAAGAGAGTTCGAGCAGATGGAGCTTGAGTTCTTCTGCAAGCCGGGTACAGATATGGAGTGGTTTGAGTACTGGAGAAGCTTCTGTATCAACTGGCTCAAGGATCTCGGAATCAAGGATGATGAGATGAGAGCCCGTGACCATTCACCTGAGGAGCTTTGTTTCTACTCCAAGGGAACAACAGATATCGAGTATTTATTCCCATTTGGATGGGGTGAGCTCTGGGGAATCGCTGACAGAACAGATTACGATCTGACACAGCACCAGAATACATCAGGAGAGTCCATGGAGTACTTCGATGACGAGACAAAGGAGAAGTACATTCCATATGTAATCGAGCCATCACTTGGTGCTGACCGTGTTACACTGGCATTCCTGTGTGCTGCATATGACGAGGAGAACATCGGAACAGAGGAGAAGCCAGACATCCGTACAGTCCTTCATTTCCACCCACAGCTTGCACCGGTTAAGATCGGTGTGCTTCCACTTTCCAAGAAGCTCAACGAGGGTGCAGAGAAGATTTATGCAGAGCTTTCAAAGTACTATAACTGTGAGTTCGATGACAGAGGCAACATAGGTAAGAGATATAGAAGACAGGATGAGATAGGAACACCGTTCTGTGTAACATATGATTTCGATTCTGTTGAGGATGGAGCAGTCACAGTTCGTGACAGAGATACCATGGAGCAGGAGAGAGTCAAGATTGAAGATCTGAAGGCTTACTTTGAGAAGAAATTTGAATATTAATTGGTGGTGTGACCGGAGATAATACGGGACACTGAATTTACAGGAGGCATTAAGATGCATAGTAAAGAGTTATTTTCAGAATACGAGGCAAATGTAAGATCATACAGCAGAAGTTTCCCAGAGATATTCACAAAGGCCAAGGGAGCCAAGATGTATGACGAGAATGGTAAGGAGTATATAGACTTCTTTGCAGGAGCAGGCGCATTGAACTATGGTCATAACAATGATTATATAAAGGAGAAGGTTATCGATTATATCCAGAGCGATGGAATCATGCATTCTCTTGATATGATGACAGCACCAAAGGCTGAATTCATCGAATTCTTCGAGAAGAAGGTTCTTGAGCCGAGAGGACTTGATTATAAGATCATGTTTGCAGGCCCTACAGGAACAAATGCAGTTGAGTCACTCTTAAAGCTTGCACGTAAGGTCAAGAAGAGAGAGATGATCTGGGCGTACATGGGTTGTTTCCATGGTATGACACTTGGTTCAATATCGCTTACAAGCGATGCTGCAAGCCGTGCAGGAGCGGGCGTTGGACTTGACAACGTATATCACATTCCAGCCCCATACATGTTCCCAGAGCTTGATACGATCAAGTTTATGCAGACACTTCTTGATGACGATCACTCAGGTGTTGAGAAGCCTGCAGCAATCTTTATCGAGACAGTACAGGCAGATGGTGGTGTAAATGTATTCTCAGTAGAGTACCTCAAGGCACTCCGTGAGTTCTGTGATAAGAACGACATCCTTATGGTTGTTGATGACGTACAGGTAGGCTGTGCAAGAACAGGTACATTCTTCTCATTTGAGAGAGCAGGAATCAAGCCTGATATGTTCTCACTTTCAAAGTCAATCGGCGGATACCCATTCCCAATGGGACTTGCAATGTTCAAGCCGGAGTATGATCTCTGGAAGCCGGGTGAGCATTCGGGTACATTCCGTGGAATTCAGCTCTCAATGGTAGCAGCAAAGGCAGGACTTGAGTTCATGCTTGACAACAACATCGAGGCAGAGACAAGACGTAAGGGCGAGATAGTTAGAGAGTATCTTGAGAAGAATATAGATGGCGATCCAAATGTAATTGCAACACGTGGTATCGGACTCCTCTGGGGCGTAGAGGTTAAGGATGATGCAACAGCAGGTGCCATCACAGCAAGAGCTTTCAAGAAGGGTCTTGTAATAGAGAGAGCTGGCCGTGACAACGCGGTCATCAAGATCATGCCACCACTTATCATCTCAGATGAGGATCTTATTGCTGGTCTTGATATTCTTAAGGAAGCTATTGACGGCGAGTAAGTTGTAATAAAATGTGCATTGTGACAGCCGCACTTGTGCAGGACTGGTATAATGTGAATATCCACATGGAGCCTGCAGGCGACATGATATAAAGTAAAGCATAGGCTGCGGAGATTTCCGCAGCCTATGTTTTTTACGGGATGAATAGGGCTGTGCGGGCAGTTTGCCAATTTGGAAATTTTTGAATACTGATCAGCGAAGATCAGTTGCCAGTCTGTTTCAGGTCGGCACACAAATGTTGCTGTAATTAAGCGTAATATAATGGAATATACATATAATTCAACTATATGTAAAAATGGACTGGTTTATACACAAAATATAGAAAAAAGAGTTTGCTAATGTTGACATATATGTTATAATCAGTCTAGCGCGTGTGGAGACTTCACGGGGACTTCACACCATGAAATATAAAGTTTACGTAGGAGGTAACAAACAAATGGCAAACAAGTGGGTTTATATGTTTAGCGAAGGCGACATGACCATGCGTAATCTTCTCGGTGGTAAGGGTGCAAACCTTGCAGAGATGACAGCAATTGGTCTTCCAGTTCCACAGGGTTTCACAATTACAACAGAGGCTTGTACTCAGTACTATGAGGATGGCCGTAAGATCAATGACGAGATCATGGCTCAGGCTATGGATGGCGTTAAGAAGATGGAGGAGATCAACGGCAAGAAGTTCGGAGATCTTGAGAATCCATTACTTGTATCAGTTCGTTCAGGTGCAAGAGCATCTATGCCAGGTATGATGGATACAATCCTTAACCTTGGTCTTAACGATGACGTTGTTGCTGCTATGATAGCACACAACCCAGATCCAGCATTCGAGCGTTTCGTATACGATTCATACAGACGTTTCATCCAGATGTTCTCAGACGTTGTTATGGAAGTTGGTAAGAAGTACTTCGAGCAGCTCATCGACAAGATGAAGGAAGAGAAGGGTGTTAAGTTCGATGTAGAGCTTACAGCACAGGATCTCAAGACACTTGCTGAGCAGTTCAAGGCAGAGTACAAGAACCAGTTAGGAACAGATTTCCCTTCAGACCCAGTTGAGCAGTTAAAGTTAGCTATCGAGGCTGTATTCCGTTCATGGGATAACCCACGTGCGAACGTATACAGAAGAGACAACGATATCCCTTATTCATGGGGTACAGCAGTTAACGTAATGCCTATGGTATTCGGTAACCTGAACAATGAGTCTGGTACAGGTGTTGCATTTACTCGTGACCCTGCAACAGGTGAGAAGAAGCTTATGGGTGAGTTCCTTATCAATGCACAGGGCGAGGACGTTGTTGCCGGTGTTCGTACACCAATGCCAATCGCTCAGATGGAGCAGGAGTTCCCAGATGCTTATGCAGAGTTCATCAAGGTTTGTGAGACTCTTGAGAATCACTACCATGATATGCAGGATATGGAGTTCACAGTTGAGAACAAGAAGCTTTACATGCTTCAGTGTAGAAATGGTAAGAGAACAGCTCAGGCAGCTCTTCAGATCGCTTGTGACCTTGTTGATGAGGGACATAAGACAGAGGAAGAGGCAGTTGCAATGATCGATCCTCGTAACCTTGATACACTTCTTCACCCACAGTTTGATGCAGCAGCTCTTAAGGCAGCTACACCAATGGGCAAGGGACTTGGCGCTTCACCAGGTGCTGCTTGTGGTAAGATCGTATTCACAGCTGACGATGCTGAGGCATGGGCAGCTAGAGGCGAGAAGGTAGTTCTTGTACGTCTTGAGACATCACCAGAGGATATCACAGGTATGAAGTCAGCACAGGGTATTCTTACAGTTCGTGGTGGTATGACATCACACGCTGCAGTTGTTGCCCGTGGTATGGGTACATGCTGTGTATCAGGTTGTGGCGATATCGTTATGGACGAGGAGAACAAGAAGTTCACACTCGCTGGCAAGGAATTCCATGAGGGAGATTACATCTCAATCGATGGTACAACAGGTAACATTTACGATGGAGTTATCAAGACAGTTGATGCTCAGATCGCAGGAACATTCGGCCGTGTTATGGCATGGGCTGATAAGTATAGAACACTTAAGGTTAGAACAAATGCAGATACACCAGCAGATGCTAAGAAGGCACGTGAGCTTGGTGCAGAGGGTATCGGTCTTTGCCGTACAGAGCATATGTTCTTTGATCCAGAGAGAATCGCAGCATTCCGTGAGATGATCTGCTCTGATACAGTAGAAGAGAGAGAGGAAGCTCTTAATAAGATCCTTCCATATCAGCAGGGAGACTTCAAGGCTCTTTATGAGGCACTTGAGGGTAACCCAGTTACTATCAGATTCCTGGATCCACCTCTTCATGAGTTCGTTCCAACAGAGGAGGCTGACATTGAGAAGCTTGCTGCTGCTAAGAACAAGAGCGTTGAGGAGATTAAGGCACTTTGCAACTCACTCCATGAGTTCAACCCTATGATGGGTCACAGAGGATGCCGTCTTGCTGTAACATACCCAGAGATCGCTAAGATGCAGACAAAGGCTGTTATCCGTGCAGCAATCGAGGTTCAGAAGGAGCATCCAGATTGGACAGTTGAGCCAGAGATCATGATCCCACTTGTATGTGAGGTTAAGGAGCTTAAGTACGTTAAGAAGGTAGTTGTTGAGACAGCTGACGCTGAGATCGCTGCTGCTGGCGTAGATCTTAAGTATGAGGTTGGTACAATGATCGAGATCCCAAGAGCAGCTCTTACAGCTGATGAGATCGCTAAGGAAGCTGACTTCTTCTGCTTCGGTACAAACGACCTTACACAGATGACATTCGGATTCTCAAGAGATGATGCTGGTAAGTTCTTAAATGCTTACTATGATGCTAAGATCTTCGAGAACGATCCATTTGCTAAGCTTGATCAGACAGGTGTTGGTAAGCTCATGGATATGGCAGTTAAGCTTGGTAAGCCAGTTAATCCAAAGCTTCACATCGGTATCTGTGGTGAGCACGGTGGAGATCCTTCATCAGTTGAGTTCTGCCACAAGATTGGTCTTGATTATGTATCATGTTCACCATTCAGAGTACCTATCGCTAGACTTGCTGCTGCTCAGGCTGCAATCGCTAACAAGTAGGATTTGGACGAACAGAACTTGTAAGTAATTAGCTTAATAAAGACAATATGAGTCCCTGTAATTGCCATGAGGTGGTTACAGGGACTTTTTTGTAAAAAAATATGCATATCAAAAAGGAGAAATCAATAGCCGATACTTGATTATATTATGTACTGATGATATTGTGGTCTATGGAAATTAAACATAGGAAGAATATATAATGAATGAAAGAGATGTAGAAATTAGTAAAAGAGAAGCTAAGAAGAAGGAACGTAGGTCGAGAAAGGACAAGCTTGCCATAGAGAAGAGAATACTTCGTCTGTCTTTTATGGGAAGTGTCTTCTTCATACTTGCGGAGGGCGTGATGGCATGGTATACCCATTCACATTCGCTTTGGACGGACTGCCTGTTCGACTCTGCAGATCTGGTCATGATAGGACCATTCATGGTGCTGGTTCCGCTTCTGTATAAACCTGTGACAGAGAAACATCCATATGGCTATGCCCAGGTGGAATCACTTTTCCTCCTTGTGAAGTACAGTGTATTACTTGCACTCACATGTAATCTCATGGTTGAGAATATAAAGCTGTTGTTTCATGGGGGACATGATGTAGATGCGGGGAGCATAGCGGTATTTGAATTTCTTGTATGTGTATGTTGTGCGGTTATGTATGCGATACTTGGTCATTACAGTAAGAAATATGAGTCTACAACTATTAAAGCGGAGCTGTATATGTGGAAGCTTGACGTAATAAGCAGTATGGGAGTTGCTGTAGCATTTGCGGTACAGACTGCTCTGTTGCATACAAACCTGCGTTTTATTACCCCTTATATTGATCCGGCTGTAGCGGTGGTTATGGCACTTCTTCTTATAAAAGAGCCGGTGTGCGAGATATTTCAGAGTATCAAGAATCTTATTCTTTTTGCTCCGGAGGAAGAGACGCTTAGTCAGATACGAGCCATAGTGGATCAGCATATGAAGGATTACCCATATGAGGTCACTTTTCTGGATGTCATCCAGACCGGGCGGAAGCTGTGGGTTGAGGTATATATAGGAAATCAGACGGATGTGATACATATAAGTATCATTCATAAGGTGAGAGACGAGATAAAACAGGAGCTAAGGGATAAGTATGATCAGGTGTATATAGAGGTCATACCAGATTGATAGTAAAGCTGTAATACAAAATACAAATGATCAAGGGGATGCAAGGATATTGTTACATTATGAAGTTTTTGAAAGCTCATGTGATACCGATAGATATATAGTTCTGCTTCATGGATTTGGAGGAAACAACAGGGTATGGAAGAATCAGATTCCCTTGCTTCAGAAGAAGTTTAATGTTCTGGCGATAACTTTGCCAAGTCATGGAGACAGTGAACTGAAATTGTCCAAGATGGGAAGTACGCTGGATGTTGTCGTGGGTGAGATAACGCAGGTGCTTGATGAGCGGGGGATACAGCGAGCTGTTTTTATGGGCGTATCACTTGGAACTATATTTATCAAATATATGGAGATGAGATGCGGAAGTTACATAGATAAAGCAATACTTGTGGGTGCGCTTGGCACGGTTGGAAAACCACTCAGGCGTGCTGTCAATGTCTTTGCTAAGATAGGCGACAAGCTGCCATTTCCTGTCGTCTACAGAATAATGGCAAAGTTATTTATGCCATGGAAAGTCAGCAAGACAAGCAGGAAGGTGTTCTGCAAATGTGCCAAGGCATTAAACAGTCTGGAATTTAAGGCGTATATGAATATTTTTATTGAGCATTTTTCACTTTGTGACGAGTTTGTGAGCAGATTACACGAGGAGAATGTATATATTTCCGGGCGTGGTGATCTGTGTTTTATAAATGGAATCGTGGAGGAAACTGATCTGACAGATGCGGAGCTGATAATAATAGAGCATTGTGGTCACGTGTGTAACATAGATCAGAGCAGACAATTCAATGATATTATTTCTGAATTGCTTGACATTGAATGAATTAAAAGTGGAATATGATACGACAAGGATATACTATCTTAAAATGCTGATAAATAAGGATAAGGAGACTGTGATATGGCAACGATGAACACGTATACGGGGAACAAAATAGATCCGATGAATATGACAGCTTCAGACATATCAATACAGGATATTGCGCATGCGTTAAGCCTCACGTGCCGCGGTGGAGGGCATGTGTCCTATTTCTTTTCTGTGGCACAGCACTCCATCAACTGTATGAATGAGGCGAAGTCAAGGGGATGGTCAGAGCGGCTACAGCTTGCCTGTCTGTTGCACGATGCCAGCGAGGCGTATATATCAGACATAATCAGACCGGTAAAAGCGCATTTGTCCAATTATCTTGAGATAGAGAGTTCGATCATGAACGTTATACTTGAGCGATTTGGACTTGCTGATCTGAGCGAAGAAGAGAATGCGATGTGGAAACAGATAGATGATGATATGATGAACTTCGAACTTAAGAATCTGATGAAAGGCGAGGAGTACAGGAATACGGACAACCTTAGTTCAGTCCCTGCTGTGGCCGAAAGACCATGGCGAGAAGTGGAAGATGAATTTGAGGCTGAATGTAAGAAACTTGCAGAGAAAATGTCAGATCAGACCGGCAAGTAGTCGATAGTGAATAGTTATTTTTAATTACAAAAATGTATGATAATACCTCCCAGGCGGATGATGGAATATAACGATCAGCCCGGGAGGTATTTGTTTTGACAATTATGATCAGATGTTGTCAAAGTATCCGACATAGTTGACCTTGTATGGTCCATCTGGGAAAAGGTATTCATACAGATCTATGAAATAGTCATCGGTCATGCTGGCGATGAAGTCGAATATACGGAGACACATTTTGTATCAACTGAAATTAATTATCGAAAAACGATAATAATTATTGACAAACGATAATCATGTGGTACTATACAAGTAAGATAATTATCGAAAAACAATAATTTACTTGGCGATTGGAGGATTTTATGGTAAATGGTGTTTTAAATGCATTTGCATACATAGCAAAGTGGCTCAGGGAGATGTCTCTTGCGGGCGGAGCACAGAATGTCCTTGCAATATGTATGTTCTGTCTGATAGGCTGTGTGCCGCTTGCTGGATTCATCGTGCTCTGTATAAGAAATAGAAAAATTGATGCTGACTACCTGTTGCTGGGACTTTCAGCAGTGCTTTTCATAGGAATATATATGATGATAAATCCAGGGTATGTCATAGATGGAAATGCTCTGGTAACTTCAGATATGCTGAATCTTGCAATAAGCTCAGTGATATGGTCGGTGCTGGCATGCTATGCTGTGCTCAGGATCGTGGAGAGTATAGACAAGGCGGATAGCACTCAGATAGTAGAAATCATCAAGAAGATAATATGTGTGATAGTGGTATTCACAGCTTTTGTGATTGTCTGTGTGTCACTGCCGGAGCTTGTCAGAACAAATCGGACAAATGCCGGTGCTATGCCTGGTGATGCCGGATGGGCAGTGATCCTGTTTATTTTCCAGCTTGTAAATGCTGCTCTTGTCATATGGGTTCTGATCAGGGGATACAGGCTTTGCAACAGCATAATAGAAAATGAGTATTCGGATGAAACAATCCATATGGCAGAGAGACTTTCAAAGACGAGCAAGAGTGCAATATCAGTCATGGTGATTCTTGAACTCTCGAAGAATGTGCTTCAGCTTTTTATCATGACGACTCTTTCAAATGCAGATTTCAAGATATCACTTCCATTATATGAGCTGATAATACTCATCGTTGTGTATATGGGTGTCAGAAACCTTGCTAAGACAAAAGCGATAAAAGAAGAAAATGATTCATATATATAGAATTTGAGGTGACGTGCAGGTATGGCGATCAAAGTAACGCTGGACAGAGTTTTAAAAGAAAATAATATGACGTCGAAGGAGCTTTGCAAGCTTGTGGGGATTACAGAGGCAAATTTGTCGGTACTTAGAAGTGGAAAGGCAAAGGGTGTGCGGTTTACCACGATCAATAAGATATGTTATTACCTGCACTGCGACGTTGGAGACATATTGACATTCGATGGTGAGCTTATAGAAGAAGACTAAGGAGGCGGGAGCTGTGATGAAAGTTATCAGGGGTAAGAAAACAGACAGGAAATCAGGTGAGACACATAGAGTGATACGAAAGAGTGATCTGGTTGCCATGGGTATTATTGGATTACTTGGAATATGTATGCTCTCAGGCTGCTCGCTTGCGGATAAAACAAAAGTTGAACCTGCTGAAAATGATTCTCTGGTTGGAGTGTTTGTAACAACAGAAAGGCTTGGGACAGTTACCGATGTTCCGTGCGAAATCGATATTGATGCAGGTACACTTAAGATAACAGATGAAGACATTGATGTTGACGGATGTTATATGATCTATGCCAGATCAGGCGAGGGGGAAGATATGTACGAGACTCTGGTATCTGATAGTATAAGTGTTGGAACAAACATTGTTGGGTATAATGAGAATGCAGATGGAAGTGTCACCAGAAGCCGGACAGTGAACGGATGTGTGTACTATGATCTGGACAATAAGGATAGCTATGCAGACTCAGATGGTGATGTGGGAATAATCCTCAATAAGGTATATGAGAAAACAGATGGAACATATTATATAACGAGTGGCAGCTCAATGGGGTGTGCGGCCACGGATCAGACTGCAGAGAACGGCTCAGGTGCAATGGATATAAAAGAGTCGTATAAGACGACTTCGTTCTCGGGTAGTGAAAGTTCATCAGGCGATGAAAATGAGATGACTATACACGTGGAATGGAAGTTTGAACGTGCGGGAGAAAAGTATACATTTACAGCCATGTCTGAGGATAATAAAGAGCTGGATGCCAAAACCTATGATGTTGGGGATATACCAGATACAATAAAGTTTGACTGTGACTGGCAGTATGTGATCGTGTCCTATGCGGATGTGACTGGTAAGATGCACAGTTCATTCGTGGATAAAGAAGATTCAGTGTATGAATATAGTGTGAGCACAGGCAAATTCTTCCTGGATACAGGCGTAGTTGAGATAGAATAACAGGTGAATATTAATTTAAGATTAAACCACAGGGATATGGTAAATTGGTTCCCTGTGGTTTAAAATTATGACTAGAGAAAATGAATGAAATTGAAAAACGAGAACATTTAGCGTGGGCATATTATCATAATTTCATGTATGACAGTGAGAATTAAGGAGGATTACAGATGGATCGCAAAGAGATGAACAAAATTATATTTCAGAATACAGAGTATATGTGCAAGACGGATGCTGCATTGTCAGATGCTACAAAGAAATCGGTGTCAGGGCAGCGATTTATTGCAGAAAGTGAGAAGATTCCGGGACTTAATCTTAATATTTATAAGAAACAGACCAGGATTGTGGTATCCAGAAAGAGAACATATGAGGCAGCAGCATATTATAAGGGACAGCATGTTGCTGTGCATAACTTTGCATCGGCGGTAAATCCGGGTGGCGGAGTTGTATATGGAGCGAGTGCACAGGAGGAATGTCTCTGCAGATGTTCTAATCTGTATTTCTGTTTGAACACTCCTGATATGTGGGGAATGTTCTATACTCCTCACAGAGCGGCAAAAGATCCTATACACAATGATGACATTATATATACACCTGGTATAGTGGTGTTTAAGACGGATACAGATCTGCCGGAACTCATGGAGCGAAAGGATTGGTATAAAGTGGATGTGATCACATGTGCTGCGCCGAATCTACGGGAAATTCCAGGAAATATATATAACTGCGAGAATGGTGCAAGCGCAGCGGGAGTAAGCAATTATGACCTTCAGATTATTCATGAGAAAAGACTCAGAAGGATACTTGACAGCGCCGTTATGAACCATGCGGACACAGTGATACTCGGGGCATTTGGCTGTGGTGCATTCCGCAACGATCCTCATGCGGTGGCATCGGCTGCTGCAAATGTTCTAAGTGATTATATATACGCATTTGAGAATATCGAGTTTGCTGTATACTGCAGACCAAATGATGATTTCAATTACAGGGTGTTTAACAGCGTATTAAGTTCATTGTAAATGAAATTTGTGCCTATGGTGCATACCATCATGCTATGAGGGCGGCGATGTAGATATAAGAAGATGAGCAGGAAATGACAAGAGTCTTGATTACAGGATTAGTGTCAATGAGAAAATAGTGAAAGATTATTAAAAGAATTATACAAATTTTAGAAATAATTAATTGAATAAATCCTCCTTGTGATATAAGGTTAGAATAATATATATGATAATGGCGTTTCTATATTGTGTCAGACATATATATCCTAAAAAATATCACAAGGAGGATTTTTATATGAAAGAAGTAAAACAGCCAAAGAAGCCGCTGATATTTTATTATCTGATAGTGCTTATCATAATAATGGTTCTCAATTTCATATTTGTCCCATGGTTTACTGAGAGAAGTATAGAGGAGGTGGACTATGGTACATTCATATCCATGACAGAGGACAAGAAGATCGATGAGGTAGATATTGAAGCACAGTCAAATATTATCTATTTTACAGGTAAAGATGACAAGAAGGTGTACAAGACTGCTATGGTGAGTGATGAGAACTTAACCGAGAGACTTTACAAGTCAGGAGCCAAGTTTTCAGGTCAGGAGATCAAACAGACATCGCCTATACTCAGCTTTATACTCAGCTGGATCATACCGATACTTATATTTACGCTGCTTGGAAGAATGCTTGCCAATCAGATGATGAAGCACGCCGGAGGCGGCAAGAATTCCATGATGTTTGGAATGGGCAAGAGCAATGCAAAGATATATGTTAATTCTACAGAGGGAATCAAATTTACTGATGTTGCAGGAGAGGATGAGGCGAAGGAGAATCTGACAGAGATCGTTGAGTATCTTCACAATCCTGGAAAGTACAAGGAAATTGGTGCTTCCATGCCTAAGGGTATTCTTCTTGTGGGCCCTCCGGGAACAGGTAAGACCATGCTTGCCAAGGCTGTAGCCGGAGAGGCAAATGTACCATTTTTCTCAATGTCCGGTTCAGAGTTCGTTGAGATGTTCGTAGGTATGGGAGCCTCAAAGGTGAGAGATCTGTTTCAGCAGGCAAAGGAAAAGGCTCCATGTATAGTGTTCATCGATGAGATAGATGCCATAGGTAAGAAGAGAGACGGACAGATAGGAGGCAATGACGAGCGTGAGCAGACACTTAACCAGCTTCTCACCGAGATGGATGGATTCGAGGGCAACAATGGTGTCATCATCCTTGCTGCAACCAACAGACCGGATTCACTTGATCCGGCACTGCTCAGACCGGGAAGATTTGACAGACGAGTACCTGTTGAACTTCCGGATCTCAAGGGACGTGAGGATATACTCAAGGTTCATGCAAAGAAGGTCAAGATAGGAGATAGTGTAGACTTCAATAAGATAGCCAGAATGGCATCAGGTGCATCCGGTGCCGAGCTTGCCAATATTGTAAATGAGGCTGCACTCAGGGCTGTCAGAGCGGGCAGAGGCTTCGTGACACAGGCCGATATGGAAGAGAGCATAGAGGTCGTAATTGCAGGTTACCAGAGAAAAAATGCGATACTTACAGACAAGGAGAAGCTTGTCGTGTCATACCATGAGATTGGACATGCGCTTGTAGCTGCCAAGCAGACTGATTCAGCGCCTGTCCAGAAGATAACCATAGTTCCGAGAACATCAGGAGCTCTTGGTTACACCATGCAGGTGGATGAGGGTAATCACTATCTTATGACCAAGGAAGAGATTGAGAATAAGATCGCCACACTCACAGGCGGAAGAGCTGCAGAGGAGATAGTATTTGGATCTATTACAACCGGAGCGTCCAACGATATAGAACAGGCAACAAAGCTTGCAAGAGCTATGATAACCAAATACGGAATGAGCAAAGAGTTTGATATGGTAGCCATGGAGGTAGAGAACAACAAATACCTTGGCGGTGATTCATCACTTTCGTGCTCGGCAGAGACGCAGACACTCATAGACAAGAAGGTTGTGGAGCTTATAAGAAAGCAGCATGAGAAGGCAGCAACCATTATCCTCGAGAACAGAGCGAAGCTTGATGAGCTTTCCAATTATCTGTATCAGAAGGAGACGATCACAGGCGAGGAGTTTATGAAGATATTGAATTCATGATTCTCTTAGATATAATTTCAGTTACCGGGTGCTGACATTTTACAATTCCGCACCCGGTAACCATAAGATAGACTCTTACTGTATTCAGAATAGTAGTATTACGTCAATTCCTCGTGGTCAAGCTCCAACAGCTTGAAATGATTCTTTTTGAACTCTATAAGTCCCTCACTCTGCATGTTGGACAATTCCTTGGACAGTGCAGTTCTGTCTACATTCAGGTAGTCGGCAAACTGTTCCCTGTTAAATGGGATATCGAACTCAGTTGTTCCAAGAGAGCTGGCAAGTCCTGAGAGATAATAGCTGACACGCTCACGTATCTTCTTTGGCTTTATATAGAAGATATGAAGAGAGAGGGTGAGACTTCTTCTCGATGATAGGAGAAGAAGATTCTTCAGCATTTGCAGATGCCACGGATAACTGTTGTATTTGCCGGACATGATATCCTGTGCGTTGAGCAGGAATACGATAGTAGGCTCTGTTGCTCTTGCGTCGATCATGAGTTTGTGTCCGGACAGGGCGTATGTTTCACCGAACACCTTTCCCGGAAGTGCTGAACTCAGGATACTTTTGGAGCCCCAGTAGTCAACATTCTCAACAATCACCCGGCCTTTGATGACTATTCCAAGCTCCTCGGTTATTTCGCCGGCTTTGAATATAGTGGAGTTGTATCTGTAATAGTGTTCGCGCAGGATTCCGAGATCCATCATGGTTTTGATATCGGCTTCCGAGATTCCTTTGAATGCCATCATGTTGAGTACTTCAGACAATTGATATTGAGGAATTTTAAGTTTCATACATAACCTCCATCTTATTATTTATTTCTATGCAGAGCAGCAGTCTGCAGCGTAGTATATTATAGTGACAAGGTGTCATGATGCGGGGGTGCAATCAGGCTTTCAGCTATAGAATGTATATTTTTTCAAAACACAGTATATTGTATATGTGTAATAAATTATCCCTTGTCCATACACAATATATATTATTCATATATTTTCTCAAATTTTTTCAAAAAAAGTTGTTTAAATCTTTATTACGTGGTTATAACAACCGAATTTATGAGTAAAGTATAATATACTTACAAATGAAAAGCAAGGAATGTGATAAGCATTATTGAATTATAGAAGATTATTCTGTATAATAAGTAAATAGTGTGTCACATTTTCACATATTAAAACACTGAAAGGAGAAATTTTATCATGTTACAGAACCAGGAATGGGAATCATTCACAGGTAGACTCTGGAAGGAAGAGTGTAATGTAAGAGACTTCATCCAGAACAACTACACACAGTACGATGGAGACGAGAGTTTCCTTGCAGCCCCAACAGATGCTACTAACAAGCTTTGGGATAAGCTTCAGGCACTTCAGAAGGCTGAGAGAGATAACGGTGGAGTTTTAAAGGAGGATGCTGATGTTGTATCAAGCATCACATCTTATGGCCCAGGCTACATTGATCCAGAGACAAAGGATCTTGAGCAGATTGTAGGTCTTCAGACAGATGAGCCACTTAAGAGAGCATTTATGCCTTATGGTGGTATCAAGATGGCTGAGGAAGCTCTTCAGATGTATGGATATACTCCAAACGAGAACTTCCACAAGATCTTCACTGAGTATCACAAGACACACAACCAGGCAGTATTTGATGCTTACACACCAGAGATGATGGCAGCTCGTCATACACATATCGTAACAGGACTTCCTGACACATATGGTCGTGGACGTATCGTAGGTGACTACAGAAGAGTTGCTCTTTACGGTATTGATCAGCTTATCGCTTGGAAGGAAGAGGATAAGGCTAACTGTGGCGATGGCAACATGTTTGATGATGTCATCCGTCAGAGAGAAGAGCTTTCAGAGCAGATCAAGCGTCTCAAAGAGATGAAGGTTATGGCTCAGTCATACGGATATGATATTTCAAAGCCAGCTTCAAACGCTAAAGAGGCTGTTCAGTGGTTATACTTCGGATACCTTGCAGCTATCAAGACTCAGAACGGTGCAGCTATGTCAGTTGGACGTGTATCTACATTCCTTGATATCTATATTGAGAGAGATATTAAGGCTGGTAAGCTTACAGAGGCTGAGGCTCAGGAGCTTATCGATCATTTCACAATGAAGCTTCGTATGGTTAAGTTCGCAAGAATTAAGTCATACAACGAGCTGTTCTCAGGAGATCCTGTATGGGCTACTCTTGAGGTTGGTGGTATCGGTGTTGACGGACGTTCAATGGTTACAAAGAACGATTACAGATTCCTTCATACACTTGAGAACATGGGACCAGCTCCAGAGCCAAACCTTACAGTTCTTTACTCATCAGCTCTTCAGGATACATTCAAGAAGTATGCTGCTAAGATCTCTGTAAGAACAAGCTCAATCCAGTATGAGAACGATGATGTAATGAAGCCAATCTGGGGCGATGATTACTCAATCTGCTGCTGTGTATCAGCTACACAGACTGGTAAGGAGATGCAGTTCTTCGGAGCTCGTGCAAACCTTGCTAAGTGTCTTCTTTACGCTATCAATGGTGGTAAGGATGAGAAGTTCCTTGACAAGAAGACTGGTAAGCCAATGCAGGTAGGTCCAGAGTACTCACCTATCACATCAGAGTACCTTGACTATGATGAAGTACTTGCTAAGTACAAGAAGATGCTTGACTGGTTAGCAGGACTTTATGTAAATATTCTTAACCTCATCCAGTACATGCATGACAAGTACTACTATGAGTCAGCTGAGATGGCACTTATCGATACAGATGTACGTCGTACATTTGCAACAGGTATCGCTGGATTCTCACACGTAATCGACTCACTGTCAGCAATCAAGTACGCTAAGGTTAAGGTTATCCGTAACGCAGAGACAGGACTTGCTGAGGACTTCGAGATCGAAGGCGAGTTCCCTAAGTATGGTAACGATGACGACAGAGCTGATAACATCGGTGTATGGCTTCTTCATGAGTTCCTTACAGACATCAAGAAGAGACACACATATCGTAATTCAGAGCCTACAACATCTATCCTTACAATCACATCTAACGTAGTTTATGGTAAGTACACAGGTAACCTTCCAGATGGAAGACGTGCTTGGACACCATTTGCACCAGGTGCTAACCCAAGCTACGGCGCTGAGACATCAGGACTTCTTGCATCACTTAACTCTGTTGCAAAGATTCCTTATGAGTGGTCACTGGATGGTATCTCAAATACACAGACAATGAACCCATCAGCACTTGGACATGATGAGGAAGAGAGAGCTACAAAGCTTGTAAGCGCAATGGATGGATACTTCGATCAGGGCGCTCATCATCTGAACGTAAACGTATTTGGTAAGGATAAGCTCCTTGATGCTATGGAGAATCCAGATAAGCCAGAGTACGCTAACTTCACAATCCGTGTATCAGGATATGCTGTTAAGTTCATATCACTTACACGTGAGCAGCAGCTCGATGTTATCAACAGAACATTCCATGACTCACTTTAATTCTTAGCTGACGCTGGATTTTCAGTGAAGTTATAGATGCTTTGTCAGATATAACAGTAAAACCATGGTCCCGGGGATAACCTCTCCGGGACTTTTTTTAAGAATATGTATTTATATCATTTTTATAAGAGATAATAGACATGTAGTTTTGTTTGTAATTACTTTCATTAATTGAGAGTTGTATTTGAATAGGAAGAACTTAGAGGTGAAATATGTCTGAAAAGAAACAGGTTTTAGGATATGTCCATTCGACAGAGAGCTTTGGAGCAGTAGATGGTCCAGGCATAAGATTTGTAGTTTTTTTACAGGGCTGCAAGATGAGATGTAAATATTGTCACAACCCAGAGACATGGAATCTTGTGACAGACTATAGTAAGCTTTACTCAGATGAAACAAGCGATGCTGAGAGAGAAGAACTTGAGAAGAAGATAGAAGAGAATACAAAGCTGCTGAAGGATAAGGGCGTCAAGATCGAGGCGAGGACCCCTGAGGATCTGTTAAAGCAGGCACTCCGCTATAAGCCATATTGGAAAAACGGCGGTGGTATAACAGTGAGCGGCGGTGAGGCACTGCTGCAGATGGATTTCCTCATCGAGTTTTTCAAGCTTGCAAAGGCTGAAGGTATTCATACAACAATAGATACAGCCGGCAATCCATTTACAAGGGAGGAGCCATTCTTCTCCAAGTTCAATGAGCTGATGAATCTCACAGATCTGTTCCTGCTCGATATCAAGCAGATCAATGATGACAAGCATAGAGATCTCACAGGATTCTCCAACAGCAATATACTTGATCTTGCACAGTATCTGTCAGATCAGGGTAAGCATATGTGGATCAGACACGTACTGGTACCAACCATCACAACTGATGAGGATGATCTGAGAAAGACTAAGGAGTTCATAGATACTCTCAAGACTGTCGATAAAGTTGAGGTACTTCCATATCACAAGCTCGGTATCACTGAGTGGGAGAGACTTGGAATACCATATAAGCTTGAAGGAATTGATCCGCCTACTGATGAGGAGCAGAAGCTTGCAAAGGGTATTCTGGAATACAGAGAGTAAGATGTGTCAGAATTATCGGAGCACTTGGATTTGTGCTGCTTATGTTCAGTGATGTATCAAGAAGTGATGGAAAGACACTTGAGACTTTCTGTATGGCATTTGTAAACAAAGAGCCTGAAAAGATTGAAAAGATATTTGGTGATTATCTGTGGAATACGATAAGTATCAGGGATACGGTGGTGGCGAAGGAAAGAAAAGAGAATTTCTACCATGGTATTCTCCTGGGGGTGCCTGGTTATAAAGCTGCATGGCGCACGATGTCCAATCCCGAGTCAGGCATAGGATACAGTGATGTACTTATTGAAACAGGAGATGGCAGGATAGGTATAGCAATCGAATTGAAATATGCAGAGGATGGCGTCATGGACGCTGCGTGTGTCAAGGCGCTCCGCCAGATAGAAGAAAAAGACTATATGGCAAGGTTAAAGCAGGACGGTATGCAGAATTTTATTAAGTATGGTATAGCTTGCTTTAATAAGAATTGCAAGGTGGTCATGGGAGACTGATGCTATGTCATTTGCTGTCGGCTTTTCAGTGTTAGTGCTTATTTTGATATATAATAAATATCAGGTATTTCGAGACAGGTTGAAGTAAACATTGATGTTACTTTGACCTGCCTTTTTATTTCCACAGATAAATAATATACTGAATGTTTTGTATCTTGCTGCCTGATTTGTTATACTAATTACATGGCTAGAAAAAACTAACCGTATTGGATGATGGTGTTTAAAAGAGATATGAGCATGAAGATAAGGCAGGAAAAACAGATCAAAGCTTTTTTGATCTCAGAGTTTGGAGATGAAAAAGGAAATGTGTTATATGAGAAACAGGGTAAAATTCTCAAATCGCTGATTGAGAATACAAAAGGCAAGACAGAGAATCAGATGAAGACACTGTCTCAGACCATACTTCCTCGCATAGCACTGTATAAGATACTGTCAAATGAAAGTTTAGCAGGGGATGAGGTGTACAGGTATATGCGCAAATATAAGATGGATATCGTTGCGGTAAAGAAATACTCTTCAACTGCAAAGATGGAGGTATTGGAAAGCGTTTTTTTCAGACTATGGAGGGGGTCCGCCCGGATGTGAACATTCCGCTTGTGGCAAATCTTATCAAGATATATGTGCTTGCTGCGGAGGGGAGAGATATCCTTCACCAGACTGTCTATGAAGAGACGATGGAACGAATGAAAGATCTGATCTTGTATGAGATTTTCGGTAGAACTGAATAGTTGTATGGAAATTGAAAATCAATACGGGAAAAAAGGTTGTACCTGAGTCTGTAATTCCTGTTGAACAGATAAAAGCACATATTTTACAGTGATGGTGCGCTGGTAGCAATCACGCTCATGATCGCAGAGTCAAATCCAGAGGAAAAAGATATAATGGTCAAGCTGGTCATGAATTTGCTGACATTGTAGATAAATATCTAATTTTTTAGAAGGTATGGGATGGGAATACAATACAGAAAATTGACAGAAAAAAATCTGGATATATTCATCGAAATGAGAATAAATCAGTTACGGGAAGAAGGTGCCAAGGAGGATATTGATCTAAGACCGGCACTTCGTGATTATTATATGCGTCACATGAAGGATGGCACATTTGTATCATGGATTGCTGAAGATGGAGGGAAAATCATAGGTACAAGTGGAATGTCATTTGTAGAAAAGCCGCCATACTTTGGATGCCCAAGTGGGAAGATGGGACTCCTGTCCAGCATGTTCACAAATCCAGCATACAGGCGTAAGGGTATTGCAAAAGAACTACTGCACAGAGTTGTCGAAGAGGCAAAGAATTATGGCTGTGGTACGGTTCAGATCACGGCATCTGATATGGGAGTGAAATTATATACAGCTTATGGATTTGTTCATAATGGCAACTTTATGCAATATAAGCTGTGATGTATAGATTTATAATGTATAATAAGACGGAGATCACACGTACCTGACACTTGCACATCCAAGAGAGCTTTCAAATGCAAGTTTTTGTACCACGAAGATTTGAGTAGCATTTCGAATGGGCGATGAATCACTGCTTTAAGGAACAGAATAAAGATGTATGAGGAATTAGGGGAGATCAATAGATATGAAAGATAATCAACGTAAAGTCCCGGAGATGACACCATTATTATTGGTGGTATATATATTGGTTATTGTTGTGATAGGACTTTTCTTCTTTTTTGTACGAGGAGACATGCCTGGAAAAATATGTGCATGTACGGCATGTCCGGCAATGATAGCATATTTTATATATGCTTATCACAAAGAAAAAAGTGCAGATAGAAGTTCTGTAGATAAAAATGAAGATATAATCAGTGGGAATTATTTCAAAACTGCTGAGTGGCAACATAACTATATTACATATAAAAACAAATATCCATTTGAGAAAGCTATGTATCCAGATATGAAAAAAGATCTATTATCAAGATTTCGAAGAAGAGAGTATGTTATCTGGATGCTTTTTATGGCGTTTCTTATGTTTGGATCGGTCTGTTTGATGATGCAGAAACTTTTCCTCGGAATTACAGGAATATTATTATTTGGTATACTGTTTTATTTTAATTTTTCCTTGTATATTGGTGCACCAGTCAGAAAATGGTTAAAGAGAGATATTGACTATGATGCATTAGAAAAGTCATATGTTAATGCCAGATTCGTTGTTTATAAAAAGAATGGACTCGCGTTTGGAACGACACATATACATGCATATACAGAAAAGAAGGTGTATGCTATAGATTATCGGCTGGTGGAGGGAATATCAAGGAAAGTAGTTCGTTTAAAAAAGTATGAAGATGGCATATATTCTTCAGAAGAATATAGACATTATGCTGTCATACATGTGTGCCTTCCTCAAAGCGGACGGATTCATAATGTAGAAATTGAATTAAATGAGTTTCAGGTTCAAATGGCAATTGATTACCTGCCAGTATTCAGGCTTGGAGAGAATTTGAAAGAGAATATAAGCATGGAGCTGGTAAAAGATAATGAGGTAGTGTAAAAAGAATACAGAGAAGATAGGCACCAATGCCCACAAAGCATTGGTGCTTTTTATAGTTCAAGAATTAATAAGATTGTTTCGGGAATCTTTGTGTTATACTGCTCTATATTGGGTGCTCAATATTTTTGAGCTGTGTTGGGTTTTGGGAGAATTAGATGTATAAGATCGACGAAGATTCATGGAACGAAAAGTATATATTGCTGATACCCGCCATGCTGGATGCGCATTTTCCGTTTATCAAGTATGCGTTTTATTCAAAGGATTATCATCCGGTCATACTGGAAAGTGAGGATGGTATCACAGATGTGGGGTTAAAGTATGTGAACAATGACATGTGTTATCCGATAGTGTTAAATGCAGGACAGATGATAGATGCATTACAGTCCGGAAAATACGATGTAGGTAGGGTCAGGCTGCTCATGCCGACGGCGGGGGATGCCTGCAGAGGAGCAAATTATCTTCATGTGCTAAGACAGGCTGTGATAAATGCCGGATTTAACCAGACAAAGATACTTTCGTTAAATGTCAAGGGGCTTGAGAAGGACTGTCAGATGAAGCTGCATCCGTATATGGTATGGCGGGCACTGTTTGGTCTTTTCTATGGGGACATTCTCATGCTACTGCTCAACCAGACCAGGCCAAATGAGGTGAAATGTGGGCAGGCACAGCGACTGTGGGAGAAATGGGTCAGGACACTATCTGAGGATCTAAAGCAGGGCAGACACTTAACGATAGGACATATGAAAAGAAACTTTGAGAGGATTGCCAAAAGCTTTGCAAAGATAAAGCTTAGTGACAAGAGAAAGCAGCGTGTGGGAATCGTTGGAGAATTATATATAAAGTATTGTCATCTTGGAAACTGGGATATGATAAAGTTCCTTGAGGAGAACGGATGTGAGAGCCATACTAACGGCCTTTCATGGTATGCCATGTATTATATGGATTCACACCTCACAGAAGATATGACATTTGAATCACTGCTGTATAAGGCAGGACTTAAGTTCTTTGGAAGTATCCAGAAATCCATGATAGATGCGCTTAGAAAATACGGTTTCTACACAATGGAGGATTTTTTCACGATGAAACGTGAGGCGGAAGGATATGTGAGCTGGGGGTATAAGACCGGTGACGGCTGGCTCATCGGCGCAGAGATAACAGGACATATTCTCCACGACTGCCGGAAGGTTCTGGCTGTCCAGCCATTTGGCTGCATGCCGAATCACACCTGCGGAAGAGGACTTTATCCTTCACTTCAGAAGAAGCTGCCGCAGGGCATGATAGTGAGCTGTGATGTGGATTCCAGTGGTTCAAAGTTAAATGTCTACAACAGGGCGAGGATGCTGGTGGACATGCCACTTAAAATGGGGAAATAGGCAATTGCGAAACTTGAATACGCTGAATGTGCAAGAGATGTTTTAGCAAACCAATCAGGGGTCGCTCTCGCTTAACTCAGTCTGCAACGGTACTAAAGATGTCACTAACGTGCCATATAAGTACCGGCGACTTCGTATTCCCCTGATTTGGTAATGCTAAACATCTTCTTGCATGTTGAGTAGATTAATGGTTTTGTAATTGCCTAAATGGAAAATAGAAAATGGAGAAACATGATATGAAGAAAATATTTGTCGTGGAAGATGACGATAGTATCTGTCAGGAGCTTGTGCAGATACTTGAGGGGGAAGGCTATGAGGCACTGAGTCTCACAAGCTTTGAACACACAAAAGACGATATACTTAAGGCTGCGCCGAATCTGGTGCTCATGGACATCAATATTCCGGGGATAAACGGCAGAAACCTTGTGAAGGAGATACGAAAGGAATCTGATGTGCCGATCATCATGGTTACAAGCAGGACTTCCGAGATGGATGAGGTCATATCCATGAGCTATGGTGCGGATGACTATATCACCAAGCCGTACAATCCAACGATACTCCTGCTTAGAATAGCGGCGGTGCTCAAGCGCATGGAGGGCAGCCAGAATACGGCATCATACAGAGATGCGGAGGTCAACTTCAGCAAGGGGACTATCAGCAAAGGTGATCAGGAGATGGTTCTCACCAAGAATGAGATGATCATATTCCAGCTGCTGCTTGCCAACAGGGAAAAGATAGTGTCGAGGGATGAGATCATGACGGACCTGTGGGATAATGATGAGTTTGTAAATGACAATGCACTCACGGTGAACATCAGCAGGCTCAGAGGAAAACTGGCGGATCTTGGATATGATGATGCCATAGAGACCAGGAAGAAGCAGGGATACCGACTTGTATGACAGGTAAGTGGGATTGTATATCATTTACAGTGACAAAAGATTGGAGTAATTTTGTAAAATGAAATTTGGCTTGTATATAAAGGATAAACTTGGAATAATTGCGGGATATGCGGGATTTGTGATATTCACATATCTGCTCATGATGGCATTTCACTCACAGTTACAGATGAGGATTATGTTCGTTATCGTGGCTGTGATATTTGTCGTCTCGGTTATCGCCTACGATTATCTGAAGAAATATAGGTTCTACAACAGTCTGGTTGGACATCTGGATGAACTGGATCAGAAGTATCTTATACTTGACACTTTGGACGAGCCTGACTTCTACGAGGGTAAGCTGGTGTATTCAGCTATGTACGACATCAACAAGTCCATGACTGAGAATGTGAGAAAGTACAGGGACAGCGTGGAGGATTTCAAGGACTTTATTGAGATCTGGGTTCACGAGATCAAGCTTCCTATAGCCAGTCTGGTGCTCATGTGCCACAACAACAGGGATGTGATCCCGAGAAAATACGAGGAACAGGTCGCAAGGCTCGACGCGTACGCGGATCAGGTACTCTACTATGTGAGGGCGGAGCATGCTGCGGCGGATTACAGATTTGCTGAAACAAATCTTAAGAGTGTCATCGGAAGAGTGGCGTTGAAGAACAAGGATATGCTGCTTGATGGTGATATATCGCTGAATGTTCATGATGTGGATGAATGTGTTGTGACGGATTCAAAGTGGCTTGAGTTTATGGTAAATCAGATCGTGAGCAACAGCATCAAGTATATAGACCGGGGACAGGAAAAGACTATAGAGATCTGGGCTGAAGCAGTGGGTGACGGCAAGGCTCTGCACATAAAGGACAATGGAATAGGTATACCACAGTCTGATATTCCACTTGTGTGCAAGAAATCATTTACCGGGGAAAATGGCCGGAAACATGCGAAATCCACAGGTATGGGACTTTATATAATAGACAATCTGTGCAGGCAGCTGGGACATAAGCTGAATATAGCGTCAAAGGTGGATGAATACACAGATGTGAGCATAGTATTTGGACATAATGATATATACAAGATTGGATGATATAAAAATTGCGTTTTTCGATAGTGGGATACCGGATCGGGTGAGCGTCCCCAAGGTTACAGAATTGTAATGTTAGGTAATAATGAAAAAAGGACAATTGCTTTCAAAATGTGTAAACTGCAAATATGTTCAATGGTGAGAGCAGTAATAGACAAACATTTGAGGAGGCATTTCAATGGAAAATCCAACAAAAAATTCAACGAAAAATTCTATGGAAAATCCAGTGGGAAATTCAATGGAAACAATATTAAAGATTGACAACATTGAGAAGTATTATGGAAACAAATCCAATATGACAAAGGCCATAGATGGAATATCATTCGATGTGGAGGCAGGAGAGTTCGTAGCTATCATGGGTGCATCCGGAAGCGGTAAGACGACACTGCTCAACTGCGTTTCAACTATAGATAAGGTTAGCAGCGGACACATCTATGTGGGCGGCAAGGATATCACAACACTTAAGGGCAACAAGCTTAACGAGTTCAGAAGAGAGGAGCTTGGATTTATATTCCAGGATTTCAATCTTCTTGACACACTCACAGCGTATGAGAATGTCGCACTGGCACTTTCCATACAGAATGTTCCTGCAAAGCAGATAGATGCGAAGGTCAGAGCTGTTGCAAGGGAGCTTGAGATCGAGAGTGTTCTGAAGAAGTATCCGTACCAGATGTCGGGCGGTCAGAAGCAGAGAGTCGCATCTGCAAGAGCCATCATCACTGACCCAAAGCTTGTGCTTGCAGATGAGCCTACGGGAGCACTCGATTCCAAGTCGGCAAAGCTGTTGCTTGAGAGACTTAAGCATCTAAATGAGGATCTCATGACAACGATACTCATGGTAACACATGATTCATTTACAGCCAGCTATGCAGGTAGGATACTTTTCATCAAGGATGGAAAGGTGTTCCACGAGCTCAGAAGAGGAGGAGATACCAGAAAAGAATTTTTCAATAAGATCATAGATGTCGTGACACTGCTTGGAGGTGATCTGAATGACGCTCTTTAAGCTTTCCGTATCAAATATGAAGAAGAGTATAAAGGACTATGCCATATATTTCTTCACTCTGGTACTCGGTGTTGCAATCTTCTATGTGTTCAATGCCATAGAGACGCAGACCGCCATGCTCCGGATATCGGCTGACACAAGACAGGTCGTGCAGCTCATGAGCAAGATGATTGCGGGTGTCAGTGTGTTCATCGCATTTGTGCTCGGATTTCTCATCATATATGCAAGCCGTTTCCTGATGAAGAGGCGTAACAAGGAATTTGGTCTGTACCTCATCCTTGGAATGGGAAAACGCAAGGTGTCCACAATGCTTTTCATAGAGACACTTATCATCGGACTTGTATCACTTGTGGTAGGACTTCTTGCCGGAATAGGAATTTCACAGATAACAAGTGTACTTGTTGCAAACATGTTCGATGCAGATATGTCATCATACAGCTTTGTGTTCTCTGGCAGCGCATTTGCCAAGACCTGTCTGTATTTTGCAATCATATATGTGGTGGTTATAATCTTCAACACATTTATCATCAGCAAATGTAAGCTCATCGACCTTTTCCAGAATGGAAGAAAATCTGAGAATGTCAAGATCAAAAATCCATGGGTATCAGTTATCGTGTTCCTGATATCAGTTGTATCACTTGGATATGCTTATCATGCGGTAATTACCGATATAAATGACATGTACATGAACGATCTCTACAAGTGGATCGTGACTGGATGTATTGCAACAGTGCTCTTCTTCTGGTCGGTATCCGGAATGCTCTTCAGGATCGTGTCATCCATGAAGAATGTGTATTACAAGGGACTCAATTCATTTGTCGTGAGACAGATGAGCAGCCGTGTCAACACAAATGTACTTTCAATATCATTAATCTGCCTTATGCTTTTTGTGACAATATGTGTGCTTTCATCAGCACTTGCAGTAAAGAATTCATTAAATGAGGGCATTGCGAAATATGCAAGAGCGGATGTGTGTATATCAAAGACCCAGAGCGGTGATTCAATCTATTATGATGAAGACGAGATGGGTAATGACAGCGAGACAAATGATCTTTTGAAGAAACTTGAAGTTACTGATGGAAAGAGCATAGAGGACGTATATAGTGAAAATAATATAGATCTCGGAACATACTTTTCAGATTATGTTGACGTACACACGTATACATGTCCTACACTTACTATCAGAAACTATCTGGGAGATGAGGCACTGATTGATTCTCTTGGAATAGATGTAAACGCTTGGTCTGGATTTGATGGAACGGAGGAGATCATATCACAGTCCGACTACAACAAGATTGCAAAGCTTTATGACAATGCTGAGCTCCAGCTTGACGATGACGAATATGCCATCCTGGCAAATTATAGAATATTCGTGAAGATTCGTGACGAGAGACTTCAGGAGGGCAAAGAGATAGAGGTATATGGCAACAAGCTTAAGCCGGTTATCTCATACTGTATAGACGGAGATATAGAGCTTGCCACACAGCCGGTCAATACAGGCGTGTTTATCGTGCCGGATTCAGCCGTTGAAGGTGCACAGTTTGCAAAGGAATATTTCATCGGAAAGTATGCCGATCAGGACAGGGATGTCATACAGGATAGTGATACGATCATAAGGAATGTATCAAAGAAGGATGAACTCGGCGGACTTATCACAGTAAATACTAAGGACAGCGTGAAAGCAGCCAGCGTGGGAGTAGGAGCGATAGCATCATTTATAGGTATGTATATCGGACTCATATTCCTCATATCCGGTGCAGCCATCCTTGCACTCAAAGAGCTCTCGGAGAGCACAGACAACATAGAGAGATACAAGATGCTCAGAAAGCTTGGCGTGGATCAGCGCATGATCAACAAGGCTCTTTTCTCACAGATGGGACTATTCTTCGTATTCCCACTTGCTCTCGCCATAGTCCATTCGATATTTGGAATGATGGTCAGCATGAAGATTCTTGACACTATGGGAGCGTATGATATAGCAGGTGCTATCGGAATCACAGCTGCTATCGTGATGATCATATATGGTGGATATTTCCTTATAACATATCTGTGCAGCAGGAAGATTATCAGTGAGTGAGGATATAACTATTATTGAAAATAATTGCACTTTTTATTGAATGAATAACATAATTATGTTATCATCAACATACGATATAAATGTGACATGTCACATTATCTGGGCTGGTCGCAAGACCCAGGTCCAACCTAATTAGGCGGGGAGACTCCCCGCCATTTTTTATATGGAGGTGTAATGGGGAAATTCCTCAAAGGGATACATAAAAAGGAATTTTGATGGTTAACAAATGATTATTTGTATATGGATTGGAGGAAGTCATAATGAACAAACATGTAGAAAAAGCTATGGAGATAAGAAACGAGACACCGATGGTCAATAACTGTGCGCAGACCATTCTGCGAGCTTATGCGGACGAGCTCGGAATAACAGGAGATATGGCGGCAAAGCTAAGTGCTAATTTCGGTGGTGGCATGAAGTGTGGTTCAACCTGCGGTGCGATCACAGGAGGGCTTATGGTGCTTGGCGCTCTGGGCGTTGAGAATCCATACGTGATAAATCAGTTCAGGCGCAGGATAGCAGATAACCACAACGGCATGACCGATTGTACCGATCTGTTAAAGGCAAATGCCCAAAAGGGCGGAATCAAGAAAGTGCACTGTGACGGCATGATAAGAGAGGCTATAGAGCTGATAGATGAGCTGGTGAAGAGTGAATAAAATGTAACAAGAACAACGTGTTTACCTATCCTGGAGGAAAAAGGGATTCTGGAATGGAGGATGCAAGTAATGGAAGAAATGGCATTGCAAAGGGACTGTTATCCCGTGTTGTAAATGATGCAAGGGATTATGGATGTGGAACGATACAGATCACGGCATCTGACATGGGAGTTAAATTGTATACGGATTTCGGATTTGTTCATAATGGTAATTTCATGCAGTATAAGCTGTAGTATATATGATGATGAAGAAAAAGTTACATTGAGAGATTGCCCTGCCTATCACAGTGGGAGATAACGTCTGGATCGGGACGAATGTTTCGGTGCTGCTGGGAGTTTTATTCGAACAGCACAAGGCAGAGGTTTTGCAATACTGACTGCACAAAAGCCCATCAGCAGGCAGAAGCAATGTTTTCTCGGCTGGTAAAGCAGCTTTCCGAAAAAGAGGGCATAACGGAAGCCCTCAAAGAGGAAAATCAAATGCTGTGGGTGCAAAGGATGAACAACATCCGTAGCGCTGCTATGGAAATCGTTTCGAGTGTGCTTATATACTGTTAATACTAAGTAAGAAAAGTCGCTGTCAACAGATGGCGGCTTTTCCTTTTCGGGCAGTATTCAAGAAGTCATAAAGTTCCGTGAGTAATAGAAGAAGCCAGCGTTTGCGGAAATGTCACAATTTACGGAGGTAGAGTTTTAAATTCCACTTGCCTTTTTGCACTTGTTATGATATTATTAGTATGCGTACTAGGATGCTTAAAGAGAGGCGATATATTTGCGGAGAGACAGCAGTGAAACAAAGAGGAAAATACTGACCGTATGCGTCCGTCTCTTTCTGGAACAGGGGTATAAAAACACCTCTGTCGGTCAGATTGTGGACGAAGCGGGCGTGGCAAGAGGAAGCTATTTGAATCTGTTTCCTACCAAAGACAGAATTTTGCTGGAATTGACCGAAACAATGTTTGGCGGACAGTTCGGCGTGGCAAGAAGCATTGCAGACAGCAAGCTGCCGCTGGTTTACGCCTATGCGGTGGAAACGGCGATCCAACTGACCCTGACCGAGCAGAACGAGAACCTGCGGGAAATCTACATTGAAGCCTATTCCCTGCCCGACACGTCGGAATATATTTACCTGCATACCACAGCAGAGCTGAAGCAGATTTTTGGTGAAAATTTCCCTGATGATACCGAGAGCGACTTTTACGAGATGGAAATCGGCACAGCAGGATTGATGCGCAGCTATATGGCGAGAAAATGTGATATTCATTTCCCGTTGGAACGCAAGCTCAACCGCTTTTTGACGGCGGCTATGCGGGTGTATCGGGTACCGGAAGCAGAGCAGGCAAAGGTGCTTGCCTTTATTCAATCACTGGATATCAAGGCAATTGCCACCGAGGTAATGTATAAGCTGTTCGCCATGTTGGAAATGAAATATGACTTTAAGCTGTCAAAGGACAGCAAAGGAGAGGAAACTATATGAATAAGAAAATTTTGAGCGTTGTGCTCATACTGTGCGTGATGCTGGCTGTTATGCCTATGACGGCATATGCGGCGAATATTGCGTTATGTACTAAATGCGGCCAGAGACAAACGGTAAGGGTGACTCGTCAATACGCAAATGATAAATGGCACCGATGCGATCTTACATGCACGGTGTGTAATAATACATGGGATTACTGGGAGGCACACACATGGAGCGGAACGGCGACTTGCACAAGCGGAAGGACATGCACGGTTTGCGGCGGATCTTCCGAACCGCTTGGGCACGACTGGAGCACTTGGACGCAGAACAGCGATGAAAAGACCCACACCCGAATCTGTAATCGTGACACCAGCCATACGGAAACCGAGAATTGCCACGGCGGCACGGCGACCTGCACCGCCAAGGCTGTCTGCACGGTCTGCGGCGGCGAATACGGCGAGATGGCGGCACACAGCTTCACGGCTGAAAAAGCAGAGACGCAGTATTTGAAGTCTGCTGCAACCTGTACCGAAAAGGCGGTCTATTACAAGTCCTGCGCAGTCTGCGGTCTGAGCTCCGAGGGCACGGCGGATGAGGCGACCTTCTTCTCCGGCAATGCGCTGGATCACGACTGGGGCGCTTGGACGCAGAACGGCGATGAAAAGACCCACACCCGAATCTGTAAGCGTGACACCAGCCATACGGAAACCGAGAATTGCCACGGCGGCACGGCGACCTGCACCGCCAAGGCTGTCTGCACGGTCTGCGGCGGCGAATACGGCGAGATGGCGGCACACAGCTTCACGGCTGAAAAAGCAGAGACGCAGTATTTGAAGTCTGCTGCAACCTGTACCGAAAAGGCGGTCTATTACAAGTCCTGCGCAGTCTGCGGTATGAGCTCCGAGGGCACGGCGGATGAGGCGACCTTCTTCTCTGGCAATGCGCTGGATCACGACTGGGGAGCTTGGACGTCCAACGAAGACGGCACCCATACCCGCACCTGCACCGTTGACGGATGCTCCGCAGGCACGCAAACGGAGAATTGCATCGATGCAAACAAAGATCACAAATGTGATATCTGCGATTATATAATCAGCGAGTGTGCAGACGATAACAAAGACCACAAGTGTGATTATTGCGGCAAGAAGCTGACTGAGCATACCGGCGGGAAAGCGACCTGCAAGGACAAGGCAAAGTGTGAGTTCTGTGGCGAAAGCTACGGAGAGTTGAATGCAAACAACCACTCTGATTTGAAACACTTCCCGGCAGTGGCGGCGACAAAGACCACCGAGGGCAATATCGAGTACTGGTACTGCGAAGGCTGTGGCAAGTATTTCAGCGACAAGGTCGGCACAAAGGAAATCAAAAAAGCCGACACCGTAACGGTGAAGCTGAAAGACGATTCCAAATCTCCCCAGACCGGTGATAATTTCAATCTTGCCTTGTGGCTCTCTCTGCTGCTTGTCAGCGGCGGTGCAGCCATCGGTACAACGGTTGTCAGCAGGAAGAAAAAGTACAACAGATAATTGAATAGCGTTCCCTTGCTCCATCTTCCGAGCAAGACAAAAGCGTCGTAGCAATACGGCGCTTTTTTGTTATATTATAAAGAGAATTGAGTGATTAGGAGGTTGAGCAAATGGCAAGTACGATTCAAGTTAGAGTGGATGATGAATTAAAAGTAAAATCAGATGAATTGTTTAGAGATTTAGGTACGGATACAACAACAGCAATTCGTATTTTTTTAACGCAGGCACTGGCTGCAAATGGCTTTCCGTTTGAAATAAAGAGGATAAGTAAAAATCCATATGAAAAAATGACAGAGAATGAAATTCTTGAAAAGTTAGAGAAGTCTCGTGAGCATGCTGCACAGGGAAAGTATAGGGATGCAGCTGAAGTTTCCCGTGATATGAGGGCAATAAACAGGAACGGAGAAATATGAGATGAACAAACATATAGAAAAAGCAATGAGCATAAGAAATGAAAATCCAATGGTGAGCAACTGTGCGCAGACAATTCTGAGAGCTTATGCAGAAGAACTTGGAATTACCGGTGACATGGCGGCAAAGCTCAGTTCCAATTTCGGCGGTGGCATGAAGTGTGGCTTGACATGCGGTGCGATCACAGGAGGACTTATGGTGCTTGGCGCTCTTGGTGTTGAGAAGCCTTATGTCATAAATCAGTTCAGGCGCAGGATAGCAGATAACCACAATGGCATTCCTCTGTGTTGCCGGGAGTTACTTAATCGCAGGGCGAAGTTATAAGTAATTAGTATTGACACAGCAATAAACTCCTTTATAATAAATATTACAAACGTAATATTTATTATAAAGGAGTTTTAATATGATGAGCTTATATTTTTTTATCTCGAAATACTACATATGTAATATATGCAAGAAGTTATATTGTATGCTGCTTTTGGTTGGCATAGCCATATTGTTATGCAGTTGTTCCAATAAAAAAGCAGTGACGGACGCAGAGCGGACAGTTATTGATTTTAGTATATCTGATGAAAATCAGTTTATTGCAGATTTGGATGATATATATTCATCCTGTCAGGATATGAAACGCAAGACCGAGGAAGAAAAACTGAATCAGACTAGGACCGTAATAGAATCGATGGGAAGTAAGGGGTACATAGCTGTGGATGTGGAGAATCAGATCAATATGGCAAATGCAGAGAATGCGGAGATGTTTTTATCAGAGGTGGCTGAAGACAGAGATGCAGGATGTACAATACTGCAGGTCATGTATGATAAGTCCTTTGTAAGGTTTGATTTTAAATCAGGCGGTAACAATGTTATGATAACCAGGCGATTCTATGTGTGGGAGAATAACTGTTTTGTTGAGAAAAATGAAGAAAACTATAAGGCCTATACATGGAAATACACAGACGGATATCTATTTTTTGAGAGGTACAGGATGGGAGGATATGACGGAGATTCTGCGTATACGGCATTACGAGTTGAGCCCCTGGATGAGAAGTTAAGGGTACTTAACAGAAAGTATATCAAGACGATTGGATATGATTCGAATAATTTATTTACCACAAACTGGGATGAATCAGATATGAACAAAATAAATTATTATGATATCTATGAAGCACTTTACAAAATGAAATATGGTATGTCCAGTCCCTATTCGGACGAGGGGGTTACATATATGATAGAAGGGAAGTTATACGAGAAGGTGTTTCAGGAGTATTTGCCTGTGTCTACAGATGTACTTCAGCATGTCAATGTGTATGATGTGTACAGACAAATGTATCAGTACAGAACGAGGGGGATGTTTGATCACAGTGTAACACCATTGGTTCCATTTCCAGAGGTAGTGCATGCTGAGTATAATGCTGACGGAACAATAACCCTCATAGTAAATGCTGTTTCGGAGAAGGATGAGAGTGGCAGATTATTTACACATAAGGTTACAATAAAAGAGAAAGAAAATGATGGATTTGAGTATGTGTCAAATGATGTTCTGACGATGGGCAAAGAGGGGATATATTGGTACAGAGACAGGCTTTCTGATAAAGAGTGGCAGGAGCACTACGGAGATAAGACCATCACAATAAATCAGAATGGAAATGTTATTGCTGATAGTCTGTTATCAGATGACGAAATGGAGAATGTTAAAGTAGATATAATAGGAATATTGCAGTCAGATGCCATAAGAAAGTTGTATGAGGATGAAGATATTTCGGATAATAGTGATTTAATATATGGTGCAGTAGATATCTTAGGAAGCAGTGGACTGATATGTTTTGCTGATGATACCAATATGTATAATTATCAGTTATTTCAGTCTTTTTATAGAAATTATACAGATGGTGGAGGGCGTGATTACATTTGCGTATATAGGGTAAACAGGGATGCAAGCGTGACGGAGATGACATTTGTGTATGATGACAGCCGGATACAGATGATTTTCAACACAGCAAAATTCGAGAATCATGACTGGAAGTTTATAGCGACTGGCATACGGGATTTAAGAGATATGAAACTCACAAAAAAAGGCTACTTTATATATACATACTCAAATATAATAGCTCATGGTGGGCTGAAGGAGTATTTCAGAGTCAGTCCGTTGACGGATGAATGCAGGGAACTGACAAGAAAATATGTGTATGGGCTTAGTTATGTGAATTACAATATGCTTGTTATCGATTGGGATGAGTCAAATGCATCAGATATACTTGTGCCATGTATGTTTGATGATATATACAGACTGTACACTGGTGAAAATCTAAAACCTGATGGTGGATGGATAGATGCAGACAAATATGAGTCTGTTATGTTGTCAATGTTCCCTGTCACTGTGACGGAGTTGAGGGATAATTGTGATTACAATTCAGAAAAAGATTCGTACAGATATCATGTCATCCTTGGAAAACAGTATCCACCATTTGGAGAGGTTGTGGACTATTCCTACAACGATGATGGAACGGTTTCGCTTATTGTTGATGCGGTGTGGGCTGACAAGGGATCTGACATTGCATTTAGAAATACACTTACAGTAAAACCGGAAGATGATGGTACTTTCAAATATATGTCAAATCATATAGAGAAGATGGAATGTGACATACCAGTTTATTCTGACTGATATCCATATGCATATATTCCGAGATCACGCAGTATTGACAGAGAGATCTTCGATGCGGAAAGTCCGTCCGCTGATAAAAACTGATTGTCATTTTCAGAAAGTGATATATTCGTGGCGAAAAAGTAATCATTATCATTAGATGTAATGAATCCGACGAACCAGCCGTTTATATTTACATCATCAACTCTGCCGGTACCTGTCTTGCCATACAGACTTTTTCCATCTGAGTTTGCAATAAACATGGACTCTATGACTGTATCCACATTTGTTTTAGACAGCTTCCAATCATTATTTTTCAGGTGACATAGCAGTTCTACCTGCTCTACCGGGGATATAGTCAGAGAGGATTCCAGCCAGTAACAGTTCTGAGCTGAATTGATATTCTGATTTCCATATTCAATAAGACCGAGAAAATTTTTCGCATCTGTGTGGTCCATAGCTGCATCCAGATTGTCAAAATACCAGTTTACAGATCCGGTCATGGCAGATCGAAGTGTCTGGTCTGTGTTCCAGGCATCAAAAGGGTAAGAGCTCCCATCCCAGCGCATAAATGAGTTGTCGGAAGTTATGATGCCATGTTCAAGAGCCATCACTGCGTCATATATTTTATATGTAGAATCCGGTGAAGTGCGGCATAGAGCTCTGTCCTGGTTATAGATAAACCATTTATCATTTCCTTTGTCGTACAGCACAAAACAGCCGTTGTAGCCAGAAAAGTAGCTGGATAGATCAAAGGATTCCAGATTCACCGGGGCAAAATCCTTGTATTGTGTATCATCCAGAGCATATACAGATAATGGCGCACATACAGTAATCAGCAATATGATAATGAAAAATGCATATATACATTTCCGTTTTTCTCTCTTGGTGACAGGTTTGAAATCAACAATAAGCTGAAGTCTTGTTTTAAGTAATTTTTTCCTGCTTTTGCTCTTGAATGATAGCGATGATGAACTACTGAATCTGCTTGCAGCCGCACGGAGGATGGTCTGCCCATACTTCGCGGCATAGTTTTGACCGAGGCACTGCAATACATCATTGTCACATGCTTTTTCTCTGTCATGTCTTGCTGTATGTAATGTGTATATAACAACAGGATTGAACCAATACAGTATGCAGAATATGCAGATAAACATATTCACGGCATTGTCTCTGCGTTTAAAATGTTGTAGTTCATGTAACAAAATATGTCTCAGGTCGGTTATTGTGTAATCGGATATGCAGTCGTTGATTTGCCGTGGAATATATATAACAGGGCGGAATACACCTACAATGACCGCTCCAGATAAAGCAGAGGAGGAATATAATTTCGGCTTATATCTGCGCACATTGCAGAGCTCAAGGCATTCCGAATATATATTCAATATGACAGTATCGTCGGTGATTGGAACAGCAGATTTTTTCAGCTTGTATAGTGATATGCCTGACACTATTAAACGGATGGAAAATATGTAAACTCCGGCAAGCCAGATAATAAAAAGGAGTTTTGGATATATTGTAGATGTACTGTTTACAGATACAGCAAAGTCGTTCATCCAGTTCACATTCGATGAAGGGTTGGCATTGATAAGCAAAGGAGTAACTGTATTTGCGGCAGAAGTACTTCTGTTAAATAATGATCGTATGAAACCTATGGCCTGGAATATAAATGAATTATTTACAGGGATAAATGGAATTACGAGAAGAAACAGCACAATATATATGGTGTTGTATCTGCCGTTACATGTTAGCTGTTTTCTGAACATAAATCGAACAAATATCAGTAGCAGCAGAGATAAACTTATGGATATATTGCTTATAAAAAAATGTGTGAAAAATTCAGTCAAGCCTTATTTCCTCCCGGTGCCTTTTCCATTTAATATGTCTTGAAGTTCCTTTATATCATCAGCACTAAGTTCATCACTAGCCACAAACGCAGAAACCATGTCTGATATGTGTCCATTGAAAAACTTCTTTAGAAAAGATGAGCTTTCATGTTTTCGATATTCCTCCTGACTGATGACAGGGGAGTAGACAAACATGCGCCCCTTTTTCTCATAGGAGATAGCAGACTTGTCAGAAAGTCTTTTGATGAGAGTCTGGATAGTCCTGGGATTCCATGAAGTGGTCTGCAACAGTTTGTCAGTAATGTCATTTGTGCTTATAGGGGCATATTTCCATATAACCTTCATAACTTCATATTCAGCTTCGGAAATTTGGGGAATGTGTTTCATAGATTATACTCCTTTAATACTACGTTTGTAATAACAGTATAAAGATTATGGGGTGGGGTGTCAACCTTTGTCTATACATATGAGGAAACTCTCCAAAAAGGATTGTTTAGCAGAGTATATAATTTTCAAACACCGGGTAACATATTCATATACAGGCTAAGGAGGTATATGAGATGATATCACCAGACACAATAAAGCTGCTCAGGGAATGTGATGCCGGGATCAAGATGGGTGTTTCGTCTATAGATGAGGTGCTCGGATATGTGCACGCGGCGAAGATGAAGAAGACACTTATAGAATGTAAGGAGGAGCACAACGCAATAAAACAGGAGATACGGAAGCTGCTGGATGAGTACCATGACGATGGCAAGGATCCAAATCCAATAGCAAAGGGCATGTCCTGGATCAAGACAAATGTGAAACTCATAGTGGATGAGTCGGACAATACCATAGCGGAGCTTATGACGGATGGCTGCAATATGGGTGTGAAGTCGCTGAACAAATATCTGAACGAATACAATGCAGCAGATGACAGGGCGAAGGATAAGACGAAGAGACTCATAGAGCTTGAGAAGAAACTCTGCGAGCAGATGCAGCCTTTTTTATAAGTGCTGGTTGACTAAAAAAGTTTTATTAAATATACTTGTAAATATGAAAACCCAACATGTCTGTAGATGACGCGGATCATGTTGGGTATTTATTGTTTTAGTGAAACAGAAAAAATTGATACAAGAAGGAGAAGATATATGAACAGGCAGGTTTACAACCCTTTTTTGCCGTTGAATGAGTACATACCTGACGGCGAGCCGCATGTATGGGGCGACAGGGTTTATCATTATGGATCTCACGATAAGGAGGGCGGTTACACGTTCTGTATGCAGGATTATGTGGTGTACTCCGCGCCGGTAAAAGATCTGACAAGCTGGCGATGCGAGGGTATTACATACAGGGCGAGCCAGGATCCGGCATACCCGGAGCTGAAGTATATGTACGCGCCAGATGTCGTGAGGGGAAATGACGGCAGATATTATCTGTATTACTGTATGGGCGGTGACTACGGTTACGGCGGATATACAGGTCCGATCAGTGTAGCTGTGTGTGATACACCGGCGGGCAAATACGAATATCTTGGTCATGTGCAGTACAAGGACGGTACTGTTATGAAGAAGTACATTTGCTTTGATCCGGCAGCCATGAATGATGACGGAACCATCAGGATATTCTACGGCACCCAGTACGGATACGAGGAGGAGCCTGATTTCCTGACAAATGGCAGGCTGGACGATGAGGTATCCATGTTCGGAAGAACAAAGGATGATATACTTGGCTACAAGGACAGCATCATGGGACCGATTATGGTGGTGCTTGAGGACGATATGCTGACGGTTAAGGAAGAACCGAGGCACATCATACCTTACGCCGTGAAGGGAACATCATTTGAGGAGCATCCATTTTTCGAGGGTTCATCCATGAGAAAGGTGGGAGACAAATATTACTTTGTTTATTCGTCATGGCAGAACCATGAGCTGTGCTATGCTGTGAGCGATTATCCGGATCACGGATTTACATTTGGCGGCACTATAGTGTCAAATGGCGATGTGGGATATAAGGGAAGAAGTTTCGAGAACAAGCTGAATATGACCGGAACCACGCACGGAAGTATAGAGTGCATAGATGGTCAGTGGTACGTGTTCTATCACAGACTCACACACAAGTCGGACTACAGCAGACAGGCCTGTGCCGAGAAGATATATATAGCTGCGGATGGACACATAGACCAGGTGGAGGTTACGAGCTGCGGTCTGAACGATGGCCCGCTTGTGGCAAATGGCACGTATCCGGCGGTGATAGCATGCAACCTGACAAATGGACATATGCCACACGGCTCCAACAGTATATACACGACAGAATTCCCTAATGTGACGAATAAGGGTGAGGATAGATTTATTGCGGAGATAGAGGATGGAACACTCATAGGGTATAAGTATTTTGCGCTTGAGGGCGGCAGTACATTTGGCGTAAATGTCAGATATGAGACAGATGCCAACAAGGTAGTGTATGAGGGACCTGTCAGAGTAGATGAGAGATGTGAGAATCAGGAGCAGATCAAGGATGCAAACGACCTGGCAGGAAATAAATCAACAGGCATGGACGAATCCTGTGATATCGATGCTGATGGAGTGAATGATAAGAAGCGTTCTGCATCAGATGTGCAAAATCATGGATACTTTGACATATGCGTGACAGAATATGGTGAGAGTATCGGAAGAATAGATATACCATTGTCGGACGATATCTCAGAGACTGAGTGGAGATGGCGCGAGAACAGAGTGGATTTCCCGGAGGGAGTCCATGCGGTGTATCTTGTATACCATGGCAGCAGAAAGCTTCAATTAAAAGATATCAGATTTAGGTAAAATAATGAAAGAAGAGGGAAAATTATGAAGAAGTCAAATGGTGCGGCACTGATACCTATATACGTCTTTCTTGTCCTGTATCTGGGACTTGGAATTTTGTTTGAGTACGTGCTGAAGATTCCGATGGGATTTTACAATATTCCGATAGTGGTCGCCTTCATGGTGGCGATATTTGTGGCATGTCTGCAGAACAGAAAGGTAAGCTTTGATGAGAAGCTTCAGATCATGGCAAATGGACTTACAGACAAAAATATTATAACCATGCTGCTCATATTCCTGACGGCGGGAATATTTGTGGGAGTCGTGGGGCGGAGCAGTGCCGAGAGTGTGGCATACTTTATGCTGAGTATCATTCCGGCGAGATTCTCCGTGGCGGTTCTGTTCGTTGTAGCATGCTTTGTATCAACAGCTATGGGAACGTCTGTTGGAACAATAACACTTCTGACGCCTATAGGAGTTGCGGTTGCCGATGCGTCAGGATTTAATCTGCCGCTCTGTGTGGCGTCCATCATGGGCGGTGCGATGTTCGGAGATAACCTGTCGTTCATATCGGATACGACCATAGCAGCATGTAATGGTCAGGGGTGTGCCATGAAAGATAAGTTCAGGGCAAACTTCTGGATAGCATTTCCTGCGGCGATTGTGACGCTCATAGTAATCTTGGTTAAGTCATTCAATACTGAGATAGGCGGAGTAGTGCACCATGATTACAATATGATACAGATCATTCCTTATGTTCTGGTACTCATAGGAGGAATAGTGGGATTTAATGTGTTTGTAGTCTTGATAGTTGGAATCGTGTCAGGCTCCATCATCATGCTTGCCACAGGGCAGACGGCAGCAGTGGATCTCCTGACGAATATGGGAAGCGGTGCAGCGGGAATGTTCGAGACGAGTATGGTAGCTGTACTTGTGGCTGCCATGTGTTCACTCATCAGAGAGTATGGCGGATTTGAGGCGCTGCTTTCGGCTATAAAGAAGGTGTTCAAGGGTGACAAGGGAGGTCAGCTCGGAATCGGACTTCTGGTTGGAGCCATGGACATAGCCACAGCCAACAATACGGTCGCGATAGTCATGGCAAATCCGATAGCAAAGGAGATGGCAGAGGATTATGGTATATCCCCGAAGAGATCAGCGTCGCTGCTTGATACATTTTCATGCATATTCCAGGGAATCATTCCTTACGGTGCCCAGATGCTGGTTGCAATATCAGCGGTGTCGGAGCTGGGACATGAGATATCAGCATTCCAGATAATTCCAAATCTGTTTTATCCAATACTTCTTCTTGTCAGTTCGCTTGTGTGGATGCTTATAAGAAGTAATGACAAAACACATCTGGCAAAGAGACGGTAAAGAATATAAATTGACGAGATTTCGCAATATAATAAATAAATATTCGAAAAAACACGCAAAAAAGCAAGAAAAATCTTGAAAATGCGTGTTTTTTCGTTTTTATTTAAGAATTTTTATGCTATAATTTACACTTGTGAATTATAAATAAAAAAACAGGAGGAGAAACATGGACGCATTCACAAACTTTTTAGGCAAAGTTGATGATATTGTCTGGGGCTTGCCACTCATAATACTCATCATCGTCTGCGGAATCTATCTGACGATCAGACTTAAGTTCCTTCAGATAGTTCATCTGCCAAAGGCACTGAGATTCATGATTAAGAATGAGGAAGACGGTACAGGAGAGGTGACGAGCTTTGGCGCGTTATGTACAGCACTTTCAGCAACTATCGGTACAGGTAATATCGTAGGAGTAGCAACAGCTATAGGTATCCTTGCCGGTGGTCCCGGAGCACTTTTCTGGATGTGGATCGCAGCGCTTTTTGGAATGGCAACAAAGTATTCAGAGGGACTGCTTGCTGTAAAGTACAGAAAGATTGACGAGGATGGACACGTTCTCGGAGGACCTTTCTATTACATTGAGAGCGGTATGGGTCACAAGTGGAGGTGGCTTGCAAAGATATTTGCATTCTTCGGAGCATGCGTAGGTCTTATGGGTATCGGTACATTTACACAGGTAAATGGTATTGCTTCTGCAGTTCAGGCTTTCTTTGATCCTGACAAGGCCAATACAGTATCAATCCTTGGAAATGACTACTCAATAGCCATCGTCATCACAGCATTTATACTTGCAATCCTTGTAGGACTTGTCGTAATCGGTGGAATCCAGAGAATATCAAAGGTTTCTCAGGTTATAGTGCCATTCATGGCAGTTCTCTACATTGTGGTGTGTCTGGTTCTTATCATAGTTAATATAAATAAAGTTCCAGCTGCATTTGCAACAATAGTCAAGTGCGCATTTAAGCCTATGTCATTTGCAGGTGGTGTTACAGCAAGTCTTGCAATTGCCATGCAGAAGGGTGTTGCACGTGGTATCTTCTCGAATGAGGCTGGTCTTGGTTCTGCACCTATCGCAGCAGCAGCCGCTCAGACAAAGGAGCCTGTTCGTCAGGGACTTGTAACAATGACAGGTACATTTATTGATACTATCATCGTATGTACAATGACAGGTCTTTCAATCGTTATGATGGGAAGCTGGCAGGATGGCAGCCTTGAGGGAATCGCAGTCACAACTGATGCATTCCAGAAGGGACTTTTCTTTATGCCAGGTCAGGTTGCAGCATTCATCCTTATGATCTGCCTTGTATTCTTTGCATTTACAACTATCCTTGGCTGGGATTACTATGGTGAGAGGTGTCTTGAGTACCTCACAAATGGCAGCAAGGTTTCAGTTCAGATCTATCGTTGGTTATACATACTTTGCGTATTTATCGGACCATACATGACAGTTAAGGCTGTATGGACTATCGCTGATATATTTAACGGACTTATGGCGATTCCGAATATCATAGCACTGCTTGCACTCAGCAGTGTGGTTGTGGCAGAGACAAAGGATTACTTTGCACGCCACAAGGAACTGTAGGGTTCAATAGAAGTAAATATTTATATGTAATAATTGGGGAAGCACCTATCAGCAGTCAGGCAAAATTTTGTCTGGCTGCTCTTTTGCTTACAGTAGAAATGACCAATATGGAGCTGGTCCTAGAAAGTAAGTTTTGCGATAGATGATAGGGAAACTCTGTATTATAATATTTAATGGAGGAGTTTATTATGGGAAATACAATAACATTTTTACTTATAGTATTGGGAATTATGTTCTTGAGTGGCATTGCTATGGCAATACTTGCTCTATATTTCAATATCAAGAGGAAACATCCAATATTTTCAATCATATTTTCGATTATACTAATACCGCTGATTTGTATTCCGATACAATTCACTGTTGGTTTTATGATTTCACGATTTATGTTGATAATTGTATTGATATATAGTGTGGCAATGATTGCAATGGCGGTAAAAAATTTCAAAACAAATGAATGAAATTGGATATATCAATTAAGTATTGAATATTATTGTTTGCTATAAGGTGTCTTCCCATCGATATATGTTTGGCATGAGTGAGGCTTGATGCTAATATAATATCAAAAGGTGCTACCGATAGACGGTCAATATCTTGGCTATCCCGTATATGATGATGGCTATGTTGTGCTGCTGGTAGTGAATTTTTCAGAAAGCATGATACATATTCTTCGATTCTTGCATCAGCAAGAGAAAACGCAGGAAGTGGCAAGGCTGTCTTTTATATAGAAGAATAATACGATGCAAAAAGCATCCGCAAACACATCATCAGGTCTTAGAAGATGTGTTTGCGGGTGCTTTTTTATTTGCGGGATTTTTTTTGATTTATAAAGCAATAACAGTTGACAATAAAGTTAGCAGCGACTAACATTGTGGTTGTTAAGAGAATTGGATCAGGGGGATGTAACAAATGAAAGGTTCTGAGACTATAAAAGAAACACTGCACAAGGCGGATTGTGTCTTATATCCGGTTTGTGACAGAAGAGATAAAGTTGTCATTGTGTTATCAGGCAGCGAGGGCGGTCTGGAGCATACAGGAAAATGGAGGAAAAAGTTGTGAAAAAACAGTTTTTTGAGATCGAGAAGGACGGATTCTATGGAACATACTACGAGAATCCAAATGGGGCTGACTGTGCATTCATAGGACTGTTTGGAGATGATCCGAATGATTTTATGGCGAAGTGCGGAGCAAAGTGGCTGCACAAAAATGGTGTGAACGCACTCTGCATATCTCCCGGAAAGAAGAATTACAGCCATGTAAATAACCCGCTTGAGAGAATAGAGACGGCTATTGCATGGCTGAAAAGTCATGGAAATCGGAAAATAGGAATCATGGGAATGAGTACGGCTGGCATGGATTCCCTGGTTGCGGCGTCGTATTTTCCTGATATCACATTGACATTTGGACTTACGGCAAGTGACTTTGTATGGCAGGGATTTGAACAGGGTAACAGAGACGGATGTAAGGAATGGCCGATACCGGATGCATCGACTCTTTCGTGGAGAGGAGAGCCTCTTGCTTACATGCCATTTGTGTATGAGCATCCTGTGTACTGGCAGAAAATCGAGGAGGAGACAAAGGGCTCCGGCGACATTGAGCGCAGTACCTGTCTGTTTATTGATTCGGAAAAAGTCAGGGAACACACAGAAGAGGAAATGATCAAGGTTGAGAATATAAAGGGAAAGCTGTTTCTTATTGGAGCAGATGACGACTCATTCTGGGAGGCGGGCAAATACATCCGCAGAATGGATCAGCGACTGAAGGAACGTCCGCATACATGTGAGTATGTGCCGCTTGTGTATGAGCACGGAACCCATTTTGTGCTGCCGGAATCGATGCTTCGTATGGCACTTCCGGTTGGACTGAAATTCGTCATGAAGTTTATATTCAAGGCTGCAAAGGATTATCCAAATGAGTGCGAGGCGACGAGAAAGGATATAGACAGAAGACTCTCAGCCGCACTTAAGGAATGGATACAGGAATGAAGGAGGCCAGCTTCATCGTACCAAGACTCTTGGACAGGGGGATGAGTGCTGTAATTTCCATGTCACACGGATACAAGGACGTTAAAATGGACTAGAGTCCAATAGGAGAAGGGGCTTTATGAAGAAATCAAAATATACATATCTGAAGGATGGATTTGAGGGGATCTTATATGACACAGAAAGTGAGGATGACAGGCTTCTGATCGTCATCCAGGGACTAAAAGGACTGGAACTGCCTGAGAAGTATGCCGGGCTATTTGCAAAGAAGGGATACTCTGTTCTTGCCATGACATATTATGGTGCACCGGGACTTCCGGATACCATGAGGGCGATTCCATTGGAGATGTTCCAGACTGCTGTCGACCACATGAAGGAGTATGAATCCGGGAAATACAGAAGGTTCGGGATATATGGCAATTCTAAGGGCGCGGGAATGGCGCTGCTTGCTGCTTCGGTCGTGCCGGATATAAGTCTGGTTATAGCAGCATCAACATTTGGACATATCATGCAGGGCAGCGGCAAGGCTGATCTTGATCCTTGCAAGGCGATGGTTTCCTATCGTGGAAAAGACTTTCCGTATGTGTCAAATGCACATATGTTTTCCAATTTCCTGAAAAGATGCATAAAGGAACATCATATGCGCGTGCTGTACTTCTTTGAAGAGTGGGAGAAAAATGGAACGATAGAGAATGAGATCCCGGTTGAAAAGATATGCGGTGACATTCTTTTCCTCACATCGACCCACGATGAATCTGTGCCGTCAAAGCATGACTCGGAGCTGCTTATGGAGAGACTTAAGCGTGAGAACTTTACGCACGGTTACAGGCATATAAATTCGGAGACAGGCAGTCACAATCTGGGATATTTCCCGGTGAACAATGGCGCACTGCCTAGAGAGAAGAAATTCCCGCAGGAATGTCAGAAGGCGAGGGAAGATACGCTGGAAATCATATTGAAGACTCTCAGTTCGTGGAGTGTAGCAGATTTATAGTTTAAAACTAATCGAGAAGTGCAGTTTGACGAGAAAGACAATCAATAAAAAGTGCATAATATTTTCGCAAATCAAAAGAAAACCAGGAAAAAGATACAAAATTATTAGAAATTGTATCTTTTTCCCGGCTTTTGTCATTCTAGCGAAAAATTTATGCACTTTTGAATGCTGAGCAAGCTTGCTAATCCACGAACCGGCAAACAGCAGGCTAAATAAACAGCCATGCCGCCAAGAAGCAGCTTCTGCCATCAATCAGCAGGGCTACCTGAGCGGCAAAGCCGCCCGCGCCCGATATTACTCAGCGTCCTTTATCTCACTGTGAAGCTCCTGCAGTGACTTCACATCGCTGTCGCCATGTGCCTGAACGTACAGGATACCCTTTGCGGTTGCTCTTGCGCCTGCAATTGTAGTCACATAAGGAATCTTTGCCTTGATGGCAGCCTTTCTGAGGTAACTATCGTCGTGGGCACTTTCCTTACCGCTCGGAGAATTGATTATCAGGTCTATAGAGCCATTTGTTATAAGGTCATTGATGTTTGGCCTGCCCTCCTGGAGCTTTTTGACTTTCTCAGCTTTAACTCCGGCAGCCGTAATTATGGCATATGTTCCGCTTGTAGCAAGGATCTTGAAACCAGCTTTCTCGAAGAGCTGAGCGATCTCGATAACCTCATCCTTGTCCTTTCTGTTTACAGAGATCAGGACAGTTCCGCTTGTAGGAAGGAGAGTCTGTGTAGCCTCCTGAGCCTTGTAGAATGCCTCTCCGTAGTAGGTTGAAAGTCCGAGAACCTCACCTGTAGATCTCATCTCAGGTCCTAAGATCGGGTCAACCTCTGGGAACATGTTGAATGGGAATACAGCCTCCTTAACTCCGTAATATGGTATGTGCTGCTCCTTGAGAGCTGGAACAGGAGATGGTCTTCCTGTGAGCTCTGATGTGATGATATCAGTAGCGATAGGAACCATGCGCACGTTACATACCTTTGATACGAGAGGTACTGTACGGGATGCTCTAGGATTTGCCTCGAGAACATATACCTTGCCTTTCTCAATAGCGTACTGCATGTTCATAAGACCTACGACATGCATTTCCTCAGCGATCTTCTTTGTATATTCCTTGATAGTAGCAACATTCTCAGCAGTGATGTGTACTGAAGGAATGATGCAGGCTGAATCACCTGAGTGAATTCCGGCAAGCTCGATGTGCTCCATAACGGCAGGAACAAATGCGTGAGTTCCGTCGCTTATGGCATCAGCCTCACACTCAAGGGCGTGATTCAGGAATCTGTCTATAAGTATAGGTCTGTCAGGTGTGACACCAACGGCAGCTCTCATATATCCGTCAAGGCTCTCGTCATCGTATACGACCTCCATACCACGTCCACCGAGAACGTATGATGGACGGACCATGACTGGATAGCCAATCTTGTGAGCAATCTCAAGTGCCTCGTCAACAGTAGTAGCCATACCAGATTCTGGCATAGGGATATCAAGCTTATCCATCATCTCACGGAAGAGATCTCTGTCCTCTGCAAGATCGATGACAGCAGGAGATGTACCGAGGATCTTTACGCCGTTCTTCTCAAGGTCAGAAGCAAGGTTAAGAGGTGTCTGACCGCCGAACTGTGCGATGACGCCCACTGGCTTTTCCTTGTTGTAAATGCTGAGAACATCCTCAAGTGTAAGTGGCTCAAAGTAGAGCTTATCTGATGTATCATAGTCAGTTGAAACAGTTTCTGGATTACAGTTTACTATGATAGTCTCAAATCCGAGCTTCTTAAGTGCCAGTGATGCATGTACGCAGCAGTAGTCAAACTCGATACCCTGACCGATTCTGTTAGGACCTCCGCCGAGGATCATAACCTTTGGCTTGTCCTCATTTATCGGATTGCTGTCAGGTGCATTGTATGTGGAGTAGTAGTAAGCGCTGTCCTTTGTTCCACTTACGTGTACGCCTTCCCATGCCTCAGTAACTCCGAGCTCGATTCTCTTATTTCTGATGTCCTCCTCAGGAATCTCAAGAATCTGGCTGAGGTATCTGTCTGAGAAACCGTCTTTCTTTGCAGTGGTGAGTGCCTCGTCAGATGGGAGAGTGCCCTTGTGTGCTGCGAGTGCTTCCTCTTCCTCAACGAGTTCCTTCATCTGCTGGGCGAAGTAGTGCTTAACCTTTGTTATATCGAAAATCTCATCTACTGTAGCACCCTTTCTGAGCGCCTCGTACATGATGAAATGTCTGTCGCTTGATGGATGTGCAAGCATGCGCAATAGTTCATCCTTGCTCTTTGTATTGTAGTCCTTGGCGTAGCCGAGACCGTATCTTCCTGTCTCAAGGCTTCGGATAGCCTTCTGGAATGCCTCCTTGTAGGTCTTACCGATACTCATAACCTCACCTACGGCACGCATCTGGGTTCCGAGCTTGTCCTCAACACCCTTGAACTTCTCGAATGCCCAACGTGCGAACTTGATAACCACATAGTCACCGTCCGGAACGTATTTATCCAGTGTGCCGTACTTACCGCACTCGATATCCTTGAGGGTAAGTCCTGTTGCCAGCATGGCTGACACAAGGGCAATAGGGAATCCTGTAGCCTTTGATGCCAGAGCAGAAGAACGGGATGTTCTAGGGTTGATCTCGATTACGATGATTCTGTCAGATACAGGGTCATGTGCGAACTGTACATTTGTTCCACCGATGACCTCAACAGAGTCAACGATCTTGTATGCCTGCTCCTGAAGTCTCTTCTGAACGTCCTCAGAGATTGTAAGCATAGGAGCGGAGCAGAATGAATCACCTGTGTGTACGCCGAGAGGATCGATGTTCTCGATGAAACATACAGTGATCATATTGCCTTCGCAGTCACGTACAACTTCAAGCTCAAGCTCCTCCCATCCGAGGATTGACTCCTCAACGAGAACCTGACCTACAAGGCTGGCCTGGAGACCTCTTGCACAGACAGTCTTGAGCTCCTCCTTGTTGTATACGAGTCCGCCGCCGGCACCGCCCATGGTGTATGCAGGACGAAGAACAACAGGGTATCCGAGCTGATCTGCGATGGCGAGAGCCTCATCTACAGAGTAGGCAACCTCGCTTCTTGCCATTTCTATTCCGATTGCGTTCATGGATTTCTTGAATTCGATTCTGTCCTCACCGCGCTCAATGGCATCTACCTGAACACCGATGACCTTGACATTGTATTTGTCTAAGATGCCTTCTTTTGCAAGTTCAGCACAAAGGTTAAGTCCTGACTGTCCTCCGAGATTTGGAAGAAGAGCGTCAGGTCTCTCTTTTGCAATTATCTGCTCAAGTCTCTTGACATTGAGCGGCTCAATGTATGTGACATCAGCTGTCTCAGGATCTGTCATGATGGTAGCAGGGTTGGAATTGACCAATACGATCTCGTAACCAAGCTTCTTAAGGGCCTTGCACGCCTGAGTACCTGAGTAGTCGAACTCACATGCCTGACCGATGATGATTGGACCAGATCCTATTATCAGAACTTTGTTAATGTCTTCTCTTTTTGGCATATCTTTCTCCTTATTGTAAAATGATTCTTGTTCAGAGCGAGAGCACTGAAAACTACATGAAATCACACAAAATAAAGAAGTATTTTAATGTGATTTTAAACATTGCCGGACATCGTTTATTTTCTTTTATAAAAATGCCCAAATTATTGTTATTATAAAGTATAAGAGCCCAAAAGTACATAGCTAATAAGGAAATAAATTGAAAAAATGAACTTAAATATGAAATGGATCAAGAATTAAATTAAAGAGAATTATATTAAAAAGAAACAGGGAACAGCAGATAACGGTCTAAAAAAACCGGCAAGTATGAAATGCCATACATGCCGGATAAACTGCGATATTACAATCTGTCTTAAAAAACACAGATAAAATGTCTTATAACACCTTTGAAAGAAAATCCTTAAGTCTAGGATTCTTAGGGTTGCCGAAGAATTCCTCCGGTGTACCGGATTCAAGAATCTGTCCGTCGTCAATAAATACGACCTTATTGGCAACCTCCCTGGCAAATCCCATCTCATGGGTAACAATAATCATTGTCATGCCTTCATCTGCAAGAGCCTTCATGAGATCAAGAACCTCACCGACCATCTCAGGGTCAAGAGCGGAGGTTGGCTCATCAAACAGAATGACATCAGGATTCATGGCAAGAGCACGGACGATGGCAACACGCTGCTTCTGACCGCCTGAGAGAGTAGATGGATATACATCCGCCTTGTCCTCCAGACCGATCCTTTTCAGGAGTTCCTCAGCCTTTGCATGTGCCTCGGCAATTATCTCTGATTTTGTTGTTGTGATTTCCTGCTTTGTCTGCTTTTCCTTGCGGAAGAGATTGGTGACAGGAAGCAGAAGATTATGCCGCTTTGCCTTTTTCAGATCCTGACATCTGACATAGACAGGTGCAAGCATGATATTCTGTATAACAGTCTTGTTGTTATACAGGTTGAAATGCTGGAAAACCATACCCATATGACGGCGGTGTATGTTGATATCAACCTTAGGGTCTGCTATATCAACACCGTTGAATATAATCTGGCCGCCGGTAGGATCTTCCATACAGTTCAAACAGCGAAGAAATGTACTTTTACCAGAACCTGAAGGGCCGATAACAACCATTATATCGCCTTTGTCTATGGTGATATTGATGCCGTTTAAGACCTTGTTATCACCGAAGCTTTTTTCAAGATTAATGACGTCTATCACTCTTTCTCAGGCTCCTTTCCATTAATTTGATTCCCAGGCTGATGAGAAGCACCATCACGATGTAGATAAGTGCCATGACCAGATAAGGGACCATGAATTCGTAGCTGTTACTTCCGATGTAGTTGAATGCAACGTAGAGATCAGTTGCTCCGACAAAACTTACAACTGAAGTCTCCTTTATTAAAGAAATAAATTCATTTCCAAGGGTTGGCAGAATATTCTTGACTGCCTGAGGTATAACGATTTTGAGCATGGTAGTTGAAAAACTGAGTCCCATGGCACGTCCACCTTCCATCTGACCTGGATCAACGGAGAGTATACCACCACGCATGATCTCTGAGATGTAGGCACCGCTGTTGAGTCCGAATACAAGCATAGCCACCTGAACTCCTGTCATGTGTCCTCCCACTATAGGAAGAAGAACATAGTAGAAGAGAAGAAGCTGTACAACCATAGGTGTTCCACGGAAGAAACCTACATATACACTGCAGATTGCATCCAGAACTCTAGGCAGACGCTTGTACTTTGGAATTACCCTGACGGTAGCTATGAGGGTACCGATTATTATACCGATGATAAGACCGGCAATGGCTATTATCACAGTATTCTTCAGACCCTCGACTACCTTAACATACCCGTTGTTGTCGATGAATATTTCTATGAACTTTTGTATTTTTGTAGAAATGTCTCCCATGAAATATCCTTTCAAACATAATTGGCGTTAATACTAAAATTACTAAATCCGAATTAAAATTTACTGCATTGCGTTAAGAGCAGCAGTGATGCTGGCTGCAGGAGCAGCATCGATGATAACATAGTTGAGGTTACCATTTAAAAGATCCTGAACTGCAAGAGAACCGTTCTTGTAGCCTGTTGAAGTCATAGCAAGCTTTGTGAATCCCCAGTCTGCGTCACCCTCGCAGTAGAACTGTCCGGTAGTACCTGTCTGGAAACCAATCTTCATGTCTGAACCCTTAGCCTGAAGGATCTTGTTGACATCATCAGCTGTCTTGCACTCATCAAACTCTGTATTGTCTGATGTAACGATAAGCTTCTGAGAAGCCTTGTAGTATGAATCTGAGAAGCTTACATACTCCTCACGGTCTGGCTTTATAGTAAGACCTGCCATAGCGATATCACACTTGTGCTGACCAACTGAGAGACATACAGCATCGAAATCCATGTTCTGGATAACGAGCTCCTTGCCAAGCTTGTCTGCGAGAGCCTTAGCTATCTCCATATCGACACCATAGTAGTTCTCACCCTTTGTATACTCAAATGGCTCGAATGCAGCATTTGTTGCAACTACAAGCTGATCCTTGTTTGCATCGAGTGTTGCCGACTCAACGGCAACTGGCTCGCCGTCACCGAAATAGTGATTGCAGATCTCCTCAAATGATCCATCCTCGTTCATTGACTTGATGAAATCGTTGACCTGTGTTAAGAGCTCAGGCTGATCCTTATCAACACCGAAAGCATACTGCTCGTCTGTAAGGTCAATCTCTATGACCTTTGCAGTCTTCTTTGATGATGAAGCACTCTCTGAAGCTGCCTCCGAAGAATCATCCTTGCTTCCACAAGCAGTAAGAGCTGTCATAGCCAGAACTGCTGACATTGAAATTGCTAATAAGTTTTTGAGTTTCATTTTTACATCTTCCTTTCATATTTTATCTGAATAAATATACCATTGTGTTTCAAAAAAAGCAATTAATATATGAAAAAACTCGTTCCAAAAGCGGGAAAAAGTGATATGCCTAATAAAAACAGGCTTTTATTCATGATTTATAAATAAACATTGTTATATGAATAGTATTTACTATATAATACATTTGTACCAATTAAAAAAATGAAACTCATATTTAAATATGAAGAATACAGGGAGGTAAGATTATATGAGATACGAGATCAAAGGCGGCATGATGCCTGTGGTAGAAATCATTCTGGAGGCAGGGGAATCTATAAACTGCGAAAAAGGTGCAATGGTATGGATGTCTCCGAATATGCAGATGCAGACATCAGGTGGCGGAGTAGGCAAGATGTTCACTAGGGCCATATCCGGTGAATCGATGTTCCGAAATACATATACGGCTCAGGGGGGACCTGGACTGATAGCATTCGGTTCAAGCTTTGTGGGAAATATCATGGCGGTTGAGATAGGACCTGGCAAGGAGATCATTTGTCAGAAGTCAGCATACCTTGCATCGACACCGGGGGTGAATCTGGAGATAGCTTTCCAAAAAAAAGTTGCAGGCGGTTTTTTTGGAGGTGAGGGATTTATTATGCAGAGGATTACAGGTCAGGGAATAGTGTTCCTTGAAATCGATGGTTCTGTTGTGGATTACATGCTTGCACCGGGACAGCAGATGGTTATTGACACAGGTTATCTTGCAATGATGGATGCAACATGTTCCTTGAACGCAGAGACAGTAAAGGGTGGTGCCATGAATATGTTATTTGGAGGAGAGGGATTCTTCAATACAGTGGTAACAGGCCCTGGCAGAATAACACTTCAGACCATGCCAAAATCGCAGCTTGCCGCTGAGATAGCATCCATGATACCATCCAAATAACCGCCAGAGTCATATAGTTAAGTCCACTACCAAAAGAACACTGCAGCATCTTTCAATGTCGGTCAACTTGAAAATAAAAAGTTAAATATATAATTTTGACGAAAATATAGTCGGATTTAGTATTTGAACTTAGATTTTTCAACCAAAATTTGCGAAATACTACAAACTTATGCGATTAAGGTCTAGACAACCGGAGAAATAAATTATATGATACAAGGGTTGAACGTTAGAATCGTCTATTTAATATAGAACGTTTTGACGTGCAACCCGGACATATAACTATAACATTGTTAGGTAGCAAGGGAGACTTTTATGAAAGCGTACAGTGAATTATCAAAAGAAGAGTTAATGGAACTTAGAGAGCAGCTGCTTGCGGCATATGAGGAGAAGAAGGCTCTTGGCCTGAACCTTGATATGTCAAGAGGAAAGCCATCACCAACCCAGCTTGGAGTATCTGTTGGTCTTATGGATGTTATCAACAGTGATTCTGATATGAAGTCAGAGTGTGGCATAGACTGCAGAAACTATGGGTGCCTTGATGGAATCCCAGAGGTCAAGAGACTTATGGCTGAGATGATGGGAACCACTGAGGATCATATCTTCATCGGTGGTAACGCAAGTCTTACTCTTATGTTTGACACTGTATCAAGAGCATATACACATGGAATAATGGGAGAGACACCTTGGTGCAAGCTTGACAAGGTGAAGTTCCTCTGCCCTGTTCCAGGATATGATAGACATTTTGCTATCACAGAGCATTTTGGAATAGAGATGATCAACATACCTATGTCAGAGACAGGTCCAGATATGGATATGGTTGAAGAACTTGTAAATTCAGATCCAACAGTAAAGGGTATATGGTGCGTGCCAAAGTACTCAAACCCACAGGGAATCTGCTACAGCGATGAGACAGTAAGAAGATTTGCAAATCTCAAGCCTGCGGCTAAGGACTTCAGGATCTTCTGGGACAATGCCTATGTCATCCATCATCTGTACGAGGACAATCAGGTAGAGATACTTGATATCATCGGGGAGTGTGAGAAGGCAGGCAATCCTGATATGGTATTTGAGTTTGCTTCAACATCAAAGGTAAGCTTCCCTGGTTCAGGAGTTTCAGCTATGGCTACATCACATGCAAATCTTGAGGATGCCAAGAAGCATTACACAATACAGACCATAGGAAACGATAAGGTAAATCAGCTCAGACATGCAAGATACTTCAAGAACCTTGACGGACTCAAGGAACATATGAAGAAGCATGCAGATTTCATGAGACCAAAGTTTGAGGCAACTCTCAAAGTCCTTGAGGAGGAGCTTGATGGACTTGGAATTGGTTCATGGATCAAGCCTCTCGGCGGATATTTCATATCATTTGACGCCATGGAGGGCTGTGCAAAGGAGATAGTTGCAAAGTGCAAGGAGGCTGGAGTTATTCTCACAGGTGCAGGAGCAACATTCCCATACCACAACGATCCAAAGGACAGCAACATCAGGATCGCACCTTCATTCCCTACACCGGAGGAGATGCAGCAGGCAACAGAGATATTTGTTCTCTGTGTAAAGCTTGTAAGTGTTCAGAAACTGCTTGAGGTGTAAAAGGCGACTTCTGTGCAACGACTCCGCGGGCTATATCAATTAAAGAAATACAATTAAAAAAAGTAATAATGGTCAAAAAAGATCTCATTCATATGGATGGGATCTTTTTTTGTGCGGCCATTCACATTATGACTGTTTGACCGATTTTGTGATTATTCAGTCAATAACGATCAAACGAACAAAGAAATATGAACAGCGCAAACGGTTGAAAACTTCTGATTATACACAAAGTTACAAAATATTCATAAATTAGCCATAATTTTGGCGATTTTTCATCATTGATATATCACAATTAGGTATCTATAATCTAGAGGTGATAAGAATAGGTTTATTGTGTCGTAATCTGACATAGAGAGCAGGGAGGTGGCTGGTTGTTTAATTATTATATATACAGATCCTACTTCAATGCCAGGCACAGCTTCAACGGTGACAGGGAGAAGATGCACGGGCATTCATTTACGATCGTCACATATATAGGAATGAAGGACCAGAGTGAGGATATACCTTTCTTCAAGCTGGAGGCGATAGTTTCGGCGTTCATAGATCAGTACAGAGGCAAGTATCTGAATGAGCTTCCTGAGTTTCAGGGGTGCGAGAATACGCTCGAGACGATTGGCGATTATTTCTATGAAGAACTCAGACAAAGACTTGAGAAGAATGGAATGGAGCTTTATCAGCTTGATATATCCGAGAATCCGCTCTGCGTGTATCAGGTGTCAGACAGACTGTTGCTGCCTACTATGAATATGGATACGAGTAACAGGAATTATCAGAAGATATTTGACGACATACTGAGACTTGAGAGTATGACAGGAGCAAACAACTTACAATAGATTTTACTACAAGAGAAGGCGTGATTATATGAAGAACAGAAGAACTAAAATGAAGAGACTTACAGGAATTATAACTGCGATATGCATGGTGATCATCTTTTCGGGTGTTTCCATATTCGGGAGTCAGGCACAGACACTCTCCGATGGAAATGGCGGCAGCATGGAAGTGACAACGGATGGCGAGTACATCTATCTGGAATACAGTGGTTCGTGGACTAATTACATTCAGCAAATATTTGATATATCTGTGAATGGACAGACAGCTCCGGGGGCATTATCCAAGTTGGTTATTAACACAGGCAACAATGGCGATGGTTCATCGTTTAACGTGTTAAATGCATGGTATCAGGCAATCGACGGCGCCACTGGTTATACGACAAATACCGGCGCATCGTCATCTGGCTGGGGATATGCGGATATGTCCTGGAGTGCAAAGGTGCCAGTTAGCACATATGGAACGGATGTACGGAATATAACAATAGGCTGGAATGACAATACGGCTGAGCTTGATATAGCAGGTGACAGTTCATCATCTGAGACGACTACAGAGGCTGGAAGTGAGGCAACCACGGAGTCTGCGGATAACAGTACAGAGGAGACTACTACCGAGGAAGTTACAGAGGATACCACGGAGGCTACAGAACAGGTAACAGAGAGCACTACAGAACAGACAACCACTGAGGTCAGCACATCAGAGAAGGCAACGGAGAATGCCACAACAGAAACTGGAACTACAGAAGAGATAACAGGGCCTGTCACATCAGGACTTGTGATCGATGGATATTATGGTGAGTGGAGTCAGTATCCGTCAGCGGATATAACATACAACAGTAGCAATGGTTACTCGACCCACAAGGGACAACTTGCAGTGGAGAATGGAAGACTATATGTACACTTCTCCATGAACGATCTGTATACATCCCAGATGCAGTTCCAGTTGTGGAATATCACAGTGGATGGAAAATCATGTGTACTTAATATACTCCCTGTAAATTCCAACGGATCCATAAACTGGGGTGGACAGACCAACGGCTTTGGAGCCGGAATATACAGGAATTTCGGAGTATTTGCAGGCTATTACAATGATGTGGATGGCGATGTGGCATTTACGGTATATGATCCTGTACATACTGAGACAGGCAAGGGTGATGAGATAGAGTTCTCCATCTCACTTGACAAGTTAGCCGATTACCTTGGCATAAAGCTGGATCAGGGTGCAACCATCACTGTGTCCAACCCGAATATAGGTGCAGAGGGAGTTACCATAACCGGAACACCTACAGGCCCTTGGGCCGGTGCTGCCATAGCCCTGCTCATGGCCGTAGGCGGAGTAATAGTATATAGAAGAAAGAGAATCTAACCGGCTGAATGTTATAGCAGGATGTGAATATAAATGAGAGGAGGTGCACACCGATGATGAATATAGTTTTTGTTATAGTATTGGCACTTTGGATATATATATTGACCGTGCTGAAACGTGGAAAACTGGATTTCTGGTATTTTATAACCGGAAGCATAGGACTTTTTGTGTTCATGCTCATCAAGGTGGAGCCTGTCGTTCTTGCACCTCTTCAGAAGAGCGTGTCCGCTGTTGCTGGCATGTTCGGAGACATGACCGGTATATATGAGGGATACTTCAACAAGAATATAGTGTTCATAGCGACCGGTGACGCCAACCTGTCCATGTATATAGACTACGAGTGTTCAGGAATAGTGGAGATGCTGGCATTCCTTTCACTTCTGTGGTTCTTCCCCATGTACCATACATACGAGAAGGTGGTGCTCAGTATAGTTGGACCGGCTCTGATATTTGCGGCAAATGTACTCAGGATATTCACCATATGTCTCATTGTCCATGTGTTCGGCGGAGGTTCGTACTTCGTTGCCCACAGCATAATAGGACGTCTGGTGTTCTATGCATGTACTGTGCTTTTGTATTTCTTTGTATTTACAAAGGCTCAGATCATCAGACAGAAGGTAGGAGGTTTCAGATATGACACTGATAACACAGATCTTTCATAGCTCCATACTTTTCTGGGCGGCATGGGTCATCATACCGATCGTCATGGAGATTATACCTACTATTGGCAATTTTTTCATACTGATAAAGAAGAAACTGGTGTCGAGGAAGGAGAAGGCGATCAACTTTTCTCCGGAGATAACACTTATCATACCTGTGTATAATCAGGAACATAGCCTTCACAGATGTATAAGCTCCATAGATGCGTCAAGTTATCCTAACAGCAAGATATATATACTTGTTGTAAATAATATGAGTACGGACCGGAGCTTTGATGTATTCTGCAAATGTCAGGAGGAATTCCCAGATCTGACAATGAACTGGGTAAATTCAAAACAGGGCAAGTCTAAGGCTCTCAACCTGGGGCTTTTCAACAGCTACGGCAAATACATCATACACATAGACAGTGACGGTGTGCTCCAGAGGGATGCCATCAGGAACATGGTGACCAAATTCGAGAGGAATCCTGACATCGACTGCATGACCGGAACGATCATGACCAACCCCGAAATGGTCGATGATACCGACAGATTTGGACTCAGACTGCTTAGAAAGCTGGAGTTCTTTGAATACTGTCAGGCGTTCCTTGCTGGCAGGAATTTCCAGTCGGAGTTCAATAATATATTTACTTTATCAGGTGCTTTCTCAGCATTCAGACGATCAACCATCATGAAAACCAATATGTACAATACGGATACTGTGTGCGAGGACACCCATGTAACGTTTCAGATAAGGGATGTGCTCGGAGATAAGGTAGCTCTGTGCAGTGAAGCTATATTTTATGTTGATCCAATAGAAGATATGAACAGACTATATATACAGAGACAGAGATGGCAGAGGGGCGAGATAGAGGTTGTCCACATGTTCATGAAGAACAGGATGAACGCTGTGCGAGGATTTTTCTCTGACTTCATTGTGAGACTGGTTATGTTTGATCACACATTTGCATTCCCGCGTATGATATGGTACTTTGCGCTGATATGCCTTGGAATATTCCAGGATTATCCGTTTGCGCTCATCATAGATTCAGTCATAATCATGTATCTTTTGTATGTGTTTACCACAACACTGCTATATATATGTATAAGTCTTTTTCTGAGTCCGTTTAAACAGCTCAGAAGATATTACATGAGAAAATGGTATCTTGTATTCCTGCTTCCTCTGTACAACTTTGTCGTGTTCTGGTTCAGATTTGCAGGAATAATCAACTCCATGAAGTCTAAGGGAAGCTGGAAAATGCAAAATTTCAGCGAGGAGAGACAGACGGCGTGGAGCATCATAAAGCATGACTTCCGCTGGCTTGGAAGATTGGTGTACAAGGTGACAGGAAGGAGAAAATGTCATGAGCAGGAAAGCTGAAAAGAATAAGGCATACAGAGGAAGAGTTGTGGCAGCTTTTGCTGTTGTTCTGTTCATGATAGCTCTGGAAACCATATACTATGGTTATCACATGAAGACCAATAGAGACAACATCATTTCAGCGTATAAGGACGACCAGCTGCAGACGGTATCTATTCTGACTGAGAGACTGGAAGGTTTGAGTGAGAAAGATATGGAGTCAGTAATCAATGAAGTAGTTGATGTATCCGGTTCGGAATGGGCGTTCCTTATAGAAGAGGATGATATCATGTTTATCAAGGATGCGGCAACCACGGCGGAACTGTCTAACATGACTGCATCAGGTCTGGACGAATATATGAGCGAACAGAGGGGAATAGTCAGTACGGCTTCTGTTGCCGGATCTGGTTACGTTGTCGGGATATATGCTGACAGGTCATATGTTCTTTCGTCATACGGAGTGAAAGATTTTGAATTCTATATCGTAATAGCTGTGATAGCAGCCTTCCTTGTCCTTGGTGGCATGGTTATAGAATATGCCGGCAGGATAGGACATATGGGCAGAAAGGTTCAAAGATTAGAAGATGAACTTACAGCGAGAAATGAGAAATTCGATGAATATGAGAGACTTACAGAAAGCTATGAGGAAGAGTTAAGGCAGAAGGATATTGAGCCTGCAGATAAAAAATCAGGTAGATATTACGATATGGAGGTTGTGGACTCTCTGCTCTCAAAATCGACAGATCCGGAGCTTTATCCGATCACTTTCTTGTTCATAAGTGTTCAGATGGGAGATCGTTATTTTTCAAGAGATGAGATATTCGGGATAATGGATTTCATAAAGGGCTGCATGGGATCTAACCATGTGACCGCAGAAATGTCAAAGGGCAATTTTGTTGTGCTTATGTATATGACAGATATGTCAACGGCTGAACAGATACGTGATAAGATGCTTGAAAGCTGGAAAAGAACCTCAGCAAATGAAGCGGGGGTCGAGATTAGAACAGAACTCAGAGCTGTCACAGACGGCGATGATCCGAGAAAAGTATTCTACGGGGAGGAGATGAACAGATGAGATTCAGACAATACAAATTCAAATTCTACCTCAATGCCAGACATGGAATATATAAAAATGGAGTACTTGGGGAGGTACATCCTCACACCTGGGAGATCGTCATAAATGTTGTCAAGGGAAGAGATGAGACTGTAAAGTTCCATCATCTGGAGCACAGAGTTGAAGAATTTCTGAGCAGATATCAGGACAAGACTTTGAATGAGATTGCACCATTTGACATGATAAATCCCACACTTGAGAATATGTGTGAGTATTTCAAAGATGAGCTGACCGAAATACTCAACAGAAACGGCTGGATATTCCTGATGATGGAGATGAGTGAGTCACCGTCCATGTCATATGTGGTTAGTCTCATTGATGACAGTTACACCGAAGAGATGCAGACCATCAATTCTCTGGCGGACAGGATATTGAAAGAAATAAAGCAGAGCCGTGATGTTGAGAAAAAAGATTGACAATTTACCAATAATAGTTGTTATATAATAGCTATGTATATAACATGGGGGGCAGAATGCCATGTCAGTGAGCAGCAGGAACAGAACTGAATATGAGATAAAAAGAGCCAGGAGGAGATTTGCTATCATCTTCCTGGCTGCTGTCGTTGCAACAGCAGGTATGATATCTTTTATCATAACAAAACAGGCAGTTGATAATATGGAAAGCAAGATAGTGAATCTGATATCATCTAACAACCAACAGCTTGGATACAACGTCGATAATTATCTTGTCGGTATAGAAGATACGGTGGCTCTTTTTTTCTCCGATGATCAGCTGTGTGAGTATGATGCCACAGATGGTAGTCTGGATGAATTCACCAGAATACAGCAGGAAGCGGCTATTCAGAATAGGATAAGTGATCTTGGTGTGTTTGACAATTTTACAGATTTTGGTGTCGTATATTCCAATGACAAGAGCGTGGGATGGATTTCCAACACAACACTTCAGGCTTTTCCGGATGGAGGAATATATACATATTTTACCGAACATATAAATGACGAGAGAACAATGTCCGGGTGGTTTTTTGATTATTTTAACAGCCCAGACAGACTTTTTTATGTCAAGAAACTTAATAAAAATGCTGTTATCGTAACTTCTTTCTATAGCAGGGAACTAAGTTCGGTGGTGAATTTAAGCCATGAACTAAAGGATATGAGGGTATGTCTTATAAATGATTCCGAGGAAGTTATGTATTCAAATAATGCAAAATGCGTTGGTGATAAAATTGAAGTGAATCTTTCAAAGAAAAATGACAACTCCGAATATCAGACAAATTCGGATGGATATGTTATATCCGTAGCACAATGTTCAAATGGCTGGAGAGTAGTGTCGTACATAGGTGAATCTGAGATATTCAAAGAAGTTGGGAGATTGATATTGTATTCACTTGCAGCAACTCTCGTATTGGCTTTATTGGTTGTTGTGACAGGAAGTATTGTATTGAAAAGAATATATACGCCTGTTTCCGGAGTTATTGAGGAATTAAAGCAAAAGGCTGAATATGACCAGCTTACAGGAATTATGAATAAGGCTTCGTTTGGCGAAGTTGTTGGATCCTGTCTTGAGGAAAAGTCTGAAACAGTCACTCATGTTTTTATCATGATAGATATGGATAATTTTAAAAAGGTAAATGATACTTTGGGTCATGGAGAAGGAGATGTGGTTTTGTCTAAAACTGCTGAACTTTTCTCCAAAATGCTTGGAGCAGACTCCGTGATCGGACGGGTAGGCGGCGATGAGTTTGCTGTATACAGGAAGTTTAACGGATGGACTTTGGAAAATGTAAAAAAGAAGATGGAATTTGAGCTGAGACTGTTGGCTGAAGATTTTGCCAGAACGGTTGCGGAACAGTATACAGAATGTAATCTTTCGTTATCAGCAGGTGTTTACATCGTGGACGGAGAGAATGCAACTGATTATGAAAGCATGATGAAGAAAGCTGATATGGCTTTGTATGAATCAAAGAGAAACGGGAAAAACCAGTATAGCTGGTTCGTTGAAAATCAGGACTGATCAGAGGTGAAGTAGATGAAACATATAGTTAAAAATCACAAAAGAGGATTGTCGGTTTTGATGATACTTTTTATGCTTTTTGCATTTTGTGGTTGTGGAGAACAAAAATCTGATATGGCTGTCGGGGATACGGTAACTATAGAATATTCCTGGTGGGGCGATGATAGTAGAAACCAGTACACGCTGGATGCTGTTGATATATTTGAAAAAGAAAATCCGGAAATAAACGTTGCATGCAAATATGGTGTGTGGAATGGATATGAGAACAGGCAGCACATATACATGAAGTCTCAGGAGACTCCGGATGTTATGCTCATAAATTATGGCTGGCTTGATGCATATTCTTCTGACGGATCTGGCTTTTATGATCTTAATACGCTTTCGGATTATATTGATTTTGAAAATTATACTGAAGAAGAGCTTGCCTTTGGAACAAAAAATGGAAGATTAAATGCTATTCCTATCGCATTCAATACGGAGACTTTTTATTATAATGAGACTCTTTGGAATTCATATGGACTTAGTATTCCCAGAACATGGGATGACTTGTTTGATGCAGCCAGAATCATGAGCAAAGATGGGGTATATCCTCTGGGCATGACTAAAAAATCATTATTTTTTATGTTGCTTTCACATTATATACAGACAACCGGAAACGATCCGGTCAAGTCTGATGGTACGTTGAATCTGAGCAAGGAACAGATAGGTGTCATGTTGGATTTTTATAAGGAACTACTTGATAAAAAAGTCTTAATGTCTGTAGATTCATTTAACAGGAATGCTTTTGCCAGCGGTGAGGTTGGCGGCACTCTTGCGTGGGTAAGTGATGCAGGAGGATATTGTGATCCTTTGAAGGAAAATGGGTATGATGTAAAAGTAGGCGGATACATATGTGAGCCTGGCGCAAAATCGTTAGGCTGGTTTGTAAAACCTGCAACAATGTATGCGATAAGTAATAATACTGAACACCCAGAGGAGGCCGCAAAGCTGTTAAATTATCTGTTGAACAGTGAGGGGATGACTTTAAGGCAGGGAACAGAAAAGGGTGTTCCAATCAGTAGTTCGGCACTTGCTGTTCTTGATGAGCATGATATGCTGACTGGATTTGAGGTCCAGGCAGATGCCATGAGAAAAGAAAACAGCGACAAATTGTCGGTTATGGCACCAATATTGGAATCTGACGCTGTGTATGGATCATTTAAATCAGATTCTGATTATTATCTTTATGATAAATTGAGCCGTGATGAGACTATAGATAGGATTTATAGTGATATGTATAAGAAATAAATTAAAATATAGTAGTTGACAAAATAGACAAGATGATTTAGCATAACAGTGTTATGAAACGTAACACTGTTATGCTATCTTTATATTTTAATTAAATGGGTGAGGATTATGGCAAAGAAAATGCAACATGACAGCGAGACGAGGAAAGAGCTTCTAAAGTGTGCCAAGAAAGAATTCGTGGACAAAGGCTTTATGGGTGCTTCACTCAGAAACATATGTCAAAAGGCAGGAGTAACAACCGGAGCACTGTATTTCTTTTTCAAGGATAAGGATGATCTGTTCTGTAATGTTGTGGGACATATGCTGGACAGCCTCAATGCTGCGTTGACTGAACATTTTTCATTTGAAGTTGATGAGATGAACAACGGCATGGCATCAGACCATAATGAGGGCAGTGATTTTGAGTCAGCCAGAAATATTGTGCATGAGCTTTATAAGCATAGAGAAGAAGTGCTTCTCGTTCTTACGAAGTCACAGGGCTCCAGCATGGAGAGCATGCCGGATGACATGGTAAACCGGATGGATGCACATAACGCATTTATATGTGAAGCGATGTGCAAGGCTTATGGAACACCGATGGTTGACAGGAATGTGGTACATTGGATGTCTCATTCGCAGATTGATATGTTTATATTTATGGTGACACATATAGACAACGAGGAGGATGCCCAGAAGTTTGTTGATATGGGTATGAAATATCTGATTTCAGGCTGGTATGGCCTCGTTAAGCCGTGGCAGGATCCGGAATAAAACAGATGGCATTAGCAAAATAGGAAACATTAAATTAACTGAAAATAGAGATACATGATTATTTATTTATACAGGACAGTAGATTATAGGTCTTCCTAAGTATATGGAAGACCTAAAAAAAGACATTAGCCATAACGGTGTTATGTATGCAGATGAACACTTGAATAATTACTGAAATATATATAGCGATTAAAAAATATTGAAAAGCAACAGAATTATCAAAGAAATATTAAAAAAATATTATTAAGCAGAGCATAAAGGAGGACGAATTATGTATTTGGAAGTGTCAGGAGTAAAGAAGAGCTATGGAGAGGGTGGAAGCTATGTGCAGGTGCTTAAAGGTATAAACACAGGTGTTGAAAAAGGACAGATGTGTGTTATACAGGGAACGTCAGGTTCAGGTAAGTCAACCCTACTCAACTGTATAGGTGGTCTTGACACCATGGATTCAGGTTCGATAAAGGTTGACGGAACAGAGATATTTGGTATGACCAGCGACCAGCTTGCGGACTACAGACGTGATAATTTGGGATTTATATTCCAGTTCTATAACCTTGTTCCAAACCTCACCGTGAGGGAGAACATACAGGTGTGTGAGTATCTGACAGATGATCCGCTCCCTATGGATGACTTGATAGAGACTCTAGGACTTACTGAGCATCAGAACAAGTTTCCCTCACAGCTCTCAGGTGGACAGCAGCAGAGATGTGCTATAGCGAGAGCTCTGGTTAAAAATCCAAAACTCCTCCTCTGTGATGAACCGACAGGAGCTCTTGACTCCAAGACATCCAGAGATATTCTTGTTCTTCTCGAGGAGATAAATGCGAAGTATGGAACGACTATGCTGATAGTAACACATAACAATTCCATCAAGAATATGGTGCACAAGGTTATCTTCATAAAGGATGGCCTTATAAGCAAGGAGTATGAGAACGAAGTGAGAGTTCCAGCGTCAGAATTGGAGGATTTGTAATATGCAGAAGGTTTTGAGAAAAAGAGTTCTGAGGGATCTGAAGGAGAATGTGTTCAGATACATAGCACTTGCATTTCTTATAATTATGGGAATGTATGTAATAATTTCTCTCATCGGTGCGGGCTTCACGATTATCGATGGAGGTGCTGAACATGACAATGCAAATAAGATAGAGGCTGGGCAGTTTTCCGTATTCGTTCCACTGAGCGATGAAGAGATATCCCGGCTTGAGGATGCGGGTGCTGATGTTGAGCAGATGTTTTACGAGGATTACGATGTCATGGATGGCAAGACTATCAGGGTATTTGCCAACAGGGAGAACATAGATCTTGTGGAATGTGATGAGGGAAGTCTTGCGGAGGCTGATGATGAGATAGTTGTTGAGAAGAGATTCAGTCAGGTAAATGATATTTCTGTCGGAGATACAATACAGATAGCAGGAAATGAATTTAAGGTGACAGGAATAGGAACATCACCTGATTACAATGCTCTTTTCAAAGAAATGTCAGATACAGTTGTAGACAGCAAGGCGTTTGGAACAGTATTCGTTACAGAGGGGGCATATGATAAACTTCATGCAACAGGCAAGAGTGTCAAGACAGAGACATATCTTTATGCGTTCAGACTCAAGGGTAAGACCACCTGTGATGACGTGAAGGATGCCCTTGAGGACATCAAGGTAGACACAGACAGTATCGATGATGAGTATTTTCAGGAGTATTGGGACAGAACGGGCGCAGCTATAAATGACTTCAAGGATGGCGTAAAGGAGCTTAAGTCAGGTGCAAATGAGCTTGCAGATGGACTTGGAGAACTCACTGACAACAACATAAGGCTGAATAATGCGGCACAGGAGCTGTTTGATGCATATATTGATCAGGCATCGTCATCACTTAAAGCTTACGGATTAGATACTGAGCTTACAGAGGATAATTACAGTGATGAGATGAAGAAAATAGCCGACAGTCAGGGCGGAGTCGTGGCGATGAGCATTGAAAGTGCCTTGAATGACATTGACAGCATCAAGGTGTTCAAGGACGGTATAAAGGAATACACAGATGGAGCTATGGATGCAAAGGATGGCTCTGATGAGCTTGCAGATGGAATGGCAGAACTCAAGAAAGAGACTGATTCATTTCTGAAGGATTATGATACGGATCTTGCCAACATCACATCATTTGTGACAAGTGATGATAACCCAAGAACAGGCGGAGCTGCCGATGACCAGCAGATCAATGTACAGGCGGGATATTTCTTCGGAGTTCTTCTCATGCTCCTGTTCACATATGTCATATCAGTATTTGTTGTTCATGGAATAGAGAGGGAGAGCAGCGTCATAGGTGCGCTCTTTGCCCTGGGTGTCAAGAGAAGAGATCTCATGATGCACTACCTGACACTCCCAGTCGTAGTCACAACAGTTGCTGGTATAATCGGTTTCCTTATAGGAATAAGCAATGTGGGAATTCCTGTTCAGATGGCAGATGCATATGCGTATTATTCAATTCCGGCTATGGATGTGAAGATCCCGCCGATTCTTATAGTGTACGGTATCGTGATGCCGCCACTGGCAGCGATAGTTGTGAACTACTTCGTTATCAGAAAGAAACTCTCACAGACAGCCCTTTCACTAATTAGGAATGAGGTCAAGCAGCCAAAAGGCAGTAATGTCAATCTCGGAGATATGGGATTTGTCGGCAGATTCAGAGTCAGACAGTTGCTTAGGGAGATGAGAACAGGTTTAACGGTTGTGATCGGAATGTTCATAGCCCTTATATGCCTGATGTTAAGCCTTAACACTGCAACTTTCTGTTCAAAGGTCAAGAAGCAGAATGTAGAGGATACTCATTATGAATATATGTATACATACAAATATCCTACAGAGAATCCTCCAGAGGGCGGTGAGGCAGCGTATGCTAAGACTCTGAAGAAAGAGATATACGGATACAACTGGGATGTGACAGTTCTTGGACTTTCAAAGAATACTAAGTATTTTGATGTTGTCCTCAAGGATGGAAAGAACAGAGTAGCCATATCATCATCATTTGCTGAGAAATATGGTTATGGTGTAGGTGATGAAATCGTGCTCCACGACGAGGAGAATGATATAGATTATGGTTTTACAGTGGACAGTGTGACACAGTATACTCCGGCATTTTATGTTTTCATGACTATAGATGATGCAAGGGAGCTGTTCGGAGCTGGAAGTGATGAGTACAATGTAGTATTTTCAGACAAGGACCTGGGGGGTGAGCCTGCAAGACTTTATGCAACCACAACAAAGACCGATATAGAGTCGGCTGCCGGAATATTTGCAGATCAGATGAGAAGTATGGTTGTTATGATAGTTGTTTTCTCGACACTTATATTCGTAGTGGTCATGTATCTGATGATGAAGGTCATGATAGACAGATCAGCATTCTCGATTTCCTTGATAAAGGTGTTTGGTTTCAGGACGAAGGAGATCAGGAAGCTTTATCTGGATGGCAACTTTTTCATAATCGCAATAGGTGCAGCAATATGCCTGCCACTTGCCAAGGTAATCATGGATGCTGTGTACCCTTCACTGGTGTCAAATGTAAACTGCGGCGTCAAGCTGACATTTGCCCCATGGCTCTGGGCTGTGCTTTACGGCGGAATACTTGTCCTGTATTTCATAATCAACAGAGTTCTGGTTGGCAGGCTGAACAAGATCGTGCCGGCTGAGGTGCTGAAGAACAGAGAGTAAGATAAAATCAAATTATGGCAAAATGCAAAAGCGCAGGTGAATGTTACACCTGCGCTTTTGTTTATCTATAAAGCAATATGGAATGAAATATTTAATCGGAATCATTGGTAGATAAATCTGATTTTGCATATCCTCTAGCATAGTAGATAAAAAGTTTTTTGTCTGATTTTGATAATTTGTTATATAAAGATAACAGTTCTTGTTCGTCTTCCGTCAAACTTAAATATGGAACATTTTCTGTAGATTTGTCGGAGAAAAAATCAGACATGGAGATATTTAATCCAGAACAAATCTTTTCTAATGTAGGGATTGTGGGTTGAGTATTCTTCAAGAACATTGAGTTTAAAGAAGAATAAGGAATATCAGCTTCTTTTGCTAATTTGTAGATAGACCAGTTTCTTAATTTCATATATGTTTCTATTTTTTTTAGAATTTCGTTATTATTCATATATTCTACCTCGCATGATAATTATTTTACAGTTTCATGGAATGAAAGTTAGATATATAAATACGTTATAAATGTTGAAAATATGACGCATATACGTTATAATGTTTGCAAGTAATAATAATAAGCGCAAAAATGAGGAGAGATATGGACAAAAGAAAAAATAAAATAGGAATAACAGCTATAGTTATAAATTTAATAGCTGTTTTAGTTGGCTGCTTAATTGTGGTTGGGTACTTCTATAGAAAAAAATACGACGTTTCTGAACTCTATATGAGAATAACAACTAAGAAAATCGAAAAAGATATAAAAGACTACGACGAAGTTTATGCTTCATTGGAAATGTATTCACCATTAAAGGGAAAATATTCATATGAAGAAGGATTTGATGATGTGAAGGTGATAGATTATGAGATAGCTGTAGACGATGACGATAATGATATAAAAGTTAAATGTGATGTATCATATGAAAATAAATTAGGAATACTGTATGTAAATAATGCGTTACTCTATTACAATGCTAAAGGTCTATTTAATGTGACATATTCTATTCAAAGTGAGGCGACAACAAGTTCAACGTTTAAATATGTATATAATACTTCTCCATATATGACACCACGGCAACTTATGAATTTTGTAAATAACCAGGAGGGAACAGATTATATAAAGGTTGAAACAGTTCTTCTTGCGAGTGCTGGTGAAAAACCCCAAAAATTATGGGATTCTGGCGAATATTATTATTGTGTAGACGACCTTGGTTCTTTAGAGTACTATGTTCAGTTTGGGCATAATGCGCTTTCAATAGATTATATATGGGTAGACATTGATTGGAATGACAATACACAAAGTTGGGATGTTGTAACATCGAAGTTTTCTACTAAGAAAATTCAATCGGAGTATTCAACACTTGGAATAACAAATTATATGAAAGCTGACACTTATCTTGATGATGCTCAGATGGATACAATATGCGATGTGAGCAACCAACTTATAACAAATCATAATGAATAGAGGGAGGATGCTTGTTGATATGAAAAACAAGATAGTAGTTCTAATAATCATGTGTGTGTGTATTTTTTTCACATTATGTGGATGTACATCAATCAAAAAGGTTAAAGAGGAAACTGAAAAGATTGTAGAGTCATATAATTCAGGTCGCATAGATTATGATGTCGCATTGAATAATTTATCTGAAATAGAGAATGAAAAACAAGAGGTTGATCAATATGTAAATGAAAAGAAATCAGATTTGGAAGAATTAAGAAATTCCAAAAATAATTATGATAAGGCTGAGGATTTATTCAATGTAAAAAAATATGATTCAGCTATTACATATTATGAGAAAGTATCAGTTGATGATGTGAATTATGATGATGCTCAGAACAAGATAGAAGAATCAAAGAAGCGATTTATAGAATTAACTATAGATGAGGCAGAAATATATGTAAAAGATGAGAAATATCTCAAGGCGATTAATGTGTATAAGAAAGCATTGAAGATATATGACGATGGAACTTTAAGTGGGAAAGTAAGTGAGGTGGAGAGTAAATATAGAAATCTTTTAGAGAATAAGGCTGAAGAAAATGTGAAAAACAAAAAATGGTCCGATGCGGTAGTCATATATGATGAATTAGAGAATTATTTTAAGGACGATTCATACAAGGTGAAAAAAACAAATATAAAAAATGAATGTATTAATGAGGCTATATCTAAAGCTGAAACATATATAAAAAATTGCGATTATGATACTGCTAAAAAAGAAATCAATGAGGCAATAAAAGTCGTTGGTAATGACACTGAGTTAACGGGAGAGCTTGATAGAATTACCAGTTTTGAACCAGTACTTATTACAGATTTAGAAGAATTTTATATAGACGGAGATGTACATAAATGGGCAGGTATAGATAAGGATAATACAGGAACCTCATATCCCTCAGGTTTATTAATTAACGAGTCAGGAGGATCTATGTTTTCAGATCCAAAGAGTAGCTCGGTTGAATATTTGCTTGATGGAAAATATGACAGAATGACTGGAAGAGTCGTGTTACATTATGATTGTAAAGATTCAGCAAATCCGTCTGTTGCAGCTGGAAAAGTAAAAATATACGGTGATGATGAATTATTGTATTCGTCAGATGTTGTTGCTAGTGGTGTTTTGCCTCAGGATTTTGATTTGGACATAACTGGTGTTAATGAGCTGAAAATTGAGTTTTTATGGATGTTAACTCCATATGGTTTTGATATAGGACAAATAAAATTTGGGGTTGTAAATCCTATAGTGCAAAAAAAATATACAGAGAATGAATAAAAATATCTTAAATGAGGAGAAAAGAGAATGAATAAGAAAATAAAAAAAACAATTGTGTTTTCAACTATCGCGGTGACTGCTATGGTGTTATGCTCATGTGGAAATAGTGAAATGATAAATGATAATTCTGCAGAACAAACTGTTACGGAAACAAATGATGCGACTGATTCTTTATCGGAAGAAACAAGCGATTTGACTGTTTCTCAACCAGGAGAAACTGAACAGGAAAAAGATGAAATTATGCAATATCGAATTTCCAAAATTTTTTCATATGATGAAAATGATGTTATGTATATGACAACATTATTTGAATATGATGATAATGGAAATTTGATATTAAAAGACAATTTGGTTTCAGGTGAAAATGAAGGAGAACGTTATACAGAATACGAATATGACGATAATGGAAATTGTATTTCAGAGACATCATATTTGGCTGGTGATGAAAACAGACCGTGCATGATATATGAATATGATTCACAAAATAGAAAGATAAAGGAATATGATAGTAATTATCCAGATGTATATACAGCATATGAATACGATGATAATGATAACGTTGTGAAAGAGACATATTGTAAGGAAAATGGTAATAAAATAGATTTTTGGACTGATTATTCTTATGACGCACAACAGAATTTGATTCAAAGTGACTTTTTCCTATCGAAAAGTTATTCGGATGGTAATGGTGAATTCTATGATTCGACAATTACATATTATTTATATGACGAAAATGGAAATGAAATTAAAAAAGAAAGTACAGTATATGATGAGAATGGAAATATGACGTCAACAAGTTTAGTAGTAAGTGAATATGACGGATATAACAATGTAACAAATAAACAGACATATGAGAATGACTCTTTAAAATATACTGATCAGTGGGAATATATATATGATGATTATGGTAATGCGATTTCTAAGAAAGAAAATTTTAATGGGAAGACCACTCGCACAGAGATTGAATATGAGGCATATTAAATAAAATATATTAGGAAATAGGTGTACAAATGAAGAAAATAAAAAAAACAGTAATGGTAACAGGTGTGATATTAGGAATGTCATTATTATGCTCATGTGGTAGCGAAACAGATTCTGGAATAGATTCAACAGAAGAATTAACTACGGAAATAACAACAATCGAGGCGACAACCACAGAAGCAACGACCGCGGAAGCAACAACAACCGAAGCAACAACAACCGAAGCAACAACAACCGAAGCGACAACCACTGAGGTAACCAACACAGAAGCATCAAACATAATTACAAATAATGGCTCACCTATGTCGTACAAAGAGGCTGTAAATGCTTATAAAGAAGAAAGCGAACAATATCTTAAAAATTACTGGGTACAGCATGAGGATAGATTGTATTCAATGGATTCTGCTCATGTTATTGACGAAAATGACAACAGTTATATTAAATTTGCCGATTCGGACTTTTCATATGTGAAGATGTATCCTGGGGATTTGTTGATAGAATTTGGAGGCGGATGGGATTATGATATATATCCTATTGAAGCAGAGGGGTATACAATGCCGCAGCAATTTACTGTGGATGCAGATAATGGCTGTATAGAGTTTCGTAGGAAGAATTTGAGTGAAAAAATGGAAGAAAACAATATGCCTTTAAATAAAATCTATGAGATAAATGGAGAAACAGCAAGTAATATACAGGATTACGTTGAAGTAAATGGTGATTACTATTTGTCGTATTCAGAGCCGACAGGCATATTCTATAAATATTATTCAGATTATGAAAGCAAGGAAGGATCAGCTACGGTATCTGTGAAGTATTATGTATTAGGGCAAAAATATTATGCAGAAGCGCAGACTGCTCCGGAGGGATATGGATACTATAAGATTCCAGAAGGTACACCTGCAGGGCTATATTGTGTTCGAACATCTGGATATTCGTTCATAATTGATATTATTGAATAGACAAGCACTACATTTATTTATGAGAAATGTGGACAAACATTCGGCACACAGAGTATGTGAGATAATTTTGATGGTGTGTGTAGGTGTTGTTACAATTGTTTGGGGAATTATTCCTGAATTCGTAATGTTGACTAATAAAGGAGCGGACAAAATAAAAGAGAATCTAATGAATACATCAGGTAGAGTGTGTGATGATAATGGGCATATTGTTGATGTTGATATTAGTGACGAAAGTCAAATAGATGTTCTGTCTGTTGACAATGTGATAAAAACAGATGAATACTATATTGTGTATGATGCATCTGTGGATGTAAAGGTTTCTCAAGGATATTTAAGAGGTGTTCCTGTTATTGTTGAGAAAAATATGTTTGGCTCAGATACGATTGTCAAGTGGGATTACAATCTTGATGACAAAGCATATTATTATGAGACAGTAATCAAGGAAAGACAAGAGAATGCAGATGCAGGAGATGATTTGGTTAATAAGAACGAGGCGTTTGTTGATCAACATCATGTTAAATTTGAGTACACAAATGCACCGGCGTATACTGTTGGTGACGTGTTAAATTATATTGGTGTGAAAGACCCATATGAGGTTGCAACAGTATGTGTTGCATCTATAACGGACAATTATGATGCTTTGGAGTATTATGCATTGTGGAGAGACAAAATCACAAATGTTCGTCAAAAAGAATGGGTTAGAGCAGTGTATAATAACGAATTAAAACAGTGGGAGCTATGCGATGGCGAGAAGAAAATAATTTCTTTGAATTGTGGACTTGCAGAATATGCTTCAGAAAATGATGATACATACAATAATGACTATGCAGATGATTATGTAATAGTAGAAAGTGATTCGTCACTTAGCTGGGCAGAGATTGAATAGTTCCAATATATAATGTGAATTAAAAATATATAACAATTATATATAAATTAAAAACCGCATCCATGACTAAAGTGGATGCGGTTTTTCTTGCACAACAAGCACAATGTATTGTAAAATCATATTTGGTATGTAAAAAAGAAAATGAAAAGAGAAAAACAGATATGGAGAAATTACTTAAGATCATTGCCGATGTGAATTCATCGGTGAACAATTTTATATGGGGAGTGCCATCCATGATATGTATCGTGGGCGTGGGACTGTGGCTCCTCATAAGAAACAGGGGGGTTCAGTTTACAAAGTTTGGATACGCGTTCAAGCATACGTTTGGAAGGATATTCAACAAGAAGGAGACTTCAGATGGTGCCATCAGTCCTTTTCAGGCCATGTGTACGGCGCTGGCGGGAACGGTTGGAACGGGAAATATAGCCGGTGTTGCTGGAGCCATCGCCATAGGCGGTCCTGGTGCGGTATTCTGGATGTGGATCTCAGCACTTCTCGGAATGGGAACAAAGTTTGCAGAGGTCGTACTTGCAGTGTTCTACCGTGAGAAGGATGCGAATGGTGACTGGGTCGGCGGACCAATGTATTACATCAAGAATGGCCTTGGCAAGAATGCTTACTTCCTGGCTATAGCATATTCAGTCCTCGGTATACTCACAGTGTTCGGAACAGGAAATGCAACACAGGTCAATACCATCACAACAGCTATAGATTCAGCACTTTTTAATTATAATCTGGCTGACAAGAGCAATACATTTACAATCAATCTTGTGATAGGAATCATAATAGCTATTCTTGTTGGTCTCATACTTATAGGAGGAATCAAGAGAATAGGAAGCGTGACAGAGAAGCTGGTGCCATTCATGGCTGCTATGTATATCATCATGGCTATAATTCTTGTAATAATCAATATCAAGAGTGTGCCGGGAGTGTTCGCTTCTATATTTGAAGGTGCATTCAATCCGAAGTCCGTGACCGGTGGAATAGTTGGAAGTCTGTTCCTCAGCATGAGAAAGGGTGTATCGAGAGGTATTTTCTCCAATGAGGCAGGTCTTGGTACAGGATCCATAGCCCATGCATGTTCTGATGTAAAGCATCCGGTGCAGCAGGGACTCTGGGGAATATTCGAGGTATTTATCGATACTATAGTTATATGTACGCTTACGGCACTAGTAATACTGTGCAGTGGAACTGAGGTAGCCTACGGACAGGCTGCAGGAGCCGATCTCACGATCAACGGCTTTGTTGCAACCTACGGCAACTGGATATCGATATTCACAGCGGTGGCTTTGTGCTGTTTCGCGTTCTCAACCATACTCGGATGGGGACTTTACGGTTCAAGATGTGTCGGATTCCTGTTTGGAAGTAAGCTTATCAAGCCGTTCATGGTTGTGTATGCATTTGTCGCAATCATCGGTGCGACCATGGATCTCGGACTTCTCTGGGATATAGCGGACACCTTCAACGGACTTATGATCATACCTAACCTGATCGCAGTATTCATGCTGTCAGGTACAGTTGTGAAGCTTACCCGTGAGTATTTTCAGGATGGACCGGGCAAGTTTGGGGTTGAGACCGGCAAAGAGAACTGATAAATGAAAGGGACTTTTATATGGAAGAAATATCAAGTGAGATTTCTAACAAGTATGCGATACTTATCGATTCAGAGAATGTATCGGCAAAATATATTGAGAGTATATTTGATGAGCTGTCAAGGCTCGGCTCAATAACGGTGCGGAAGATATATGGGGATTGGTCAAAGAATAACAATGGCTGGGACAAGGATTGTCTGCTGTCATATTCTATACAGCCTGTACAGCAGTTTTCATACACGGCGGGAAAGAATTCAACGGATTCGGCCATGATAATAGATGCGATGGATCTTCTCTATACGAGCAATATAGATGGATTCTGTCTGGTGACAAGCGACAGCGATTTCACTAGGCTTGCATCAAGACTCAGGGAGGCTGGCAAGCAGGTCATCGGAATGGGAGAACGCAAGACTCCGAAAGCGTTCGTGAGTGCGTGTACAAGCTTCAAGATCCTTGATTCACTGGTGACAGAGGATCTCAACAAGCCGGCATCGAAGAATGCCATGCTTGAGGCTGCGGCTGTGGACGAGTCATATATCACAAGCATAAGGGACATAAAGAAGACGGTCTACAATATAATAGATGAGAACGATGACAAGGATAAGAAGACTCATATGGGTGAGATTGGAAGCCGCCTTGTGAACAAATATCCTGACTTTGACGTGAGAAATTATGGGTATTCCAAGCTGTCAACATTCCTCAGTGAGGAGTTTGACGATCTGGATATAGACAGCGGCAGGCAGAAATTTGTGTCCATCAAGAACCATATCGATCCTAAGAGTGCTGTCAAGCTGCGCATAGTGAGACTTCTCACGGAGAATTCTGACACTATGTACAATATGGGACTGCTGAATACAGAACTTAAGAATATTATACCCGGCTTCAGCATAAAGAAATATGGATACAGTAAGTTTTCAAGCTTTCTCAAAAGCTTCGGTTGTTTTGAGATCGTGGGAGACAGGGTAAAATTGACAGATAAGTAGAAAGTGTTTAATGCTTAAATATGTCAAAATTTAGAAAAAATGCCAAATAAATTAACGCTTTTTGTTGAAAATCAATAAGAATAGTGATAAATTGAAAATGTGGGTTTTCAGGTACAGAAAATTCACTATGGGGGAAGAAGTGTACGTGCATATTAAGGAGAGGCATAATCTATGATACTTATTGATACTCAAAAAGAGGAGTTTAGCAAATTAAAAGACATACGTGTTTTTGGACGTATAAGTCATGAGAACAGATTCAACAAGAATCTGCTCGTAATAGGTCTTGGGGGACTTGGAGGCAGGACCGTTTGCGCGCTTAAGGGTATGCTGATGGATAACATAACACCCGAGGATAACATTAATTTCCTCATGATAGATTCAGATATAGCAGAGATGGAGGCTACCATAGATGATAGCAAGGAGGGTGTCGGTTTCAATGCCCTTGAGGTTATCAGTATATACAGACCGGATATTGAGAATGTTCTGGAGAATGGAATCCAGAAGAATCCGATCCATGAGAATCTTGCAAACTGGATGGATCCTGAATTCCCGGCTATCACGATAGGAAGAGACGGAGCAAAGGGGAACAGACAGATTGGACGTCTGATGTTCTCGAATGCATATACGGATGTCAGAATGCTCCTTTTTGACAAGCTTCAGGATGTATACGACAAGACGACGGAGGGAACAGTCGATGTTCTGATCGTATCCGGAATCGCCGGAGGAACCGGAAGTGGAATCCTTTCAGATGTCGCATATAACATACGTGCGTATGGCAAGGCGAAGAAGTGGAACAATCTGAGGATTGGCGGTTGCCTGCTCACACCGGATGTACTGTTCGGCCATAAGGCTGTATATGAAGATACAGAGCTTGTGGCGAGACTCAATGCAAATGGATGTGCGACCCTCAAGGAAGTTGATTATTATATGAAGCTCTCCGAGAAGGATGACAACTATACATTTATCAGTAAGTCAAACAAGATGGTCATCAGGGAGAATCTCTTTGATGCCTGCATGCTTGTATCAGGTAGAAAGGACGAACAGGGCTACATACCTGAGGGATACATCACAAGGGATACAGCAAGCTTCCTCTACAGGCTAGCCAGCAACAAGTTCATTGGCAACAATGACGTGGAGAACGACAGGAAGCTTCTCAGGGATGTATTTTTTGAGAATGAGGGATATTCCATCACGAACTGGAAGATGGAGCACAGTGACGAGAATATCAAGAAGTCAAACTGCTATTACAAGGTAGTAAGCGAGGCTGACTACCATATTCCTATCAAAGAGATAGAGAATATGTGTGAGAATGATCTGTTTTCCCAGGCATATAAGGGATTGTTCAGATCTCCGTTCAAGGAGGGCAATGCCGAGGAGGATATCAAGAATGTACTTGCAGAGCTCACTATATTCTTGCAGGAGGAGCAGGGTGAGGATATCAAACTTGCCGTGAACGGTCTCATACAGTACGGCCAGATCACCAAGCCTACATATAAGATGATAAAGAAGAATACGGACGGTCTTCGAGAGGGCTTTGCCAGGAAGATGGAGAACTTTGAGAAGGAACTTCCGGTTATCATAAAGTCGATGAAGAACAAGCTTTGGAGTTCACTTGATGATGTGATATCCAAATATATGAATGAGTTTGGCCCATATGGCGCAATAGATGTCATAGGTGCACCGAGTGCCGGTGTAACAGATTCCACAAAGGGTATGATGGCTGAAGTCAGAAAGCTTGAGAAGATGATGAAGGATTATACACCGTCGGGTGAATATACCAGAATCATTGATTCCATCAAGACCATTGTTGCGAAGAGATTCTTCACTTTCCCTTCAGCGAAGAGGGAGACTGAGAATGGTTATTTCGATGCATGCATCAAGGAAGCACTTGCTGCGGAGAGAACAAAGCTTATAGATGAACTCGATGCACAGGATCTGTTTGGAGATACACTTAGATGGCTTCAGCAGAGGGCAGAGAGACTTGACGAGATATATTCACAGTTTGGAGAGGATCTGAAGAATTCCATCGAGGATCTTGCGAATAACGGTGATAAGGCTGTTGGCAATATACTCAAGAAAGCCAAGAGACATGAATTCCTTCCGACTGATTATGTCACATCCAGAAGGATAAAAGAGATGGAGACAGGGATCATCAAGCTCATGCTGGACAACGAGTCCAATATAGACAGTGGAAGAGTTGTTCCTGTCAAGGATGAGATGGAGAAGATATACAGAGAGCTATTTTCCGGTGTCGGAGCATATGGTCCTGAGAAGATGTTCACAGTGGCATTTGCTGATAAGAAGCTCACGGAGCAGGATCTCAACGTTATGTACGGATCTCCGATCAACGACAGGAGAACATCCATAATGGAGGAGGCTGCCAGGGCGTTTGTGGATGATATATCAGAGGAACAGCCTCTGTGTGTTCTTGCTGACGGATATAAGGAGAAGCTTCTTGCAAAGAAATATATATCGGTTCCAAATGTGATGCCGTATTTCAGCAAGGCAGTCAAAGCGATACTGATGGCTCCACCTTACAATGAGAAGGAGGATTCAATAACGCTCAATCCGGGTGAGATAGAGATTTCGATCGATGATATATTTGTCGGTGTTCCGGTATCCATGATGCAGTGTGCGATGGAGATGCAGATGGCTTACAATGCAGTATATGATTACAAGGGACTTCATATTGATGAGGTGAACAAGGATATGAAGAGCTTCCCTGATTTTGTCACAATATAGGTTAGTTTATACAGCCCTTTAATATGCGAGTATTAAGGGGCTGTATTGTTGTTATGACCATGGCGTATTTGGTAGAAAGAGATGGAATTGGATTTGAATAAATCTTTTAACGGATACAGAGCATATATAATGGATACGGGGGCATTTGCTGACGATGGGATATATGGCAGATGTCTGGATGCGGTATCGGAATACAGAAGGTGTAAGGTGGAACGTCTCAGGAGGCGGGATGACAGGAATGCCAGTCTTGCAGCGGGAATCCTGCTTGCACATGCTCTCAGGGAATGTGCCGGAATTGATGAACGGCTGGTCACGTATGAGAAGAATAAGGCGGGAAAGCCGTTTATAAAGGACATTCAGTTTTCGATAAGCCATACCGAGGGTTGTGTGGCGGCTGCGATAGGCAGTGAGCCTTGTGGTATAGACGTTGAGAGAGTCAGAAGGATACCGGACAGCATAGTTAACCGCCTGTATTCGGATGAGGATAAAAAATGTGTGATGTCGTGTGCACACCCGGAAATATACAGCACATGTGTGTGGACAAGGCGCGAGGCGTACAGCAAGATGACCGGAACAGGCATACTTATGAAGGATGAGGAACAGCAAATGGTCATGGACAATGCACATATGGAGAAGAAGAATATCTGGCTGGGCAATTATGCCGTATGCAGGGCTGAGTGTGACGGCCGTATGCATATGGATGAAATAGCGGATCCTGCGCATGCAGAGGGAGATATGAATATAGACTTTATAGCTGCATTTTGCGCAGCTTCTGATGGAACTTTTTCACCGGATATTAAGATGATTGATTCGGCTGATATTGTGTGTTATTATGTTTAATTAGGTGTATTAGGAAGAACTACATAAGGAGAAAAAAATGAGTAAAAAAGCTACAAAGGCGCTTAACAATAAATATTATGTCGCAAGATATAATGCGTCTAAGGTGAACGATAACCTTACAAGCAGGGAGAAGAGTGCAGAGGTGCTCAATATAGACAGGACAAGGCTTTCAAGAATAGAGCTTGGCACAGTAGTTCCGTACCCTGAGGAGGTACTTTCCATGTCAAAGGCGTATGACATACCCGAGCTCTGTAACAGCTATTGTTCAGGCGACTGCCCTATAGGAAAAGAGACGGTGAAGCCGATAAATGCGGACAGCCTTGACAGGCTCATACTTCAGTTCCTCGGATCCTCCAAGAAGATGGAGGATATATCTGAGCAGCTTATAGAGATCACCGCTGATGGAATAGTCGACGAGACCGAGGTTGCAGCTTTTGACGCTGTCCTTGAGGAGCTGGAGAAGATGTCTGTGAATATACAGTCGCTTATGCTCTGGGCTCAGAAGAACAGGGACATTTTGAAGAATAAGAATCAATAAATTGTATATGAGGAAAAGATAATGGATGACAAGTTAAGAGAAGAGATCAACAGAAGAAGGACATTTGCCATAATTTCACATCCTGATGCAGGTAAGACTACACTCACAGAGAAGTTTCTGCTCTTTGGCGGCGCAATAAACACAGCGGGATCTGTAAAGGGAAAGGCAAATTCCAAATATGCAGTGTCGGACTGGATGGATATAGAGAAGGAGAGAGGTATCTCGGTAACCTCGTCTGTTCTGCAGTTCAATTATGACGGATATTGCATAAACATACTTGACACACCTGGACATCAGGATTTCTCGGAGGATACCTACCGTACACTTATGGCTGCGGATTCTGCGGTCATGGTGATCGATGCATCCAAGGGTGTTGAGGCTCAGACTATAAAGCTCTTCAAGGTATGTGTCATGAGACATATACCTATATTCACATTTATAAATAAGATGGACAGAGATGCAAGGGATACATTTGAGCTTCTCGATGATATAGAGACTGTTCTCGGTATCAAGACATGCCCTGTCAACTGGCCTATAGGTTCAGGAAAAGAGTTCAAGGGTGTATATGACAGAAAGACCAAGATAGTGTCCACGTTCCAGGCTATATCGACAGGTGGAGCCAAGAAGGCGGAGGAAACAGATTATCATATAGACGATGAGGCTCTCAAGGAGCTTGTCGGCCCATACCTCTTTGACCAGTTCAATGAGGAGATAGAGCTTATAGATGGTGCCACAGAGGAGATGGATATAGAGAAGGTCAGAGCCGGAGAGCTCTCCCCTGTATTTTTCGGTTCTGCGCTGAATACATTTGGTATCGAGCAGTTCCTGAACTATTTCCTTAAGATGACGACACCTCCTATCGGACGTAATTCATCAGAGGGAATCATAGATCCTGTAACAGAGCCGTTCTCAGCTTTTGTGTTCAAGATCCAGGCAAATATGAACAAGGCTCACAGAGACAGAATCGCATTTATGAGAATCTGCTCTGGTAAGTTTGAGGCAGGCATGGAGGTATATCATGCTGCCAGCAAGAGAAAGATCAAGCTTTCCCAGCCACAGCAGCTTATGGCTCAGGACAGGAAGATCGTCGACGAGGCGTATGCCGGTGACGTTATAGGTGTATTTGATCCTGATCTGTTCTCAATTGGAGATACACTCACAACAGGCGGAAAGAAGTTTGAGTATGAGGGTATCCCTACATTTGCACCGGAGCACTTCTGCAGGGTTGTTCAGCTCAACAGCATGAAGCGTAAGCAGTTTGTCAAGGGTGTTACCCAGATTGCCCAGGAGGGTGCTATACAGATATTCCAGGAGTACACTGCGGGTCTTTCAGAGATCATAGTCGGAGTTGTCGGCGTACTTCAGTTTGATGTACTTAAGTACAGACTTGAGAATGAGTACGGCTGTGAGATAAGACTTGAGCCGATACCATATAACTATATCAGATGGGTGAAGGATCCTACCATAGACGTGACAAAGCTCAAGCGTGTGAGCGATGTCAAGAAGGTTAAGGACATGAAGGGTAATCCGCTTCTCCTGTTTGCAAATGAGTGGGTCATCGATCAGGTTCTCCAGCACAATGAGGGACTTGAACTTGAGGAGTTCAGAAAGAACTAGATATACGAAGATAAGAGACCATGAATATGATGAGTGACTTAGGACACAAATTGGTTTTCATGGTCTTTTTGCGTGCATATATATCAGTAAAAGTGGTGCAAATATGAATAAATTGGCATGTATCTGACAATCCTAGTGTTAGACAGATAACACGTGGAGGGACATGATATGGCGCTGAACAGAGTAGTTATATGTGGTGTAAATACATCGAAATTACCATATCTTACAGAGGATGAGAAGAACATGCTGTTTGACAGGATGGAGCAGGGAGACAGCTCTGCCCGGGAGGAGTTTATAGAGGGGAATCTCCGCCTTGTGCTCAGCGTGATCCAGAGATTTGGCAGTTCAAATGAGAATCCGGATGATCTGTTCCAGGTTGGCTGTATAGGGCTTATCAAGGCGTTGGATAATTTTGACAGAAGTCTCAATGTCAAATTCAGTACGTACGCTGTGCCTATGATCATAGGTGAGTGCAGAAGGTATCTCAGAGATAACAATGCTATAAGAGTATCAAGGTCATTGCGTGATATAGCCTACAAGGCGATATATGCCAAGGAAAATCTCCAGAAGACAAAGGATAAGGAGCCGACGATAGAGGAGATAGCGGAGGAGATAAGTATACCAAAGGAAGATATAGTCATGTCGCTTGATGCCATATCGGCACCGCTGTCCCTGTATGAGCCGGTGTATCAGGAGGGTGGAGACACCTTGTACATCATGGATCAGATAAGAGACAGAAAGAATAAGGAGGAGATGTGGGTTGAAAACCTTGATCTCAGAGAGGCTATGGACAGGCTGTGCGACAGGGAGAAGAATATAGTGAGGCTGAGATTTTTTGAGGGAAAGACCCAGACGGAGGTGGCGGAGGAGATATGCATATCCCAGGCGCAGGTCAGCCGCCTCGAGAAGAATGCGATAAAAAGTCTTAGAAGGTATCTTGAGGACAGGGAATAGTGATACACAATATAAATATCCCCGCTGTTATTGTAAAAACAGCGGGGATATTTATTGTGCAATACATGCATATAGTGATAGAAGATGATCAGATGAGATAACTTGTACCGAGATCAACATCCTTTACATCGTGTCTGGTTACAAGGCCATCTTTTTCTATGTCGTGCTGTATCTTTTTCAGTGTTTCCATTGGAAGTTCGGTCATAAGAGCAACCTCCTCAAGAGAGATATCGACCTTGAGCATCTTTTCTGCCATATCGTATTTGGCTTTTGTTGTATTGTTCATAAAAATCACTCCTTGGTGTGCTTGGTTAAATCCTGCTCAGCCCATGCTAAGAACTTGTCGTTTGCATCGATCACCTTCTGCATTGCAGCGTGTCCCGGAGCACCGATTGTGTTACGCTTCTGAACACATTCTTCCATGCTGATGGCTGTATATATGTCATCTTCAAATACAGGACAGATGGCCTTGTACTCGTCGAGACTAAGCTGGTCGAGGGAGATGTTCTCCTCTATGCACTTCAGAACGAGCTGGCCGACGATGCCGTGTGCATCACGGAAAGGTACACCGTGATTTACAAGGTAATCTGCGGCATCTGTTGCGTTGGTGAATCCGTTCTTGGCTGATGCTTCCATTCTAGGCTTGTTGACTGTCATGGTGGCTATCATGCCTGTGAACAGTGCGAGACATCCCTTTACAGTGTCTATCGCGTCAAATGTGAGCTCCTTATCCTCCTGCATGTCCTTGTTGTATGCGAGAGGGATTCCCTTCATGGTTGTGAGAAGGGAGGTGAGAGCACCGTAAACCCTGCCTGTCTTACCTCTTACGAGCTCGGCTATATCCGGGTTCTTCTTCTGTGGCATGATAGAGCTTCCTGTGCTGTATGAATCATCGAGCTCAACAAACTGATATTCATTTGAGTTCCAGATGATGATCTCCTCGGAGAAACGTGAGAGATGCATCATGATGGTAGACATGGCGGATAAAAGCTCTATGCAGTAATCCCTGTCGGCAACTGAATCCATGCTGTTGAGAGTCGGACCGTAGAAGTCCAGCAGAGAAGCGGTGAGCTCTCTGTCGAGCGGATATGTGGTTCCTGCGAGGGCACCTGATCCGAGAGGACAGTAGTTCATTCTGTCATATATATCGTTCATTCTGTCGTAGTCACGCTTGAACATCTCCATGTATGCTCCAAAGTGATGTGCCAGAGTTATTGGCTGTGCCTTCTGGAGGTGAGTAAATCCAGGCATGTATGTGTCGATGTGCTCATTCATAAGTCCGTGAAGAGTAGTCAGAAGCTTGTAAATAAGCTCCTTGAGCTCGATGATCTCGTCTCTTACATAGAGCTTCATGTCCAATGCGACCTGGTCGTTCCTGCTTCGTCCGGTGTGGAGCTTTTTGCCCACATCGCCGATCCTGTCGATGAGATTTGCCTCGACAAAGCTGTGTATATCTTCGTATTCTGAAGTGATCTGCAGAGAACCGTTCTCCACATCGTTCAGTATGCCCTTAAGTCCCGCTATGATCTGATCTCTTTCCTCGTCAGTGAGAATACCGGATGAAGCGAGCATGGTTACATGCGCGATACTTCCGCGGATATCCTGTCTGTAGAATTTCTGATCAAATGAAATAGATGCGTTAAAGTTATATACTAATTTGTCTGTTTCTTTTGTGAAGCGTCCGCCCCAGAGCTGAGCCATATTAAATCCTCTTTTCTGTTATTTTTTGTTTTAGGTTGAAAAATGAGTAAATTATAAGGTAGTTTTCAAACAAAGTACATTTTACAACATAAAAGTGCGCATATCAACACAAATAAGGTTTATTTATAACCACAGGAAATGCGTGGTTGGTGCTTGCGGCGCAAAAGTACAGATGATAAAATATACAGGCGGATCACCGCAGCAAAGCAGGGATGGAGGATTGACAGGAAGTTTGGGTACAAAAAAGAAGATTCTTGGAGTTATAAGTATTGTAGTTGTTCTCTCGCTGATGATGGTGGGAGTGCGGTGGTTGTTCTTCAATGTGATCAAGAGCGGCCAGATGCTTGATGGCCTGGTGGAGTTCCGGGCGGCCGTTGTCCAGGATATGGAGGACGGAGACGCGTCGGGCATGTATTATGTAAGTAATGTGGCGAAAAGTGATGTGCACAACATCAACAAATATATAGATTCGGCATACGGCTCAGTGGATACGTACAGGATAATAATTGAGACGGGAAGATATCTGGCAATACAGCTCAACTATGAACTGTCGGATAATTATTATGCTGTCAGAAAATATATAGAAGGAACGGATATCCCGGAGGACAACATAAGGGCGAAGCAGATATATGAGGTGATCGACAGCTTTATAAATGACAACATTTCAGATGGCATGAGCGACCTTGACAAGGAGATCGCCGTGCACGATTATATAGTGGAAAACTGTGTCTATGGATATCCCGACAATAATGATGATGCATATACGGCATATGGAGCGCTGGTGCTTCACCAGAGCGTGTGCGACGGCTACGCTGAGGCGTTCTTCATAATCATGTCCTGTCTGGGCGTCAAATGTGACATAGTAGTCGGAAGCACGGAGGAAGGACTTCATGCATGGAATCAGATAGAGCTCGGCGGAGAATGGTATAATGTGGATCTGACATGGGATGACTCGCTGCCGGATATGGGAAGCTATCTGAAGCACACCTATGTGAATGTCGATGACAGCACACTGGAACTGACTCACTCATGGGAAAAGCAATTCTACAGAGAGTGTGCCGACACAGCGTATAATTTCTATAAAAAGAGGTTTTATACCTATGACTCGTTCGATGAGTATAAAAAAGGCATAAGGATACAGATGGGCGGCAGTAATGTGCTGGAAGCTGCTATATATACAGATGACGAAACATTTGACTTGTCATTTCTGTACAATTATGGCAATATAAGGTCTATAAATTATGTGGTGGAAGATATGGGCGGCTACAAAGTTGTCGTCGTATATCTGAATATGAAGTGATAAAAATAGAATTGACATAATGGCGCGGAGGTGCGATATGCGAAAAAGAGAGTTTATGGATGAGCTGAAGAAAGCTCTTGATGGAAATGTCTCAACGCAGACATATTATGACACGATAAATTATTATGAGGATTATTTTAAGAAGCAGAAAGAAGCAGGCAAGTCAGAGGAGGAGATATGTTCATCTCTGGGATCTGCAAGACTGATCGCCAAGACGATCATTGACACAGAGGGACAGGGCGCAAGCGGAAGATATTATGATACAGAATCCTCTTCGTATGATGACAGCTACAACACCCGCAAAGCCAGCGGAAGCAGTCAGAAGGGCTGGCATGTAAATGTGGACGACGAGGGCAATACAAGCTTTGCTTATGGCAAGCTTGATTTCAGTTCACCGATAGGCAAGGTGCTGACAGCGATAATACTCATTCTTGTGGCTGCACTTGTTATAGGTATAGTGCTTGGAGTTATCTGGCTGGGATTTAAGATAGTGTGGTATATCGTGATACCTGTTGTCATCATTCTGTTCATAGTGAATCTCATTATTTACCTGTTTGGTGGAGGCCGATAAAAAATAAAATAAAAAAGTGAAAAAAGTTGTTGACAAAACATGGTCACTTGAGTATACTAACAAAGGTGTCAGCGATGACACGAAGTAATATGGGATCTTAGCTCAGCTGGGAGAGCATCTGCCTTACAAGCAGAGGGTCATAGGTTCGAGCCCTATAGGTCCCATTTACAAGACATGGCGAGATAGCTCAGTTGGCTAGAGCATGCGGTTCATACCCGCAGTGTCGAGGGTTCGAATCCCCCTCTCGCTACTATTTGATGAGACGGAAGACATTCCGTCTTTTTTTTATTCATATAAGGAGGATATCACATGAGAGTTGGAATGGGATACGATGTCCACAGACTAGTTGAGGGACGAAAACTTATAATCGGAGGAGTTGAGATTCCATATGAGAAAGGACTCCTTGGACACAGCGATGCGGATGTACTTCTTCATGCGATAATGGATGCGCTTCTCGGTGCTGCGGCGTTGGGGGATATTGGAAAGCATTTCCCTGATACTGATGAGAGGTATAAGGGAGCGGACAGCATGAAGCTCCTGTCAGAAGTGAAGAGACTTCTCGAGGAGAAGCTCTACATCATCGAGAACATAGATGCGACCGTAATTGCCCAGAGCCCTAAGATGGCGCCGTACATTGATCAGATGAGGGAGAATATCTGTAATTGCCTGTGTATAGACAAGGATCAGGTCAATATCAAGGCGACAACGGAGGAGAAGCTTGGGTTTACCGGAGGGGGACTTGGAATAAGCTCCCAGGCGGTGTGCCTCATAGAGTCGGCATTTAATTACGCCGGAGATGATGCCGGAGCTGTCAGAACGGCAGGCTGTGGCGGATGCGGTGGATGTCCAGCGGGAATAAGATGACAAAACAGCCCATGTATGCTAGAATATAAAGGCTTAGAATTTTAAAGAACTTAAGGAGAAAAAAGGTATGTTAAATGATGGTTATGCAGAACATATAGTTAAGGCGAAGACACCTGCGAGTGTTACCTGCAGTATGGCTGCCGGAATCGTGCTGATGATCGCCGGACTTGGCGCAGCGATGTTCGTTCAGGGCTTTGGCAGTATTGGATTCTTAGTTGCGATTGCAGGTGCTGTTGTATTTGGTATTTTTGTTTCCAGAAGAGAGACGGAGTATGAATATATAATGGTGAATGAGGATATAGACATCGCAAGGATCATTGCAAAGAAGAGCAGAAAAAAGATCATAAGCTTCAGCAACGCCGATGTAAAGTTCATTGCGAAAGAGGGATGCATTTACCTCGACAATGAGCTTCAGCAGGACAGCTCAATAAAGACCAGGGATTTCACATCCGGCAATAAGCAGAATCAGGATGGTGTGTATGTGTTCGTCCTCAACAAGAACGGCAAGGCTGAATTCGTGAAGCTTGAGCTCTCAGACAGAACTATTGATCATGTAAATAACTTTTTCAGAGGAAAGTATAAAGAATAAATAATATTGACCCTCACGGTTGATACTAAACTGTATATATACAGGAGGTGTCGCTGTGAGGGTCTTTGTGTGTAAGTGCTTTACTATATTTATGACGGGTGGGATGATATATTATTTCCTGGAGATATCGGCCAGGCATTATTCCCATTATTCCATGATAATTTGTGGAGGTCTTGCTACGCTTTTGTGCGGCGGACTGAACCAGATGTTTCCGAAGATGGGGATACTTGCGCAGATGCTGGTTTCCTCTGTGATAATATCTGAGCTGGAGTTCCTGACCGGGTATGTTGTGAATATAAGACTAGGACTTAACGTGTGGGATTACTCTGATATGCCGTTAAATCTTGCGGGGCAGATATGTGTGCCTTATTCTATCCTGTGGATGTTCCTGTCGCTGATCATAATATATGTGGATGATGAGATACGGTGTCATATGTATAATGAAGAAAGGCCTGAGTACAGATTAATATAAAATATGGGAAAAAGCTCTTGATTCCATAGGGGAGTGGAGTAACAGCTTTTTCCCATATTCCATGTGTGTGCATATTTAATAAATTCCGTGTGAAAATATTATGATTCAAGGGGAGTAATCTTTAAACCCTTATAAAGCTTAGTATAAAGATTGCGCTCATCAGAGTACAACATTATACCACGTGAATCGCGTACGATATACGCATATTTGTTCTTCTGCACATTCATGTAAAGAACTTCATCAACGTTGAGCTCCTTGGCTTTGACCTTGGCAACGCTGACGCTGAGCGGCTCTAACTTGTACTTTTTAATTGCCTGCTGAACTGTCATAATCTACACCTCCATTGATAAATGATCATAACGTGCTTTAGTAACTATCTACAGTATATTGTAAAGATATAACAAAGTCAACTAGTAAACATGCACAAATGTGCAAAAGATCATCGAATGTTGTAAAATGTGGTGTGAAATATCAACAAAAAAGGAGAAAACAATGATGCAAAATGCAAATTATTATCAAATGATGGAGAGACAGATAGCTGAATTTGATAGTGAAAATACACAATGCGGCAGAAAAAAATTGTTGCTGCACTGCTGTTGTGCGCCATGTTCCAGCCATTGTCTGTCGGTCCTTGCGGAGCATTTTGACATAACAGCTTATTTTTACAATCCAAATATAACGGATTACGATGAGTACATAAAAAGATTCCGTGAGCTTGACAGATTTGTACATGAAGTATATGTGGAAGGAGTGGATGTCGAACTGGCGGAGCATGAGCCGCAGGTGTTTCTGGATATGGCTAAGGGCAGGGAGGATCTTCCTGAGAGAGGACTCAGGTGCTATGACTGCTATAAGCTGAGACTTGAGAAGAGCGCGATCCATGCGAAGAAAAATGAATATGACGTATTTACGACCACATTGTCGATAAGCCCCCACAAGAATGCGGACTGGCTGAACGAGATAGGTGCAGAGATGAGCAGGAAATACGACATAGATTATCTGTTCAGTGATTTCAAGAAGAAAAATGGATATAAGCACTCGATAGAGCTGTCAAAGGAATATGGATTATACAGACAGAATTTCTGTGGATGTGAATTCAGCAGACGGGCTGCTGAGCTCAGAGATGAAAAAATTAATAAAAATATTGAATAAAAAACAAGATTTTTGTCGTGAACACAAAAATAAAAAATATATCGAAAAAAATATTGTACCGCCTTGTCAAATGTGGTAGTATTTATTAAATTAAGAAAAAAAGAGGCCAATAAATGTGGGTTATCTCAAGCGTTTCCCCGTTTTCACTCTTTTTTTTTGAGCAAAAATAGAAAAAACGAAAGGAATACGATTATGAAAGCTTTTTTGATACTTGAAGACGGACACGTGTTTGAAGGTAAAAGTATTGGCTCTACTGACGAGATAATCAGTGAGATAGTATTCAATACTTCGATGACCGGCTATCTGGAAATTCTTACAGATCCATCATATGCAGGGCAGTCAGTATGTATGACATATCCGCTTATAGGCAACTACGGTGTATGCAGAGAGGATATGGAGGCTGGCAGACCTTGGCAGTCAGGATTCATTGTTAGAGAGCTCTGCAAGACTCCTAGTAATTTCAGAAGCGAGATGACCATAAACGAATTTCTTGTTGAGAATAATATAACTGGTATAGAAGGAATAGATACCAGAACACTTACCAAGATCCTCAGGAAAGATGGTACCATGAGAGGTATGATCACAACTGATGAGAATTATGATTTTGATGAGTGCATGAAGCGTATTAAGGCATGGAAGATGGGACATGTTGTTCTCGATGTTACATGTAAGGAGAAAATGTTCTATCCTGGCGATGGATATAAGGTTGCAGTCATCGATCTCGGTGTTAAAAAGAACATCGTCAAGTCCCTCCTTGCAAGAGGTTGTCAGGTTACTGTATATCCTGCAGAGACACCTGCTGAGGAGATCATCGCAGACGCTCCGGACGGAATCATGCTTACAAATGGTCCTGGAGATCCAAAGGAGTGTAAGGTCACAATAGCTCAGGTAAAGAAGCTTTTCGATACAGATATTCCAATTTTTGCTATATGTCTTGGACATCAGCTCATGGCGCTTGCCAACGGCGGTGATACAGAGAAGATGAAGTACGGACACAGAGGTGCAAACCATCCTGTAAGAGATATGAAGACCGGCAAGGTATATATTTCAACACAGAATCACGGATATATGGTCAAGGAAGACAGCCTCGACAGAAAGATCGCAGAGGTCAGCTTCGTCAATGTAAATGACGGAACAGTAGAGGGAGTTCACTATCTTGGAAAGAATGCACAGACAGTTCAGTTCCATCCGGAGGCATGTGCAGGTCCGCTGGATACAGATTCGCTGTTTGATACATTTATGAATATGATGGAGGTGTCAAAGTAATGCCAAAGAATCCTAATATAAAAAAGGTTGTAGTTATCGGATCAGGTCCTATAGTCATCGGTCAGGCTGCTGAGTTTGATTATGCCGGAACACAGGCGTGCCGTTCTCTTAAGGAAGAGGGACTGTGCGTTGTCCTCATCAACTCAAACCCTGCAACCATCATGACGGACAAGGATATAGCAGATAAGGTATATATTGAGCCTCTTACGGTTGATGTTGTAAAGGCTATCATTGAGAAGGAGAAGCCGGACAGCCTTCTGCCGACACTCGGCGGTCAGGCAGCCCTCAACATCGCCATGGAGCTTGATGAGTCAGGTTTCCTCAGAGAGCATGACGTGCTTCTCATAGGAACATCATCAACGACCATCAAGAAGGCCGAGGACAGACTTGAGTTCAAGAAGACTATGGAGAAGATCCATGAGCCTGTAGCACCTTCAGAGGTCGTTACAACTGTTCAGGGCGGTCTTAACTTTGTCAAGAAGATAGGATACCCTGTCGTTCTTCGTCCTGCATATACACTTGGAGGTTCAGGTGGTGGTATAGCCAACAATGAGGAAGAGTTCAAGGAGATCCTCATGAACGGTCTCAGACTTTCACGTGTTGGGCAGGTCCTCGTTGAGAGATGTATAGCAGGGTGGAAGGAGATCGAGTACGAGGTTATGCGTGATGCAAATGGTACATGTATAACTGTATGTAACATGGAGAACCTTGATCCTGTCGGAGTTCACACAGGAGATTCTATAGTTGTAGCTCCGTCGCAGACACTTGGAGACAAGGAATACCAGATGCTCAGAAGTTCAGCACTGAACATTATCTCAGAGCTCAACATCAAGGGTGGATGTAACGTTCAGTTTGCTCTGAATCCTAATTCATTTGAGTATTGTGTTATCGAGGTAAACCCAAGAGTTTCAAGATCATCGGCACTTGCATCAAAGGCAACCGGATATCCTATTGCAAAGGTATCTGCCAAGATAGCCCTTGGATACAACCTGGATGAGATCAAGAACGCTATTACAAAGAAGACATATGCCAGCTTTGAGCCGGCACTTGATTACGTGGTTGTCAAGATCCCTAGACTTCCATTTGATAAATTCATCGCCGCTGACCATGATCTGACAACACAGATGAAGGCAACCGGTGAGGTTATGAGTATCTGTACAAACTTTGAGGGTGCACTTATGAAGGCTCTCCGTTCACTGGAGCAGCATGTAGACAGTCTCTGGTCAAGCAGATACAAGGATATGACAGACGAAGAGGTTATAAAGCTTCTCGGACATGTTGATGACAGACGTATCTATGTCATAGCTGAGGCTATCAGACGTGGAATATCATACGATCAGATCTATGACATCACCAAGATTGACAGATGGTTCATAGACAAGATCCACAACCTTGTTAAGGCTGAGAGAAAGATAATCGAGTCCAAGGGAGATATCTCCAAGGAGCTAATGAAGGAGATCAAGAGAGTTGAGTTCCCTGACAAGGTTATCGCGAGACTCACAGGCAAGACAGAGAAAGAGATCAGACAGATGCGTTACGACTACGGTGTAACAGCACACTTCAAGATGGTTGATACATGTGCAGCAGAGTTTGATGCCATGACTCCATATTACTATTCATGCTTTGATTCTCTGGAGAACGAGGTCGCTGAGGACAATTCAAAGAAGAAAGTAATGGTACTTGGTTCAGGCCCGATCAGAATCGGACAGGGTATCGAGTTCGATTACTGTTCAGTTCATAGCACATGGGCATTTGAGAGAAAGGGTTACGAGACAATCATCGTCAACAACAACCCTGAGACAGTCAGTACAGACTTTGATATAGCAAACAAGCTTTACTTTGAGCCTCTTACAGCGGAGGATGTTGAGGCTATAGTAAATCTGGAGCATCCGGATGGAGCTGTTGTACAGTTCGGTGGACAGACCGCTATCAAGCTCACAGAGGCACTCATGGAGATGGGGGTACCAATCCTTGGAACAAGTGCAGAGAATGTAGATGCAGCAGAGGACAGAGAGCTCTTCGATGAGATCCTTGAGAAGTGCTGTATACCAAGACCTGCTGGTAAGACGGTATTTACAAGAGAGCAGGCGCTTGAGGCTGCAAATGAGTTGGGTTATCCGGTACTTGTAAGACCTTCATACGTTCTCGGTGGACAGGGAATGCAGATCGCGATCTCTGATAAGGATATCATAGAGTTCATGGATATCATCAACAGACATACCCAGGAGCACCCAATACTTGTAGATAAGTACATCATGGGTAAAGAGGTCGAAGTCGATGCTGTATGTGACGGAGATGACATACTTATCCCTGGTATCATGGAGCATGTTGAGAGAGCCGGAATACATTCAGGAGACAGTATCTCAGTATATCCTGCACAGACACTCTCACCAAAGACAAAGAGAGTCATCGCTGATTACACCAAGAAGCTTGCAAACAGCCTGCACGTAATCGGACTTATAAATATACAGTTTATTGCATACAATGATGAGGTATATGTAATAGAGGTAAATCCTCGTTCAAGCCGTACAGTTCCATATATAAGCAAGGTAACAGGAATACCTATCGTAGATCTTGCAACACGTGTTATCACAGGTGAGAAGATCAAGGATATGGGTTACACACCTGGTCTTCAGCCGGAGTCAGAGTATTTCGCGATCAAGAAGCCTGTATTCTCATTTGAGAAGATCAGAGGCGCTGAGATAAGCCTTGGACCTGAGATGAAGTCAACAGGAGAGTGCCTTGGTATATCCAAGAACTACAATGAGGCTCTGTACAAGGCATTCCTTGGAGCCGGAATCAATCTTCCAAAGACCAAGAAGATGATCCTCACAGTCAAGGACTCAGATAAGATGGATGCTATAAATATTGGTAAGAGATTTGCTGCTCTTGGATATGAGATATATTCAACAAGAAGCACATGCAGAGTTCTCAATGAGAATGGTGTTCCTGCAAAGCTCATCAACAAGGTTGAGGAGCCATCACCAAATCTGCTTGACCTGATACTGAGCCATGAGATCGATCTGATCATCGACACTCCATCACAGGGTGTTGAGAGAAGCAAGGATGGATTTATCATCAGACGTCACGCAGTTGAGACAGGTGTTACATGTCTTACAAGCCTTGATACAGCCGATGCGCTGCTCACAAGCCTTGAGACCGCTGATACCACAAAGCTTTCACTCGTGGATATAAGCGAGATATAAGTTCTGATTAAACAGATAAAAAATGGGGCAAAATGATAAACAACGTTAAAAGGGGTTGTCATTTTGCCTCATTCAATTTATGCTTGTTAGCATGTGGGATGTCACAAGGCATCTTCCCTGCGTGGCATAGAAATGAATGCATTATAATTGATAGAAATAAGAGGTGAAATATGCATAATGTTCCTACAGATGAGGTGTTTGTCATAGGACATAAGAATCCGGATACGGATTCTATATGTTCAGCGATTGCGTACGCCCATCTGAAAAATCAGCATGAGAACAAATACATTCCAAAGAGAGCTGGAAATATAAATAAAGAGACACAGTTTGTCCTTGATTACTTTGGTGTGCAGGAGCCGGCACTTGTGAGCAATGTAAATGTACAGGTGAAGGATATAGCATACAGAATAGTTGATGGTGTGTCGGGAGACATCACCATGAAGAGAGCATTTGAGATAATGCAGGATAACGACGCCACGACACTTCCGGTCGTCAATAACGGCAAGATAAAAGGAATCATAACTGTTGGAGATATAGCCGAGGCATATATGCTTGAGAAGGATGATAATTCCCTGTTCATAGCTGGTACAAAGTTCTCACACATAATAGATACTATAAATGGCGAGCTTGTATACGGTGACGCCGACGGATATGTTAAGGATGGAAGAGTGATCGTGGGAGCTGCCCAGGTTGACATCCTTGAGAGACATGTCAAGGAAAATGACATAGTCATAGTGAGTGACAGGGTTGAGGCTCAGCTTGCGGCCATAAACTGCGGTGCGAGCATGCTCATAGTCTGTCTTGTGAACAGCATATCTGATGTTGTCCTGGAATTTGCTAAGAACAAGGGATGTGCGGTTGTCGTAACACCGACTGACACCTATGCTGTTGCCAGACTTATCGGACAGAGCATGCCTATCGGATTCTTCATGATAAGAGACCGTATAATGACATTCTATGAGGATGACGATATAGATACACTTAAGACGACCATGGCAAAGACCAGAGTGAGATACTTTCCGGTTACGGACGGCTATGGCAACTACAAGGGACTTGTATCAAGGCGTAACTACATCAATGCGAGAAAGAAACAGCTCATACTTGTTGATCACAATGAGAGAACCCAGTCTGTTGACGGCGTGGAGAATGCCGAGATACTCGAGATAATCGACCACCACAGGATCGCAAATATAGAGACCATGAATCCTGTGTATTTCAGAAATCAGCCACTTGGATGTACTGCTACGATCATCTATCAGATGTACAAAGAGCAGAATGTCAAGATAGATAAGCCGATAGCCGGACTGCTCTGCGCAGCGATACTTTCCGATACACTGGCATTTAAGTCTCCGACGTGTACATTCATAGACGAGGCTGCTGCAAAGGAGCTTGCAAGGCTTGCAGAGATAGACATATATGAATTTGCCATGGAGATGTTCGACGCGGGAAGCAACCTCAAGGACAAGACCATGGATGAGATACTTCATCAGGATTTCAAGAAATTCGACATTGGAGATATGGTTGTTGCTGTTGGACAGATCAATTCCGTCAATGAGAAAGAGATAGACAGAATAAGAAACGGTATGCGTGAATTCCTCGGTGAATATATGGAGCCTGGCTGTGATGTGGTCCTGTTTGCAATGACCAATATTCTTCAGGAGGGCTCAGGTATCATATGCGTGGGAGAGAATGCACAGGAACTGTGCAGTAAAGCATTTGATGTGCAGCTTGAGGATAGCTATGCATATCTTTCCGGTGTTGTATCAAGAAAGAAACAGATAGTTCCTGCTCTTGTAAAGGCGACACATCAGATATAGACAGGATCGTATATAGAAGGTAACAGTATGGATATATATACAACAAATGCATATATAAGAGATACATTTGGAGAGAAATTATATAAGATATCATTGAATGCAGGAACCACCTGTCCCAACCGTGATGGTAAAGTCGGGACAGGTGGCTGTATTTTTTGCAGTGCCAGCGGCTCGGGAGATTTCTCTGAGGATGCAGTCATGAGCATAGATGAACAGATAGAACTGGCAAAAAAGAGGATATCAGGCAAATGCAAATGCGACAGATATATAGCGTATTTCCAGTCATATACAAATACATACGGTGATGTCGATGCTTTGCGCGAAAAGTTTCTGGCGGCTGCAAGAAGGGATGACATTGCGGCTGTATCGATAGCCTCCAGACCGGACTGCTTTGGCCCGGAGGTCATAGATATGATAAAAGATATAATAGCTGTTAAACCTGTGTGGATAGAACTTGGCCTCCAGACAGCAAATGACAGGACAGCACAGCTCATCAACAGGTGTTATGACATAAGTGTGTATGATGAGACGATGAACAGACTCAGAGAACTGGGAGTTCACATTATAGTTCATATGATAATAGGCCTGCCCGGTGAGACGAAGGAGGATATGATTGATACGGTAAGGTACATAGTGCGAAGCGGCGCAAATGGTATAAAGCTCCAACTGCTTCATGTCCTCAGGGGAACTGTTCTTGAAAAAATGTATGAGGAAGGAGTGTTCCGTGCACTGACATTTGCTGAATACGCAGATATTTTGTGTGATTGTCTTAAAGAGCTTCCTCCTGATATGGTTGTTCACAGGTTCACCGGGGATGGGCCTAAGAATATTCTTGTTGCGCCTCTGTGGAGTGCTGATAAGAAGAGAGTTATAAACGATTTGAACCGTATTATTTCGAAATTGTGAGTCTGCTAGCAGCTCAGTGCAGACTTTAAAAACAGCCTGAGATTTTCCCTGCCATTGTCGTCAAGCTGATCACAGTCGGACAGTATTCCTGTCGCTTCCGGTGGAAGAGTCCTGCCGTGACTGTAGGCGAGGAACACTTCGCTGATGTCCATTTTATTTTTCTTTGCTATATCGATGCAGGTGAGCAGCACCAGATGACTCATATTAATACTGTATAAATTGGATATCCTGATAAGATTTATGAGATCCGGGATTCGCTCTCCGCATTCATAGTGCGAGTAGGCGGAGACGGACACCTTCAAGATGGCGGCTATTTCCTGCTGCCTTTTTCCGTGGCTGCGCCTTAGAGACTTCAGTGCGCCGCCTATCACTGCACAGTTAAAATCCTGATCGGATGAATCGTCTTCGTACACCGACGGATCAATGTTGCGTTCTTTTCTTTTTTTCATATTTTCCTGTTTTCTCCTTGAAAATAATATTTACTGTAATTGGTGGGTATAATACTGAATCTACAGTCTGGAATTTTTAGATGCTAGATTTGCCACAAATGTGTCTATCAGTTGGCGGTCGCTGTCGTTTAGAGATCTGTAATTGCCCAGCATGTCTGCTGTGCTCTGGTTGGATTCTATGGCGGTCATGTATGAATTGTCCTCCATGACGATCTGCAATGGCTTTGGATGCCCCTGCATGTATCTTGATGACAGGGTGTATGCGTATAGAAAATCGTGGTCGAGAAGCTCTGACAGTTTTATGGCCTGTTCTATATTTGGTATGTTTCTCCCTTCCTCGTAGTTGGCATATCCGGATCTGGAAATAGAGAGCGCGGCTGCGACATCCTGCTGTGTGAGTCCTGCCTTCTGTCTGAAGTATCTGAGAAGGGCAGGTAGTGGATTGGATGAATGTGGTTTCATGTTTCACCTCCTTTGAATGTTTTTTTGCATTGTACACAAAAATAGTCCGTTGTAAATCAAAATGTAATAAAAAGTGTTATTTGATGTAATAATTAATCACATGTGGGATGGAGAGTATGATATAATTATCTGAAAAAACAATCGGAGGTTACCCAAATGAGTCTTGCAGATGATCTCTTTATAAACATGTGTAAAGATATAATCGATAATGGATATAGTACGGAGGGGGAGAAGGTCAGACCAAAGTGGGAAGATGGAACATTTGCCTACACCATAAAGCGCTTTGGTGTTGTCAACAGGTATGATCTGTCAAAGGAATTCCCTGCGATAACACTTAGAAAGACGTATGTGAAGTCGGCTATTGATGAGCTGCTCTGGATCTGGCAGAAAAAGTCAAATAATGTTCATGATCTCAAGAGCCATATATGGGACAGTTGGGCGGATGAGGACGGTTCCATAGGAAAAGCATATGGATATCAGCTTGGTGTAAAGCATAAATACAAAGAGGGTATGATGGATCAGGTGGACAGACTGATATATGACCTTAAGAATAACCCATATAGCAGAAGAATGCTCACTAACATATATGTTCACCAGGACTTGAGTGAGATGAACCTGTATCCGTGTGCGTACAGCATGACATTCAATGTAACTGGGGACAGACTCAACGCTATATTGAATCAGAGATCCCAGGATGTTCTTGCGGCCAACAACTGGAATGTTGTCCAGTATGCGGTTCTGGTACATATGCTTGCCCAGGTCACGGGATTTAAGCCGGGAGAACTGGTACATGTGATCGCGGATGCTCACATATATGACAGACATATACCGATAGTCAAGGAGCTGATAACAAGACCTACATATCCTGCTCCAAAGTTCTACATGAATCCTGATGTTAAGGATTTCTATGACTTTACTCTGGATGATTTCAGAATAGAAGACTATGAGACGGGACCACAGATTAAGGATATTCCTATTGCGATATAAGACTATGAAGCATGGGACGGGAAGTATACAGATGGAGGACATATGAAGTTTATTGCAGCAGTAGATAAGAATTGGGCTATTGGAAATAAAGGCAGATTACTGATAAGGATATCGGAGGATCAGAGGAATTTCAGACAGACCACGATGGGGCATGTCGTTGTTCTAGGGAGGAAGACTCTGGAGGAGTTTCCGGGTGGAAGACCGCTCAAGGGAAGGTCAAATATAATTCTCAGCAGAAATCCTGAATATACAGTTGAGGATGCGGTGGTTGTCCACTCGATGGACGAACTGTTTGCAGAGCTGGCAAAGTATAACACGGATGACATTTTTGTCATAGGCGGACAGACTATCTACGATGAGCTCATACCATATTGTGATGAGGCGGTTATCACCAAAATAGACAGAGAATTTGAGGCTGATGCATTTATTTCGGATCTCGACAAAATGGACAACTGGAATGTGACGGATGAGAGACCGGGTGAGGATGTGTCAGAGGTGAATTTTACATTTGTCACATATAAAAATAGTGATGTGAAGAAATAAATTATAATAATTTTTATAATATTCACAAAAAAGCACCTTTTTTTGATTGAAAATTCACAAAAAACATTTGTTAAATGAAGATTATTGTGATACAATTTTTTTATATTTGGGAGGTGCGCTAATGAAGGAAGTATTAATTACATCGGGAACAAGCTTTGAGGGATATGATATCGTTGACTATGGAACATACAAGTTCACACAGACGATACTTAATTCCAACTTTTTGAAGGATTTCGGAACATCTATTGCGGATATTGCCACGGACAGAAGAGATATCTATCAGGAGAAGATCGATGAGATCCTCAATGAAACAATCAATAATTTCACAGATATGGTTCGTGAGACGAAGTATAATGCTGTAGTTGGATTCAGAACGGGTGTTGAGGAATACACCAACAACGTGACTGCTGTTGTTGCCAGTGGAACTCTGGTAAACATAAAGGAGCAGTACAAGTCAGAATTTGACAAGAGCAGCTTCATCAGAAATGAGATTTATGTAAGAAACTATTACGACCTGCTCGTGCCAAGGGCATCAAAGGTTGTACTTGCATCAGAGGGCAAGGGAACAAAGATTTCCGTGTGGTTCAACAACTACAATAACGACGATATAAAGGCGCTTAAGGCAGAGCTTCAGTTCACCAATATCTATGGTGACAATATAACACTGCCGGATGTTGATTTTACATTTGATAAGACCAACCTCAAGCTCCTCAAGTCGGATTATGTGGAGTGTAAGCTTCCGGATAAGTATATAAAGATGATATCCTCCGTCAAGGTATACATCAAGAAGTATGTCAAGGCCAGCGGAGTATACGAGATAGATGCAGATTCTATCGAAATTGAGATGTCTGACGTTAAGTTTAAGGCACTCAAGCTTAAAAAGGGAATTGATGCAGTAGCAAACTACAAGTCAGATGGACTTGTGTGGACATGTAACTGTGGACACGTAAACGAAGGCGGCGCAGAGGAATGTGTGATCTGTGGAAGAAAGCAGGATGAGATGAAGAACTCTATCACATTCAACTACGAGCCTATGCTTGAAGAGATGAAGACAAAAGAGTATGTAATAGAGATCAAGGATGTACTCATGAAGTACATCAAGGACATTGATACAGGAATGAGAATGCAGCTTCTTGAGATCATGGAGTCCGGTCTTAATTACGAGAAGAGCAGAGGATCCATGAAGGACTCTGTTATTGAGAAAGTTGAGAATCTCTTCCTTGGATTATAAGGATTATAAGACGATATGCAACAGTACATGGTACAGATAATAAAAAATCTTAAGGAGAAGGGTTACAGACAACTCAATCCGGAAAGTAACAACGTATACGGCAGAGCAGACAGCGATGCCGTATATATTGTTGTTATAGGCAGTAATCATAATCTTGATTCTGAGACTCTGAAAAAGTTCAATAATAAAATATTGCTTGACGTTTCTTCGGATTCGCATAGAAAAGTCAATCTTCTCAATATACTCATCACTCCAAACGGAATGTTTGATGATATGACAAAAAAGATAGTTGAAGAACTGGACAATGTCTGGCTGTTCACGGAGGATTACGGAAAGCTGTATATATTTGAGAATCAGCCCACTGACTTTGACTCACTCTATGATGTGATCGATAAAAAAACGGTGGTGGATAACCGCAGATCCCAGCACAATCTGATAAGAATGTTCGGTGTTGTAACACCGATATTACTGTTGTTAAATATTCTGGTGTACGTTGCATGTATCTTTGTTTATCAACCTACGGAACTGGCTGTGGAAGTGCTTGCGATATCAGAAAAAGGACAATATTACAGATTCCTGACATCAATGTTTACACATTTTGGAATAGCACATCTGGTTGGAAATATGGTAATTTTGATCGCACTCGGTGCGAGGGTTGAGAATATAATAGGCAGATTCAATTATGTCATAGTTTATATTGCCACGGGTCTTACTGCGTCATTTGCATCATACATAGATTGTTTTTATAATAATACATATGCTTACTCGGCTGGTGCATCCGGAGCGATATTTGGTCTTCTGGGAGTGCTGGTTGTCATAGCATTTTATAATAAGGGCCGGGTGAAGGATCTGTCACTTATTAATATGCTTATATTATTTATTCTGACACTGGTTAACGGAAAGATGTCAGAAGGTATTGATAATGTTGCCCATGTGGCGGGATTTGCGGCCGGGTTAGTGACCGGGATAGTCATTTTGCTGACCAATCAAAAGGTTGTAAAGAATAGCCGTTTATGATAAAATAATACGATGATAAAAAAGTGGGAGGCTGGGTTATGAGTACTGGAATCAGTATGTCAAGTGTAAACAAAATAAAGGAACTTGCAGACAATGGCGATTACAGTCTCGCTCTCGATATACTTGAACATCAGGATCTGTCGAAGTCACTTAGTCCACAGTTTATTAGAATATGCGGCGAGGTGTATTACGAGAACAAAAGATATCCTGAGGCCAGAGCGGCGCTTGTCAAGGCACATGCCATGGCTCCGGCTGGTAACAAGATAATATATTCTTTGATAAAACTGTATTTATCCATGGGATTTACACAGCTTGCAGAGCATTATTTTGAGATATATACATTTAATCAGGCCAATAAGGATGCAGGTACATACAGACTTGAATATATGATAGCCAAGGCACACAGGAAGCCCGTGAATGAACTTTACAGCATACTGGTGTCGGCGAATGATGTTGAGACGGATGAAGAGTGGGATTTTGAGATGCTTCTGCTTCATGCGTACATAAGAAACAGGGAGAAGTTTGACAGCGCCTGTGTTGAATTCAGAGCGCATTACAAGAACTCTTCACATTTGTATATGCTGGACAAGCTCATGGGCGGCGATGTGGATCTTGAATCCATGATCTATTGTTATCCTGACACGGAGATGCCGGATGATGATCCTGAGCAGGCAGATACAAGAGCAAATGAAAATAAGATACTGGAAGAAGACGATCTGAGAATGCATCCAAAGGATGCTAAGATCATGATCATGGTCGAGGATGACGCACCTGTGACGAGTTCCATGAAATTCAAGCAGATGTGGATTAGATCGAAGGATAAAAAAGAGCAGAAAAAGGAAGCTCGTCAGGAAGAAGAGAATTCTGAGCCGAAGAAGAAATCCAGAGGTTTATTTGGATTGATGTCAAGGAAAGAGGAAGAGCTTGTCGAGCAGGAGATGGAATCTCTGAAGAACGAGAATCTTGACAAGGAACAACTGCTCGAGGAAGTTATTTCCGATACCGCTGATGATGCCGGGAATAAGGCAAAACCTGAGCTCAAGGCGATGAGCAGTGACAGTGAGAAAGCTCCTGAGGGAAAGTCACAGGATATGACCGAGATAAGCGGAGAGCTGACTCCTGAGGATGCAGCGGTGTATAACAAAGATAACGACAATGAGTATGAGGATTCCGAACCGGTGGAGGAAGATAATTATGTTATCGAAGAAGAGCCGGAGGAAGTAGTCATGGTTGAGGTTGATGGTGACGATTTTGATGACGTATCTGACAGTGCGTCAGATTGCGATTCTGAAGACGATACTGTTGTGGAGACCTTTGATTCTGAGTTCGAGGGAGACTTTGAGGATGGATTTGAGGCGGATGCAGAGCCGGAGACTTTGCCTGATGAACCGGTTGAATCAGAAACGTTTGATTTTGATAAAGCCTTTGAATCTCTTGAGGAGTTCGAGGTTGACGATGAGAATCTCGAGGATCTGATGGAAGATGCGGAGTCTCAGAATGATGTGGAAGAAACTGCTGTTGAGCCGGGTGTAGAGCAGAATGAACCGGAAGTTGATGAAGTCTCAGTTGAGATCGAACCGGAGATCGAAGAAGAATTCGAGGTAGATTCAGATTCTGAGCCTGAATTCGAAAAAGAACTTGAGGTTGGCGCAGAATTCACGATCGAGGCAGAGCCAGAGGCTGAGGAAGAATTCACAGTCGAGGCAGAGCCGGAGGTTGAGGAAGAATTCACGATCGATGCCGAAGCGGAGATTGAAGATGAATTTGAGACTGAAGCTGAGCCAGAGTTAGAAGAATTTACAATCGATGCGGAATCTGAGGAATCTGAGATGGAAGAAGTTCCAGTGGAAGTCGAACCAGAGGTGGAAGAATTTGAAGCTGAGGCTGAACTGGAGATCGAAGAAACTGAGGCTGAAGCTGAATCAGAGGTCGAAGAGGAATTCATAATGGAAGCAGAGGATAAGTCAGAAGAGAAAATTGCGATGGAGACAGAACCGGAAAAGCCAAAGAATAATGGCTTCCCGGTGTTTAAGAGCAGTCTGTTCCCTGACTACAACACAGAGAATGCAGCACTGTATGATCTGTCGGCAGAGAAAGATATAAATGCAGAGATAGAGGCTGATGAAGCCAAGATATCGGAAAGTCTTAAGAAAGAGGAGGATCTTATCGGTGAAACAGACAGACTCCTTGCAAGACTTGGAATTAAATTCAACACGGAGTTCAATTCTATATTGAATTTTGATGATGAAGATAAAGAGGAGGCTGTGGCAGCTCCCGACGAGGAGAAGACGGATGAGCAGGCATCCTCACAGCAGGAAATGGTTGACGCTGAACCAGAGCAACCGAAGAAAAAGCCGTTCAGATTGAAGGGCTGATCAAAGAAGAAATAAAGTAGCATGATCATACATATAGTGTATTGCTTTTTTATTTGAACAAACGGAAGGAGGCGAGGGAATTGGCTGTAGATCAGACAGAAGCAATGATTGCGGCGATCAAGGCACAGCTTGAAAAGGAAAGAGCTGCAGAAGCTGCCAAGAAAAAGAGAGAAGAAGAGGAAGAACTTCTCAAGAGTGGCAGCAAGAAGAAAGATGCTGAGACTGCTAAAAGCCAACACAAAACTTTGTCCAAGGAGGAGTTAGAACGAATCGAGGCTAAGAAACGCCGTAAGAGAGAAGAGGCTCTTGGAATTGTTCATGAGGATGAACCGGAAACTTCAACTGAGGATGAAAAACAGGAAGACGTTCCAAAAGAGGGAGAGGGACTGAAGCCTGAAGATAAAAAAGAAGATAAAAAACCAGAGGGAGCTGCACCTAAGCTCAGTCTTAACCTTGGAGGTATCGCTGATGATATGTCGGGCGGTGGTCTCGGAGGCGGCCTTGGCGGCGGATTAGGTGAAGGCGGTCTTGGCGGACTCGGAGGCGGCCTTGGCGGCGGACTCGGAAGTACACCTAAGACAGAAGGAGGCCTTGGATCAGGCGGTCTTGGCGGCGGTCTTGGTAAAACACCTAAAACAGAAGGCGGTCTTGGCGGCGGATTTAAGTTCGGTGCCGGAACTGAAGGCACAGTTAAGTCAACAGGTGGAAGCAATATTGTTCTCACTGATGATGATGAAAATGCTGAGGATGAAGAGACACTTGAGTGGGTAACTGATAAGAATGCAAAGGTGAATAAAGTTAAGTCACCTAAGGGAGGCAGTGATGCGAACGGAGATCTGTTCAGCATTCTCCCAGATAGAAACAAGCAGGCTGCGGCTGGAGAGTCATTGTATGATTTTGACGATGATGACGACGATGATGACGATTTCCTTGGAGCAGGAATAAAGAACCTGTCCAATATAGACGAGGAGAGCCCTGAGGAGATAGCCAAGAAGAAGGCTGAAGAGGAGGCCAAGAAGAAAGCTGAGGAGGAAGCCAAGAAGAAGGCTGAGGAAGAAGCTAAGAAGAAGGCCGAGGAAGAGGCTAAGCGTAAGGCTGAAGAGGAGAAGAAGCGCAAAGAGGCAGAAGAGGCAAGAAAGAAGGCTGCCGCTGAAAAGGCTAAGGCTGAGGCTGAGGCAAAGAAGCAGCAGGCAATCGACGATGCCAGAAAGAACGCTGAAGAGGCAAAGAAGCATGCTGAGACCTCGAAGAAGACCATCGAGGAATGCGAGAAGACAGAGAAGGATCTCGAAAAGCAGCTTGAAGAATTTGCTGCCAAGAAACAGAACTATGATGCAAAGATGGCACAGGAGGCTGAGGCAAAGAAGAAGAACGACGCTGAGCTGCTTGAGCGCGAGGAGAAAGAGCTTGATGCAAATATTGCAAAGCTCAAGAAAGAGATAGCAGATACAAATGAATCTGCTAAGAAAGAGTCAGACAGAATCCTCAAGGAGAGCGATCCTGATACATATAAGAACAATATGATCAATGAGGCTCAGGCTGCTGCTGACAAGGCTATAAAGGCACTTGCCGACACTAAGAAGACCAATGTGGATAAGGGTGTCGCTGAGTACAACAAGGCTGTGGATGCAGATAAGAAGAAGCTGGCAGACATAGATGCAGACAAGAAGAAGTCTATAGAGTCAGCCAAGAAGAAGCGCACAGATGAGGAAGCAAGAGCATCCAAGATCATGAAGACTGCCGAGGCAGACAAGACAAAGGCTGGTGCAATATTCAGCGAGTCTAAGAAGGCTGAGGAAGAGGCTGATGCTAATCTTAAGAATACCACTGAGATGGAGAGTCAGTCACAGAAGACTCTTGATGAGCTCCAGAAGAAGCTTGAGGAGTCAGAGAAGGCTGTTAAGAATGCAAAGAACAGCAGAAATGATGCAAACACAAAGCTTGCAATACAGAAGGAAGAACTGAAGAAGGCAGAGAAGGCTGAGGAGGAGGCTGCAAAGGCTCTTGAGGCAGCAAAGAAGGCCAAGGAAGAGGTTCAGAAGAAGATTTCAGACAGCGAGGAGTTCATAAAGAAGGCTGCTGATCAGATTACATCTGCTGAGAACGACAACAAGAAGATCAGTGAGGATGTTGCCGCTGCAAAGAAGGAGAATGACTCATTCAAGGCTGCGAAGGCAGAGGCTAAGGAAGCTCTCGATTCAGCTAAGAAGTCTCTTGTTGAGGCTGAGGATCTTCTGGCAAAGGCAGAGGCTGCTGCCGAGGAAGCAGAGCAGGTAGTCGAAGAGGCTAAGATCGCAGAAGAGGTTGAGATCCAGAATGCGGAAGCTGCTGCCAAGGAAAAGACAGATAAGCTTACGGCAGAAGGAAAAGATAGAGAGACCAAGCATGAGGCGTTCCTTGCTGCTGAGGAAGAGAAGTATGCTACGGCAGAGGCAAGTGAGCTCGAGAAGGTTCAGACTACAGCTATGAAGGCTGAGAAGGAAGCCTCAGATATGAAGACAAAGGCTGAAGCTGATGCTAAGAAGCTTCTCGATGATGCAAAGAAGAAAGAAGAAGAGTTAAAGAACAAGATCGCTGAGCTCAAGACAAAACAGGCTGAGCGCATTGTTGCAAGAAAAGAGGCTGCTGATCAGGCAAAGGCCGAGGCTGAGGAGAAGAAGAAGAAAGATCTCTCAGCAATAGACAAGGTCGAGGCTGATGTCAAGAAACAGCTCGAGGATATAAGAAGCAAGGCTACTGCTGCTGCAAAGGTACTTGAAAAGGCTATAAAGCGTGAGGAAGAGTACAAGAAGCAGGAAGAGCTTCTGAAGGAAGGCAAGGTTGAGGAAGCTGCACAGGTTATCACACAAGATGAAGAAGCAACTATGGCTGCTTCAGTAAGTGAGGCTGTTGCTGCGAGACGTAAATCACTGCCTAAGGAGGCAAAGTACCTCTACAAGTATCTCGGAGTCGAGCCTGCTGGTGCACAGATCGTTAACGTTCTCCAGACTCTCAAGGTAGATCCTAAGAGATCTAAGAATGTTGTTATTCTTGGACAGCACGGATTTGGACTTACCATGGTCGGTGAGGATTTTGCAAAGTTCTATTATGATATGGGAATCTGCAAGTCTGAGGCAAAGGCAAAGGTTAAGGCAAAGGTTATAAACAGCGGTAAGCTTGCAGGAGCAGTTGGCAAGCTCAAGGGCGGATGTCTTATCATTGAGAGCGCAGGACTTATAACACCTGAGAGATTCAAAGAGATGGTTGATATGTGTTCACCTGAGAAGAATGATATTAAGATCATCCTCACAGGAGAGAAGACAGCTCTCAGCAATATGCTTGCAGCAAATATGACTCAGGCAAGATCGTTCAACAACAGAGTATACTTTGACCAGATCAATGAGAGCGGAATGATCAATGTGGCAGAGTGCTACGCTGATGAGAAGGGTTTCAAGCTTGAGAGTGGAGCAGATACAGCTATAAAGAATGCTTTGATGGCGATGGAGTCAGGAAATATCGACAGACTTCTCGGTGCTATGGATGATGCCATGAAGGCTGCTGAGACCAGAGATCCTATCGACAAGAAGATTCTTAAAAAAGAGATAAAATAAGTTTTGTGACGGATATACCGTTGTAGAATTTTGTTGAAAAAAACAATACCAGTGCTTATAATATCTGTGTTATAGCACTGGTATTATTTTGTTGTGATAAAGGAGAATTTATATGCTTTCAACTGATATTGGAGTAGATTTAGGAACGTCAAATGTATTGATCAGCGTAAGAGGTAAGGGAATTGTTGTAAACCAGCCGTCTGTTGTCGCATATGAAGTATCTACAAAAAAAGTAATAGCAATAGGAACAAAAGCCAAGAAAATGATAGGAAAGACTCCGGAGAATATAGAGGTCGTCAGACCTCTCAATAAGGGAGTTATATCTGATTATACAATAGCGGAGATAATGCTCAAGGCATTTATCAGAAGCGCAATGGAGAAACGTTCGGGAGTTGGAAGACCAAGGATATGCGTGTGTGTTCCAAGCGGTGTTACCGAGGTGCAGAGAAGAGCTGTTGAGGAAGCAGTGTACAAGACCGGTGCCAAGAATGTGTATGTCATGGAGGAACCTTTGGCTGCTGCTGTAGGAGCAAATGTAGATATCTATGAGGCAAAGGGTAATATGGTGGTTGACATAGGCGGTGGAACCACGGATATTGCGGTCGTATCCCTTGGTGGTGCAGTGGAGAGCAGCTCCATAAAATACGCCGGAGATGACTATAATAATGCACTCATCAAGTATGCCAGAAGAAAATACAACCTGCTTATAGGTTATCAGACAGCGGAGAATGCGAAGATCGCTGTTGGCTCAGTCGTAAAGCGTGATGAAGATATTGAGTATGTGATCAAGGGCCGTGATCTTATCAAGGGACTTCCAAAGGCTGTAACAATAACTGCGAATGAAACAGTGGATGCATTTGAGGAGACTACAGAGCATATTCTTGGAGCAATACACAATGTTCTTGAGACTGCACCGCCGGAGCTGGTGGCTGACATTGCGGTATCGGGCATTGTGCTTACCGGAGGAGGAAGTCTTATATACGGAATGGACAGAATAATCAAAGAGCGCACAGGGATAGAGGCATATGTATCGGAAAAAGCACTTGAGGCAGTGGCTCTCGGCGCTGGTATGTCTGTCAACCTCAGCGATAAGAAAGAAGATTAAATGTATGGAAAGAGATTATTTGCCGATCTGCATGGAGGACATGAAGAAGAGAGGGTGGACACAGGCAGACTTTGTGTTTGTCATAGGTGATGCCTATGTTGACCATCCCTCATTTGGTCCTGCCATCATAAGCAGATTGCTTGAAAGATATGGATATAAGGTGTGTATGATTGCCCAGCCTGATTGGAAGAATGACAAGAGCATTGATGTTTTTGGCAGACCAAGACTGGGCTTTTTGGTGTGCGGAGGCAATATGGATTCCATGGTGAACCATTATTCCGTATCTAAGAAGAGAAGACAGAAGGATGCGTACTCTCCAGGTGGAGAGATGGGACTCAGACCTGATTATGCCACCACGGTTTACTGCAATCTGATAAGGAGAACATACAAGGATGTTCCAATCATAATCGGAGGTATAGAGGCCAGCCTCAGACGTATGGCTCACTATGATTATTGGTCTGATAAATTGAAACATTCCATTCTGGTGGATTCATCCGCCGATATACTTTCGTATGGCATGGGCGAGCACAGCATGATAGAGATAGCGGAGGCGCTCGACAGCGGAATAGATGTGAAAGATATCACATTTGTCAGGGGTACATGCTACAGGACAAAGGATATATCCGGTGCGCCCGAGGATTCCATTATACTGCCGGATTATGACAGTCTTTCAAAGGATAGACTGGAATATGCAAGAAGCTTTTATACACAGTATATAAATACAGATCCATACTCGGCTAAAACGCTGGTTGAGGGATACGGAAACAGAGGATATGTTGTTCAGAATCCTCCGGCTTATCCGCTCACCCAGATGGAGATGGACGATGTGTATGATCTGCCATATATGAATAACTACCATCCGATATATGAGGAGGCGGGCGGTATCCCGGCTATATCAGAGATAAAATTCAGCCTGACGAGCAACCGGGGCTGCTTCGGAGGATGCAGCTTCTGCGCACTGACATTTCACCAGGGCAGGATCATACAGACAAGAAGCCACGAGTCACTGATAAAGGAAGCGGAGCGCATGACGCATGATCCTGATTTCAAAGGCTATATACATGATGTCGGAGGGCCGACTGCGAATTTCAGGCATAAATCATGCGCAAAGCAGGATAAATATGGCGTATGCACCAACAAGCAGTGTCTGTTCCCGGAACCGTGCAGGAATCTGAAGGTTGACCACAAGGATTATGTTGAGCTTCTGCGGAAGCTGGAAGCGGTTCCAGGTGTGAAAAAAGTATTTATCAGATCGGGAATACGATTCGATTATGTGATGGCGGACAGCAACGATGAATTCCTGAAAGAGCTTTGCGAGAAGCACATAAGCGGACAGCTCAGAGTTGCGCCGGAGCATGTATCGGATAATGTTCTCAGGATGATGGGCAAGCCACAGAACAGTGTATATGAGAAATTCATTGATAGATACAAAAGGGTAAATGCAAAGACTGGAAAGCAGCAGTATGTTGTTCCGTACCTGATGTCATCACATCCCGGATCCACGCTGAAGGAGGCGGTGGAGCTTGCCGAATATGTAAGGGATATAGGCTATATGCCTGAACAGGTGCAAGATTTCTATCCTACGCCGTCCACGATATCCACATGTATGTACTATACCGGAGTCGATCCTAGAACCATGAAACCGGTATATGTACCTCATAATCCACATGAAAAGGCAATGCAGAAGGCTCTTATGATGTATAGAAAACCGGAGAATTATGATCTGGTCAAAGAGGCGCTCATAAAGGCCGGCAGACAGGATCTTATCGGTTTTGATAAAAAATGTCTGATAGCGCCGAGAAAGATGGACAGGAAAGGTGAACACCAGGGACAACGTTCGTATGGCAAAAATGATAAAAGTAAGAACAATTCAATCAATAATGGTAAAAACAGCAAAAATAATAAAGTTGTTCCACAGAAAAACACAAAATCATCCGGGCAGAAGAATGCTAAAAATGGCAAAAACAGGAATAAAAGGAAATAGCTCCTTCGCGGAGTCGTTCATTTTTGGTTGCGTGGCACATGCTTTTGTGCTAGAATTATGGCAGATTGTGTGAACCTTTAAGGTTTTTTATATGTAGTCTTATGTCACACTAATATTTTTTAAAATGGAGGATTTGAAAATGGCAAAGAAGATTGTTTTAGCAGGCGCATGTCGTACAGCTATCGGAACAATGGGTGGATCACTCAGCACAACACCAGCAGCAGAGCTTGGTTCAATCGTTATCAAGGAGGCTATCAACAGAGCAGGAGTTCCTGCAGATCAGGTAGACCACGTATACATGGGATGTGTTATCCAGGCTGGTCAGGGACAGAACGTTGCACGTCAGGCTTCAATCAAGGCAGGACTTCCAATCGAGACAACTGCTGTTACAGTTAACGTTGTCTGTGGTTCAGGTCTTAACTGTGTCAACATGGCTGCTCAGATGATCGAGGCAGGAGACGCTGATATCGTAGTTGCAGGTGGTATGGAGAACATGTCTATGGCTCCTTACGCTATGATGAAGGGTCGTTTCGGTTACAGAATGAACAATGGTGTACTCGTAGATACAATGGTAAACGATGCTCTGTGGGATGCATTCAATGACTATCACATGATCAAGACAGCTGACAATATCTGTGAGCAGTGGGGTCTTACACGTGAGGAGCTTGATGAGTTTGCAGCTAAGAGCCAGCAGAAGGCAGTTGCAGCTCAGGAGTCAGGCGCATTTGACGCTGAGATCGTACCAGTTATGGTAAAGAAGAAGAAAGAGATGGTTGAGTTCAAGAAGGATGAGGGACCAAGACCTGGTACTACAGTTGAGACTCTTTCAAGACTCAGAACAATCAATCCTAACGGATTTGTTACAGCTGGTAACGCTTCAGGTATCAATGATGGTGCTGCAGCTATCGTTGTTATGAGCGAGGAGAAGGCTAAGGAGCTTGGTGTTAAGCCTATGGCTACATGGGTAGCTGGAGCACTTGGCGGAGTTGATCCTTCAATCATGGGTATCGGACCTGTAGCTTCAACCAAGAAGGTTATGGCTAAGACTGGTCTCAAGATCGAGGACTTCGATGTTATCGAGGCAAACGAGGCATTCGCTGCACAGTCAGTAGCAGTTGCTAAGGATCTTGGATTTGACGTTGACAAGCAGGTTAACCCTAACGGTGGAGCAATCGCTCTCGGACATCCAGTTGGAGCATCAGGATGCCGTATTCTTGTTACACTTCTTCATGAGATGCAGGCAAAGGGTGCTAAGACAGGTCTTGCTACTCTCTGTATCGGTGGTGGAATGGGCTGCTCAACAGTCGTTAAGATCGAGGACTAATTTTAGATAATAAAGGAGATACATCATGGAGTTTGTTACATACGAACAGGATGGATATGTAGGAATTATCACAATCAACCGTCCAAAGGCTCTGAACGCACTCAACAGTGCAGTTCTTGAAGAGCTTGATGCAACATTCAAGGCAGTTGATCTTGATACAACAAGATGTCTTATTCTTACAGGTGCCGGTGAGAAGTCATTTGTTGCCGGAGCTGATATAGGTGAGATGTCAACACTCACAAAGGCAGAGGGAGAGGCCTTCGGTAAGAAGGGTAACGATGTGTTCAGAGCCATTGAGACATTCCCTATCCCAGTCATCGCAGCAGTGAATGGATTCGCTCTTGGCGGCGGATGCGAGATCTCAATGAGCTGTGATATCAGAATCTGCTCAGAGAATGCAATATTCGGTCAGCCAGAGGCTGGTCTTGGTATCACACCTGGTTTTGGTGGAACACAGAGACTTGCGCGTCTTGTAGGCGCAGGCATGGCTAAGCAGCTTATCTATACAGCAAGAAACATCAAGGCTGACGAGGCTTACAGAATCGGTCTTGTGAATGCTGTTTATCCACTTGAGGAGCTCCTTCCAGCAGCTAAGAAGATGGCAGCCGGAATCGCAGCGAACGCTCCTATTGCAGTGAGAAACTGCAAGAAGGCTATCAACGATGGATTACAGGTAGATATGGATCAGGCAATTGTTATTGAGGAGAAGCTTTTTGGTGACTGTTTCGAGACAGAGGATCAGAAGGCAGGAATGGGCAACTTCCTTGAGAAAGACAAGGAAAAGAAGCTTAAGGTTGTTCCTTTCCAGAACAAGTAATAATTAACAGTTCTGATATTAACATTTAGGGTGGGGGATCTGATAAAGGTAAACCATCCTAAATGTGTGATATAAGTATTATGGTAGCATGTTAAACGAAACGTATATGAATTTCTCATGTTTACCGGGAAAAAAGATTTAGGAGGACATAAAAATGAAGGTTGGCGTAATTGGTGCAGGAACCATGGGTCAGGGCATTGCTAAGGCATTTGCTCAGGTTGACGGATACGAGGTTGCACTCTGCGATATCAAGCAGGAGTGGGCTGAAGGCGGTAAGGACAAGATCGCTAAGGGTTATGCAAGACTCGTAGAAAAAGGAAAGATGACACAGGAGAAGGTTGATGGTATTCTTGCCAGCATCACTCCAGGTCTTAAGGAAGACTTATGTGCAGACTGCGACCTTATAGTTGAGGCTGCTTTCGAGAACATGGAAGTAAAGAAGACAACATTTGCTGAGCTTGATAAGATCTGCAAGCCAGAGTGTGTATTCGCTTCAAACACATCATCACTTTCTATCACAGAGATTGGAAATGGTCTTACACGTCCTATGATCGGTATGCATTTCTTCAATCCAGCTGACAGAATGAAGCTTATCGAGGTTATCGCAGGTGTTAATACACCAACTGAGACTGTAGAGAAGATCGTTAAGATCTCAGAGGAGATCGGTAAGACTCCGGTACAGGTTAACGAGGCTGCTGGATTCGTAGTAAACAGAATCCTCATCCCAATGATCAACGAAGCTGCATTCATCAAGATGGAAGGTGTATCAGACATAGCTGGTATTGACGCTGCTATGAAGCTTGGTGCTAACCATCCAATGGGACCACTTGAGTTAGGTGATTTCGTAGGCCTTGATATCTGTCTTGCAATCATGGACGTTCTGTACAATGAGACAGGTGACAGCAAGTATCGTGCATGTCCATTACTTCGTAAGATGGTACGTGGCGGCAACCTTGGTGTTAAGAGCGGCAGAGGATTCTATGTATACAATGCTGATCGTACAAAGACACCAGTTGATGCTCAGTAATAGTGCTAAGTAATATAATATATTCATGGAGGAATAATTAGAATGGATTTCGCTTTAGACAAGAAGTATGAAATGGCGCAGAATTTATTCAGAGAGTTCGCGCAGAATGAAGTAAAGCCTCTTGCTCAGGAAATTGACGAACAGCACAGATTTCCTAGAGAGACTGTAGAGAAGATGGCAAAGTATGGTTTCTTAGGAATCCCTGTTTCTAAGGAGTTAGGCGGACAGGGCTGTGATATTCTCACATATGCTATGTGCGTTGAGGAACTTTCAAAGGTTTGTGGTACTACAGGTGTTATCGTATCAGCACACACATCACTCTGTGTTGATCCTATCGTAACATTTGGTACACCAGCTCAGAAGGAGAAGTATGTTCCTGATCTTGCTTCAGGCAGAAAGCTTGGTGCTTTCGGTCTTACTGAGCCAGGTGCTGGTACAGATGCTCAGGGACAGCAGACAAAGGCTGTACTTGACGGAGACGAGTGGGTACTTAACGGATCAAAGTGCTTCATCACAAACGGTAAAGAGGCTGACGTATATATCGTTATCGCAGTTACTGGTATCGTTGAGAAGCGTGGCAGAAAGATGAAGGAGATCTCAGCATTCATCGTAGAGAAGGGTACACCTGGATTTACATTCGGTACAAAGGAGAACAAGATGGGTATCTGTGGTTCTTCAACATACGAGCTTATCTTCACAGACTGCCGTATTCCAAAGGACGCTCTTCTTGGACAGAAGGGTAAGGGATTCAATATCGCTATGCACACACTTGACGGTGGACGTATCGGTATCGCTGCTCAGGCTCTTGGTATTGCAGAGGGCGCTCTCGAGACAACAGTAAACTATGTTAAAGAGAGAAAGCAGTTCGGCAGATCAATCGCTCAGTTCCAGAATACACAGTTCGTTCTTGCAGACCTTGCAACAAAGATCGAGGCAGCTAAGCTTCTCGTATACAAGGCAGCAAGAAAGAAGGATGAGTACCAGAGCGGTGCTAAGGTTTCTTACTCAGTAGAGGCAGCTATGGCTAAGCTTTACGCAGCCGAGGTTGCTATGGAAGTTACTACAAAGTGTGTTCAGTTACACGGTGGTTACGGTTACATCAAGGAGTACGATGTTGAGCGTATGATGCGTGATGCTAAGATTACAGAGATCTACGAGGGAACTTCAGAGGTTCAGCGTATGGTTATTTCTGCAAACTTATTAAAGTAATATAGGAGGTACTTAACGTGAAGGTTATAGTTTGTATAAAGCAGGTACCTGATACAAAGGGTGGAGTACAGTTCAACCCAGACGGTACATTAAACAGAGCAGCAATGCTTACAATCATGAACCCTGATGATAAGGCAGGACTTGAGGCTGCACTTAGATTAAAGGATCAGTATGGTGCAGAGGTAACAGTTCTTACAATGGGTCTTCCAAAGGCTGCTGACGTTCTTCAGGAAGCAATCGCTATGGGAGCTGACAAGGGTGTTCTTGTAACAGACCGTGTTCTTGGTGGAGCTGATACATGGGCTACATCAACAACAATCGCTGGAGCTCTCAGAAAGCTTGATTATGATCTGATCATAACAGGTCGTCAGGCTATCGATGGAGATACAGCTCAGGTTGGACCACAGATCGCTGAGCATCTTGGAATTCCTGTAATTTCATATGCACAGGAGATCAAGGTTGACGGAGACGCAGTTATCGTTAAGCGTCAGTATGATGACGGATATCATATGTTAAAGGCTAAGATGCCTTGCCTTGTAACAGCACTTTCTGAGTTAAATGAGCCAAGATACATGACTCCAGGTGGAATCTTCGATGCAGTTAATGCAGAGATCACAACACTTGGCAGAGCAGACCTCGTTGATGTTGATGATTCTAACATCGGTCTTAAGGGCTCACCTACAAAGATCGCTAAGGCTTCAGATAAGGTAAGAAAGGGTGCAGGCGAGAAGGTTGTTCCTGATTCTCCAGATGAGGCAGTTAGCTATATTGTTGGCAAGTTAAAGGATAAGCATGTAATCTAATATAGTAAAGGAAAAGTGGTGAATAAAATGGGCGCAATGAACGCAGAAGAAATGAAGAACTACAAAGGCGTATTTGTCTTTGCACAGCAGGTAGATAATAAGTTAAGTGGTATTTCTTTCGAGCTTATCGGCGAAGGAAAGAGACTGGCAGAGAAGCTTGATGAGCAGGTAACTGCAGTCCTTATCGGTTCAGACGTTAAGGGTCTTGTAGATGAGCTTGCAGAGTACGGCGCAGATAGAGTTATCGTTGTTGACGATCCAGAGCTCAAGGAGTACAGAACTGAGCCATATGCACACGCACTTGCATCAGTTATCAATGAGTACAAGCCAGAGATCGTTTTAGTTGGTGCTACAGCAATCGGTAGAGATCTTGGTCCAACAGTTTCAGCAAGAGTTGCTACAGGTCTTACAGCAGACTGTACATTACTTGAGATCGGTGATTTCCCTCTTGTTGCACTTCCAAATCAGGAGCAGAAGCACAATCAGCTTCTTATGACACGTCCTGCATTCGGTGGTAACACAATTGCTACAATCGCATGTCCTGACAACCGTCCACAGATGGCAACAGTTCGTCCAGGTGTTATGCAGAAGCTTGACAAGGTAGCTGGTAAGAAGGCAGAGGTTATCGAGTATAATCCAGGATTCGTACCAAACAACAAGTATGTTGAGATCCTTGAGATCTCAAAGGCTATCTCAGATATCAAGGATATCATGGATGCTAAGATCCTTGTTTCAGGTGGTCGTGGAGTTGGCTCAGCAGAGAACTTCAAGCTCCTTGATGATCTTGCAGAGGTACTTGGCGGACAGGTATCATGCTCACGTGCAGTTGTTGATTCAGGCTGGAAGCCAAAGGAGCTTCAGGTTGGTCAGACTGGTAAGACAGTACGTCCACAGGTATACTTTGCAATCGGTATTTCAGGTGCTATCCAGCACGTAGCTGGTATGGAAGAGTCAGACATCATCGTTGCTATCAACAAGGATGAGGATGCTCCTATCTTTGATGTAGCTGACTATGGTGTAGTTGGAGATCTCAACAAGATCGTTCCAGCTCTTACAGAGGCTATCAAGGCAGAGCTTGCTAATAAGTAATTAACAGCTTGTTTGTCATATAGATAATTTTAGATTATCAATTATAAGTCCCCCTCTTGGATTTGATGTTCAAGAGGGGGATTTTTTGAGCTGTATGGTGGTCTGAATTGTAGAATCGTTTGAATTGCATAGGGCTGTTGCAGGATGAATTCAGGTACGGAACGATTTGTGTGCGGCTACGTGAGGGTCGTGTTGAGGATATACTGGCGAAAAAATAACGTGCTGTTCTTTGCTGAGTGTCCGTTTTCATTACAAGGGATACTCTGCTCGATGATGAGTGAATAGCATTATTAGTGAGCTATAAATGAATTGATGATTGTAAATGTGAATATATGGGTCCAATATACGAGTCGGTGAATTGAGTCGATGAGAAATCGATAAATTGAAAATTAGAAATCAGAAAATAAAGATCGAAAATCGAAATACAAGTGTATTGTAAATAATACAAAAATAATGTAGTATTAATTAGTTTGAGTATAGTAGATAAAGAGAGTGCGCATGTGAGGATAAGTGCAAGTGAAGATAAGTGTATGTGAGGATAAGCACAAATGGCAGGTATAGTACATTATGCACAGCAGGAGCATGCAGAGGAGAGGTACATATGAAAGAGAAAGACAGCGTCGAAAATAATGAAAAATCACCTGATAACAGGAAAAAATCTGGTGAGAAAATAATATCTGATAATAAAACAATATCTGCTAATGGAAAGGCGTTCGCAGGTGAGAGCAGAGAAAATAAGATGGGAGTGATGTCTGAGGGAAAGCTTCTGATGTCCATGTCACTTCCTATGATAATTTCCATGCTGTTCCAGGCTATGTATAATGTCGTGGACAGTGTGTTTGTGTCAAGATTCAGCATGGACGGACTTACGGCTGTGTCCACAGCATTTCCGATACAGAATCTGATGATCGGAGTTTTCTCTGGACTTGGAGTAGGTTTTAATGCGTTTATATCCAAGGCGCTGGGAGAGAAGAAGTTTGACAGGGCAAATGAGGTGGCGAGACAGGGAATATTTCTTGAAGCGATAGGATATGTGATATTCCTGATAATAGGTTTATTCTTTGCAAGGACATTCATGGAAAGTCAGACGAGAGATGCACAGGTAATCCAATATGGAACAGAATATCTCGAGGTGTGTTGCTGTTGTGCTTTCGGTATAGCTTTCCAGATGACATTTGAGAGATTGCTGCAGTCCACGGGACGTACAATGTACAGTATGATAACCCAGATACTCGGTGCTGTCATCAATCTTATACTTGATCCTATAATGATATTTGGACTTCTTGGATGTCCTCGAATGGGAGTAAAGGGTGCGGCCATCGCAACTGTATGTGGACAGTGTATAGCTGGAACTCTGGCTATGGTATTCAATATCAAGAAGAATCCGGATCTCCATATAACACTCAGAAGATTCAGGCCACATGGTGAGATAATAGGTAAGATTCTCAGCGTAGGTGTGCCGTCGGTTATCATGGTTGCAATAGGTTCTGTGATGAATTATTTCCTGAATCTGATACTGTACTCATTCTCGAAATTGGCCGTTGCAGTGTTCGGAGCGTATTTCAAGGTGCAGAGTATGGCATTTATGCCTGTATTCGGATTGAACAACGGAATGATACCTATAATTTCATACAACTACGGAGCACAGAAACCTGATAGAATGAAACGCACCATGAAGCTTGGTGTGATGGTCGGTTGTTCCATTATGGTATTCTGTCTTGCTATCATGCAGGTATTTCCGGGACAGATACTTAAAATATTTGATGCCACAGATGAGATGCTGTTGATGGGTATACCAGCGGTCAGGATCATGAGCACAGCATTTATATTTGCGGGATTTTCTGTCACATGTTCGGGAATGTTTCAGGCTGTAGGAAAGGGCGTGTACAGTATGATAGTGTCTATGGCGAGACAGCTTTTTGTCATACTTCCTGTGGCATATTTTCTGTCAAAAGCAATGAACAGTGTGAATGGTGTGTGGGCAGCGTTCCCTATAGCAGAGGTTTTCAGCGTGATCATATCGACGATTCTTCTTCTCAGGGTCTATAAGAAAATAGTAAAGCCTATGGAAAGTGTTCAAAGAGATTAAAAGACGAAGATAATGAGATATGATGAGAGCAGAATAATATATACATGGCACGTGGCATTTGTATTGTGGTAGAATACTATATAGTAATATAGTTTCGTGTGATGAATGCAGTTTTGCATTTGTCATTGACAGGTGACAGAAAAGGTAATGGAAAGAGAGCGGAAATGGGAAAGTTGATATATATGGATCATGCAGCGACGACGGCGGTGAGACCTGAAGTGCTCAACGCCATGCTGCCTTATTTTACAGAAAAGTTTGGAAATCCTTCAGGCGTATACACATTTGCATCGAGAAATAAGGATGTGACAAATGTGGCGAGGGATATAATTGCTGATTCGCTTGGTGCAAAGCCTGAGGAGATCTATTTCACGGGCGGTGGTTCGGAATCGGATAACTGGGCTTTAAAGGCTGTAGCGGAAGCCTTTCAGGATAAGGGAAAACATATAATTACGACCAGGATAGAGCACCATGCCATTCTTCACACATGTCAGTATCTGGAGAAGAGGGGCTTTGACGTGACATATCTGGATGTGGATGAGAAGGGGATGGTTGATCCTGATAGGCTGGAGTCGGCGATAAGACCGGATACGATCCTCATCTCGGTTATGGCTGCAAATAATGAGATAGGAACCATAGAGCCGATAAGCAGGATAGGAGCTATTGCGCATGAACATGGCATTCTATTCCACACGGATGCGGTTCAGGCGTATGGACAGATACCACTGGATGTAAATGCCATGAACATAGATATGCTCAGCAGCAGCGGACATAAGCTTAATGGCCCGAAGGGAATCGGGTTTCTGTATATACGGAGCGGAATAAAGATTGGAAGCTTTATCCATGGAGGCCAGCAGGAGAGAGGAAGACGTGCCGGAACAGAGAATGTACCGGGGATTGTAGGAATGGGCAAAGCTGCGGAGCTTGCGATGCTCTCAATGGAAGATCGGATGAAGCAGGAGACAGATATCAGAGATCATATGATACACAGAATTTTATCGGAGATTCCTTATTCCAGACTGAACGGACATGACAAAGACAGACTTCCGAACAATGTAAATGTCAGCTTCCAGTTCGTTGAGGGCGAGACGATCCTCATCATGCTCGATATGGCGGGCATATGTGCTTCTGCCGGTTCCGCATGTACATCGGGTTCTGTTGATCCCTCCCATGTGCTGACAGCTATAGGGCTTCCGAAGGAGATATCCCATGGTGCGGTCAGACTGACTCTGGGATATGAGAACACCATGGATGAGGCGGATGCGGTGGTAGATAATCTCAAGAGAATCGTGGAAAATCTCAGAAAAATGTCACCTGCGTATCAGGATTTTGCCAGGAGAAACATGTAAATTACACAAGATATAACTATGTATAAAGAGGGAAAAAATTTGGTCGATACAGATAAGAAGACAGTGTGTGTTGGAATGTCAGGCGGAGTCGACTCGTCGGTTGCCGCACTTTTGCTCAAGGAGCAGGGCTACAATGTAATAGGAGTTACCATGCAGATATGGCAGGATGAGGACAGGGACGTGGTGAGTGCCCATGCCGGATGCTGCGGACTTTCTGCTGTGGATGATGCCAGGCGTGTGGCATCGCAGCTCGATATTCCGTATTACGTTATGAATTTCAAGGAAGAATTCAAGAAGTACGTAATAGACTATTTTGTGGACGAATACAAATGCGGAAGAACTCCGAATCCATGTATTGCATGCAACAGATATGTAAAATGGGAGTCTCTGCTTACGAGATGCATGGCCATCGGGGGCGATTATATTGCTACGGGACACTATGCAAGGATCATACAGCTTCCAAATGGCAGATATACTCTCCAGGAGGCCAGGGGAATAGAGAAGGATCAGACATATGCTCTCTACAATCTCACCCAGGAGCAGCTCGCCAGGACACTCATGCCGGTTGGAGAGTACAGCAAGCCTGAGATCAGAAAAATTGCAGAGGACCACGGACTTATGGTGGCTCACAAGCCGGATAGCCAGGATATATGCTTTGTGCCAGATGGAGATTACGCAGGTTATCTTGAGAATGAGGCAGGACTTAAGGCGGTTCCGGGAGATTTTGTAGACATACATGGCAATGCGATCGGAAGACATAAGGGAATCATACACTACACCATAGGACAGAGAAAAGGACTTGGACTTGCGATGGGGCATCCGGTATTTGTGGTGGACATCATACCTGAGACAAATCAGGTTGTTATAGGAGAGAACGGAGATGTATTTTCAGAAAGGCTGATATGCAACAGACTGAACTTTATGTCCATAGAGGATCTCACGGAGCCAATGCATGTCAAGGCGAAGATCAGATACAATCATAAGGGAAGTATGTGTACCATCAGAAAGATAGATGAAGATCTGGTAGAAGCAGTATTTGACGAGCCGGTAAGAGCTGTGACAAAGGGACAGGCTGTAGTGTTCTATGAAGATGATCATGTGCTTGGCGGAGGAAGCATCTGTTGACAGGGTTTTACAAAGAGTGATGGTCTGACATAAGGAGATTTCGTATGGGTGATACAGGCAGAGAAGTTTTGCGCAAAGACGTCAAAGTGCGTGGATGGATATTGTTTGGTATCTTTTCAGTGATTTTTCTTTTTATGATAATCACTATATGCTCCATGATACATAATGGAGAGTTTGAATTGAATAGTTTCACAGGGCCATTGATTTTTCTGACTGTAATGTGACCGAAAAGAGAAAAAAGAAAGTCCTTGACATGCTCCTCAGTTATTGCCCAAATGCGATATATGGTGATCTGGATGGCGCCGGAGGCGATTATCTTGAAAAAATGAGAAAAACAGACATTCATGATATACCACATAGTCCGTACTATACAGGAAACAATACATAATGAGATATGAAACAAATAGAGCAGTCAGGTGACTGCCGGAATTGAATTTACGGTATAAAAAAGATGGAACATATAAGCCATTGAACTGGCGTATGTGTTCCATCTTTTTATATTTATAAGTATATAAATTGATATTTTGCAATTTTATTTTACAGCGGATTGAATTCTGGCTTTCTGTTCTTGAATGTACAGTAGTATCTGTAGCCGAGTGATGTGAGGGCATCCCTTGCATATGTCTCAAAATCATAGCACAGATATTCGGGCTTATGTGCATCAGACCCCACTGTGATGATCTCACCGCCCATATCCTTGTAGAGTTTTAGGATATCCATGTGAGGATGTGCGTAACTCATATTCTTGTACAGGCTTCCGGTATTGATCTCTATACCTTTCCCTTTTGGGATGATTATTTTGAAAATCTGTTCAAGCACATCAGTATAATCTGCCATCCTAAAGATATTCTCGCCTGATGGGCAGTATCTTACTACGTAGTCAAGATGACCATATACGTCAAAGTCATCTATCAGAGTCACGTTCTCAAGGATGGACTCAAAGTAATCGCGGATGCCTTCTATCTCTGTACGTCCCTCATAGTAAGCTGGATAGTATGGGTCGAGACCTCTTACAAGATGCGATGATCCTATGATGAAGTCCAGTTCGTTTTTGTATTTGCCTGCAATATCCCTTGCCTTATCAGCAACGGTATTCATGAGACCGAGCTCCACGCCGCTTCTCACGTCTATCTTATCTCTGTATCTGTCCCGGATTTCATCCAGCGCAGCAAAATATGAATCGAAATCAAGCTGGAAGTCAAAACCGTCCTCCGGATTGATAGGAAAGTCTATATCGTGGTGGTCTGTCAGACAGATCTTTGGAATTCCAAGTTGTATTGCCTGCTGGATTATGCTGTCCAGTGGGGCGGAAGAGTCACTTGAGAACTCCGAATGTATATGCGAATCACAGATGATCATTTTCTGTATACCTCCGTTTATAATCATTGCGTTTCATATTATAACATAAAACACTGAAAAAAATATATAAAGTAAAGCTGTTGAGTAATCTTATTATTATCAAATTGTAGTAGTAACTTTTTTTCTATAGTCTCAGCCCATTAGTATAATTTGTTAAAACAAGTTTGTCTATTTTGGATAGATGATAACTAAAAAAATGAGATTAAGGCTTGAAATTTATACCTAAAGAATGTATGATTAGCTTGTGTATTTAACACGATTTATTTGCTACGTTCCCGCGTAGCAGATTGATAAATACTTTTATTATATTTCAAAAACCTAGGAGGAATAAAAAATGGCAGTAAAAGTAGCAATTAACGGTTTTGGACGTATTGGTCGTCTTGCATTCAGACAGATGTTCGGTGCAGAGGGTTATGAAGTTGTTGCAATCAACGATTTAACAAAGCCTTCAATGCTTGCAGATCTTCTCAAGTACGATACAGCACAGGGTGGATACTGTGGCAAGATCGGTGAGAACCTTCACACAGTTTCAGCTGATGATGAGGCTAACACAATCACAGTTGATGGTAAGACTCTTACAATCTACAAGGAGGCAGATGCAAACAACCTTCCTTGGGGTAAGATCGGTGTTGATGTAGTTCTTGAGTGTACTGGTTTCTACTGCTCAAAGGAGAAGTCAATGGCTCATATCAACGCAGGTGCTAAGAAGGTTGTTATCTCAGCTCCAGCTGGTAATGATCTTAAGACTATCGTATTCTCAGTTAACCAGGATACATTAACAGCTGATGATCAGATCATCTCAGCAGCTTCATGTACAACTAACTGTCTTGCACCAATGGCTAAGGCTCTTAATGACTATGCTCCAATCCAGTCTGGTATCATGTCAACAATCCACGCTTACACAGGCGATCAGATGATACTTGACGGACCACACAGAAAGGGCGATTTAAGAAGAGCTAGAGCAGGTGCTGCTAATATCGTTCCTAACTCAACAGGTGCTGCTAAGGCTATCGGTCTTGTTATCCCAGAGTTAAATGGCAAGCTTATCGGATCAGCTCAGAGAGTTCCAGTTCCAACAGGTTCAACAACAATCCTTACAGCAGTTGTTAAGGGTGCTGATGTAACAGTTGATGGAATCAACGCTGCAATGAAGGCTGCTGCTTCAGAGTCATTCGGTTACAACACAGATCCAATCGTTTCATCAGATGTTATCGGTATGAGATATGGTTCATTATTTGATTCAACTCAGACAATGGTATCAAAGATCGCTGATGATTTATATGAGGTTCAGGTTGTTTCATGGTATGACAATGAGAACTCATACACAAGCCAGATGGTTAGAACAATCAAGTACTTCGCAGAGTTAGCATAAGTTATTTCAAGCTATAATTAGCTTTTATAATGTAAGCTCATTTAAAAGTATTTATTAGACCTAATAGAGGGTCCGGTCTCCAAGGACCGGGCCCTTTTTTCTTCGTAGGAAGCAATTATGCGTTTCTATGTTCCCGCATAAGAGCGGGTAGGTAGCTGGGCAGAGGACAACTTATAGTTTTCTGTTCTATAACATTATTTAGGAGGAATTAGAAATGTCATTAAACAAGAAATCAGTAGATGATATCAATGTTAAGGGCAAGCGCGTGCTTTGCAGATGCGACTTCAATGTACCATTAAAGAACGGAGAGATTACAGACGAGAACAGACTTGTTGCAGCTCTTCCAACAATCAAGAAGCTTATCGCTGACGGTGGAAAGGTTATCCTTTGCTCACACCTTGGAAAGGTTAAGACTGAGGAAGACAAGCAGACTAAGACCCTTGCACCAGTTGCTAAGAGACTTACAGAGCTCCTTGGACAGGAGGTTAAGTTCGTACCAAGCCTTGAGGTTGTTGACGATACAGTTAAGGCTGCAGTTGACGCTATGAAGGATGGGGATGTAATCCTTCTTGAGAATACTCGTTTCAGAGCTGAGGAGACAAAGAATGGAGAGGCTTTCTCTAAGGATCTTGCAAGCATCTGTGATGTATTTGTAAATGATGCATTCGGAACAGCTCACAGAGCTCACTGCTCAAACGTTGGTGTTGCTGGACTTGTTGACACAGCAGTAGTTGGTTACTTAATGCAGAAGGAGATTGACTTCCTTGGCAATGCAGTAGAGAACCCAGTTAGACCATTTGTAGCTATCCTCGGTGGTGCTAAGGTTGCTGACAAGCTGAACGTTATTTCAAACCTTCTTGAGAAGTGCGATACACTTATCATCGGTGGTGGTATGGCTTACACATTCCTTAAGGCTAAGGGATATGAGATCGGTAAGTCACTTGTAGATGATTCTAAGATCGATTACTGTAAGGAGATGATGGCAAAGGCAGAGAGCCTTGGCAAGAAGCTTCTTCTCCCAGTTGATACAGTTATGATCGAGGATTTCCCTAACCCTATCGACGATCCAAGCATCAAGACAGAGGTATTTGACGCTGACAAGATGCCTGCAGACAAGGAAGGCTGCGATATCGGACCTAAGACTATCGAGCTTTACTCAGACGCAGTTAAGACAGCTAAGACAGTTGTTTGGAATGGACCTATGGGTGTATTCGAGAACCCTGTACTTGCAGCTGGTACAAAGGCAGTTGCAGCAGCACTTGCTGATACAGACGCTACAACAATCATCGGTGGTGGAGATTCAGCAGCAGCAGTTAACCAGCTTGGTTACGGTTCAAAGATGAGCCACATCTCAACAGGTGGTGGAGCTTCACTTGAGTTCCTTGAGGGTAAGGAGCTTCCGGGTGTAGCAGCAGCTAACGACAAGTAATTTGTATATCGCTGAGATATAAAGATTATACTGGTGGGTGCCGGTTCAGGCCGGTACTCATCAAAAAATACAAATATAAGAGGTAGATTACAATGGCAAGAAAGAAGATTATTGCAGGTAACTGGAAGATGAACAAGACTCCTAGCGAGGCTGTTGAGCTTGTTAACCTGTTAAAGGACTTAGTAAAGAATGATGACGTAGATGTAGTATACTGTGTACCAGCTATCGATATCGTACCAGTTGTTGAGGCAACAAAGGGAACAAACGTAGCTGTAGGTGCAGAGAACATGTACTTCGAGGAGAGCGGAGCTTACACAGGCGAGATCTCAGCAGCAATGCTTGTTGATGCTGGTGTTAAGTACGTTATCATCGGACATTCAGAGCGTCGTGATTACTTTAAGGAGGATGATGTTCTTCTCAACAAGAAGGTTAAGAAGGCATTTGAGGCTGGTATCACACCTATTCTTTGCTGTGGTGAGTCACTTGAGCAGAGAGAGCTCGGTGTTACTATGGACTGGATCCGTCTTCAGATCAAGTCAGATCTCGCTGGCGTAACAGCAGATCAGGTTAAGTCAATGGTTATCGCTTACGAGCCAATCTGGGCTATCGGAACAGGTAAGACAGCTACATCAGATCAGGCACAGGAAGTATGTAAGGGAATCCGTGATCTCATCGCTGAGATCTACGATACAGATACAGCTGAGGCGGTAAGAATTCAGTACGGCGGTTCTATGAACGCTGGCAACGCTGCTGAGCTCCTTGCAAAGCCAGACATCGACGGTGGTCTTATCGGCGGTGCTTCACTCAAGGCTGATTTCGGTCAGGTTGTAAATGCCGGAAAGTAATTTTAAACAGGCTAAAATATATTAGTTTTAGATTAAATCTGATATAGAATATTGAAAGGGATTATCAAGTGCTTTATCACAAGGTAATCCCTTTTGTTTACGCTTAGAAAAACAAGGTGGTATATTTCAGGAACTAAGTATTGTTTTTATGAAATGGGGTTTGCCTTAAATTTATATTTCTATAGTTCGCAGGTGTTAGACCAGTATGTAATCTGAACTGTTCGGTAAAATAACTCTGACTTGGAAATGCGAGAGTCTGTGCTATCTGGGCAGGGCTATAATCAGAGTATATGAGCATGTTCCTTGCAGTATCAAGTTTTAGCATTTTTATATAATGTCCGATATTATCTCCGGTCTCTTTTTTGAACAGCCTTGACAGGTATGACGGGGTGAGATTGACACGTTTTGCCAGAAGTTCAACAGTGATCCTAGTATGCAGATGATCGTATATGTAGTCTATGCACTCTGCGACCGGTTTGGAGCATATGGAATTTTTCTTAAGGTTTCGCATTTTTTTTGCATAGTCGATGCACATGAACGCATGTAATTCAGATATATCCTCCACAGACTTCATTGTATCTGACTTTTTTATATAAAAATCACTGAGATTGTAAGCAGTTGCCACATCGAGACCACCTTCAATACAGTATCTTGCAACAAGGGCTGTTGTTATGATAAAATGATATCTTATATTGTTGACCGGCTTTTCAGATAGTAAGCCGAGTCCTTTTTTATCCTTAAGTGGTGAGGCTTTACACAATTCTTTAACCTGTTCTATATCTCCATTTTGTATTATTGAGTAAAATTCAAGTTCAGGGTTATAGGGCGCTCTATTGGTTGAATCTTCGCGTCTTATAAATTCCTGGTAGAATATTTCCTTTGAGTATTTCATATGTGTATAAATCCTTTTCAGTAAATTGTGTCAGGGTAAAAATTTATATGTTATCAAAAGTTTATAAAAGTCTTACTTTACAACTCCTCTATAATATATCATGTAAACTATATAAAAAGCAATAAAACGATATATGGCAAATGTATAAGATGTTATTATCAAAATACTTTATAAAGATGCGACGTCGTAAATATTATTATTTTATTTTTGGAGAGGAGTATTTTATGAGAAGGTTAAAACAGCTTGTGGCTATGATACTTGTAGTTTGTATGCTGATCACTCTGTGTCCATCAGACGTTAGTGCTAGAACATCAAAAGCTGCGGTAAAGTCTGTAACTGTGACAAATCTTGTCACAAATAAACTTGTACTAAAAAAGGGTACAAAGTTTCGGGTGAAACCTAGAGTTGTAGTTACAGGTAAGATCAGCAAAAAAGTAACATATGTATCATCAAATAAGAAGATAGTTACAGTAGATAACAAGGGTGTTGTCAAAGCGGTAAAATCAGGAAAAGCGGTTGTAGCAGTGAAGAGTGCTGCAAACCCAAAGGTAATGTATAGGTTTAATGTTTATGTTGGGGTTCCTACGAAGACTGTTAAATTGTCTGCAAAGGCTGTGAACATGTTTAAAGGAACCAGCAGGACGTTAAAAGCTTCAATTGCTCCAAAGAATGCCACATATAAGAGAATTCAGTGGTCATCATCAGATAAAAGAATAGCAACAGTTTCCTCGAAAGGTGTTGTAAAAGCAGTTAAGGTTGGAAGAGTATATATAACTGCGAAGGCTATGGATGGAAGTGGCAAATATGCAAGATGTAAGATTACAGTAAAACAGCCAGTTACTTCTATCAAGCTTTCAGCGGCAACACTCACTATCACAGAGGGAAGCAGTAAAACGCTTACAGCTACTGTCGCTCCTGCATCGGCAACCAACAAGACGTTAAGTTGGACATCGAGCAATAAAAAGATTGCAACGGTTTCAGCAAAAGGCGTTGTGAAGGCTATAGCACCAGGTACAGCTACAATCACAGCAAAAGCTGCTGACGGTTCAGGAAAGAAAGCAACATGTAAAGTGACTGTAAATAAGAAGGTGACTGTAGAAAATAAATACGAGTCGCAGGGGTATAAACTTTTATGGCATGATGAATTTGACGGAACAGAGCTCAACCGTGATATTTGGAATGTTGAACTCCATGAGCCTGGCTGGGTCAATAATGAGCTTCAGTCATATGTTGATTCTGAAGATAATATAAAAGTCAAGAATGGCACACTTGTTATAAGCTCAAAGAAAAAAGTGAATGAGGATGGTTCTATATCATATACATCGGGAAGAGTAAACACACAGAATAAGCAGGATTTCAAGTATGGCAGAGTACAGTTCAGAGCAAAGGTTCCTACAGGTAAGGGTTATCTTCCAGCAGCATGGATGATGCCTACAAACGAGAGCCTGTATGGACAGTGGCCTAGATGTGGTGAGATAGATGTGATGGAGGTTCTTGGAGACAATACATATACAACCTATGGAACGATTCACTATGGCAATCCGCATTCAGAGTCACAGGGAAAATATACACTTTCAAATGGAAAGTCATTTGCGGACAGCTATCATGTATTTACATGTGACTGGGAGCCTGGAAAAATTACGTGGTATGTAGATGGAGTTAAGATGCATGAGGAAAATGACTGGTATTCTACAACTGCCGGAAAAGGTACAGTTACTTATCCGGCACCGTTTGATCAGCCATTCTATGTAATACTCAATCTTGCAGTTGGCGGTAATTGGCCAGGAAATCCGGATGCAGATGCAGATTATATTAACAGTGAGAGCTTATATGTTGATTATGTGAGAGTATACCAGAAGGAGTCTTATGACGAAAATGTGACAAAGCCAGAGCGTGAAGTTATAATTCGTGATCCGGATGAAAATGGCAATTATGTAATAAATGGTGATTTTAGTGAGACCGAGGATCTGGGAGATGCAGAAAACTGGATTTTTATGGCGCAGAATGGCGGCGAAGGAACAGCGGTCATCGAGAACAATACAATCAACATAAATACAATTGATGCAGGAACGGTTGATTACAGCATACAGTTGGTACAGCCTGATATTCCTGTAGAAAAAGGTGCCACATACAAGCTTTCATTTGATGCGTGGGCGGATGAGGCGAGAACAGGCATAATTGATGTCTCAGCGCCAACCAGATCATGGGGAAGATATCTTAAGGATACAAAATTTGATATGACAACAGAGAAACAGACATTTGAGTATGAGTATACGATGACTGATTCATCTGATGACAAGGGAAGAATAGAATTCAACTTCGGCAATCAGGGAAGCGTGGCTGGTGTACATATTGCAAATGTAAAGCTGGTAAAGACAAATCAGACTGAGATAGTTGACAAGAAGACGATCCTCGCTGATGGAAACCTAGTTTACAATGGTGAATTTCAGGAAGGAACAGGAAGACTTGGATATTGGACAGTCAGCAACAATTGCGGTGCTGAGTATAAGGTGACAGGTCTGTCTGACGGAAGAAGATTTTCATACAAGTCATTGGATGAGAGTATAGATGGCAACTTCGTATTATCACAGGATGAGCTTGCGTATGCCCCAAATACAAAGTATGTACTTAAATTTGATGCTGAGACTGCAACTGAGGGAAAGAATATAATTATCACTACGGGAGATTCAAAGTTTGATGTAACTCTGGATAAAGGAATTAAGAATTATGTTTACAAGTTTGAGACCGGAGAAGAAGTGACTGACAGTTCAATCAGCATTGATTTTGGTAACAGCGGAGAAGTTCTGTTAGACAATGTGAAGATAATGCAGGATTCACTTCTTCTCAATGGGAACTTTTCAGCAGATTTTGCTGGATATGATGTGTATATAGACAGCAGTGCGGATGCAGAGTCTGTTGTGGACAGCCAGAAGGAGGACAATGCTGCTGACTTCACAATAAAGAATTCAGGTGACCAGAACTGGAAGATACAGCTCAAGCAGAATAATATCAAGCTTGAGAAAGGACAGTGGTACAAGCTTTCATTTGATATAAAGAGTTCTGTGTCGAGAACTGTTCAGTATGCGATACAGAGGGATGGAAGTACACATAAGGATAGTACAGGTGCAGAGGACTGGACACCGTATGTTCAGGAGACAGTAAAGCTTGATGCATACGATCAGGCTGATCAGAAATATGTGACTGTTTCAAACACATTCCAGATGGCCTGTGACACAGACGAAGAGAGTATTTTCAATATTGCACTTGGCGCAGGCGGAGAAAATGGTTCGGCAATTACAGATCAGCATAGAATATGTATTGATAACATTATCCTTGAAAAGACTTCGGCTCCAGAGATAGATGTGCCTGTAGGTAAGAATCTTCTCACAAACCCAGAATTTGAGATGAGTGAGGATGGTAGCCTTGCCGGTTGGGAAAATGCAGTGACTGCTCCTGGAGATGCCACAATTGAAACTGGAGATGGAAAGATCACATACAGTGTTGCAAACGTGGGTGAGGCAGACTGGAACATCCAGCTTAAGCAGATGGGATTGTCTCTTGAGCAGGGCGAGTCATATACGCTTAAATGTACATTGTTTTCTGATGTTGATAGAGTTGTAAAGGTTGCTGTTATGACTCCTTCAGCCGGATATGCATGGCATGGCGGTGAAGATGTAGTTCTTACAGCTGGTGAGGCTAAAGATATAACACTCACAATTACACCTAAGGAAGAAGTTTTCACAGATGGTATCACTGTTGATACAGGTGCCGGATTATTCTTCTCAATGGGATATGTTGAAGGATACACACTTGGAGCACATACAGTTTCTATATCAAATGTATCATTTGTAAAAAATTAAATTTGACCCCTAAAAAACAATAATATATACCCTTAGGCAGCGGCGAATCGTCGCTGCCTTTTTTCGTTGTGGTCATAGCAGGATTTTGGTGAATTTTTTTAATGATTTGACAGTCAGAATGGGTGTTTGTATGATAAAATAAAACATGATTTTCCCCAAATAATAATGAAAGGATAAAATGGTATATAAATTTATGAAAAAACTTATCTCATGGAACGTAAATGGAATAAGGGCATGCGCCGGTAAAGGCTTCATGGACTTTTTTAACAGCATAGATGCAGACATATTCTGTATACAGGAGTCCAAGATGCAGGAGGGACAGCTCACACTTGATATGCCAGGATATTATCAGTATTGGAACTATGCGGATAAGAAGGGATATTCAGGTACGGCTATTTTCACAAAAGAGAAACCTTTGAGTGAAACAAAAGGTATAGGCATAGATGAACACGACCATGAGGGTCGTGTCATAACACTTGAATATGAGAACTTCTACATGGTGACTGTATATACACCAAATTCACAGAACGAGCTTGCAAGGCTTGATTACCGGATGAAGTGGGAGGATGATTTCAGAGCATATCTGAAAAAGCTTGAGGAGAATAAGCCTGTTATAGTGTGCGGCGATATGAACGTGGCTCACAATGAGATAGATCTGAAAAATCCAAAGACAAACAGGAAGAATGCGGGATTTACTGATGAGGAAAGAGAGAAGATGACGGTGCTTCTAGATGATGGCTTCATCGACACATTCAGATATTTTTATCCGGATCAGGAAAATATCTACTCATGGTGGTCGTACAGATTCAAGGCAAGGGAGAAGAATGCAGGTTGGCGTATCGACTATTTTCTCACATCTGAGAGTTTGAAGGACAAGCTTGTCGATGCCAAGATACACACTGATATCATGGGATCTGATCACTGCCCGGTTGAACTGGATATTGACCTGTGATTTGAGTTGGATTTGAACTTGAAAAATAGGCATTATATAAGTATAATCTCAAATGAGTGAATTATGATTAAGAGGCATTTAGCCGGAATAAATAAAAAGGAGAAAAATTATGAGTAAGAAACCAGTAGTTTTAATGGTCCTCGACGGATATGGTCTCAGTGACAAGACAGAGGGCAATGCAGTAGCACTTGCAAAGACACCTGTTATGGACAAACTTATGGCTACAGCACCATTTGTGCAGGGCGCAGCTTCAGGACTTCCTGTAGGACTTCCAGACGGTCAGATGGGCAATTCAGAGGTAGGTCATATGAATATCGGCGCAGGCCGTATCATATATCAGGAGCTTACAAGAATCACAAAGGCAATCGCTGATGGAGATTTTTTTGAGAACGAGGAGATGCTTGCTGCAATAGAAAACTGCAAGAAGAACAATTCAGATCTTCATCTCTGGGGACTTCTCTCAGATGGTGGTGTTCACAGCCACAATACACACCTTTATGCGATCCTTGAGCTCTGCAAGAAGCAGAACTTTGAGAACGTATACGTTCATCCATTCTTCGATGGAAGAGATACACCGCCTGCATCAGGTAAGGGATACCTTGAGGAGCTTATCGCAAAGATGAAGGAGATTGGTGTAGGTAAGGTTGCATCTATGTCAGGCCGTTACTACGCAATGGACAGAGATAACAGATGGGACAGAGTAGAGCTTGCATACAAGTCACTTGTAACAGGTGAGGGCGTTCAGGCTGAGGACCCGGTTGCAGCTATGCAGGAGTCATATGACAAGGAAGTATATGATGAGTTCGTTCTTCCTACAGTAATCACAGAGAATGGTAAGCCTGTATCACTTGTTAAACCAAATGATTCAGTTATATTCTTTAACTTCAGACCAGACAGAGCCCGCGAGATCACCAGAGCATTCTGCTGTGATGATTTTGATGGATTTGAGAGAGCAAATGGCCGCATGCCACTCACATATGTATGTTTCAAGGACTACGACGAGTCAATACCTAACAAGCTTGTAGCATTCAAGAAGGAAGAGATCGACAACACATTCGGTGAGTACCTTGCAGCTAAGGGTCTCAAGCAGCTCAGACTTGCTGAGACAGAGAAGTATGCTCATGTAACCTTCTTCTTCAACGGCGGTGTTGAGGAGCCTAACAAGAATGAGGACAGAATCCTTGTAAAGTCACCTGCTGTAGCAACATATGATCTTCAGCCTGAGATGAGTGCTCCAGAGGTAAGCGAGAAGCTCAATGCAGCTATCCTTGGTGGCGAGTATGATGTGATCATCATCAACTTTGCAAACCCTGATATGGTTGGTCATACAGGTATTATCCCAGCAGCTATCCAGGCTGTAGAGACAGTTGACAAGTGCGTTGGCGCTGCTGTAGAGGCAATTGATAAGGTTGATGGTGTTCTCTTTATTTGTGCTGATCATGGTAACGCAGAGCAGATGATCAACTATGAGACCGGTGCTCCACATACAGCTCATACAACTAACCCTGTACCATTTATCCTTTACAACTATGGTGAAGATGTAGAGCTTCGTGAGGGCGGATGTCTTGCAGATATCGCACCTACACTTCTTGAGGTTATGGGACTTCCTCAGCCTAAGGAGATGACAGGCAAGTCACTTATTGTAAGAAAGTAAAAAAAGATGATGTGCGATGAGCGATGACAGCAAATGTAGATATATGTCATATCAATCGCGCGAGAAACAATAAATAAAAGATACGGCACCGAATTATAATATAAGATTGTTATGATCGGTGCTGTATTCAGTTGGAAGGATACATATGAAGAAGTTTTTGGAAGAGTTTAAGGAGTTTGCCCTTAAGGGAAATGTGATGAGTCTTGCAATCGGTGTTATCATTGGTGGAGCGTTCCAGTCATTGGTTACATCTTTTACAGACTGTTTCATCACACCAATAATCAACAGCATCGGTGGAGCAGAGATTGGTGGACATTTTCAGATATTCCATACAGGACAGTATATCGAGTATGGAGCGTTTATTTCAGCAGTTATCAACTTCATAATCATGGCATTTGTTATATTTGTCATCATGAAGGGAATCAATGCGATCATGGATCTTGGTAAGAAGAAAGAGGAGGCAGCTCCTCTCACAAGAAAGTGCCCATACTGTATGGGGGAGATAGATATCAAAGCAACAAAGTGTATGCATTGTACATCTGATGTACCTCCTGCCCAGGAGTAGATCAGGTCTGACCTGGATCAGCGCCGGCGTAGGGATACATACAGCATAAGAAAAGCGGCTGTGCCTTATGGTATGGCCGCTTTTCGTCAAAAAAGATTAGCAGATAAACAACAGAGTATATATAAAGGAGACAGAAAAACATGATAAAAGAGTGCCTTGAAAATGTAAGAAAGAATGTACCTCTGGTACACAATATAACAAACTATGTAACTGTAAATGATGTGGCAAATGTCATTCTGGCGTGCGGTGGAAGTCCTATCATGTCGGATGATGAGGGTGACGTGGAGGATATCACAAGCATATGTGGTGGTCTGAATATCAACATAGGAACACTTAACAAGAACACTATTCCATCAATGTACCTGGCAGGGAAGAAGGCAAATGAACTTGGACATGTTGTACTTCTCGATCCTGTTGGAGCAGGAGCAAGTAAGCTCAGAACTGATACGGCTGTTGGACTTATGAAGGAGATTAGATTTGATGTTATAAGAGGAAATATCTCTGAGATCAAAACTCTGGCATATGGTTCCGGCAGCACAAAGGGTGTTGATGCCGATGTGGCAGATGCGGTTACGGAGGATACGCTTGATAATGCAGTGACATTTGTCAAGAAGCTATCTGCTGAAACGGGATCTATCATAGCTGTAACAGGCGCAATAGACCTTGTTGCGGACGGCGAGAAATGTTATGTAATCAGAAACGGCCGTCCTGAGATGGGTAAGATCACTGGAACAGGCTGCCAGCTCTCAGGAATGATGACAGCATATGTTGTGGCAAATCAGGACAACAAGCTTGAGGCTGCTGCAGCGGCTGTCATGGTCATGGGACTTGCTGGGGAGATCGGTTATTCCCATCTGCAGGCATTTGAGGGTAATTCAACATACAGGAACAGGATAATCGATGCCATATACAATATGGACGGGGATACACTTGAACAGGGCGCAAAGTTTGAAATCAGATAATTGACGGAAGTCTAATAATTGCCTGGATCTGCATCAGATCGGGATCGAAACATATAGGAAGGACGGATAGTATGATAAATTGCAGTGAGAAAGAGCTCTTGCTCTACGCAGTAACTGACAGACACTGGCTTGGTGAAGAGACTCTGTATGATCAGGTAAAGAAGGCACTTGACGGCGGTGCAACATTTGTACAGCTCAGGGAGAAGAAGCTCGACAGAGAAGACTTCCTCGCTGAGGCGAAGGAGATACAGAAGCTTTGTAAGGAATATGGAGTTCCATTTGTCATCAATGACGAGGTCAGCATAGCAAAAGATATAGATGCTGACGGTGTACACGTGGGACAGAGTGATATGGAGGCCATGGACGTCAGAAAGATACTCGGCCCTGACAAGATACTTGGAGTGTCTGCACAGACTGTCGAACAGGCGATTATAGCGGAAAAGCACGGCGCAGATTATCTTGGTGTAGGAGCAGTGTTTACAACAGGTTCAAAGGATGACGCAGACGATGTGAGCCATGAAACTCTCAAGGCCATTTGTGAGGCGGTGTCCATACCGGTCATTGCCATAGGCGGCATAACAAAGGATAATGTGGCCGAGCTTGCGGGCTCCGGAATATGCGGTGTGGCAGTTATAAGTGCCATATTCGGACAAAAGGACATACAGAAGGCCACAGAGGAGCTCAAGGTTTCTGTAGAGAATATGCTTGATGCCTGACTAAATATATGATATAGAGGTGTATATGAAAAAAATAGTTATCAGTGATATAAAAGGTGCGATATTTGATATGGATGGGGTTCTGCTTGACTCTATGCCTATGTGGGATCATGCCGGAGAGATGTATCTGGCGGGACAGGGGATACAGGCAGAACCTGATCTTGAGAAGGTGCTTTTCACCATGACCATGATGAAGGGCGCAGAATATATGCAGAAACACTATGGACTTGAACTCAGCGCGAAGGAGATTATAGACGGTATCAATGAGACTGTGCGCGATTTCTATGCAAATAAAGTTGAGCCGAAGTCAGGTGTGCCTGAACTGCTGAGGTTCTTAAAGAGATATGATATCCCGGTCACTGTTGCAACATCCACAGACAGATGCCATGTTGAGGCAGCACTTGTGCGGACGGGACTTATGAAGTATGTTGACAGGATATTTACATGTTCTGAGGTGGGCGTGGGCAAGGCAGCCTCACCTAAGATATATGAGATGGCGGCTGAGTTTATGGGAACTCCGGCTTCGGATACATTTGTATTCGAGGACGCATATCATGCGGCGGAGACAGCACAGAACGGAGGATTTGTTGTGGTCGGTCTCTATGACGAATCCAGCAGGGACAGACAGGGAGATCTTATAGCACATTGTGATCATTATTTTAAGAGTATGGATGACATGCTGTGCAGTATAAATTCTGACAGAAGCCGTCTTGTGCCTGTCCTCACCATAGCCGGAAGCGATTCCTCAGGTGGCGCAGGTGTGCAGGCGGATCTCAAGACCATGCAGGCAAATGGCGTATTTGGTATGAGTGCGATCACAGCCCTCACGGCTCAGAATACCACAGGAGTGACTGCTATCATGAACGTTATCCCTGATGTACTTGGCGCCCAGATAGATGCGGTGTTTACCGATATACGGCCGAAAGCGGTCAAGATAGGAATGGTATCTGTTCCTGAACTTATTGATGTGATAGCTGACAGACTTGCCAGATACAATGCGGAGAATGTCGTGCTTGACCCTGTGATGGTGGCGACCAGTGGTGCTAAGCTTATAAGCGATGATGCGGTGGAGGTCATGACCGGTAAACTGTTCCCACTTGCAAAGCTCATAACGCCAAACATACCTGAGACTGAGGCGCTCACTGGTATATCGGTGAAGAGCGTAGCTGATATGGAGAATGCCGCCAGATGTATATACGGAAAGTATGGCTGCGCTGTCCTTGTAAAGGGTGGACACAGCATAAATGATGCAAATGATATGCTTTTTGACGGAGAGAATATCACCTGGTTTTCGGGTGAGCGTATTGATAATCCGAATACACATGGCACAGGATGTACGCTTTCAAGTGCGATCGCTTCAAATCTCGCAAAGGAATATGATGTAAGTGATTCAGTCAGAATGGCCAAACAATATATATCCGGTGCCCTGGAGGCCATGCTGGATCTGGGATCGGGCAGTGGACCGCTGAATCATGGTTTCGATATACGAAGTAGGTATATGTTATAAATCAGTATGTAAAAGTTAGAAATTCTTTCATTAAAAATTTTTAATCTATATAGTATTTTCACAGATTGTGTAGTATTATATTAAAACTAAATAATCTGGAGAAGAATACGATGGAGAAAGAACAGAGAAAACAGCTCGTTATTCAGATGCTTACAGCGGGCATTATCACATTCTGCCTGCTGTGGCTTCTGTTTTATATAAAAAAGTATGTGCCGTTCGGAGTACACTCACTCGCATCCAAGGATGCTGATTTTCAGTATCTTGATTTTCTGGCATATCTGAAGGATGTATTTGACGGCAAAAATAATATAGATTATTCTTTCAGCAAATCTATAGGAGGGGCCTGCATAGGAGTATTCAGTTATTATCTTTCCAGCCCGTTCAATTTATTGCTGTTGTTATTCGACAAATCCCAGCTTGTATTGTTCGTACATGTGATCATAACGTTAAAGCTTGCCTGTGCGGCGGCGACATTTGCATTTTATCTCAACAGGAGATTTGAAGAGTGGAATGATGGTTCTGTGAAAAAGCAGGCACTTATCATTTTTCTGGCGGTGAGCTATGCAGTGAGTCAGTATGGAATCGCCCAGGCATGTAATATAATGTGGCTTGACGGCTTCTATATGTTACCGCTCATAATGCTGGGCGTGTACAGAGTGGTTAACGGTGGCAGGCCTGTTATGCTTTCCGTATCAGTTGCATTGGCAGTTCTGTTCAACTGGTATATGGGCGGAATCAACTGTGTATTTGCCTGTTTCTGGTTTTTGTTTGAATTTGCATATTCAAGATTGTACAGTGGGGATACTAAGGCTGAGAAGACTGTCATAAAGGATTTTGCCGGAAAACTTGGACGGTTTATATATTCAATGCTGGCGGGAGTTCTGATCAGTGGGGTGTTGTTCCTTCCGACGATAGGTGCGATGCGTTATAGTGTAAGAGGAAGTCTTGATTTCGGCTCTCTGCTCGACATGTCATTTATCGGTGATGTTTCATCTGTGATAGACGGATATTCGCTTGGCGCACAGAGTCAGAAGGGAAGCGTGTCTCTGTACTGCGGATGTCTGGCGCTGATAGGATTTATTGGAATCTTCATCGGTAAGAAACACAATGTAAAGCAGAAGATATTAGCATTTGTCACGCTTGTGGTAATGCTGCTCATGTTTTACTGGAATCCATTGTGCATGGCATTTTCTCTGTTCAAAGAGGTTGGATCATATTGGTACAGATATTCACATGTTGGAATATTCTGCATATTATTCTTTGCCGCTGAATTTTTCCTCTCGGAGGATCTGAATGCTGTAAAATGGCGGGTTATCATTGCAAGTGCGATATTTAGTGCGGCTATGCTTGGTGTAAACTATCTGCATGGAGTCCAGGATAACAAACTTGTATGGCTGACCGCTGCGCTAATTGTAGGGGTAGCCGTTTTGATAGCACTCGTAAGCAGGCTTTCGAAAAACGTAGGAGCCGGAAGAGTGTTAGGAATTATATTTACGGTCATTCTGTGTGCAGTGCTGACTGTTGAGACAGGATACAGCGTGATGTTGCAAATGGACAATATCCATATCGACAACGGTGAGAGTTTTGTTGAGTATGAGACGGCTATGGAAGGCCTTATAAATGATCTGAAAGAATATGATTCCGATACATACAGGATCAGCCAGACCAGATCAAGGGCGACAAGATCACTCGAAAAAAAGAAAAACAATAATGGCAAAGATACGGATGATAATTTTAAATATAAGAACAATGTCAGAGCAAATTATGACGAGTCGTTTGGTTATGGGTATTGGGCGATAGGATCGTATGTGTCGACCGCTGACAGCACAGTGTTGAACTTCCTTGTGGACACGGGATACAGGAGCGAAGGCGATAACCTAAGTGTTGTCAACATGCCGGTGCTTGGAACTGATTCACTGCTGGGAGTCAGATACATCGTATCTGATTATGCTCTGGAGGGCATGAATAAAGTAGAGGATATTGCAGACAATGCAAATGGAGCCGATGTATACGAGAACCCATACAGCCTGCCTATGGCATTTGTATATGATTCAGGCAAATATACAGCGGCAAAATATAACGGCAATCCGTTTGAATATCAAAATGAGCTCTACAGCGAGCTGCTCGGCAGAAAGGTTGAGATCTATAAGCCTTTAAAGTACGAGACGGTTGTAAGTAAAGCAAAGAAGCGTGTATACAAGATGGAGATCCCGGAAGGCAATTACATCGCTTATGGCAATATCCCATGGAACAGTCTGTTTAACGCAAAGCTGAATGTCAATGGAATATACAGGACCAGATATGCCAGATGGCTTTCGCCGTCAGTGTTCAATATTCCTGTAAATGAGGATCGTGATTACTACAAGGTTGTGCTTCACTCAAAGATGAAGCTAGATCTGGATGATGGAGCAGAGCAGTTTTATGTTCTTGATCTGGATTTGCTGAAAAGCATAGCAGAGGAGCTTGAGAAACATACCCCTGATGTGATGGATATAGAAAATGGCAGCGCAGAATTTGTTGTAAATGCCAAGGAAGGACAGAGTTTATTCACATCTATTCCTTACTGTGATGGTTGGACAGTCAAAGTTAACGGCCAGAAGGTACAGCCGGATAAGGTGGTAGACAGCCTGTATTCTATAAGTCTTGTTGAGGGTGAGAATGTTGTTGAGATGAAATTCCATGTGAAATATGCAGGCGTAGGTATTGCCTGTTCGATAATAGGTATCGCAATGCTGGTATTTGCGGAGTTTTACAGAAAACGAAGAAAATAGTTATTGAATATATTATTTTGTTGTGTTATTATGTTTCAAGTTGGTGTTAAAATTATACACACACCATTTTTTCGGAAACGGAGGTGTTAAGATGCTGAAGACAATATTAATGGTAATTTATGTTATAGTATGTATAGTATTAGCAATAGTGGTTCTTTCACAGGAAGGAAAGGATGCGAGCCTTACAAGTTCCATATCAGGAGCAGGCGGCGGATTTGACAATTCCTACTGGAGCAAGAATAAGGGAAGCTCAAAGCAGGAGATACTTAAGAAGATAACAGCAGTTCTCACAGTTCTCTTCTTTGTACTTGCATTACTGCTTGACTCAAAGCTTTTCAACTAATAATGATTTCTGATGCTTACATATATTAACTGATATATGTAAGCATTTTTTTGCTCATTATGCAATGTATTTGTGCGGTAGGGATGCGGGCATAATGTATATAGAAAGGGTTTGTTATGGATAATAAGGATTTGGAGTTATACAACAGAAGAAAACAGACGGTATATGAATTTATATGCGATGATGATTATCCGCCTATGAAGTTCAAGGAGATGTGTACATTCCTTCAGGTCCCGGGAGATGAGAGACAGACATTTCTCGATATACTGAATGACCTCACAGAGGAGGGACTGATCATCAGATCGGCAAAAGGACGATATCAGAAGGTCGGAGAAGGAACATACAAGGGAACATTTATCGGCAATCAGAGAGGTTTTGGATTTGTCCGCGTTGAGGGCATGAAGGAGGATTTCTTTGTCCCTGAGAAGAATACCATGGGAGCGTTCCACGGTGATACAGTCCTCATACGTGCGGAGGACAGACCGAAGGGAATGAAGCAGGAAGCATCGGTTATAAAGATACTTGAGCGTGGACTAAAGAAGGTTGTCGGAGTCTATCAGAAGAATAAGAACTTTGGATTTGTCATACCTGACAATCTGAAAATAGATGGAGACATATTTATATCCAAGGCAAATTCCATGGGCGCCATGGCTGGACATAAGGTTGTGGCGGAGATCATCAGTTATGGAGACAAAGTGAAGTCTCCGGAGGGAAAGATTATAGAGATACTTGGACATATAAATGATCCGGAGAGTGACGTGCTGTCTGTGGTCAGAGCTCTGGACATTCCAGTCGATTTTCCTGACGAGGTCATGGACAGCCTCTCACAGATCCCTGATTTTGTCAGCGCATCGGAGATGGCAGGCAGAACGGATCTCCGACATCTTCAGACAGTGACGATAGATGGCGAGGATGCAAAAGACCTGGACGATGCCATAACACTCTATGAGGCGGACGGAATGTACAAGCTTGGTGTGCACATAGCTGACGTGACCCACTATGTAAAGGAGAATTCCCCTCTGGATAAAGAGGCACTTAACAGAGGTACAAGCTGTTATCTCGTGGACAGGGTAATACCTATGCTTCCACACAAGCTGTCAAATGGTATCTGCTCGCTGAATGAAGGACAGGACAGACTTGCACTTAGCTGCCTTATGGACATAGATCAGAAGGGCCACATAGTAGGACATAAGATATGTGAGACTGTGATCAATGTGGACCGTAGAATGTCATATACAAGTGTGTCTGCAATTGTCGAGGATCACGATCCAGGGGAGACCAGAAAATATGAGGAGCTTGTGCCCATGTTCGAGATGATGCTTCATGTGTCGGATCTTCTCAGAGCGAACAGAAGAAAACGAGGCTCAATAGATTTTGATTTTGACGAATCGAAGATCAAGATAGACTCCGACGGCAAAGTTGTATCAATAGGTGTATATGAGAGACGCAGATCCAATGAGATCATTGAAGATTTTATGCTTGCTGCAAATGAGACGATTGCTGAGGATTATTTCTGGCAGGATATACCATTTGAGTATCGAGTGCATGAGACACCTGATGCAGACAGGGTTGAGCAGCTGGCGCTCCTTATAAGTAATTTTGGAATGTACTTTAAGGCATCAAAGGAGAATATACATCCGAAAGAATTCCAGAAGCTGCTTGACAGGATAAAGGGTGAGCCTTATGAGAATCTTGTGAGTAGGATGGCGCTGAGGACCATGAAACAGGCGAAGTATTCAACGGAGTGCACAGGACATTTTGGACTTTCGTGTAAGTATTACTGTCATTTCACTTCTCCTATAAGGAGATATCCAGATCTGCAGATACATCGTATAATAAAGGAAAATATACATGGCAGACTTGACTCGAGGAGAATAGAACATTATAGCATGATACTTGACAGGGTGGCTGATGACAATTCGCGCAAGGAGAGAAGAGCTGAGGAAGCTGAGCGTGATGTGGAGAAGCTCAAGAAGGTGGAATATATGTCAGCTCACATTGGCGAGGTCTATGACGGATTTGTCTCGGGAGTTACAAACCGGGGAATGTTCGTGGAACTGCCGAATACGGTGGAAGGCTTTGTGAACGTGGCAGATATGCTCGACGATTATTACTATTTTTCTCAGGAAGATTATGCTATGATAGGTGAGGACACGGGCAAACAATATGCCATCGGTGATCCTATACAGATAAAGGTGAAGAATACAGACAAGATGACGAAGTCGATAGATTTCAGTATTGTATATAAAGGAGAGGATACATTTGTCAAAGGAAAGAGGAAACACTCTCATCGCAAATAACAAAAAGGCATATCACGAGTATTTTATAGAAGAGAAGTTTGAGGCCGGAATAGAGCTTGTGGGAACCGAGGTAAAGTCCATAAGACAGGGACACTGCAGTATCAAGGAAGCATTTGTCGGAATAGACCACGGCGAGGTGTATGTGTACAGAATGAATATCAACCCATATGAGAGGGGGAATATATTCAATAAAGATCCGCTCAGGACGAGAAAGTTGCTGCTCCACAGGTACGAGATCAACAAGCTCATCGGACAGCAGAAGGTGAAGGGTTATACCATTATGCCGCTCAAGGTATATATCAGAGATGGACTTGTCAAGATGGAGATAGGTCTGGCAAGAGGTAAGAAGCTCTACGACAAACGTGAGGATATCGCCAAGAAGGATATTAAGCGCGAGATGGAGAGAGATCTCAAGAGTAGGAGCAAGGACTTCTGATCGTGAGCGTTTGTGGAATTTCTGTGAAATCAAACTTATTATTGGAAATATGATACAGCATGTGTTATACTAGCAGGGTGTTGAAGAAGATAAGCTGGTTCAGATATAATGTGTGTATCGGAATCAAATAAACGATAGTCTGGAGAAGGGCGTTATGAGTCAGAGTAAAGTAGATAAGAAGAAATATGAGAAAAAGCACCGCAAGGAGATTCTCAGGAAGCAGAAGATCAAGAAGATAACAGCTATAACAGTTACGATTGTTGTTATCGCTGCTATAGTTGGAAGTGTTGCGGGTGTGAAGATATATAAGGCGATACCTAAGTACGTTGATGCTTCAAGCTTATCAGAATATGTTGATAAGACTTGGAAGGACAGCGGTTATGACACTCTGTTTTCTGCCACAGCCTCAGATGCTGAGGACACAGCAGATACAACTGAAGCTGCAGAAGATACAGCAGAGGCGACAGATGCAGCGGAAGATACAACTGCTGACGCTGAGTAACAGCATCTGATAAATTAAGATATATAGGCGCAGGTATCATTGTGATATTTGCTGCATATATTATATATGATCGGTTATCACTGATCTATGATCAGGGGTTGACTGGTTTCGACAGGGGTTTTGAAGCTATGGAAGCCATCCGTGGACCAGAGCCACGCTAAAAGCTGGAAAAAAAATAAACGCTAACGATAATTTAGCATACGCTGCCTAAGGGCAGTCGTCATCCTTTAGGAACGCCGAGCCTTTAGGAATGGCGTCGATTTTCGGCAAACTCCTGCATCTAAGCTTTGCGATGTAGGAAAATCCATGAAGCTACTAAGGTCTATAGCATGTTAGTGGGCGATAGGCTGAGGAAATGTTAAAGCACTGACTGTGATGGAAGAAACTGTAGTGAATGAGCTTTTGGACGCGGGTTCGACTCCCGCCAGCTCCACTTGACTGAATTAAGTCGAACAAGATATTTAATGCAACAGGGCATATAGAAATCAATCTATATGCCCTGTTTGCTAAAAAACGGATAAAATCCGAAAATTCTTCTTGCATCTACAATTTCAGTATGTTATATTAAATGAGTTGTGAAAAGAGTGATGGTCCTCTGTGCCCATATATCCGGTGGATATGGTAGTAAGAACATCAGAATATTAAGGAGGAACACAATGAACGATTACATTAAGAATCTTGAAGCTTCACAGATGAAGGAGAGCGTTGATGAGTTCAACGTAGGAGACACTGTTAAGGTACACAACAGAATCAAAGAGGGTAACAAGGAGAGAATCCAGATCTTCGAGGGTACTGTAGTAAAGAGACAGGGCGGAAGCAACAGAGAGACATTCACAGTTAGAAAGATCTCTAGCGGATGCGGTGTTGAGAAGACATGGCCTGTACACTCACCTTTCGTTGAGAAGATTGAAGTTGTAAGAAAAGGTAAAGTTAGAAGAGCTAAGATTTACTACTTACGTTCAAGAATTGGTAAGGCAGCAAAGGTTAAGGAGCTTGTTAAATAATAAAGCTTGTAACATGAAAGTAAAAGTGGCTGGAGTATTTCTACTCCAGCCATTTTTAGAATGGATGAAATGAACTGAACAAATATATTGATGATTGAAGGATAGAATTCATGAGTGAGAGATATGACAGACTCCGAAGGATAAGGAGAGAAAAAAGGCGTCAGAGAAGACAACAGAGATCATTGAAAAAGACTATGAAGAGCGCACTTGGCTGGTTCATATCGATACTGACAGCGGCTATACTTGGTTATGGTTTTGTTGCATTTGGATTCCAGACGGTATATATGGTAGGACCATCCATGGAGCCGACACTGACGGATGGAGAATCGTATCTGGTCAATAAGGCTGTTTATCTGGTGACATCCCCGGAAAGATACGATGTGGTAGCGTATCGTATAGTTGAGAATCAGGACAAATACTATTCCATCAAGAGAGTGGTAGGCCTGCCGGGTGAGACTGTGCTTATCCAGAATGGTCAGGTATATATAAATGGCAATCCGCTTGCAGATTATCCCGTCGACTGTGAGATAAAAACAGCCGGAATAGCGGAATCTGCGATCACACTTGGAGAGAATGAATACTTCCTGCTCGGAGACAATCCGGACAACAGCCAGGATTCAAGATTTCAGGCGGCTGGCAATGTGCAAAAGAGCGAGATGCTGGGCAGAGTAAAGATAAAATAGAGGTAGAGATATGAATATACAGTGGTATCCCGGACATATGACAAAAGCAAGACGAATGATGCAGGAGGATATAAAACTTATAGATATCGTCATAGAGCTGGTGGATTCAAGAATCCCATTCAGTAGTAAGAATCCTGATATAGACGAGCTTGCAAAGAACAAATACAGACTCATACTCCTCAACAAATCAGATCTTGCGGATGATGCAGTCACAACAAAGTGGGAAAACTATTATAAGAATAAAGACTTTGCCGTTGCAAAGATAAATGCCCGTGACGGTATGGGGATGAAGAGTATCAACAATATCGTGCAGGAGGCCTGCAAAGAGAAGATAGAGAGGGATAGAAAAAGGGGAATCATAAACCGTCCGATAAGGGCGATGATAGTTGGTATCCCGAATGTCGGCAAATCCACGTTTATCAATTCCTATGCGAGAAAGGCCTGCACCAAGGTTGGAAATAAGCCTGGTGTCACAAAAGGCAAGCAGTGGATAAGACTTGGAAAGAATATTGAGCTTCTGGACACTCCCGGTATTTTATGGCCGAAATTCGATGATGAGGCCGTTGGTCTCAGACTTGCGTTCATAGGTTCGATCAATGATGAGATACTCAGCATAACGGATATAGCGGTTGAATTAATTAAATTTTTACAGGCAAACTATTGTAATACCCTTGTTCAAAGGTATAATATTGAAAGTGTTGATGATCCTGTACAGATGCTGACAGGTATCGCAGAGAAGAGACAATGCATTAAGAAGGGCGGGGAGCTCGATTATGACAAGGCTGCGGCTCTGCTGATCGATGATTTCAGATCGGGAAAGCTGGGGCGTATTACATTGGAGACCCCGAAGGAAGACTAGATGAGTGAAGAAAACAAGAATGTTGCTGATGCGTTAAACGATATATTTGAGGATGACCCTGCGAAGAAGGAAAGGGACAAAGAGATCGCCAAATATGAGAAGAAGCGTCAGAAAGCGATAGATAAAGAACAGAAGAAGGCTGCAAAAAAGGCTGCGAAGGAAGCAAAGGAAGCTGAAAAGAAAAATGCCGACGATGAGCAGGAAAATAAGGAGAAGTCCTCCTGGTCCTGGGACAAAGCAGTCGCTGAGAGTTCGGCTGATGCAAAGGCGGAGACAGCAGATAAATCGGAAGAATCATCTCAGAAGGAGACATCGGAAGAAGCTGCAGGAGCAGCTAAATCTGAGAGCTCAGATAAAACTGCAGAAGCGGTTAATACAGACTCTTCTGAAGAAGTGTACAATGAGGATGGAGAACTCGACGAGAAGGCTTTAAAGAAGCAGCTCAGGAAAGAGAAGAAAGAGGCAAAAAAGAAAGAAAAGGCCGAAAAGGAAGTCAATATTGTCAAGGATCTCATATTTCTGTGTATTTATATAATAATAGTAATTGGCATATGCTGGGCTGTGCTCACATTTGTCGGACAGCGAACAGAGGTCAGTGGAGAGTCCATGAGCAATACTCTTCACAGCGGAGATACATTATGGATTGACAAGCTTGAGTATGAATTTGGCTCGCCGAAGAGATTTGATGTGGTTGTATTCCCGTATGGAGACGATGATGAGACCTTCTTCATCAAGCGTATAATCGGACTTCCGGGTGAGACAGTGTATATAGACGAAGATGGTGTTATCTATATAAATGACGAGCCTCTGGAGGGCGATGTGTATGGCAGAGAGGCTATAGCCAGCGACAAGCGCGGAGTTGCAGCCGAGGAGATCACACTGGGTGATGACGAGTACTTTGTTCTGGGAGATAATAGAAACAACAGCCGTGACAGCCGTGTGGAGGATGTTGGCAATATACACAAGAAAGATATCATTGGCAGGGCTGTATTCAGATTTACAGGCGGTTTTGGCAAGATAGAATAGGATAAGATATCAGGGGCTGTTGCCTAAAAAGTGGCAATGGTCCTTGTTTTTAGGTGGAGGACATATGGAAAGTATAGCGGAGATAAAAAAAGTATTTGCTGATGCTGATATAAGTGAATATTCGGGGCTTATCGAGAAGTATGGCGACGATGATAGAGATGGGGTAAAGAAGATCATAGCGTCCGCTCAGAAAAAGATCAATGCTCTTGAAAAGGAAAAAGCCCGCAGCTATAAAATGTTTGAATTTGAGAGAAAATACGCTGATAAGGGATATATATGTGGTATAGATGAGGTCGGAAGAGGCCCGCTTGCAGGTCCTGTAGTGGCTGCTGCAGTCATTCTTCCAAAGGACTGTGATATTTTATACCTCAACGACTCCAAGCAGCTCACACCGAAGAAGAGGGAGGCTCTATACGATGAGATCATGGCGAAGGCTGTAGCTGTAGGCGTGGGTATGGCAAACGAGAAAGTAATTGACGAGATAAATGTTCTCAATGCAGATTACGAGGCGATGAAGCAGGCTATATCGAAGCTTCAGGTTAAACCACAGCTCCTGTTAAACGATGCGGTTAATATTCCGGGTGTTGATATCGAGCAGGTAGGCATAATAAAAGGTGATACGCTGTCTGCGTCGATTGCGGCAGCAAGTATAATTGCAAAGGTTACAAGGGACAGGCTTATGGTTGAGTATGACAGTCTGTATCCGGGGTATGGATTTGCAAAAAACATGGGATATGGTACGGCAGAGCACATTGATGCGCTCAAGAAGATCGGTCCGTGCGCAATACACAGAAGGACGTTTATCAAGAACTTTGTATAACAATTGTTCATCACACATATATTCATGGAAAGGTGAAATGATGTATAACAGCAGAGCAACCGGTAATGAAAAGGAAGCTTTAGCTGCTGATCATCTGGCTGGCAGGGGCTATGAGATCCTGTGCAGGAATTTCAGGGTGGCCAGCGGTGAGATAGATATAGTGGCAAAACACGATGGATATATAGTGTTTATCGAGGTGAAGTATAGGTCCGGAGTACATAAGGGCTTGCCGGAGGAGGCTGTCGATGTGCGCAAGCAGAGACAGATATGTAGGACTGCATTATTCTTCCTGAACAAATATGGATATGGAATGGACACCCCGGTTAGATTTGATGTGATAACCATACTTGGTGAGGATATACATCATATAGAAAATGCATTTGAGTATTCGGGATATTGATAGGATGGCGGATATGGATATAAAGTATATTAGGAAAGACAATTCAACACATGTCCACACGGTGGATGGCGTGGATTATATATCATTTGACAAATTGGACAGAGCCGGAGTTGTAAATGCATTCTCCACCAGGATCGGCGGAGTGAGTGAGGGATATCTGGGTTCCATGAACCTGAGCTTCCACAGAGGCGATGATGCGGATCTGGTAATGGAGAATCACCGCAGATTTGCCACTGCAGTGGGGTATGATCACGAAAAGCTTGTGTTCTCAGATCAGGTGCATAAGACAGACATATATAAAGTTACAGAGAAGGATGCCGGAAAGGGAATAATCAGAGAGTCGGATATTCTGGAGATCGATGGACTTATGACGGATGTTCCGGGGATACCACTTATGACATTTTATGCGGACTGTGTCCCTGTATTGTTCTATGATCCGGTGAAAAAGGTTGTTGCGGCGAATCACTCCGGGTGGAAGGGAACCGTCAGCAAGATAAGCGGACATATGATAAACAGATTGAAGTCTGAATATGGAACATCTCCAGAGAATCTCATTTGCGCCATAGGACCTTCTATATGCAAGAATTGCTATGAGGTGAGCGAAGATGTAGCAATGCGCTTTATAGAGGCATATACGCAATCTGAGGCGGCTCAGATCGTATTTAGCAAGGGTAATGGCAAATATCTGCTTGATCTCCACAAGGCCAACTATTACAATCTTGTTGATTCGGGTGTAAAACCTGAGAATATTGACGTGACAAATATATGTACATGCTGTAACAGCGAATGGCTTTTTTCACACAGGGCGAGCAAAGGCCTGCGGGGTAATCTTGCGGCGGTGATCATGCTCCCTGAATGATAGGGCGTTATTCATTTGTTGCAGCTTTTGATCCGTAGACAATTAATATAAAAGAGGAAATTATGGAACATATTGTAAAGGAAATACTTGAGGGAAGTATAGCTCAGGAGATGGAGATCGAACCGGGAGATAATATTCTGGCGGTCAATGACCATCCTATAGAGGATATATTTGACTATCAGTATCTCATAAATGACGAATATATAGAACTTCTCGTGAGAAAGTCTGACGGCGAGGAGTGGCTTCTGGAGATAGATAAGGATTATGACGAGGATCTAGGGATTGTTTTTGAAAATTCCCTGATGGATAATTACAAGTCTTGCTATAACAAGTGCATATTCTGCTTTATCGATCAGAACCCGAAAGGTATGAGAGACACTATATATTTCAAGGACGATGATTCCAGACTGTCATTTCTTCAGGGAAATTATATTACCCTTACTAATATGAAGGAAAAGGATATTGACAGAATAATCAATTATCACCTTGCTCCGATAAATATATCAGTGCACACTACCAATCCCAAGCTGCGCTGCAGTATGCTGAACAACAGATTTGCTGGTGCCATACTTGACTATATAAGGAAATTTTATGAAGCTGGTATTCCTATGAATGGACAGATAGTTCTGTGCAAGGGGATAAATGATGGGGAGGAATTGTGGCGTACGATCTCTGATCTTATGGAGTTTGTTCCTGTTATGGAGAGCTTGTCCGTGGTTCCTGTCGGTTTGTCAGATTACAGAGATGGCTTGTTCCATCTTGAACCGTTCAACAGAGAGGACGCCTGCGAGGTTATTGATATAATAGAACATTTTCAGAAAAAGGCATTTGAAAAGCATGGCACACATTTTGTCCAGGCAAGTGATGAATGGTATATAAATGCTGGCAGGGATTTCCCTGAGGCTGACAGGTATGATGGCTTTATCCAGCTTGAAAATGGTGTGGGCATGGTGAGACTGCTCATGGATGAGTTTGATGAAGAGTGGAGCTGCGTAGAGGGCGATGACAGAGAGTATGAGGTGTCCATGGTTACTGGAGTGCTCGTATATGATTCCATAAAGCTCCTTGCTAACAGGATCCCTGAGAAGTTTCCTAATGTGAAGGTGCATCTGTATAAGATCATTAATGATTTTTTTGGACACAGAATAACCGTGACAGGATTGCTTACGGGTGGAGATATAAGAAAGCAGCTCACAGGAAAACCTCTTGGGCAGCGTCTTATACTGCCTTCCAATACTCTTATGGCGGATGAGCCAAAATTCCTTGATGATGTGACGCTTGCAGAGCTCACAGATGCTTTACAAGTCGATGTTTGTATTGTAGAATCAAGTGGTGCTGATTTTATTCATGCAGTAATTGGCGATGATATGTAATTAATTATATATGGAGGAAGATAGAATGAGTAAACCTATAGTTGCCATAGTGGGCAGACCCAATGTAGGTAAATCAACTCTGTTCAATGTGCTTGCCGGAGAAAAGATATCCATAGTTCAGGATACACCGGGAGTTACGCGAGACAGAATTTATGCTGATATCAACTGGCTGGATTACAATTTCACTCTGATAGACACAGGAGGAATTGAGCCGGAGTCAGACAATATTATACTTAAGAGCATGAGAGAACAGGCAGAGATAGCCATAGAGACAGCGGACGTCATCCTGTTCATGACGGATGTCAGACAGGGAATGGTTGATGATGATGCCAAGGTTGCCGATATGCTCAGAAGATCCAAGAAACCTATAGTTCTCGTTGTCAACAAGGTAGACAGCTTTGAAAAGTTCATGCCGGATGTGTATGAGTTCTATAATCTTGGACTTGGAGATCCACATCCTATATCAGGTTCATCCAGACTTGGAATAGGAGATATGCTCGATGAGGTGGTATCACACTTCAATGAGTCTGCAAAGGATGACACGGAGGATGAGAGACCTAGAATCGCCATCATAGGAAAGCCAAACGTAGGAAAATCTTCTATAATTAATAAGCTTCTCGGTGAGGACAGGGTTATTGTATCAGATATAGCCGGAACCACAAGAGATGCCGTGGATACAGAGATCGTCAGAAATGGCAGAGAATATGTATTCATAGACACAGCGGGACTCAGACGAAAGAGCAAGATTAAAGAGGATATAGAGAGATACAGTATCATAAGAACAGTATCAGCGGTTGAGAGATGTAATGTTGCAGTCCTCGTAATAGACGCAACGGAGGGAATAACCGATCAGGATGCCAAGATCGCGGGAATCGCACATGATCGTGGCAAGGGAATGATAATAGCTGTGAACAAATGGGATGCCATCGAGAAGAACGACAAGACCATATATAAGTTTACAGAGGAGATCAGAAACAAGCTTTCATACATGCCGTATGCGGAGCTGCTCTTCATATCAGCCCAGACCGGACAGAGACTTCCAAAGCTGTTCGAGACCATAGATGCTGTTATAGAGAATCATTCACTCCGCATAGCTACTGGTGTTCTGAATGAGATTATGAGCGAGGCGGTTGCAATGCAGCAGCCACCATCAGATAAGGGTAAGAGACTTAAGCTCTATTATATTACCCAGGTGTCAGTTAAACCTCCTACATTTGTCATATTTGTAAATGACAAGGAGCTTATGCATTTCTCATATACACGTTATATAGAGAACAGGATAAGAGAATCCTTTGGATTCAGAGGTACACCTCTAAAATTCATAATCAGGGAGAGGAAAGAGAAGTAGTCATGGAGATGTTGATTAGAGCTATATGTCTGGTTGGGGGCTATGGAGTAGGACTCATTCAGACAGCGTATATTTACGGCAGGATAAAAGGTGTTGATATAAGAAAGTATGGAAGTGGAAATGCGGGAACGACAAATGCACTGAGAGTTCTTGGAAAGAAAGCTGGACTGATAGTTTTCCTGGGGGATTTCCTCAAAGGAATAATCGCCTGCTCACTGACACATATCATACTTGGCCAGTTAGGTATAGGTGATGCATACATGTTCGTACTGTATACAGGACTTGGAGTTGTGCTTGGTCATAACTTCCCATTCTATATGCAGTTCAAGGGCGGCAAGGGAATTGCTGCCAGCGGCGGAATGATAGTAGGTCTGTGGGACTGGAGATTGGTAGTGATACTCCTTGCAGCGTTCATTATAAGTGTTGTGATAACAAGATATGTATCGGTTGGATCACTTACGATCATGATCGGATTCTTCATATTATACACAGTATTTGCAATTCATGGAGATTATAATTTCACATCGAATGCCAAAATGATCGAAGGAATAATCATGGCGGGAATCATAGCCGGAATGGCCGTGATAAGACATTGGCAGAATATCAAGAGACTGATAGCGGGAACGGAGAATAAGTTGTCGTTTGGTTCTAAGAAGGCTTGATGGAAAGAGGAAGCGAATAGAGAGTTATTGAATACCCTCCTTACTGGATAAACCAGGAAGAAGGGTATTTTTTGTAGTGAGCAACGTTTTATAGATGTCTGGATAAAATAAAATCAGATAACATAATGAGTATACATAAAACTGAGATTATGGTTATGTGATATTTATACGCAGTGAAAAGTGTATTAAAAACCGTTGAATAGAATAATGTGAGTTTACATAACTGGACAAAAATCTAAAAATACAGTAAAAAATTGCAAAAACATCCATGTATTGTCACTATGGACTGGATTAAATGATGAAAAAAAGTTAAAATAGAAAAAGTGATTCAAGGATTGAAAAAAGAAATATAAATATTTTGGAGGTATTTTACGATGAAAATAGGTGTTCTCGGAGCAGGTGGATGGGGTTCTGCACTTGCTAATCTGCTGGCAGGAAATGGACACGAGGTTATAGTGTGGTCTATAGATGAGAGAGAGGTTGCCATGCTCAAGGAATTTCATGAGCAGAGAGACAGACTTCCGGGCGTTATACTTAACAACAGTATTGAATATACAACAGATGCGTCAAAGGCTGTTATCGGTCAGAAGATGATAGTGTGCGCAGTGCCTTCTCCGTTTGTCAGAAGCACAGCAAAGAGCATCGCTGACAAGGTGAGCGACGGACAGCTTATCGTGAATGTCAGCAAGGGAATAGAAGAGTCCACACTCAAGGCTCTCGTGGAGATCATTGAGGAAGAAATTCCACAGGCTAAGGTGGCTGTCCTTTCGGGTCCGTCACATGCAGAGGAAGTAGGCCGCGAAATACCTACAACGGTAGTTGCCGGTGCCCGTGATATAGAGATTGCAAAGACGATCCAGAACGCATTTATGAACGATTATTTCAGGGTATATACAAGCACTGATGTGACTGGTATTGAGCTGGGTGGTTCAGTGAAAAATGTAATAGCTCTGGCAGCCGGAATATCAGATGGACTTGGACTTGGCGACAACACGAAGGCTGCTCTTATGACCAGAGGAATGGCGGAGATCATGAGACTTGGACTTGCCATGGGCGCAGATGTCAAGACGCTGTCAGGACTTTCAGGAATGGGAGATCTTATAGTTACATGTACATCCAAGCACAGCCGTAACAGGAATGCCGGTTATCTCATCGGTCAGGGTAAGACCTATGAGGAAGCTATGGCGGAGGTCAAGATGGTTGTTGAGGGTGTTTATTCTGCCAAGGCAACACTGGCACTTGCCAGGGAGCATGGGGTTGAGATGCCTATCGTTGAAGCAGTCAATAACGTATTATTTAATGGCATGACGGCAAAAGAGGCTCTCACAGAGCTTCTCAACAGAGACAGAAAGAGTGAATTGTAATCGATTATATTTTATATGTTTGATATATTTCGATAGATTATGCTGCCGAAGAATAGTAGTACAAAATCACCTAATAATTAAACGATAAAGTAAATGTGAACAAAAAAGCAACAGAAAACTGTTCTTTTTGTTCACAAACTGTTTACAATTACCATGTGTTATGATAAATTTAAAGCAAGTGTGTAAGTCGAAAAATAATTAGAAAAGAGGTATTACAATGGCAAAAACTACGAAAAAGCTTATAGCACTGCTGCTGGCGGTAGTTATGATAACTACGTTGATTTCGCCTTCTAATTATAGTTGGTCCAATGCGGCCGAGACGAGAGGGGGAGACGCATACGCCACGGCTACTGATTCGATAGCAATGCTGTCGAGTGCAGCAGTAACCGGAAATCTTGAAGATTATATTACTGGAGCTACGATTGCTGATAAAGCAGGTAATATATATGGTAGCAGTTCCAGACCGTCCACAACGCCGCTTCCTGTAGATCCAAATGATCCTACAAAAGCCGGTGTAGATATCCAGATGTCTATGGATATAGTGTTCCCGGAAGATGTTGTTAATAGCATATTGGAGTCTGGTGAAGATGCAACATTTACTTATACGATGCCGGATACCATAAAGTTTAATTCCGATATTCTGAATGAGGATATAACTGATGGAAGTGGTAACAAGATCGGTTCGTATTCAGTTGTGAACGGAGTCCTTACTGCGACTATCGATCATACAGCACTCAAGGGGGGAGCCCAGCTCAAGGCTTTCTTCAAGGCGTGGATCGATATGGATCTCACAAAGTACAATGAGAAAAACCAGGTCGAGAACAAATTCACAAGCACTGTGATTGTGACTGTGGATGTGGATTTCAAGCCTGATGTGGATGTGAAGAAGACCGCATCCGAGGGTAGAGTTACAGATCCTAAGGATGGATATGTATACTTTGACTATGCCGTAGAAGTTTCATCCAATCATGGAAGTGCCAGTGAGGATCTGAACTTTAGTGATGTTATAGCCAACGACATAGCAGGTGTCACACCTGAAGTTACAGATATAAAGGTGATCAAGTCTGACAACACAGACTGCAGCTCGTCACTCACATATAACAGTAGTACCTCTACTATAGAAGGAACTCTTCCTGCACTCGGTGCAAAGGAGTCATATAAGATAACCTATACAGTAAAGAGTAAAGTCGATGATCTTTCTCAGGACGTGATCAATCTGAACCAGAGCAATATCGCGGAGGCTAAGAATTCAAAGGTTGATGATAAGGATCAGACCAACAAGGGCTACAAATATGTGAAGGACGGTGCCACAGATCTCAAGGTTACAAAATCCTCAGATGGTGTGAGCAATTATCCTGACGATCACAAGATAGTTTACAAGTACAAGGTTATAGTAAGTTCTGAGTATGGAAGCGATGGTGATATTACACTCGATGATATTCTTGCAAATGAACTTGACTCAAAACTTGGATCTGATGCCAAGAGAACAGTACAGAATGTTACATGCAAGCTCAAGGACAGCAATGGTCAGTACACAGATGTCACATCAAATGGATATGTGACTCCTGCGACAGGAACCATAGGAAACGGTGACATAGTTATAAAGGGAAATCTTCCGAAGCTTGACGCTAATTCACAGTATGAGATCACATACGAGGTTGTTGTCTCAGATATTGCCGATGACATCGGAATCATAAATGTACACAATAAGAATGGTGTAGACGTGTCAGATGATTCACATGACGAGCATACTGATAACGACAGCAGTACATGGTACAATGCCGGCAAGTCTACAGCATCCATAAGTAAGACCGGTTCACTGTCAGGTGACAAGTCAACCATAACATGGACAGTAACCGTGAATGCGGATAAGAAGAAGAATCTGACAGGAATGTCAGTATCGGATATACTCACAAAGAACGGAGCAGAGCTCACAGACGAAAAGACGTGCAGTGTATCCATAAATGACACAGCTGTGTCAACCACTATCAATCTTCCTGCAAGCTTTGTGGAAGAGAATGGTAAACTTTATTTGACGGATGGAACTTCAAGGGTTGAGGTGACAGAGAACAAATCCAAGATCGTGTTCATCTACACAACAGATTCATCCAAGCTTGATAAGCTGACTGATGTTTATAAGAATGTAGCGACAATAGAGAAGAACGGAGTTACGGACAGCGCCAAGGCGACTGTAGAGGTGGCCGGTGATTCAATAAAGAAGGAATTCGTATCAGAGACGGAGAACGATGATACATATACCCTTGCATGGAAGTCTACAATATCTGGCGTTGACAAGCTCAATGCGAATGATACATATACTGACTCTGTAACATATGATAATGGAGCACTTCCAAAGCATTACTTTACGGCAGATCAGATAAACGGACTTACAATAGCTGGCCTCACAGAGGAAGTTGACTACAAGGTAAAGGTAACATACGCTGACTTCTCAAATGTATGGGGGCCAAAGTTTGCAACTGTTGACAGCGTTGCAGATGTTCCAGCATCATCTGACAACTACATAATGGGATATACAATAGAATTCCTCAGAGATATAACAGGTACAGAGGAGAACCCGATAGATTATGTTATCACATATAATACGACAGTAAAGTCTGACAGCAAGTATACGGCAGTCAATAAGGGTACTCTTACTATTGATGGTTCATCCAAGACATCACAGGATTCACATCCTGTATCTGGAATACCCCAGGGTTCTATAGTAGAGAAGTACAGCTATACCAATGGCGCTGACGAGAAGGAGAGTATTGTCGGATATGACAAGGCCAACAATGTGTTCGTATATAAGGTAGTTCTCAACGGTGACTTTGCGTATGGAGATGGAGACAGACTTTCCTTTACAGATACATTACCTGAAGGGACGGTTCTTGACACTACGTATTTAAATAGCAGTATGCTGCCAGGTGGAAAAGGTGAAACGGCAGGTAATATACAGGGTATTTATTTTGTGACATATTATGGCTATGAGAACAGCAAGAACAATCCTGACATAGGTGCGTCTAATTTTATTAAGAATTATACAGTCTCGAATAACCATATCAGCTTTGATATTAGCTCACTTAAATTTTATAGCATTAATGCCAAGGTCGTTATGTACTATGCAGTCAAGGTCACAAAGGATATATCATCCGTTGTTGGTGGCAGTGACGTGGAATTCACCAACAATTGTTCGGCAACAGTTGTCAGAACCGACGGTTCAACTAAGACCAAGGATGACAGCGCAAAGGTTACTGTGACTGGACCGAATATTACCAAAACTGCAGGAAACTATGATAATGACACCAACAGTATTGAATATACTGTGTATATCAATGAGAAGGGTGAGGCTCTTGGCAATACAGGATCCATAACTGTAGTTGACAAGTATGACTACAGCAATGCGGCTGCAGTAAAGAGAGTATTTATCAAGGATGGTTCGCTTAAGCTTCTGTACGCAGATACAGGCGCTGAAGTTCCGGCGGACAAATACAGCTATACATATGCAGATGATACGACAGCTAAGATGTCTACACTGACACTCACCATGCCGGATGAGACAAAGTTTATCCTGAAGTATACATATACTCTTGTATATACAGGTAAGCTTACAGCGGATGTTAAGAACAGCGTTGGTATTCTTGGATCTACAAGTTCGGCAGATTCGTCATCGACGGACACGAACATCAATGATCAGGATTCATCAATGGGAACTGATACAGAGCAGTTTAATCTTTCGATAATAAAAACTGACTCTATAATGACAGGAATCAAGCTTGCTGGTGCGAAGTTTGAGCTTTACAGATATGGTGATCCAAACAACAGTGCAGACACTAACTGGAATCTCATGGTACCTGGAAGCGATGAGGAAAGAGTAACTAACGAACAGGGAAGACTTACATTATCAAGTTTGTATTATAATTACTATTACAAGCTTATAGAGGTGGAAGCACCTGAGGGTTATGAGAAGCTCACAGATCCTATATACATATATGAGAACAATATCTCATCCAGCCTGACAGGACCGAAACCTGCTGAGGTGACAACTGATTCTATCTCAGACATAGTCCTTGACAGCAAAGGTTCACAGGATTATACACTGCCAGTAGATAACACTCCTGAGAACAGAAAGATAACTGTTAAAAAGGTATGGAAGGATGCCGCAGGTGGAACACTGAAGGATATTCCGGTTGACAGTATAACAGTTAAGATCTATGCATCAACTAATCCATCAAGTTACGACAAGAATACAGATCCTGTTGTAAAGACAATTACCTTAAATAGTGCAAATAAGTGGACAAGCGATGAGATAGAGCTTAAAGTAGCTGATGCAAATGGCAAATACCTCTACTACTTTGCAGAAGAGGATTTTGATAATGCTGATTACCAGGTCACAATAAGTAATAATGGAACAGCAACCGGAACGATCACCATCACGAACACCAACACAAAGGTGACAAATGAGACGATCGATATTCCTGTAACCAAGAAGTGGGATGACAGCGACAACATTCTGTCAGCAAGACCAAAGAACATCAAAGTTACACTTGCCACAGAGGATGCGGCGGGCAATATAACAAAGATCGTTGACAAGACACTTACACTCAATGATTCAAATAACTGGAGTGGAACATTTACAGATCTTGACAAGAAGGATGGCGCTGGCAATCTGATTAACTACACAGTTGTCGAGAATGATGTGAATGGCTATACAGGAAAGCTTGAACTCACAAAAGATGAGAATGGAGTGGTTACGGCTGCAGAGCTTACCAACACACTGAATGTTGGAAAGATACAGATCGCCAAGTCGTTTAGTGGTGATCTTGATGATACAAAGCTCACAGATGCACAGAAGAGACAGATCACATTCACAATCTCAGGTCCAGATGGATATAATGGGCCAACATCAGTTACATATGATCAGTTCATCGCTGGAAGCTACGTTGTAAAGAATGCCCCATACGGAACATATACAATAACAGAGACGAATGCTGCATTTGACGGATATAAGAACACAGTTACATATGCTGTAGGTGCTTCAAAAAATGATACAGATGCCACTGTAGAGATATCTTCAGATGCTACATCACTTGTGACTATTACCAATACCTATACTGCATACGTCAATATAAGCGGAACCAAGGTATGGGATGATAATGACAATCAGGATGGTCTGAGACCGAATAACATAACTGTTATTGTTAAGAATGGTGATACGGAAGTTGACAGGAAAACGGTTACACCTGATGCAGCAGGAAATTGGGCATACAGCTTTGAGAATCTTCCTAAGTATGATGCGGCAGGCAAAGCGATCACATATACTGTATCAGAGGCAAAGGTAACTGGCTATAATACTCAGATAACCGGCAGTATAGAGAGCGGTTTTACCATCAAAAACACCCATACACCTGAGACAATTGACATTGAGGGAACCAAGACTTGGGATGACAATGATAATCAGGATGGTAAGAGAAAAGATGCTATCACAGTCAGACTCTATGCTGATGGCAGTGAGATTAACTCAGAAAGTGTAACTGCAGCAAAGGGCTGGAAGTATAAATTTACAGATCTTCCAAAGTACAGAGGTGGTAATGAGATAAAGTACACCATCACTGAGGATACGGTTGAGGATTACAATACTGATATCAATGGATATGACATTACCAACAGTTATACACCTGGAAAGACAAGCATCTCAGTACTCAAGGAGTGGAATGATGCGGATAACCAGGATGGCAAGAGAGCTACAAGCGTAAAGGTTAAGCTTGTGGCAAACGGTATCGATGTCACAAACTCTGAGGTTACACTGAGTGCTGACAATCAGTGGAAACATACATGGAATGACCTTCCACAGAAGTCCGGTGGAAAGAACATAACATACACTGTTAAAGAGACTAGCAGTATCGATGGATATAGCGCCAAAGTCACAGGCGATGCCAAGACAGGCTTTGTAGTGACTAACAGTCATAAACCTGAGACTATTGATATCGAGGGAACCAAGACTTGGGATGACAATGATAATCAGGATGGCAAGAGACCTGATAAAATCACAGTCAGACTTCTTGCAAATGGAACTGAGACTGCAACAAAAACAGTGACAAAGTTAGAAAATTGGAAGTATAGTTTTACAGACCTTCCAAAGTACAGCGATGGACAGGAGATAAAGTATACCATCACAGAAGACAGCGTAGTGGGTTATACAGCAACTCCAAGTGGATATGATATTACAAACACACATGTTCCAGAGGTTACAGATGTTAAGGTTACAAAGATCTGGAACGATGCCGGAGATCAGGATGGTAAGAGAGCAACAGAAATCAAGGTTAAACTGTATGCTGATGGTTCAGAGGTTGCTGGCTCAGAGATAACTCTTAAAGCAGATAACAACTGGACGTATACATGGAAAGATCTTGCAGTTTATAAGAACGGTACGGCTATAGCTTATACAGTAGATGAGACCACCACAGTAACCGGATATACGAAGAAGGTCACGGGTGATGCCAAGACAGGATTTGTCATAACAAACAGCTACACACCAGAGACCATCAATATAGCTGGTACAAAGACATGGGATGATGCAAACAATCAGGATAGAAAGAGACCTGAGAGCATAACAGTAAATCTTCTTGCGGATGGTCAGTTATACAAGACAAAGACTGTTACAGCTGAGGAAGACTGGAAGTATAGTTTCAAAGATCTTCCAAAGTATAGAGGTGGTAACAAGATCATTTATACCATCACAGAGGATGCGGTCGGTGATTATGCAACCGTAATAGACGGATATAACATTACAAACACATATACGCCGGCAAAGACAAGTGTATCAGTCACAAAGAGCTGGGATGATGCAAACAATCAGGACAGAAAGAGACCTACGAGTGTAACGGTTCAGCTGCTTGCGAACGGAATAGCAGTAGATGGCTCAGAGACTATATTAAGCGCAGATAACAACTGGACACATACATGGACAGACCTTGATGTGAACAAGGATGGAGCTCCGATAGCTTACGCTGTAGAAGAAACAGATATTACTGAAGAATATACTCCAGTGATAACCGGAGATATGACAACAGGATACACAGTTACGAACAGCTACACACCAGAGACGACATCAGTAAAGGGTATTAAGATCTGGGACGACGGCGAGAATCAGGATGGTATCAGACCTCCAAGTATCACAGTCAACCTGCTTGCAAACGGAACAAAGATCAAGAGTCTTGAAGTCACAGCAGCAAATGACTGGAAATTTAGTTTTACAGACCTTCCTAAATATGCAGATGGATCAGAGATAACATACGAAGTAACTGAGGATGCTGTTTCCGAATACACTACAGCTGTAACAGGAGACGCAGAAAACGGATATACATTTACCAATAGTCATACGCCTGAAACGATCAATATAGAAGTAACAAAGACCTGGAACGATGCAAACGATCAGGATGGCAAGAGACCAGGAAAGATTACGGTAAATCTTCTTGCAGATGGAGACATATATGCTACGAAGGAAGTAACTGAGGCAGATGGTTGGAAGTACAATTTCACGGATCTTCCAAAGTACAAAAACGGCAATAAAATCACGTATACCATCACAGAGGATGCTGTTGAGGACTATCAGACACTTGTCAACGGATATGATATCACGAACAGTTATACGCCGGGAAAGACAAGTGTATCAGTTACAAAGGCTTGGGATGATGCTGATAACCAGGATGGCAAGAGAGCAAGAAATATAAAAGTAAGACTTCTTGCCGACGGAAACGTAGTTGCAGATTCTGAGGTGGATCTCAGTGATGCCAACAACTGGAGTCATACATGGAGTGATCTTGATATCAACAAGAGTGGATCACCTATTGAATATACTGTTGAAGAGATCACAGCGGTTGAAGGATATGCAACAGTTATTACAGGATCTGCGAAGACCGGTTATATCATCAAGAACAGCTACACACCAGAGACAACTTCAATAAGTGGTAAGAAGATATGGAATGATGCAAATGATCAGGATGGTAAGAGACCAGGAAAGATCACAGTAAATCTTCTTGCAAACGGAGTGAAGGTGGCTGATAAGGAAGTTACAGCTGCGAACGGTTGGAAGTACAGCTTTACAGATCTTCCAAAGTACGCAGGTGGCAACGAGATCACATACAGTATCACAGAAAATGCTGTTGAGGATTATCAGACACTTGTCAACGGATATGATATCACGAACAGTTACACTCCGGGAAAGACAAGTGTATCAGTTACAAAGGCTTGGGATGATGCCGACAATCAGGACGGCAAGAGAGAGAGTTCAGTAAAGGTTGAACTTCTTGCTGATGGAACTCCTGTCGTTGGATCAGAAACAACTCTCAGTGCTGACAACAACTGGACATATACATGGGCAGGACTTGATGTCAAGAAGAGCGGTGTGAATATCGTCTACAGTGTAAGAGAGATAACGTCAATTGATGGATATATAACCACAGTCACAGGCGATGCTGAGACAGGATTTACAATAAAGAACAGCTATACACCAGAGACGACATCAGTGAGCGGCAGCAAGACATGGGATGATGCGGACGATCAGGATGGCAAGAGACCTGAAAATATCAAGGTAAACCTTCTTGCAGATGGCAGCGTATATGCTACAAAGACGGTAACCGAGGCAGAAAACTGGGAGTATAGTTTTACAAATCTTCCAAAGTATAGAGATGGTGGAATTCAGATCAAGTATTCTGTATCTGAGGTTGATGTACCAGAATATACAGGTGAGGTTACAGGTTATAATATCACGAACAGTTACACACCGGGAAAGACAAGTGTATCAGTTACAAAGAAGTGGAGTGATAACGACAACCAGGATGGCAAGAGAACACCTAGCGTAAAGGTTCGTCTTCTGGCTGATGGACAGGTTGTAGCTGGATCTGGGGTAACACTCAGCGAGGCAAATAACTGGACACATACATGGAACGCTCTTGACGAGAAGAAAAATGGACAGACCATCGACTACACAGTTGAGGAGACTACAACTATAGATGGTTACACAACAGTCATAACAGGAAATGCAGCTGATGGATATGTGGTCGACAATCAGCACACACCTGAGACGATCAATGTATCAGGTGCTAAGACGTGGGTTGATGATGATGATCATGATGGTCAGAGACCAGAATCAATAACAGTTAAGCTTCTTGCGGATGGTACTGTTATAAAGAGCCTCGTGGTTACAGCAGATACTGACTGGAATTACAGCTTTACAGATTTACCAAAGTACAAAGATAATGGAACCCTGATCAAGTATTCTGTATCAGAGAATGCTGTTTCAGGATACAAGGCATCTGTTGTTGGATATGACATAACAAACACATACAAGCCAAATGTTATAAAACTTACCAAGACCATAAATGGAGATATTACAGCAGATGATGCAGCGGCAAATGTAACGTTCAATGTTACAAACAATGCAGGCTACAGTAAGATCATAAAGCTTACAGACCCTGAGGTGGTAAAGCTTGGAAATGGCAAGTATGAGATAACTCTTGTAAATGTGCCGGATGGTACATATACAGTTGAGGAAACATCATATGCATATGATGGAACAGCGGTAACAGTCAGCTATACTGTGGATGGAATAGACGGTGAAGGAACAGAGGCATCCGGAATAACACTTATCGGTGGAAATACAGCTGATGTAGAGTTCGTTGATACCTACAAGCTTGGCACTGTCAAGTTCACTAAGACCGGACTTTATAAGGAGTCATGTGCTGAAGACCCTGATGATGTAAAACTGCTTGATGGTGTAGAGTTTGCGCTCTATGAGGGAACAGATACAGAGTGTGAGAACCCTGTAATGACAGCAACAAGTGTAAATGGTGTTGTGACATTCAAGAATCTTAAGATTGGTACGTATCTTATAAAAGAGAGTAAGACTATCGGAGATTATATTATCGATAACACAGTCTACACAGCAGAGGTAACAGAGGCAAACATTGACACTTATGCAGTGTTAAATGGTGTTCAGGATAACACACTGATAAATGATCTTCCTAGAACAGATCTCAAGATAGAGAAGGTTGCAGAGGAGAACAATGGCATTAAGCTTCCAAATTCAGTATACGGACTCTACAAGGAGAACGAGAATGGTGAGGAAGAGCTTGTCGCTAAGGCTACAACAGACAGCAACGGAGTTCTCAAGTTTGACGGTATTTTGATCGGCACAGAGTATACGATCAGAGAGATACAGGCGCCGGATGGATACTATGTATCTGAACAGCCAATATCAATCAAGTTCAAGAAAGATGAGAACGGAAAGATCACAGTTGATTCATTTGACGGTGGTTTCAATACTGACACTGGTAAAGTTACAGCCCGAGTTGATGATAATGGAAATATCACATGGCTTGAGCCTTCAGTAAAATACAGCTTTGAGAAGGTGGATGAGGACGGTAACCCTGTGAAGGGTGCAACACTCAGAATTGAAGATGCTAATGGAAAAATGATTGATGAGTGGGTAACAGATGGCAGTGTACATGAGGTAAACAAGGTACTTGTGATCGGTAAGACTTACACACTCATAGAGGTCAAGGCTCCATCTGGCTATGACCTTGCAAAGGATATTGAATTTACAGTATCTGATGATAAGGTTGCAGCCGGTGAGGATATTGTAGTGACTATCACAATGGTTGATAAGAAGACAACAACGACCGAGACTACGGAAACCACAGAGACAACCGAAACCACAGAGACAACCGAGACAACACAGACAACTGAGACTACTGAAATAACAACAGAGGACAAGAACAAGCCGGATACTGGTGACAGAGCTCCTGTTGTACCAATAGCAGTTGTGCTCTTAATAAGTCTTGCCGGATGCGGTGTTATTGTGGCATCTAAAAAGAGAAAAGATAATCAGAGCAGCAAGTAATACAAAGCTGTGACATGTCCCCCGGGAATATCACCTTATATGGTGGTATTCTGGGGGATTTTTTTGTTCATAAAACAGCAGTTACATTCATATGCTATATATAGAAAATGACCGTAGATCTATTGTGTTTACAGTAATATAATTATGTAAATAAATAGCATGTCAGGAGGATGTATGGAGGAGTATCAGGTATATCAGGATATCAAGGCGAGAACAAACGGAGAAATATACATCGGCGTAGTCGGTCCGGTGAGAACAGGAAAATCAACATTCATAAAAAGATTTATGAACCAGATGGTTATTCCTAACATTTCAGGGGAAAATGACAGGCAGCTTGCACAGGATGAACTGCCGCAGTCGGCATCAGGAAAGACCATAATGACGACTGAGCCGAAATTTATACCAAAGGAAGCTGTATCAATCAATGTTGCTGACAATCTGGATATGAAGGTAAAGATGATCGATTGCGTGGGATATGTCGTCAAGGATGCCGAGGGTCAGTTTGAGGATGGCAAGGAGAGAATGGTGAGAACGCCGTGGTTTGACTATGACATTCCGTTTTCCAAGGCGGCGGAGATAGGCACAAACAAGGTTATAAATAACCATTCAACTGTTGGGATTGTTGTGACCACGGATGGCAGCTTTGGTGAGCTTCCGAGGGAGAGCTATCTTGAAGCTGAGCAGAAGACTGTTGATGAGCTGAAGACCATTGGGAAGCCATTTGTCATTCTTCTCAACACCGACAAACCATCCAGCAGTCAGACGGCCGCGCTCTCGGCAGAAATGAGCGATACATATGGTGCAAGTGTTATTCCAGTAAACGTGGAGCAGCTCAGAGAATCGGATATTACATATATTTTTACAGAACTTCTTATGAGCTTCCCTGTCACATCTATATATTTTGAGATACCGAAATGGCTTGAGGTTGTCGATGATGACAATGAGATCAAGAGCAGCGTTATATGTGATGCAGCCCAGATAATGGCGGCTGCAGACAGCCTGAGGGATATCGATCATATGGACTACCCTGAGAACGAATATGTCAAGAGGTATAAGTGTTCCAGCATAAATATGGCGGATGGATGTGTGAATATAGACGTCGATATCTACGATAATTATTATTACGCAATGCTGTCAGATATGATGGGCGCAGATATAACAAACGAGTACGATTTTATCACTGAGCTCAAATCCATGGCAGATAATCGTAAGTATTGTGTGAGTGTCATGGGAGCGCTTGAGCAGGTGAACAATGGAGGTTATGGCCTCGTTATGCCGGATAAGTCGAATGTCCAGCTCGGAAGTCCTGAGGTTATAAAGACCGGAGGAAAATTTGGAGTGAAGATATCGGCAAGCGCGCCATCGGTACATATGATCAAGGCGAATATCACCACCGAGATCATGCCTCTTGTGGGAAGCAAGGAGCAGGCGGATGATCTTGTCACATACATATCTGACAACAGCAATGATGGAGATATGTGGGGAGTTAATATATTTGGCAAGACCATAGAACAACTCGTTGACGATGGACTTAACAACAAGGTCAGCAAGATAGGTGCGGAGAGTCAGCAGAAGCTTCAGAATACCATGGAGAAGATCGTAAATGACGGAAATGGTGGAATGGTGTGCATAATAATATAAGATTGCATATTTATGGCAGGCTATGTTAAAATGTCTAAGGTGTTCTGGTGGATGCCTTAGACATTTGATTGTCCGGGCATGGAACATTATGGTGGTTATCAATTCAGGATGGAGACGTACATATGTCTGCGATAGATGTAAAGCTTAATGTATTTGAGGGTCCACTGGATCTTCTTTTGCATTTGATAGAGAAAAACAAAGTCAATATATACGATATTCCGATCGTCACTATCACAGAGCAGTATCTGGAATATGTGAACAACATGGAGGAAGAAGATCTTGACGTCATGAGCGAATTTCTGGTCATGGCGGCGACTCTGATCAAGATCAAGTCCAAGATGCTCCTGCCGAAGGATGAGGAGGATCCTGGGGATGAAGAGGATCCTAGAGAAGAGCTCGTCAGACGACTGCTTGAGTACAAGATGTACAAGTATGCTGCCGGTGAACTGAAGGATCTGGAGATTGAGGGAAACAAGGCATTTTTCAAGAAGGCGACCATACCGGCTGAGGTGAAGAATGTCAAGCAGGAGGTCGATCCTTATGAGTTGATCTCCAAGGCTGATGTGGATCTCCAGAAGCTCAATGAGATATTCAAATCGGTTATGCGTAAGCAGGTCGACAAGGTAGATCCGATACGAAGCAAATTCAAAGAGATCGAGAGGGAGGAGATTTCCCTTGAGGAGAAGATGGCGGAGGTAAGAGAAGAAGTCAGAGGACTGGAGGGCATAAACTTTAGGACACTGCTTGAGATGCAGGCATCAAAGATGAATATCATAGTCACATTCCTTGCCATACTTGAGCTTATGAAGATAGGCGCAATAGCGATCAGACAGGAAGATATATTCGGAGAGATAATCATTGATTCTCTGGATACTATATAGAGATGAGGTAACGATGAATAACGAAGATTTACAGAATGAGGAAATAGATGAAGTAAATACCCCTTCAGAAGAGAATGAGGAGGCCAGGACGGACAAGGAGTACAGTGACGATTATCTCACATCCGCCATCGAGGCTATACTTTTCTCAGTGGGTGAGTCTGTATCGATCGACAGACTTGCCTCAGCTCTTGAGATGGACAAGAGGAAGCTTACAAAGCAGCTTGAGGGTATCATATATAATTACAACAACAGCGACAGGGGTATCAGGATCATAGATCTTGACGGTTCGCTTCAGCTCTGTACGCGCAACGAATACTATGGAATTCTCGCCAAGGTTGTCAATACACCGAAGAAGCTTTCCCTCACGGATGTTGTTCTTGAGACTTTGTCTATAATTGCATACAAACAGCCGATAACAAGGCCCGAGATCGAGGCTATAAGAGGAGTTTCATGTGTACATGCCATAAACAAGCTCATAGAGTACAATCTCGTGCAAGAGGTTGGAAGACTTGATGCTCCTGGACGACCTATCATGTTTGGAACAACAGAGGAATTCCTCAGATGCTTTGGAGTGTCATCGACAAATGATCTTCCGATGATAAGCCCTGATAAGATAGAGGACTTCAAGAAAGAAGCGCTGGAGGAAGCAGATTTCACGCTCAGTGTAGATACGACATCCGAAGAATAACAGACATGTTCCTGTAATATAATATCATGACCAATATTATGAGGATATGACGGTATATGCATATGTTTTCTACAGGAAAAAGATCACGCATAAGGCGGTTTATGTTGCTTGTTGCAGCCTGGACTGCAGCAAGTCTGGTAATACAGTTTCTCGTTGGTAACAATATATTTATAAAAGCGTATGCTGAGGAAGACAATACAGCGGATGTACAGCTATTTGCCAGAAATGCGATTCTGCTGGATGGGGAGACTGGAGATATACTATATGACAAATGTAGTGATGAGCACAGACCCAACGCCAGCACGACCAAGATACTTACATGTATACTTGCAATCGAGTGCGGGAATCTGGCGGATGATGTGACAGCTTCATCCTATGCATCCAAGATGCCTGAGGTCAGACTTGGGGTTCGTGACGGCGAGAAGTACACACTTGAAGACATGTTGTACGCCATGATGCTCGAGAGCTACAACGACGCCGCTGTAGTCATAGCGGAACATATCGGTGGCAGTGTACAGCACTTTGCGGAGATGATGAACGCAAAGGCTGAGGAGATAGGCTGCCATTCTACATATTTTATCACGCCAAATGGTCTGGATGCCCAGGACGAAAATGGCGTCCATGGCACCTCTGCGGAGGATCTTGTCAGGATCATGAGGTATTGCATTCTTATTTCACCCCAAAAGGATGAATTTCTGAAGATTACCCGAACAAAATCATACACATTCACTGATAATACCGGAAATAGAACATTTGCATGCATTAATCACAATGCATTTCTCGATATGATGCCATGCGCATTGTCAGGAAAGACCGGCTTTACCTGCGATGCTGGATATTGCTATATAGGAGCTGCGGAGGTTGAGGGACATACATATATATGGGCTCTCCTTGGCTGCGGATGGCCGAATAATAAGACTTATAAATGGAAAGATTCCAGGGCACTTGTGGCATTTGCGCAGGAACACACCATATACACGGAGCTTAAGGCGCCTGCTTCGCCTGACATCAGGATAACATATTCATCGGGCTCGTCGGCAGATGGAAGCACAGCGACAAAATGCAGGCTGAACAGGACTGTGACAGCATCTGAAGGTAGTATACAGTATGTATACAAAGTCGCGGATACATTAAAGGCACCTGTGCATAAAGGCGCTGTGGCCGGTTCGCTTGAAGTGTACCTGGACGATGAACTTATAGATGTTGAGAATGTTATTGTGTCCGAGGAGATAGCAGATGTGACATTTAAGGATGAGATAATAAAAGTTTTATATCGTGCTGCAATGTAACATTTGCCTGGCACAGGCATATCCTAAATTATCAATAATATAAGGGCGGTGCACTGAGGTATGGATATGGATTGTGTATACTACGTGGTAGGCGGTGACAGGAGAAGCTGCTATATGTCTCTCAGTCTGGCGGAGAAAGGCAGTAATGTGTTTCATTTCGATCCATATGATGCCGATCTGCTGAGACATTCGCCGGTCACCATTATTTCGGGGGCTTCAGGAGTGGGCTTTCGCAGACTGATAGAGGGCGAATGTGCGTCTCCATCTGTAGAAATGCTGAAAGCTATCATTCTTCCTGTGCCTGTTACGAGGGATGGTGAATTTGTCAACGGCAGAACCCTTCTCACCGTGAACAGCATTCTGGAATGCAGCAAGGAATTTGACATTGTGTTTGGAGGCGGGATAGGCAAATATATGTCTGATACAAACGAAAATAGTCCTTATGTATTTGATTTTCTTGCAGATGATGTTGTGGCCGAGAGAAATGCAGTTGCAACCGCGGAGGGGGCAGTCTGCGATGCGGAGGAGCTGTCTGATATTAATATAGACGGAAGCGTATGTCTGGTGACGGGATTTGGCAAATGTGCCAGGGTTCTTGCCGAAAGGCTTGCATCCTGGGGAGCAGATGTAATAGTTATGGCAAGACGTCCAAAGCAGAGGAGTGATGCGGCGCTCATAGGCTACAAGGTTATGTCATTTGAGGATATTCCGATATATAGGCATATACTGTCAGAAGTGGATTTTTGCTTCAATACAGTACCTGCGAGAGTTGTATGTGAAGATATCCTGTCTCTGCTCAGCAGACATGCGGTTGTAATAGATATAGCATCTATGCCGGGAGGGGTGGATTTTGATTATTGCAAGGAACATGATATTCCTTATAAACACAGCCTGGGAATCCCGGGTAAGCTGTCTCCAAAGACCTCGGGGATGATTCTTGCCGATGCAGTGGTAGAGGCAGTGTCGGCTCACCGCTGAAATGGATTTGTATGAACTGACGCTTAATAAATAGGAGTGTATATAACATGGATTTATCAAAGTGCAATGTAGGTATGGCTATAACCGGTTCATTTTGTACCTTTGATAAGATTAAGATAGAAATAAAGAAAATGGTTGAGATGGGAATAAATGTGTATCCGATATTCTCGCCTCACTCCGCAGAGTACGACACAAGATTTGGAAAAGCTGACAAATTCGTAAATGACGTTGAGACGATAGCAGGGAGAAAAGGCATTTACACCATACAGGAGGCTGAGCCTATAGGCCCCAAGTCCTATCTTGATGCGCTGGTCATAGCACCTTGTACCGGCAACACCATCGCCAAGCTGACAAATGGCATAACTGACACCGCGGTGCTCATGGCGGCAAAGGCGCATCTGAGGAACAATAAGCCGCTCATCATATCGATTTCGACAAATGATGCCATGGGTATGAACTTCAAGAATATCGGTCAGCTCATGAACATGAAAAATATTTATTTTGTTCCATTTGAACAGGATAACTGTGTGAAAAAACCCAATTCACTCATAAGCAGACTTGATCTAATCCCAGCCACCATAGAGGAGGCTCTTGAGGGAAGGCAGATACAGCCGGTTCTCATAAAGTAGTTTCACTGCACCCGATAGGGTATAAGTTTGTTGCTTATTGCGGCTATTATACCCTATCGGGTGTAGTTTTGTTTTATATAATATTTTTTATACCCGTTATGGTATAAAAAATATTATATTTGATTGAAATTATACCTTATCGGGTGTAATATATAAGGAGAATAGCGTATAAGAAGAATCACGTGTAAGAGAAATCACGTGTAGGAGGAATCACATATAAGAGGTAATAACGATGAATAAGATAGCTGAATTTATAAAGACTAACAGAAAAGAAGCGGGTCTTACACAGGAAGAATTTGCAATAAGATCAGGCCTTGGACTCAGATTTGTCCGCGAACTTGAACAGGGGAAAGAAACTGTGCGTATGGACAAGGTCAATGAAGCTCTTGCAATGTTCGGCATGGAGGCGGTTCCAGGGAGAAAGGATGATTGATGGTGGACAATACTTTTAGAACGGCTTATGTATATATAAGAAATGAATTTGCGGGAATTTTATGTGAGACCGACGAGGGATATACATTTTCTTACGATGAAGAATATCTTGAGAGAGAAAATGCCAGTGCTGTATCACTTACCATGCCATTGTCGAAGGACATGTATCGATCCAAGACTTTATTTTCTTTTTTTGATGGACTAATCCCCGAGGGCTGGCTGCTTGATGTTGTCAGCAGAAACTGGAAAATAGATGTAAGGGACAGGTTTGGATTGCTGCTTGTTGCATGCCGCGATGCGATAGGCAATGTAAGTGTCATGGAGGATCGCGTATGAATTGTTTGTGCTGTGGAAAAACTTTGAAAAATGACGACGGAACAGGCTGGCATAAAGCTTGTGTGAAGAGATTTTTTACGACGACTAAGCTGCCAGATATAGATATAGATGATCAGAAACTAAAAGTCCTTGCAGAGGAAAGTATAAACAAGGGTTATACGGTCCCGGGTGTGCAGAAGAAACTGTCGTTACACCTGCTTTCTGAACCAGGTAATCCAAGACTTACATTGGTAAACTACCCAACAGGATATATACTTAAACCTCAGGTTGATCAATTTAAAGCGATGCCTGAAGCGGAGCAGCTTGTGATGTCTATGGCTGATATGATAGGAATTTCAACGGTGCCGCATGCATTGATCAAAGGAAATGGGCAGATGGCATATATTACTAAAAGAGTGGATAGGATATTCGAGAAAACAACTGTTGAAATGCTTGCAATGGAAGATTTCTGTCAGTTGGACTATCGTCTTACACAGGACAAATATAAAGGTTCATACGAGCGATGTGCAAAGATCATAGAAAAATATTCAAGTCGTGTAGGTCTGGATATGGCAGAATTCTATATGAGAATTGTATTTTCTTTCGTGACTGGCAATTCCGATATGCATTTGAAGAATTTTTCGCTTATTGAAACAGAGGTGGGAAGCGGAGATTATGTTCTCTCACCAGCCTATGATCTGCTGCCGGTAAATGTTATCATGCCTGAGGATACAGAGCAATTGGCGATACCGATGAATGGGAAAAAGAGAAATGTGAGAAGAAAAGATTTCCTTATATTTGCTGATGTATGTGGTTTAAGTCGGATATCAGCGGAGAAGATGATAAGTTTGGTAGTTAAAAATAAGGATAAAATGAAAAAGATGTGTGACGAATCTTATATACCTGAAAAAATGAAATCAGACTTCAATCATTTGATTGAGGAAAGAATGCTGATTTTGGCAGATTGATAAAAATTTAATATAATACGAAATCCCAGAAGTTACTTACTATCGAAATGTGATTCGAAATGTGACTTCTGGGATTTTGGTTGACTGACATAAGATAGTCCTGTAAAATATTTATTGTGAGACAGGGAGTATCACAATATAACTTTGGAGTGTAAAGTAATATATGAGAGATCTGGAAAAACTAAAAGAGGAAATGGATGAGCGCAATAGAAAGATCCTTGACGTTGCATTTGAGCTGTTCGTAGACAAGAAGATAGAGGCGGTGAGCATGGGAGATATTGCAAGGGCTGCCGATGTGGGAAGGGCTACATTGTTCAGGTACTATCCAAGTAAGCTTGAGCTGGTCATAGCGGTATGTGCTGATCAGTGGAAGAGATACCTGGATGGCCTGGACGCGAGAAGACCTATATCGTCTGTACATGACATACCAGCCATAGACAGACTGATATTCACCATGGACAGTTACATAGACATGTATCAGAACCACAAGGCGTTGCTGAAGTACAACGATAATTTCAACTACTATGTAACCCATGAGGGTAAGAACAATGATCAGCTTGTAGATTTTCACAGCTCACTGTATTCGGTGGATACAAGACTTCACATGATGTATGAGAAAGCGAAGGTGGACAAAACTATACGGACTGACATTCCTGAAGCAGAATTCATGCGTGTCACTGTCCACTCCATGATGACGGCCTGCGCTCATTATGCGGAGGGCTTCATATGGGGATCGGACGACAACAAGGATTACACGGACGAGCTTATAATGATCAAGGAAATGATTCTTGATTATGCAACAAAAGGGATAAAGTAACAGGGTGCACAGGAGAGACTATTATGGAAATGGAGGTATGGAATGAGAAAGGGAATACTATTTAAGAAGGGAATTATAATTGCGCTTGCTGCAACGTTAATTACGTCGTCTGCGCCGGCGCTGGGGGCAAGCGGCTGGGGAGTGATGAATGCTAAGGCGGAGGAGACTACAACGGAAAAAATACCCGAATATTTATTGATGGGCTCAACACGTCTTATTGATAATGGGGAATTTCAAGATGATGAAGTTTCTGGTAATGATGACACGATATATCAGGGAACTAATTGGTACTATGACATCACGAGGAATCAGCTTGTACTGGAAAATGCGTCTATTTCTGGAAACATTACGATTCAGAACGGTGATCTTTCGATTATGTTATCCGGAACAAATACTATGAGATCAGATATGGTGATTCAAAGTATTTTAACAGAAAGCGGAATTGTGCCTACATTAGAAATAAATGGTAACAATCAGAATGAAAGTCTAAGTTGTGGAAAAATCAGTGCAGATGACTTAGGCTCAAATAATAATAATATAAAAATTATAGGAGCAACGCTGGAGACTTCCCAAATTGAATGTAGCGGCAGCTTAACGATTGAAAATAGCCATGTGGTAGCAAATGAGGAGGATCATTCAAACGTAATTAGTGGTGATAAAATTAATATAGTAGACAGTTATGTTGAAGCGAAAGCAACAACAGAACGATACGAAGGTGAGGTAATTAGATCAAATCAACAAATTAATGTATCAGGAAGCCAGATCGTGGTTAGCCGTGCTTTAGCCTGTCAAGAACCTGTATTAAGTGATTGTGACTTCAGCAACTCTGTCATCACAAAGCAATGGAACGACATTGATACCGGTGATGATGTAACGAAAACATATGTATATGGTAAAGCCGCTTTAAAAGAAGATTTAACGATTGCAAGTGGAGAAAGCATAGAATTTGAGAGTAGTGCGAGCATCACAAATCTGGACAAGCTTATTGTTGAAGATGGAGCCACAATTCTGATAGATGGAGCTGAACACAAACATAATACAAACGGTAATATTACATATATTTGGCAAGATGACAAAGAACATACAAAAGGAGTAGCATGCAAAGACTGTCCGATCGGATATGTGACTAAAGAAACGAAATCACACAATTATAATTCGCAGGGATTTTGTACAGATTGCGACGCGTATCAGCCGGCAGTACTCACTACGGACAAGTATGATATCGACAATGATGATAGTAAGGACAAGGTGTATGAGATTGGAAATACAGGTGAACTGTATTGGTTTAGCGATAAAGTGCTCAATAACAATGATACATACGGAAAAATAAATGTAGTTCTTACAGATGATATTGTTGTAAATGAAAATGTTCTGAAATCAGATGGCACACTAAATGAAGGAACGTATAGAGACTGGATACCTATCGGAACATTTTATTACGGAAAAAACCATGTGCCATTTGCTGCTCCATACAGTGGCACATTTGACGGGCAAAACCACACGATCAGCGGCTTATATTTAAAAAAGGATGATGATCGGTCTATAGGTTTGTTCGGCTGTATTGAAGATGGCAAGATTTACAATGTAAGTATTTTAGATTCATATTTCAGTGGCGCTACCGATGTTGGAGGTATATGCGGAAAGAGCCACCTTGGAACGGTCGTAAACTGCCATAATGCAGGCACCATCAATGGGACAACCGGTAATTCTCATTTGGGGATTGGTGGTATATGCGGAAGTACTTACAGAGGAACGATTTCTGACTGTGATAATACAGGTGTGGTTAATGGTGATACTTATGTAGGCGGTATATGCGGTGATAGTACAAGCCCGATCACACGTTGTTATAACACAGGTAATGTGAGCGGCGTTTATAGAGTTGCCGGGATATGTGGAAATAGTGGTTCTGGCGGTTATGCCAGCAATATCACAAACTGCAGTAATTCTGGCGATATCCGTGGATCAGGAACATATATAGGCGGTATCTGCGGGGCTAATTTTAGCGCAATATCATACTGCAACAGTATGGGTGCGGTTTCTGGAAGTGGTGATAAGATTGGAGGTATATGTGGAGAAGATATTGATGGCAAAGGGGATATCAAAAACTGCTATTATGACAGTACCGTTTATGCTGGGGATTCGATCGGAGACAAGTATGCATATGGTGATATTACCAGAAAATACGAAAATGTAGAAGGTAAAACAACAGAACAATATAGGAACGGCGAGGTTGCATATCTCCTGCAGAACGGTCAGTCAGAAGAAATCTGGGGACAGATCATCGGAACAGACACCTATCCTGTATTACATGGCCCGAAGGTATATAAGAGCATAACTTATATAGGCTGTAACGCTTCATCTGACGTTGCCTCGGTGTCATACAGCAATGAGAAAAAGGATGTATTTGGCAAACATAACTTCGAGGATGGCATATGCAGATACTGTGGTGAGAAACTTGCGGCGACAGTCACAAAAGGTGATGAGACTTTATCCTGTGTTTCACTGCCGGAAGCAATAGGTTATGCCGAAAAAATGCCGGGTAGTGTTGTTACCGTTATGGAAGATACGAATACAGCTCTTGATATAAACAATCCTGATTCTGATTTTACTATAGACATAAATGGACATAAGATAGATGATATTAATGTAAATAACGGAAAAATAACGATAATTGCTTCCAAGACGGGAGGATACGTAAAAGGTCATTTAGATATAAAAAAAGATTCAACAGTAACAATTGGTAATGTAAAAATTTCGGGAACGATACATACTATGGGTCAATTGATACTAAATGGTGGAGATATAAACAAGATAATTCTAGCTGATGAAACAATAAAATTATACTTTAACAACAGTGATATAAAAATCAATGACGGAATATATTTGTATGGAATATACGGAGAAAAAATAATTATAAATGCAGAGCCTCATAATGTTATTCCGATTGTTCTGGATGGAATAGGTGTACAACAAGGTGCTGCATATGCTGTAGCAGGTGATGGCATTGCGTTAAAGTCAGATTGGTTCAACGCATCATCAGATGATTCTATAATTGATCTGTCAACAAGTATAGAAGATAATAAGCTTAGAATTGGAGCATTGCTGAACGATAAAGTATATGCAGAGTTAGATGAAAATAAAAACATCATCTACTCCGGAAGTGAGTTAAAACCATCTGTAAAGGTATATTATAATTGGGACAATATGTTTTCTGTACAGCTAAAAGAAGGCTCAGATTATAATGTAACGTATTCCGACAATATCAACGCCGGCACAGCGACTGCGATTGTAACAGGAATCGGTGCTTACTCAGGAACAAAGAACGTGACATTTACCATTGAGCCAAAGAAGATCAGCAGTCCAACATTTGACGGACTTAAGTCTGAGTACACATACACAGGACAGAAGGTAGAGCCTGAGTTTGCCCTTATGGATGGTGATACAGTCATTCCTTCAAGCGAATATGAAGTATCTTACAGTGACAATACAGAAGTTGGAACAGCGGCAATAACCATCACGGACGTCATGGGAGGAAATTACGATATAAACTGCAAGGCTGAATTCGATATAGTTAAAGCTGATCCGGTTATAAGTGAACTTCCGGTGGCAGATCCTATAAGCTACGATCCACACAAAACCTTAAATGAAGCAAGTATTTCGGGCGGAGTCGTAATCGGAGTTTCAGGAGAAAACATAACCGGAACATGGAGCTGGGCTGATGATTCTGTAGTACCATCGGTGGACGTTACAGACTATGATGTCATATTTATCCCAGATGACCAGGAGCATTACAATTCGATCAGTGGAACTGTTCAGGCAAATGTCTCAAAGGCCGATGTAGAAGTAGTTGAATTACCAGCGGCAAGCGGAATAACATACGGTGACAATCTTGCAAAAGCTGTTATATCTGGAGGAAGAGTGTCCTTTGAGGGTATTGATCAGGTTGAGATACCGGGAACATTTGCATGGAAGGATGATTCCATAAAGCCGTTTGTATCTGACAGTGACAAGACGCTGTATACCGTTGTATTTACGCCGGCTGACAGTGTGAATTACAACACAGCAGAAATTGAGATCACGGTAAATGTGAGCAAGGCTGCAATGCCGAATCTGCTGTTAAGTGTAGATAATACACATAAGACAGTCGGAAGTATAGCACTTCCGGGTGACTGGACATGGCTTGATGCGGATGCTAAGACTGCGATAAAGGCAGGCGGATCAGTGATGGCAACAGCTGTATACGTTGGCGATGACAAGGAAAATTATGACAGCACAGAGCTTAAGATAACTATCTACAGAGCGGCATGTTCAGGGGGAAAGACAGTAAAGTATACACTAAAGGGAGAGAAGGCTCCAACCTGCACAAGGGCAGGAACTGGGCATACAGAGTGTTCAATCTGCGGTGATGTCATGAGCACAGGTGTATATGTAAAGGAACTTGGACATAAGTGGAATTCTGGCAGGGTGACAAGGAAACCGACATACACGGCGACAGGTGTGAAGACATTCACATGTACCGTGTGCAAGGCTGCGAAAACAGCAAGTATTGCCAAACTTGCAACAACAGATATAAGCAAGAAGACAAGCAAGATCACTGTTTCTGGAATAGAGAACAAGATCTACAACGGAAAGGTACATACCCAGAAGTCTCTTGTTGTAAAGGCTGGTGCAAAGACACTTAGACTGAACAAGGATTACACTGTAACCTACAGCAAGAACAAAGCGGTTGGCAAGGCAAGCGTGACCATATGTGGTAAGAATGCATATTCAGGAAAGATAACAAAGACATTTACCATAGTAAAGGCTGCCAAGGGAAAGACATATACAGTTGGAAAGTTCAGGTACACAATAACCGGAGCAAAGGCAGACGGCACCGGAACAGTTGCAATTGCCGGAACAACGTACTCAAGGTCAGATAAGAAATTTGCATCACTGACCATCGCAAATACTGTAGTTATAGGAGATGTAAGGTTTAAGATAACATCTGTAAGCGCAAATGCATTCAGCAGATATACGGCTCTAAAGAATGTCACTATAGGTAACAATGTGACAAGCATAGGGGCAAACGCATTTTTATCATGCAAAAACCTTAAGAAGATGACGATAAAGTCAGCTAAACTTAAGAGCGTTGGAGCGAAAGCCTTCAGTGGAACATACAGTAAAATTACATTTGCTGTACCTGGGAATAAGGCCACAGCATATAAGAAACTGATAAAGAAGGGCAGTCCTTCTGCGAAAGCAATCTATAAATAACAAATATATAAATTGCCTGCAAAAACAAGACTTTCAGACCTCTTGTACATGCAGCGTATTCGCCATTTTCGATACGCCACATGTATACAGAAGGCTGGAAGTCTTTTTATATGTCAAGGACAATGGCATATTTTCTCAACCAGTAGTCTACCTGAAGCAGATATGCCATCATCTGAGGGCCTGCCATGAGCTGACCGAACCAAGGTCTGCCGTAATCCTTTGGCGCATTTATGAAACTTTTCACATATTCTCTGTCGATGAGAGGCGGAAGAGGACTTTCCGGATCGTTTAGCACACAGAGAAGCCTCTTTGCAAGCTCCTGCTCATAATGAGGGTCATATGACTTTGGATAAGGGCTTTTCTTTCTGTACATGATCTCGTGCGGAACATAATCCTTCATGGCCTCTCTGAGAAGCTTTTTCTCACAGCCTTCGGAATATTTGTACTCCCATGGAACGTTGAACACATAATCAAGTATTCGTGGATCTGCAAATGGAACTCTCGCCTCAAGTCCGCTTGCCATGCTTGTTCTGTCCATTCGGTCAAGCAATGTCTGCATGAACATCCTGATATTCAGATAAGATATCTGCCTGCGCCGTTTTTCTGTATCGGATTCCCCCGGAAGAAGATTGATCTCGGACAGGAGAGAATTGTACAGTGATGACACATATCCCGGTATATCAAGACTATCTCTGAGGTCCGGCGACAGTACGGAGAGCCTTGGCGACAGATCCTTCATCCATGGAAATGTGTCTGAAGACAGCAGTTCATCCCTGTAAAACCAAGGGTAGCCTCCGAATATCTCATCTGCACATTCTCCGGTCAATACAACTTTGTATTCCTTTGCCACCAATGAACAGAAGTACAGAAGTGATGAATCCACATCCGCCATGGTCGGCATATCCCTTGATTCCACGGAAGTATACAGATAGTCTGCAAGATCACTGTAATTGCAGGTGAGGTATGTGTGGTCTGAACCTATGTGGGCTACCATCATATCTACATATGGTCGATCCTGCTCTGGCTGAAATGCGTTTGACTTGAAATATATGGAGTTGTCCTTGAAGTCAAATGAGAATGTGTGAAGCTGCTTTCCCTGCTCCTTAAGCTTTGCCGCACACACACTGCTGACGATTGATGAGTCGATGCCGCCTGAGAGAAAAGTGCAAATAGGTACATCTGATACAATCTGTTTTTCTATACTGTCCTTAACAAGATATCGAACTTTTTTCACTGTGTCTTCGTAGCTGTCCGTGTGTGGTGTGCTTGTGATGCGGTAGTATGTGAAGTCACTCGTTCCATATGCTGAGAACTTCATAAAATGTCCCGGTTTCACTTCGTCTATGTTCTTGAACACACCGCAGCCGGGAGTTTTGGACGGACCAATTCCAAACACTTCACACAGTCCATTTGCATCTATGACAGGTCGTATGCCCGGATAGCATAGTATCCCTTTTATCTCCGATGCAAATACAAGAGTCCTGTCGTCTGTCACTGAGTAATACAGTGGCTTGACACCGAAGTGGTCTCTGTACAGATATATTGTCTGGATATGCTCATCATATATTGCAAATGCAAATATACCGTTCAATCTATGTACAAAGTCCGGGCCATAATGTAGAAAGCAGTTGAGTATAACCTCTGTATCAGATGTTGTGTCAAATGTATATCCAAGGGCGAGTAGCTCCGATTTCAGCTCCTTTGTGTTGTAGATCTCGCCGTTGTACACTATGTATATATCATTTTCTCCGATTGTCTTTTTCATGGGTTGTTCGCCTCTTGCCACGTCACGTATGGACAGTCTGGTGTGGGCAAGCCCGCAGTGGAATGACAGCACTGTATTCTGTGCATCCGGACCTCTGTGAGCAAGCGCATTATTCATGTCGTTCAATATGTATGAGTATCGTTCATGTTCGGTATTGAAATCCCTGTTGGAGTTATAGAATCCTGCGATGGAACACATATATTTACCTCTTTTTGTGGTATCTATATATTATATTGGGGAGTTGATTTTATAGAACTTTTAGATGATATGCGGTTGTAGTATGATTAAATAAAAGTTATAATCTAAACAAGATTTTTATATGAAGGACTGACATTGCGCTTGGAGAGGCACATACAGGAGGACATATAAAATGACGATATTTAAAGATAAGACTATAACGGACAATTTTATTTTTGGCGCTGTAATGCAGAATCCGAAATTGTGTAAAGCACTGCTGGAATGCATTTTAAACATAAAAATACGGGAGATAAAATATCCAGAGCTTGAAAAGACGATAAGCAAAGGCGTAGGCTCAAAAAGTGTTCGACTTGATGTGTATATTGAAGATGAATTCGACACAATATACAACATTGAGATGCAGACAACAAATAAGAAAAATCTTCCTAAAAGGATGAGATATTATCAAGGTATAATAGATATCAATATCATCGACAAGGGCGAAGATTATAACAAGTTAAAGAAGAGTTATGTAATATTTATATGTGATTATGATGAATTTGGCATGGGTCGTCATATCTATACTTTTGAGAATACGTGCATTCAGGAACCTGCACTTAAGCTTAATGATGATACTGTAAAAATTATACTTAATACAAAAGGCACTATGGATGATGTGAGCGATGAAGTAAAAGAGCTTCTCCACTATATTGGTGGAGATAAACCATCAAGCACTCTAACAAAATTGCTTGATGAAGAGGTTAATAATGTTAAAAGCAATAAGAAATGGAGGCGCGAATTTATGACATTGTTGATGAGAGATAACGAAAATAAGCTGTTGGGCAAATATATGCATCTGATTGATCAGGTAAAGAAGCTAGATGTAAAAGATGCCGAGATTGCTGCTAAAATACTGGGAATCAAAGAACAGCAAATATATGAGATAAAAGATTACATAGCAGAACATCCTGAGATGGACGAGGATGATCTTGCTGAACATATAGCATATTGGCTTGATCTGGACTGATAATTTGTAGATAAATGTATGTAAAGCAAAGTGCATGAATCGGTTTTTCATGCACTTTATTTTGTTATATCACACCACAGGTGTAATGCAGAATAAAGCATGCGTTGATATAATTGAATATGCTGTCATGTTATGATTATTGCGACAATAGAGCTTGGAGTTTATAGAAATACATATCCATAAGAAACAATACAGAAAGAGGAAATCTATCGTGAAAAATACAATAATACAGACTAATAAAAAATACCTTCCGGGACTGTTAAATATTGCGGTTCCGATCATGCTTAGCAATCTGATATCTCAGCTCCAGATGCTTATAGACAGAATATTCTTAGGACATGTAAACAGCATGTACATGAGCGCACTCGGCAATGTGACTTCGCCGATGTGGACAACCATGTCGTTCTGTTTTTCCATAGTGACAGGAGCGTCCATACTTATAAGCCAGAGTGTTGGTGCAGGAGATAATGAACATATAGAGGAATACTCCGGTGCCATGGTGAAATACAACAATATCATACCGATACTGTTATTTTTCTTCTGGACATTCTGCGCTGAATTTGTATTCAGACTCATGGGTGTGTCAGATGGCCTGATGCCGATGTGTCTTGATTATTCCAGGTATTATGCGCCTGTATTTCTGATAACAGGACTTGGCGGTGCTTTCAGTGTAATACTTCAGACGTCTAATTATACAAAGCCGCTTGTCATATATGGAATATTAAGATCTGGTGTAAATATATTCCTTGACTGGGTTATGATATTTGGAAGATTCGGGCTTCCGGCCATGGGGATAAAGGGTGCAGCCATAGCGACTACAATAGCGGAGTACTCTGGACTTATATTCGCAGTGATATTCGTGGTATCAAGCAAGAAGCTTAACACTAAACCATCAATGAAATGGGTGTTAAAGGCACATATAAAGCCGTATCTTTTGTCTGCGAAGCTTGGTGTCAACACAGCTCTTGAGGATTTTGCGTGGAACCTCGGTAATCTGCTGCTTATAAGGATTCTCAACGCCATAAATGAGATGGCTGCCGGAATTTATTCCATCATATTCAGTGTCGAGGTTCTGGCGGTTGTCATCATTGGAGCGATAGGAAATGGTACAATGACACTAACCGGTGAGGCAAAAGGAAACAATGATCTGGGTAAATACAAGGGTGTATGTGTCTGTGCGTATGGCTTGTGTATAGTAGTTGGAATCATCACACTCGGTGTCTGTCTTGCGTTTCCACAGCAGATCATATCACTTTTCACCAACGACAAGAGTATAATTGCATCGTGTGGGATATATCTGATCTTTATCAGCATCAATCTGTTCGCAAAATCAGCAAACATAGTTGTTGGCAATGCGATCAGGGGCAGTGGCAACACGATATGGATGCTCATAACACAGCTGTTTGGCACGGTGTGGGTGGTTTCTGTGGCGCTTTTGTTTGTGTTTGTCCTTAAGCTTGGAATAGCAGGCGTCTTTCTTGCAGTCATAGTGGACGAGATCGTTAGATCATTTATCAATCTCGGTAAATATCTGAGGATAGTGAAGAACTGGGAAAGCACAGACTGGGGGAAAGAAAGTCTTATATGAAAGGGGATATATGATTTGATTTTAGAAACTAATAGGTTAATATTACGTCACTGGCAGGAGAGTGACGTAGATATATTATTTGAATATGCAAGTGACCCTGATGTGGGACCTATAGCTGGCTGGCCTGTGCATGAGAGCAGGGAGTACAGCCTTGATGTGATACGGAATGTATTTAATGGACCGGAGTGTTACGCAGTGTGTCTGAAGGACTGCGGTCTGGTTGTCGGAGCCATTGAATTACTGTTAAACGGAAGGACAGATATGACAGACCGCGATGACGAATGTGAGCTTGGATACTGGATAGGAAAGCCTCACTGGGGCAACGAATACGCACCGGAGGCGGCTGAGAGACTTATAGAACATGGATTCCTTGATCTGGGCATGAGAACGATATGGTGCGGTTACTACGATGGCAATTCCAAGTCCCGCATAGTACAGGAAAAGCTCGGATTTGTGTTTCATCATACCTGTGATGAAGTGGATGTGCCTCTTTTGAATGAAGTCCGGATAGGACATACAAATATTATGACGAGAAAACATTGGCTGTCTGGAAAGATGAAGAATTCACTGTATGATCAGCTGGCCAGGGATTACTGCTGTGATGCGGCCGATATATATTCCGGTGACAATATATTTTCTGAATACAGACAGATAGAAGGACAAAGACGGTTCAAAGGACAGGAAAAGTGCCCACTCAAAATAGCTGTGGTAAATGGCAAGCTGCTATTTACCGGTAGGAGAGAGATTGTAGAAGAATGCAGAAAACGCTATGAGAATGCATCTGGAAAATGGTTCATGGATATAGAGAATTTTCGTGAACTCGACAACATTCTTTCCAGATACGGATGCAAATTGAAATCTGCCCACCCATTTTACCTTCCGACGAAACTGAGCGAACAGGCAGCGAGAAAAGATAATACAGATAAAACCGTTGATTCGATGATAAAAGAAGATTTTAACCTTGTCAGGTATACTGGGGATGAAATCCTGCAATTCAAAGGAGATGACAGATGGGATGAAGCTTTCTGTTTTGATGATAACACACCTGATGTGCTGGCTGTTGCTGCTGTATCAGATGGTGAGATTATTGGTATGGCTGGCGCAAGCGCTGACAGTGATGACTTCTGGCAGATTGGTATAAATGTTGTTCAAGATGCTGAGGGAAGGCATGTGGGTACATCGCTGGTATCTGAACTCACTATGGATATACTCAGAAGTGGCAGGATACCATATTATGGAACTGGCATGTCCCATATAGTCTCCCAGAGAGTTGCCGCTGCGGCAGGTTATGATGTGTTCTGGTTTGAACTGCTGGCGGGCAAGTAAAAGAATCGTTGACACATCTTCATGTTAATGATAAAATAATCACATCTAAGGGTCGTAAAACGACCGGGAAATAGTCAAATGCTATGACGAGGAGGAGTACATGCATCTCCCGATCAACAGAGAGAAGACGATGGTGAGAGTCTTCATCAGGAATGTGTGGAAGGTAGCCTTCGAGCAGTGGATTGAAAGATTGCAGCATACATATTTGTCGGCTGTTGTCGAGTAGGTTTCAACGGTTTTCCCCGTTACAGGAATAAGATATTAATAATGATTACAGTGATAATTTATTATAGTATCTGATGAGTGCAGACATTTGTCTGAATTTAGGTGGTACCACGGATATGAACATATTCGCCCTAAGCGTAAAACAGTTGCGCTTAGGGCTTTTTCTATGCATGGGGTGCATATATACATCCCGAGGCGTAAGTTTAGATTATCATGAACTTTACAGGAGGTATAAGATATGGAGATCAATGGAGCAAAGATGTTTGTAAAAGCGTTGCAGGAAGAGGGGGTAGACACTCTGTTCGCATACCCTGGTGGAACGGCGATAGACCTGTTTGATGCGTTGTATGATGCAGAAGGTATCGATATGATACTTCCAAGACACGAGCAGGCGCTTGTCCACGCAGCAGATGGATATGCACGTTCAACAGGAAGAGTTGGAGTGTGTCTGGTAACAAGTGGTCCGGGTGCGACAAACCTTGTAACGGGAATTGCCACAGCCAACTACGACAGCGTGCCACTGGTATGTTTTACAGGACAGGTTCCAATGAATCTTATTGGAAATGATGCTTTTCAGGAGGTTGATATAGTTGGAATCACAAGAAGCATATGTAAGTATGCAGTCACAGTAAGAAAGAGAGAAGATCTTGCAAGGATCATTAAAAATGCTTTTTACATAGCAAGAACCGGAAAGCCAGGTCCTGTAGTTGTTGATATTCCTAAGGATATACAGCTTGCCATGGGAAGTGACGAGTATCCTACAGAAGTAAATATCAGAGGTTACAAGCCTTCAGAGGGTGTACATGTTGGACAGATCAAGCGAGCCCTTGCGGAGCTTAAGAATGCAAAGAAGCCTGTGTTCCTCTGCGGCGGCGGAGTCAATATCGCACATGCGAGAAAAGAAATGCAGGAGCTTGCAGAGAAGACCGGTATACCTGTAGTTACTACAATTATGGGTAAGGGTGCTATACCTACTGACCATCCACTCTATGTCGGTAACATCGGTATGCATGGTAACATGGCATCCAACAAGGCTATCATGGAGAGCGATGTTCTTTTCTCCATCGGATGTAGATTCAATGACCGAATAACAGGTACTATAGATACATTTGCCAAGAATGCCAAGATCATACATGTTGATATAGATGCAGCGTCCATATCAAGAAATATAAAGGTAGATATACCTATCGTTGCTGATGCCAAGGTTGCCATATCCAAGATGCTTGAATATGCAGAACCTCTTGATATCAAAGGCTGGGTGGATGACATTATGAATGTCAAGGCTGAGTATCCTATCAACATGAACAGATATGATGGTGTGACCCCTGAGGCTATCATCAGAACCATAAACGATATGTACAGCAATCTCATCGTTACAACTGATGTTGGACAGAATCAGCTCTGGACAACGCAGTACATTGATATAGACGAGAACAAACAGCTCTTAACTTCTGGAGGCCTTGGAACCATGGGTTATGGATTTCCTGCTGCCATAGGCGCAAAGCTTGGCAACATGGATAAAGATGTTATCTGTATATCCGGAGACGGCGGAGTCCAGATGAACATTCAGGAGATGGCTACAGCTGTTGCGCTTGAGCTTCCTGTTACCCTCTGTATACTGAACAACGGCTATCTCGGCAATGTACGCCAGTGGCAGGAGCTGTTCTTCAATAAGAGATACAGCAGTACATGTCTCAGATACAGAAGAAGATGCAACAGAGACTGTCAGAATCCGGATAAATGCTGTCCAAAGTATTCTCCTGACTTTGTAAAACTGGCAGAGAGCTATGATGCAAAGGGCATCAGAGTTACAAAGCCTGAGGAAATCAGGCCGGCATTTGAGGCTGCCAGGGCAAATACAAACGGACCTACAGTTATAGAATTCTTCATCGATCCTACGGCCAACGTATTTCCTATGGTTCCGGGTGGAAAGTCACTGAATGACATGATACTTGACTGCTGATATTGATAAATTGATTTTATATTGGTAATAGAATGTACATATATAGATTTGTATATTATCCAGATGAAAGGGGTATATAGAATGAGCGTAAAGAAGAGATGGATATGCCTGTTCGTAGAGAATGAGGTAGGTGTACTTGCAAGAATTTCAGGTTTGTTTTCAAGCAAATCATACAATATAGATACTATAACCGTTGGAGTAACCGAGGATGAGACAATATCCAGAATGACCATCGGTTTCACCAGTGATGACAGGACATTTGAGCAGGTGAAAAAGCAGCTCAACAGAAGTGTTGAGGTTATCAAGGTAGTTGATTACACTGATATAGCCATTCACAACAACGAGATTTTATTTGTCAAGGTCAATAGCTGCTCAAATGAAGATAAGGACGAGGTATTCCGAATTGCAAATGCATTTGGCTATAAGATAACAGATTATAATAAGAAATCTGTTCTTGTTGAGTGTGTCCAGACGGATGCAAAGAACGATAATGCCATAAAGCTGTTCAAGGAGAGTTTCCCTAACAGGATAGAAGTTGTAAGAGGCGGCAGTGTTGCAGTTGAAGCGATAAGCATGTCGGACAGATAGTATGACCAGAAAATAACTGTCACAATGATATTGTTGAAAAAATAGTCTGTAAAAAGACTATGAAAGGATCCGTAAAATGAAATTTGTTATACAGCGTGTCAATCACGCATCAGTCGAGGTAGATGGAAATATGATAGGCAACATCCAAAAAGGTCTTCTGGTGTTTGTCGGAGTATACGATTCGGATACCAGAGAGATCGCTGACAAGATGATAAACAAACTTGTGAAGATGAGGATATTTGCCGACGAAAATGGCAAGACAAATCTTGACATAAACAGTGTGAAAGGACAGCTCCTGATCGTATCTCAGTTCACTCTGTGTGCAGACTGCCGGAAGGGCAACAGACCATCATTTACTGGTGCAGGAGCACCTGATATGGCCAATGAGATGTATGAGTATATAATTGAAAGATGCCGTGAGTTTGTGCCTGTGGTTGAACATGGAGAATTTGGCGCAGATATGAAAGTAGATCTGTCCAATGATGGGCCATTTACCATATTACTTGACAGTAATGAATTGTAATATATCCATGATTTGCCGAAAAAATTGTAATATATTGGGAAAATTTTATAAAATCCAACAATATTGTTGAAAAAATGAATATTTGTTAATATAATTACAAGTGGAGTTTCTATATGCAAAGGATAATATTATAGAGAGAACTAATACTGAAAAGGAGAACTATACAATGACAAAGGATCAGATTGAATCTAAAACCTTTAAAAAAGGACTTTTTGGATATAATAAGGATGAGGTTAACAGCTTCCTGCGCTCAGTTGCAGAAGATTATGCAGAACTTGAGACAAAGTATGCAGCTCTTGAGTCAGAGAACGAAGTGTCAAAGAAGAACCTTATGGAGAACAGCGTAAAGATTTATGAGCTTGAGAAGCAGCTCGAGCAGGCTGCTCCTGGTTCCAAGAAGGAAGCCAACGCAGCAAATGCTGAGGCTAACAAGATAATAAACGACGCTAAGAAGAAGGCTAACGAGGTTATCGCAAATGCAAAGGCTGAGCTTGCCAAGCTCAAGGAAGAGATGGAGACACTCAAGAGCGGATCAAGTGCAAAGGTTGCTGAGGCTGCAGATAAGGTTGAAGCTGCAGTTGAGGCGGATCCTATAACAAAGCTTAAGATGAAGTCGCAGGGCGGAGATGCACCTCAGAAGCTTAAGATGACACCAAAGGCTGCTCCAGAGGCAGAGCCAAAGCCGGCAGCATTCACAGGTAAGAGTGCTCAGGCTGCTCAGGAGGAAGAGGAAGAAGAGCTTATCATCGGAGAAGTTGAAGAGGGCGTTAAGCGTAATCAGGTACTTATCGGCGATGGCGATGAGGATGCAGATTTCGAGTTCTTATAAGATTGGGTGTTTATATGACGTATAAAGAATGCGTGGAGTGTATTGACGGCGTTCTCAGTTCTTTGGAATTGGCGGATATTGGTGATTGTTGTCTTCAGTTCAATGTTATCGGCAATGATAGTGGGGTGTTCTACATAGATATAAGGGATCATGTTGCCAGATTAACAGAGGATTCGGACAGGGAGTATAAGGTTAAATATGTATTTACAGTTCCAGTTCTTTCGAGACTTTTGAGAAGAGTTGTCGATCCGATGTATGCGTATACTACAAGTAAATATAAGATGATGGGAGATGTGTCTTTGGGAAGATGCATCCTCGTCAAACTCTGCGAGGCTTCGGCCTGACAGATAAATAAATAAAACCGGTGGTATCATGATAGATCCGCCGGTTTTCTTTTGTTGTATAAGCACAGCACGTGTAATTGTATAAGCGCGCAGGCTTAAAATGTATTTTTTACAGAAGATCAGCAACTTCTTTGAGAAGTCTCTCTGTCTTATCCCATCCAAGACAAGGATCTGTGATAGACTTACCATAGCATCCACCATCTACTGGCTGGTTGCCATCCTCAATATAACTCTCAACCATAACACCCTTTACAAGATTCTTGATCTCAGAATCGTAATTCCTGCTGTGGATTATCTCTTTGACAATTCTTGGCTGTTCAATAAATTTCTTGCCAGAATTATTGTGGTTGGCATCAACTATACATGCATGATTTACGAGGTTGAACTTCTTGTATGTGTCAGCAAGGAGCCTGAGATCCTCATAGTGATAATTGGATATAGATTGTCCATGCTTATTCAGTGCACCTCTCAATATGCAATGTGTCAAAGGATTTCCGTCTGTATGTGCCTCCCATCCAGAATAGAGGAATGTGTGGTGATGCTGTCCTGCTATACAGGAATTCATCATAACGTTGTAGTCACCACTTGTAGGATTCTTCATACCTACAGGAACATCCATTCCACTTGCGGTAAGTCTGTGCTGCTGATCCTCAACAGAACGTGCGCCTATGGCAACGTAAGAGAGGATATCATCTACATACTGCCAGTTTTCTGAATAAAGCATCTCATCAGCAGCGGTGAGTCCTGTCTCCCTGATAGCTCTTATATGCATTTTTCTGATGGCGTAAAGGCCCTCGAGCATGTCTGATGCCTTTGTAGGATCAGGCTGATGGAGCATTCCTTTGTAACCATCACCAGTAGTTCTTGGCTTGTTAGTATATATACGTGGAATGACCAGTATCTTATCCTTAACTTCATCTGCAACCTTTGCAAGACGATTCTGATAATCGCAAACAGCATCCTCATTATCTGCTGAACAAGGTCCGATGATAAATATAAATCGGTCATCATCGCCTACGAAAATTTTTCTGATCTCTTCATCTCTTCTGGCTTTGATGGCTTTCAACTCGCTTGAAAGAGGGTATAGTTCCTTGATCTCATCGCCAGTTGGTACTCGTTTAACTAATTTCATACTCATGAAACATGTCCTCCTTTTTTCTAGCCATTGATTATATCAGAAAAACTTTACAAAATAAAGAAAATAATACTATATTGGTGGGATAAAAAGTCATATTGCCGGATAAATGCATAATATAATATATAAACAGAAACTGAAAGAGGAGTTGTATGCTGCATTTTCCGGATAGAAAAAAGATGGGCAGGAAGAAAAATATCAGAAGATTATCTGTTATAACGGTACTCATCTTTATCATATTTGCAAACACAATGAGTACGAATCTTATGGTATATGCAGAGGAACAGACAGAGACTCAGGCGGCAGACCAGACAGAAGTTCTGGAGGTGGAATCTCCAAGCTGTATACTCGTTGAGGCATCCACAGGTCAGGTGTTATTTGAGAAAAACTGTGATGAAGCCATGGCTCCGGCTTCGGTTACAAAGGTTATGACGCTTCTTCTGGCTTTTGAGGCGATAGAGGCCGGACAAATGACTCTTGATGATATTGTAACTGTGAGTGAACATGCTGCGTCCATGGGCGGATCGCAATGTTTCTTTGAGGCAGGAGAAGAACAGACTGTTGAAGATATGATAAAGTGTATTATAATTGCATCCGGAAACGATGCGGCTGTTGCCATGGCGGAAAAGGTTGCCGGAAGCGAAGAAGCGTTTGTGAAAAAGATGAATGAGAGGGCTGCTGAGCTGGGGATGACAAATGCAAGTTTCAAAAATGCGTGTGGCCTGGATGCGGATGGACATAAAATGTCAGCAAGGGATATCTCCATAATGTCCAGAGAACTCATAACAAAATATCCTGCCATCTTTGATTATTCAGGCATATGGATGGATTCGATCATACATAAAACACGAAGGGGCGAGAGTCAGTTTGATCTCGTCAACACAAATAAATTTTTGAATATGTATACAGGAGCAACCGGCCTTAAGACAGGTTTCACAAATACCGCAAAATATTGCATGTCGGCGACTGCTGAGAGGGACGGCATACAGCTTATTGCTGTCATCATGGGAGCTGATACAAAGGATATCAGAAACAAAGACGCCTGCAGGCTGCTTGATTATGGATATTCGATGTGCCAGAAATATACAGATCTGAATATTCTTCAGGAAAAAGAGATTTCCATAGACAATGGCACCGAAAGTTGTGTTACAATTAAGACCGACTCACAATTCACCGGGATCCTGCTTGCGGGAGAACACGCGGAGGATGTGAAGAAGAAACTGGAGATGAGAGATCCTCTGACTGCCCCGGTTGACAGTGGTGAAGAGCTTGGAAAGATGAGCTATTATATTGGCGAGAGGTGCATCGGTTCAGTGCCGATATATGCGGCGGAGAAGGTTGATTCCATGAGTATGAAGTACGCTTTCGTTAAAGTGCTCAAGTTACAATTTACATATTGAGGTTAAATACATGAAGATTTTTTTAGTTGTAGTTATCGTACTATGCATTATAACGCTTGTTAATGTTTTGATAGAGAGTTACCGCGAAAACAGAAGAATCTCGTTTTCAAATTATCAACTGCATGACAGGAGAATAAGAAAAAAAGCCCGGATAGTCATGATATCAGATCTCCACAATGCGGAATTTGGAAAGGACAACGAGAAGCTTATAAGCTGTATAGAAAAGATCAATCCGGATTTCATACTGGTGGCGGGGGATATAATAGTCGGGAAGCCGGGACTTACAGTAGATATAGGTATACATTTCCTGAATGAACTTGGCAAGCGTTTTCCTGTGTATATGGGAAAAGGAAATCATGAGATGCGCGCATCCATATATGAAAAATATGGTGATATGTGGAACAGGTTATATGAAGGAACAAAAGATAACATCACCTGGCTTATAAATGAAAGTGTTCATCTTGATGAATACAATGTCACGATATACGGACTTGACATGAAGACGGAATATTACAGAAGATTCAAAAAGCTCGATATGGATGAAGAGTATCTGCTGAATGAACTTCCACCGATAAGCAGATCCGATTACAATATACTTATAGGACATGATCCCGATTATTTTGAAGAATATTCCAGATGGGGCGCTGATCTTACTGTATCCGGCCATGTACATGGCGGACTTGTGATCCTGCCATTTCTCGGAGGCGTGATATCGCCTATGATCAGACTGTTTCCGAAATACTATAAGGGGTTATATTCCTGCGATGGACATAATATGATAGTCAGTGCAGGACTCGGACTTCACACTATCCGAATCAGAGTTAATAACGAACCGGATCTGGTGACCATCAATTTGTCCAGATAACAGTGCGTTAGCCTATTATATTTAAACATAATTAAGAGTTGAATTATAGCAATATAGCATATAATATTATGTATGTTGGACATAAGTTCGCATGGAATTATGTGCGAAGGGGAAGAGCGTGATTTTATGAACAATAACACAGATGATAACAATATAGATAAAGATAATGTGAACACTGATGCCACTGAAGAGACAGTTGCTGAAGAGACAATATTCGGAGGGACAGAGACCGAACCGGATACTGCGGCATCGGATGCAGCCATTCCCGATGGAGCAGGGATACCGATATTCCCAGATAATGAAGCTTCTGATGAAGCGGACGAACCGGATGACAAGCCTGCAAAAAAGACTCACAGAGCGTTGAAGATCACGGCGGCTATATTTGGAGCGGTGGTCGTATGTACATATATAGTTATATCGATATGGTTCATGTTCCATTACAACTACAAGACATACATCAATGATATAGACTATTCGTTTTACTCACTTGATGATGTCGATGCATACATAGAGAGTTACATACAGGATTATTCCCTCACACTCAAGCTCAGGGGCGGTGAGGAACATGTCATAAAACCAGAAGATATATCGCTTGATATAAAGCCGAATATAACAGCTAAGAAGATCATAAGCGAACAAAATGGTTTTCTCTGGCCTTATTACATGCTAAAGAGAAAAGATTATGACCTTTACTATTCAGCGTCGTATGACAAGGATGCTCTCGAGAAGCTTTTGAAGAGCTATGACAGTCTTGATGAGTCCAAGATGGAGAAACCGGAAGATGCCTATGTTACGATCAAGGATGGAGAATCAACAATTATTCCTGAATCTGAAGGAAATTATCTTGATTTTGACAGATTATGCTGTATAATAGATGAGGCGATTGTTAAAGGTGAATCCGTGCTTGATGTATCGGAAAGTGACGCATATGAGAGTCCTGAGCTCACAGCCGACAGTGAAGAGATAGTAAATGAGCAGAAGGAACTTGCAAAGATCCTTGAGATGACCATTACATATGAGATAAATCAGGTGTCATGGAAGCTTACCAGCAAGGAATATGGCGACTGGATCAGCAACATAAAAGGAAAATGGAAATTCTCAGAAGACAAGGTGCGTGAGTATGTCGAGAATATCGCAAGCAGATACGATACATATGGTGTGCCGAGGAATTTCAGAACCCATAATGGTGATGTCATCACTCTGGCGAATACCTGGTATGGCTGGATGATCGATGTGGATGGTGAGACAGAAGAGCTCATGAAGCTTCTTGAAGCCGGAGAGTCTACAACACATACACCGCCGTTTGACTGCTATGCTGCAGTTTATCACGATGGCGGCGATGATATCGGTGATTCATATATCGAATGTGATTTTGGCCAGCAGCATGTATATGCATATGTAGACGGCAATCTTGTGTGGGATTCCGACTGCGTAACCGGAAGCCTTGCAAACAATGGCAAATACAGAACACCTGAAGGTGTATATACGATCCTGTATAAGAAGACACCTGCTGTGCTTATCGGCGATGACTATGAGACTCCTGTAACATACTGGATGCCATTCATAGGCGAGCTGGGAATCGGATTCCATGATGCATCGTGGAGAAGTTCATTCGGCGGTGATATATACAAGAACAGCGGATCCCATGGATGTGTAAATCTTCCTGTATCCGCGGCAGAACAGTTGTTTAATATAGTATATGACGGAATGCCTGTCATCTGCTATTATTAAAGTGTAATTGGAGACGTACCCAAGAGGTTGAAGGGTCCGCACTCGAAATGCGGTAGGTCGGGCAACCGGCGCGAGGGTTCAAATCCCTCCGTCTCCGTTATAATTTATATAGATCCTGGTCAGGAATAATATCCTGACCTTGTTTTGTATTATGGGGGTGATGATTTGGTAACATACGATCAGTTGACGGAGGCTGCCTCGTATTTGAGACATGCGATAGGAGATGTTCCTGATATAGCCTTTATCCTGGGCAGTGGTCTGGGACATATGGCGGACGTTATTGAGAACCCTGTGTATGTGGATTACGGAGATATTCCACATTTTCCTGTATCTACAGTAGCAGGACACAGAGGCCGCTTCGTATACGGATGTATCCACGGGAAAAAGGCCCTTATCATGCAGGGACGGGTCCATTATTATGAAGGATACGATATGAGCCAGGTTGTCATGCCTGTCCGTGTCATAGGGCTGCTTGGTGTAGATAAACTTCTGCTCACAAATGCTGCAGGCGGAATATCTGAGAAGCTTGAGCCGGGCGATATCATGATGATAAGTGATCACATTTCAACATTTGTACCATCGCCACTCATTTGCAGTTACTACAATAAATTGGGTGTGAGATTTCCCGATATGACACATGTCTACGATGTGGAGCTGAATAGCTATATCAGAGAAGCATTTGCTGAAAATGATATTGATTTCAGGTCGGGTGTATATATTCAGGTCACCGGTCCTCAGTATGAGACTCCTGCAGAGATAAGAATGTTTGCGGTAATGGGGGCAGATGCAGTTGGAATGAGCACTGTATGTGAAGCCATAGCTGCAAGACATATGGGAATGCGTGTCGCAGGTCTTTCCTCAATATGCAACAAAGCTGCAGGCCTTGGCGGAGAGCTTTCGCACGAGGAGATCATTGCGGCGGGCGATGAAGCGTCAGGAAGACTTGTTCGTATCATAGACTCATTTATACAGAAAATATAATTATGGAGATCATATATGGATGTAATATTGTACACTGATGGATCTGCCAGAGGCAATCCAAATGGACCTGGTGGATATGGCGCTGTTCTTCAGTTTATCGATGCAAAGGGACAGCTTCATGAGAGAGAATACAGCCAGGGATATATAAAGACAACAAACAATAGAATGGAGCTTATGGCGGCGATAGTCGGGCTTGAGGCTCTTATAAAGCCATGTAATGTGAAATTGTATTCAGATTCACAGTATCTGTGCAACGCATTTAACCAGCACTGGATAGAGGGCTGGATCAAAAAAGGCTGGAAGCGCGGCAAGAATGAACCGGTCAAAAACCGGGATTTGTGGGAACGTCTGCTTGCAGCAAAAGCACCACACAACGTGGAATTCCTGTGGGTCAAGGGTCATGCCGGCAACCCTGGAAATGAGAGATGTGACATGCTTGCAACAGCAGCCGCAGACGGCGATGGAAAAATAACTGATGAAGGTCTGGATCAGGCCTGAGTACGAGGAGATAAGACATGAAAAAGACAGATTTCAGAAAACTGTTTGATGATAAGATACTTATACTTGATGGAGCCACAGGAACAAATCTTATGAATGCAGGCATGCCTCTTGGCGTGTGCCCCGAGAAATGGATACTTGAACATCCACAGATAATGTTTGACCTCCAGGTTGCATATCTGAACGCCGGCACAGATATTCTGTATGCTCCAACCTTTACATGTAACAGGATAAAACTCAACGAGTATGGGCTTGCCGATGACCTTGAGGACATGAACAGAAGACTTGTAAAATTGTCTAAGGAAGCGGTCAAGGCTGCAGGCCATGGCCTTGTGGCGGGCGATATCACCATGACAGGCGAGATGCTCTATCCTATGGGAAAACTGAAGTTTGAAGAGCTGGTCGACGTGTATAAGGAACAGATAAAGGTCATAGACGAGAGTGGTTGTGACCTGCTTGTGGTCGAGACCATGATGAGCCTCGCTGAGACCAGAGCTGCGGTTATTGCGGCAAATGAAGTGTCAGATCTCCCTATAATCGCCAGCCTTACATTCAACGAGGATGGACGTACCCTGTATGGAACCGATCCTGTGACAGCAGTAAATGTTCTTCAGAATCTTGGAGTGGCAGCTATAGGTGTAAACTGTTCCACAGGCCCTGATAAGATGGTCGAGCTTGTTAGACAGATGAAGAGCATCGCATTTATCCCTGTATTTGCAAAGCCGAACGCCGGAATGCCGGAGCTTGTAAATGATAAAAGCGTATATCGGATGACCCCTGAGGAATTTGCTGAAGATATGAAGATGATAATCGAGGCCGGGGCCGGAATGGTTGGTGGCTGTTGCGGTACAAGACCTGAACACATAAAGGCTCTTGCTGATATGGCTTCCAAGATGCCTGTTCCTGAGATAAGTTCAGAGCATGTCAGATGTATATCATCTGAGCGTTCATCTCTCATAATAGATCTGGATGCTCCGTTTAAGGTTGTTGGAGAGAGAATCAACCCGACTGGAAAGAAGAAGCTTCAGGCTGAGCTCAGGGAGGGATCTCTTGAGCTTGTCATGAATATGGCCGAAGAGCAGGTAGATAAAGGCGCTTCAATACTTGATATCAATGTCGGTATGAATGGTATCGATGAGAGAGATATGATGCTTAAGGTAGTATATCAGGTATCGCAGGCTGTAAACCTTCCGTTATGCCTTGATTCCAGCTCACCAGAGGTACTTGAAGCGGCACTTCGTATCTATCCGGGACGTGCGCTTGTCAATTCAGTATCCCTTGAGAAGGTGAAGATGGAAGAGATACTGCCTCTTGTAAAGAAGTACGGAGCTATGTTTATTCTTCTTCCTCTGTCGGATAAGGGGCTTCCGGAGAGTCCACAGGAGAAGGAGGACATAATCAACACGGTGCTTGGCACTGCGTATGAGATGGGATTTACGAAGAATGATGTGGTTGTGGACGGACTTGTTGCAACGGTCGGTGCCCAGAAGGACGCTGCCATCAACTGCCTGAAAACCATAAACTACTGTTATAACAACGGACTTGCAACCATCTGTGGTCTGTCCAACATTTCATTTGGACTCCCTGAGAGAATGTTTGTAAATACAGCATTCCTCACCATGGCTATCTCTCGTGGACTTACGATGGCTATAGCAAATCCTTCCCAGACCATGCTTATGAATGCTGCATTTGCTTCTGATATGCTGCTTTTCAAGGAGGAGAGCGATGTCCGTTATATTGAGAATGTCAAACCTCTTGAGCTTGCCTCACCGGGAGCGGGTGCATCCGGCGGCAAAGCAGGATCTGATCTGGAAGGAAAAAGTCAGATTTATATAGATGTTCTCAAGGGAAATAAGAGAACCATACTTGACGATGTACATGCTGTGCTTGACAGCGGAGCTGATCCCCAGTCCATCATAGATAACGATCTGATAGGTGCGATAAATGAGGTGGGCAGGCTGTTCGAGAAGAAAAAATATTTCCTGCCACAGCTCATATCAAGTGCTGAGACCATGGAGATGGCGATAGGTGTTATAAGTCCACTTGTTCTGAAGGACAAGGACAGCTCTGATATGCCTACCATAGTCGTGGCGACAGTTGAGGGCGATATACATGATATAGGTAAGAACCTCGTGGTTCTTATGCTCAGAAACTATGGATTTAATGTTATAGATCTCGGCAAGGATGTTCCTTGTGATGTGATAATACAAGCGGCAAAGGATAACAACGCCAGCATAATCGGACTGTCAGCCCTCATGACAACCACCATGGTCAAGATGAAGGATGTTGTTGAAGCTGTGAAGGAGAATGGCCTGGACAGTAAAGTTGTTATAGGCGGTGCAGTTATAACCGAGAGCTACGCCGAGGAGATCGGTGCGGATGGATATTCCGAGGATGCGGCAAACTGCGTGGTTGTAGTCAAGAATCTTCTGGGCATAGAGTAAATATTTGGAAAAATCCGGATATCTCACTATAAGTTTTGGGGTATTTGTAAATACACAACAAAAATTATCAGAAATAACAGATAAAAATAATTACAAAATTCACGTTATAAATTGACATTAAAGTGGTTTATAACTATAATAATTTAGTACATTTTAAAGAGACGAGTTGAAAGGTGGTACATATAGATGGGTAATATTGTTTTGTCACTGCTTGTTGACAACACATCGGGAGTTTTGAGCAGAGTGTCAGGACTGTTCAGTAGAAGAGGTTATAACATTGACAGTGTGACAGTAGGAGAGACTGAGAATCCCGCTTATTCCAGAATGACTGTTGCAGTTAGCGGCGATGAAGCCAGCCTTATCCAGATCAAGAAACAGCTCAACAAGCTTGAGGATGTAGTGGATATAGTGGAGCTTGAGCCTGGCAAGTCTGTATGCAGAGAGCTCGTTCTTGTCAAGGTTAAAGCGAATCCGTCCGAGAGAAAGGATATTATCTCAGTTGCAGATATTTTCAGAGCAAATATAGTTGACGTTTCAAAAGATTCGGTTATTATAGAACTTACGGGAACAACAACCAAGTGTGAGGCGTTCCTCAGACTGCTCGATGGACATGAGATAGTTGAGCTTGTACGCACAGGTCTCACAGGTCTCATCAGAGGTTAATACGTTTTTAATTATCCAAGTGGTAGTTAATATATAAGTCATTTTATACATATTTAGGAGGATTAAAGAAATGGCAGAAGCAAAGATTTATTATCAGCAGGATTGCAATCTTTCATTACTTGATGGAAAGACAATCGCAATCATAGGATATGGTAGTCAGGGTCATGCACATGCCCTCAACGCTAAGGAGTCAGGATGCAATGTCATCATCGGTCTTTACGAGGGAAGCAAGTCATGGGCTAAGGCTGAGGCACAGGGATTTAAGGTATACACAGCCGCTGAGGCTGCAAAGCAGGCTGATATAATTATGATTCTTATCAACGATGAGTTACAGGCAGATATGTACAAGAAGGATATCGAGCCAAACCTTGAGCCAGGTAACATGCTTATGTTCGCTCATGGTTTCAACATTCACTTCGGTTGTATCAAGCCACCAAAGGATGTTGACGTAACAATGATTGCTCCAAAGGCACCTGGACACACAGTACGTTCAGAGTACCAGGCAGGAAAGGGTACACCTTGTCTTGTTGCTGTAGAGCAGGATGCTACAGGTAAGGCACTTGACCTTGCACTTGCATATGCACTTGCAATCGGTGGAGCAAGAGCCGGCGTTCTTGAGACAACATTCAGAACAGAGACAGAGACAGACCTCTTCGGTGAGCAGGCAGTCCTTTGTGGTGGTGTTTGTGCACTTATGCAGGCTGGTTTCGAGACACTTTGCGAGGCTGGTTATGATCCAAGAAACGCATACTTCGAGTGTATCCATGAGATGAAGCTTATCGTAGACCTTATCTACCAGTCAGGATTCGCTGGAATGAGATATTCAATCTCTAACACAGCAGAGTACGGTGACTATATAACAGGTCCTAAGATCGTTACAGCAGAGACAAAGAAGGCTATGAAGCAGATCCTTAAGGACATCCAGGATGGTTCATTTGCTAAGGAGTTCCTCCTTGACATGTCACCAGCAGGACGTCAGGTTCACTTCAAGGCTATGAGAAAGCTTGCTTCAGAGCATCCATCAGAGAAGGTTGGAGAGCAGATCAGAGCACTTTATAGCTGGAACAACGAGTCAGACAAGCTTATCAACAACTAATTTCTGGTTATATATTTAAACGTATACACTTTACCCGGTAATTACTGCATGCAGTGGTTGCCGGGTATTTTTTTTGAGGGCCGTATCCGCACTGGATACAGGCAGCCGCCATGATAACCAGTGCAGCAACACCTCATTTTACTTTGAATGGATTTTGTGATAGTATATATAAAGTATTGCGTTAGATTTGGAGGCGTATCGATATGGGTAAGCAGCTTACAAAAAAAGACATCGAAAAGATGGAACAGGAGATCGAATATAGAAAATGTGTAGTCAGGAAGGAGAAGCTTGAAGCCGTAAAGGAGGCCAGAGCTCAGGGGGATCTCAGTGAGAATTTCGAATATTATGCAGCAAAGAAAGACAAGAATGCCAATGAGCGAAGAATCAGATATCTGGACAGGCTTGTCAGGACTGCAGATATAATAGATGATACTTCAGCAGACGATGAGGTTGGAATTGATAACACGGTAACCGTTTATTTTGAGGATGACGACGAGGAGGAAACATACAGAGTTGTCACAAGCGTTCGTGCTGATGTGCTTGACGGAAGGGTGAGCAACGTATCACCTATAGGCAGGGCGATCATGGGACACAAGGTTGGCGACAGAGTCCAGGTCGTTCCAGAGAAGGGTGAACCGTATTATCTAGTCATAAGAAAGATTGAAAACACACAGGATGATGGATCATTTGAGATTAACTAGGTGGATCATATGAATTGTTTGGAAGCACAGTCAAAGATAATGGCGTTTATTGAGAATAAACTCCCTGACGATGAACTCAGAGAGTTTATTAAGCATGTCAGATCATGCAAAAACTGCTATGAAGAGCTGGATATCTATTACACGCTTATAGTTGGTATGAAACAACTGGACGAGTCTGATAATATATCTACAGATTTTAAGAATGCCCTGGATAAGCATCTTGAGGAAGAGATGAACAGACTTACCACGGTAAAGAGAATAGCAAATTCCACGATACTGGTCGGAATTGCAGCCGTTGTTGCCGGACTTATATGGCTGTACAGCGGTGCTCTTGACAAGGTCTACAACTATGAACAGAATTCCAAACTCAGTGAGCAACCTGAATACTATTATGCTGAATTCTTTGGCTCAAGACTTTTGGACGATTCCCGCTATGATCTCAGTGATATCGACAGATATTACGAAGAACAAAACAAAGTCAGGGATGAAAGTACGGAATTTATGCAGAATATCAAAAAATATAATGCAAATCATAAGGGTATCGAATAGTCAGAATACTCTATGGCGAGCGGTAAATAAGAGGAGGTTTTCATGCCAGATACAGGTAAAAAGATATTGATAATAGATGGACACAGCATACTTAACAGAGCTTTTTACGGGCTTCCGGATCTCACCAACTATGAGGGACTTCACACGAATGCTGTCCTCGGTTTTCTTAATATTATATTCAGGATAATCGACGAAGAGAATCCGACAAATGTATGCGTGGCATTTGACGTTAAACAGCCTACATTCAGACATCTTGTGTACAAAGAGTATAAGGGCACAAGAAAGCCTATGCCGGATGAACTGCGGGAGCAGGTACCACTCATAAAAGAAGTCTTGACAGCGATGAACGTCACCATAGTTGAGAAGGGTGGTTATGAGGCTGATGACATTATAGGAACATTGTCAAGAGTTGCAGATTCTGCCGGATACAAAGTCGTGATAGTATCGGGTGACAGGGATCTTCTGCAGCTTGCAACAGACAATATCCTCGTCCGTATTCCGAAGACAAAAGCAGGTGGAACCACGATAGAGAACTATTACGCAGATGATGTGAAGGATCTCTACGGAGTTACACCAGTCCAGTTTATAGATATGAAGGGACTTATGGGAGATACGTCAGATAACATCCCAGGGGTTCCCGGAATAGGCGAGAAGACCGCATCCAAGATCATTCAGCAGTGGGGATCTGTGGCCGGAGCTCTTGAACATATAGACGAGATCAAACCTCCTAAAGCCCAGAAAAATCTTGCGGAGTTCTCAGAACAGGCAATAATGTCCAGGGAGCTTGCAGCGATCAAGCTTGACTGTGAACTGGATTTCAAGCTTGAGGATACCACATATGAGAACGCGTTTAATGACAGTTCATACAACATTTTCAAAAGGCTGGAATTCAAGAGTCTCTTAAAGAAGTTTGACAACAAGCAGACCGTAAGTGAACTGAAACCGGATATAACAGTGGTAAATTCTACAGCCGACTTTGCTTATATTGAGGATGCTGCAAAGAAATCAGAAGCTGTCGGTGTATACGTTGCCCACAGTGATGACATGATGTTCGGCATAGCCATTGCCTGTGATTCAAAGAATGTGTATGTGATAAACTGTTCATCGGGTATAGATCCTGATGAGGCAGTCAAATTCATATACGATCTGAAGAATGCCGGAATCATCATATGCATGGAGGATCTTAAGAGCGCGCTGAAATATGTAGATTTTCATGAATGTGACACAAATGTACTTGATATAGGAGTGGCAGCATATCTCCTCAATCCGATGGAGGATTCATACGATTATGATGATGTCGCAAAGGAATATCTTGGCAACATACTTCCTTCTGAGAAGGAACTCATCGGCAAAGATGAATTGAATATATTTACATTTATAAGTGATAATTTCCTTGAAGTATTTTCGTACAAGGCGGTCGTTCCGCTCCTTGCAAAGGATATCGTCATGGATAAGCTTGCCAAAGAAGGCATGCTTGAATTGTACAATAAGGTTGAGCTCCCTACCGTTTACACCTTATACGACATGGAAAAACGCGGAATAAGAGTCGATAAGGCAGAGCTTGAGGAATACAGCAAAAAGCTTGAGAAGAGGATTCAGGAGCTTCACGATTCGATAATCGGTTACGCAGGAAAAGAGTTCAATATCAATTCTCCGAAGCAGCTTGGACCTATCCTTTTTGAAGATATGGGCATACCGGGCGGCAAAAAGACCAAGACGGGCTACTCAACAAGTGTGGATGTACTTGAAAAGGTCAAAAACGAACATCCTATCATCGGAGATATTCTGAAATACAGACAGCTCACAAAACTCAATTCCACATACGCAGTGGGACTTGTGAACTATATATCGGATGACGGACGTATTCACGGAACCTTTAACCAGACCATCACGGCAACCGGAAGAATAAGCTCAACAGAGCCTAACCTTCAGAATATACCTATGAAGCTGGAACTCGGAAGACTTATCAGAAAGGCATTTATCCCTAGGGAGGGATATATATTTGTAGATGCCGATTACTCACAGGTAGAGCTTCGTGTACTTGCCCATCTGTCGGGAGATGAGGTTATGAAGAATGCCTTTCTGAATAACGTGGATATTCATGCCACTACGGCATCTGAGGTGTTTGAGGTTCCGATTGGTGAAGTGACACCTCTCCAGAGACGGCATGCCAAGGCTGTCAACTTCGGAATCGTGTACGGAATCAGCGCATTTGGTCTGAGTGAGGATCTGGGTATATCCAGAAAAGAGGCTTCCGATTTCATTGCAAAGTATTACGACACCTATAAGAGTATAAAAGCGTATTTGGATGAACAGGTAGCCCACGCAAAGGAAAAAGGCTATGTGACGACTATGTTCGGAAGGATCAGGCCTATCCCTGAGCTGAAGTCATCCAACTTTATGCAGAGGAGTTTTGGCGAGAGGGTTGCCATGAATTCGCCTATACAGGGAACCGCTGCGGACATAATCAAGATCGCCATGGTGAGAGTTAACATGAAGCTCAAGGAGCTCGGACTGAAGTCACAGCTTATCCTGCAGATACACGATGAGCTTCTTATAGAGGCTGCCGAGGATGAAGTGGACATAGTGAAGAAGCTTCTCGTTGATGAGATGATGCATGCCGCAGATATGACCGTACCTCTTGAGGTGGGCGTTGCATCAGGAAATAACTGGTATGAGGCAAAATAATATGAAGATCATAGGAATAACTGGTGGTATCGGTTCTGGAAAAACCGCTGTGCTTGATATAATGCAGCGAGACTACGGAGCATTCATTATGGAGGCCGACGCCCTGGCTCACAGACTCATGGAACCGGGACAGATATCATACAATGACATAGTGGAACACTTTGGAAGAGATATTCTTGATGAAGACAGCAGGATCGACAGAGCAAAGCTTTCAGCGGTCGTTTTCAGCGATCAGAAGCAGCTCGATATCCTCAATTCCATAACTCACCCAAATGTAAAAAAGGCCATTCTTGAATCCATGGAGGAGCAGAAAAAGTCAGGATGCAGACTATACGTTCTTGAAGCTGCACTGCTTATCCAGGATGGGTATTTGGACATCTGCGATGAGATGTGGTATGTCTATGCAGACGTTTCAAAACGAATTGAACGTTTGTGCGCTTATCGCGGGTTTACCGATGAAAAAGCAAGAAAAGTCATCGCTTCGCAGGAGCCTGACAGCTATTATGAGGAAAATTGTTCAAAAAAGATAGACAATTCAGGCAATTTAGAAAAATTGAGAAACCAGCTTAAGCTGGCGATGGGAATTGAGTGTTAGATTTTTTTAGTTATTATCACGGATTGTACGGATAAAAAGACAATTTTTTTGGCTATTTCTATTGAGAATAATGGGGCAATGAGTTAAACTTTAACTATGTGTGTTTTCATTATTTCAAAGGGGGAAATAAACATGAAGTTTATTGATCAGTTAAAAGAAAAAGCCAAACAGAATAAGAAAACGATCGTACTGCCTGAGACATCAGACATGAGAACAATCGAGGCAGCCGGCAAGGTATTGGCAGAGGGCATTGCGAACATTATCCTGGTTGGAGACAAGGAAGATATCATGAGCAGAGCTGGTGATATCGATCTCAGCGGAGCATCATTTGTTGACCCTAAGAATTATGAGAAATTTGATGAATACGTGGATGCTTTTGTAGAGATGAGAAGAAAGAAGGGCATGACCGAGGCAAGAGCCAAGGAACTGCTTTTAACAAACCCATTATATTTTGGATGTATGATGGTTAAGCAGGATGATGCAGACGGTATGGTTGCCGGTGCGATCAACGCATCAGCAGATGTGCTCCGTGCAGCACTTCAGACACTGAAGACTGCTCCGGGAACAAGAATCGTATCAGCATTCTTCCTGGTTGTAGTTCCAGATTGTCAGTATGGTGCCAATGGAACATTTGTATTTGCAGATGCAGGACTCAATCAGAGCCCGTCAGCGTCAGAGCTTGCAGATATCGCAGAGCAGTCAGCGAAGTCATTTGAACTTCTGGTTGATGAGACACCTGTTGTGGCTATGCTGTCACATTCAACAAAGGGAAGCGCAAAGCATCCTGACGTTGACAAGGTTATTGAAGCTACAGAGATCGTTAACGCTGAGTTCCCTGACCTTCTGTGTGATGGTGAGCTTCAGTCAGATGCAGCACTCGTTCCTGAGGTTGCAGCATCAAAGGCACCTGGAAGCAAGGTTGCAGGACATGCGAATGTTCTTGTGTTCCCTGATCTTGATGCAGCGAACATCGGATACAAGCTTGTACAGAGACTCGCAAAGGCTGATGCATATGGTCCTGTTACACAGGGTATTGCAAAGCCTGTAAACGACCTGTCAAGAGGCTGTGTTGCAGACGATATAGTTGGAGTTGTTGCCATAACAGCTATCCAGGCTCAGGCTCAGGAGGACGGCAGAATGAAGGTAACTCCAAAAGAGAGATAGTAAAAGATAATTTTTAAAGATGATTTATTTACACATAAGTTGTGCAGGAGGATTGAAATGAAGGTTCTTGTAATTAATTGTGGTAGTTCATCACTGAAGTATCAGCTTATTGATTCTGATACAGAGGCTGTTATAGCAAAAGGACTGTGTGAGAGGATCGGTATCGACGGAAAGCTCACACATCAGACCATGGGTAAGGATAAGTATACAGTGGATGCCGCTATGCCGGATCACAATGCTGCTGTAAAATTTGTTCTTGACGCTCTTCTTGATACAGATAAGGGAGCTATCGCTTCACTGTCAGAGATCGACGCTGTTGGACACAGAATAGTTCACGGCGGTGAGAAGTTTGCGAATTCAGTAGTTATAACAGACGAAGTAATGGCGGCCATAGAAGAGTGTAATGATCTTGCACCACTTCACAACCCTGCCAACCTCATTGGAATCAGAGCATGTCAGGCACATATGCCGGGTGTTCCTATGGTTGCGGTATTTGATACAGCATTCCACCAGACCATGCCTGATAAAGCATATACATATGCAATACCTTACGAATATTACGAGAATTATAAGATAAGAAGATACGGTTTCCACGGAACAAGCCACAGCTTTGTATCCAAGAGACTGGCAGAGCTTATAGGCAGGGATATCAAAGATACCAAGCTTATCGTATGCCACCTTGGAAACGGATCAAGTATCACAGCAGTTGACGGCGGTAAGTCAGTGGACACTTCCATGGGACTCACACCTCTTGCAGGTCTTCCTATGGGCACAAGAAGCGGTGATATAGATCCTGCGATTCTTGAGTTCATTGCCGGCAAAGAGGGCAAGAGCGTTGAGGAGATAACAACTATTCTTAATAAGAAGTCAGGTGTATCAGGACTTTCAGGCGTATCAAGTGATTTCAGAGATCTTGACGCCGGCATGAAGGAAGGCAATGACAGATGCCGTCTTGCTCTCGATGTATTCTGCTACAGTGTCAAGAAATATATTGGAGCATATGCAGCCGCAATGGGAGGTCTTGATGCGATAGCGTTTACGGCAGGAATCGGAGAGAACAATCCATATGTAAGAAGAGTTTCAACAATGGATCTTTCATTCATGGGTATCGATATAGATGAGACTAAGAACGAGATCCGCGGCGAAGAGCAGAAGATCTCCACTGACGCTTCAAAGGTTCAGGTATGGGTAGTTCCTACAAACGAAGAGCTTGCCATTGCAAGAGAGACTGTAGAGCTTGTTACAAAATAAGTCTTCTGTATAACGACAGGATTCAGTTGACGGAATTGTATAAAAATTTTGCAATATTTTGTTGACAATAAATATCTGTATATGTATAATAGCAGATGTGCGATTTTTAGGAGATATTATGTTAATTGATTTATCTGAGATTTTATCCACTGAGGGATTGACTAAAAGCGTTGAAGTACATGTAGACTTTGATAATTTCCAGTTTAAGGGAATGGACTACCGGATTGGACAGGCAGATGATTTTCAACTGAATCTGTCGAATGACGGCAAGAACAGAGTCAAGGTTACCGGAAGCACTGATGTTGTCATGGAGCTTGTGTGTGACAGATGTCTGGAGGAGTTTGAGAGAACTTTCCATATAGATATCGACACAGTTATTGATACTTCCGTTTTGGATTCTGATAAGGTAGATGAGATAGATGAGTTAAGCTATTTTGAAGACTGTAATATCGATATGGACGCACTGTTGAAAAAGGAACTGATGGGTTTAGTTCCAATACAGATTCTGTGCAGGGATGACTGCAAGGGACTCTGTAAGGTGTGTGGAACGAATCTGAATCATGGTACATGTAACTGTGATGATTTTGTTCCTGATCCGAGATTATCAGTTTTTAATGACATCTTAAAGAATTGAGGAGGTGTGAATAATGTCAATTTGTCCAAAGAATAAGAGCTCAAAGGCTAGAAGAGATAAGAGAAGAGCTAACTGGAAGATGTCTGCACCAGCATTAGTTAAGTGCAGCAAGTGTGGCGAGTTAATGGTTCCACACAGAGTTTGTAAGAACTGCGGTTCATACAACAAGAAAGAGATTATCTCAGTTGCTGAGTAATTTCCAGTTCTCACTCGGTATTTGAGTAGTAGAATAAACAAGACCTTTCTTATTTTTATAATAAGGAAGGTCTTTTTTCGTGCACATATATACATAGCGGTTTGTATATTTGTACTGAAATATTTGACTTTGACAATTCAGAAATATATAATGACCTTGTGCGTTTGCACCTAAAAATAATTATATGGTGGGATATCCCATAATACACGTAAGATAGGAGAGTTTTGATATGGGCGATACAAGAATTGTAGTAGATGCTATGGGCGGAGATTATGCACCGGAGTGGATCATAAGAGGTGCTGTAGAAGCTGTGAACGAAGGGGCAAAGGCTCATATAATTCTCACTGGAAAAGAGGCTGTCATAAAGGGTGAGCTTGCAAAATACACATATGACACCTCCAAGATAGAGATAAAGAACTGTACTGAGGAGATCACATGTCACGATGCACCTGTTCAGGCAATCAGAAGCAAGAAAGACTCATCACTTACAGTTGGAATGAATATGGTAAAAAGTGGAGAGGCTGACGCAATAATCTCAGCCGGAAGCTCAGGAGCCATCCTTGCAGGAGGACAGCTTATCGTCGGAAGATCCAAAGGTGTTAAGAGATCACCACTTGCGCCTCTCATCCCAACAACAAAAGGATACTCCCTGCTCATAGACTGTGGTGCGAATGTTGATGCAAGACCTGAGCATCTTGTTCAGTTTGCTAAGATGGGCACTGTATATATGGAGAACATAGAGAAGATCAAAAAACCTAGAGTAGCCATTGTGAATATCGGCGACGAGGAAGAGAAGGGCAACGCTCTCGTAAAGGAGACATACCCGCTTCTTAAGGAATGTAAGGATATCAACTTTATCGGAAGTATAGAGGCTCGTGAGATACCAAACGGTGCTGCAGATGTAATTGTCTGTGAAGCATTTGTGGGAAATGTAATATTAAAGCTTTATGAGGGGCTTGCAAAAATGCTTCTTGGAGAGATAAAGAAGGCGGTCATGTCCTCATTCAAATCCAAGATCGGAGGCGCACTGATAAAAGGTTCACTCGGCGAGCTCAAGGAGAGATTTAATGCCAAGACTAAGGGTGGCGCACCGCTCCTCGGTCTCAAGGGTCTTGTTGTCAAGATCCACGGCAATTCACATAACGAAGAAGTTAAAAGTGCAATATTCCAGTGTATCAGTTTCAGCGAGACCGGTGTAAATGCCAAGATAGCTGATAAGCTGAGTGAGGAGCAGGCATAATGAAGAAGGATTATGGTGAGCTTGAAAAAAGAATAGGATACGAATTCAAGGATATAAGACTTCTGATAACGGCTCTGACACACACGTCATTTGCAAATGAGCTTAAGGTTAATAAAACTGAGTCATATGAGAGACTTGAGTTTCTCGGGGATGCCATCCTTGAGTATATTGTGAGTGACTATCTCTTCCACAAGAAGAGAGAATATGAGGAGGGAAAACTCACAAAGCTGAGGGCAAGTCTCGTATGCGAATTTACTCTTTCACAGATATCCGAGAGTCTTGGATATGGCAAATTTGTCCTTCTTAGCAAGGGTGAAGCCCAGACAGGCGGAAGAACAAGGAAATCCATTCTGTGTGATCTCTTTGAATCCGTTCTCGGTGCGATGTATCTTGATGGCGGAATGGATGTCGCCAAGAAGTTTGTCCATCAGTTCCTGCTGGATGACGTTGAGACAAAATCATTGTTCTACGATGCAAAGTCAACCCTTCAGGAATTCTGCCAGAAGAATGGAAAAGAATTAAAGTATGAGCTCATAGAGGAGAAGGGGCCTGAACATAACAAGATATTTGTATCGGATGCCATGATAGATGGCCAGGCTACAGCCAGAGGTGAGGGTTCAAACAGAAAAAACTCCGAACAGATGGCTGCATACAAAACATTGTTACAATTAAGAAAAAAGCAGGATTAATTTATGTATTTAAAGAGTATAGAGGTAAATGGCTTCAAGTCATTTGCAAACAAGATAGTATTCAAATTCAATCACGGAATAACCTGTATCGTTGGACCTAATGGTTCGGGTAAGAGCAATGTAGCGGATGCAGTGAGATGGGTTCTGGGTGAACAGAGTGCCAAGAGTCTCCGTGGTTCCAAGATGGAGGATGTCATTTTCTCGGGAACACAGCTCAGAAAGCCGCAGGGCTCCGCATATGTTGCCATAACTCTTGACAACAGCGATCACAGCCTTCCTATAGACTATAATGAAGTCACAGTTGCAAGACGAGTATACAGATCAGGAGAGTCTGAATATCTGATTAACGGTACTGTCAGCAGACTGAAGGATGTATATTCTCTCTTCTTTGACACTGGTATCGGTAAGGAGGGTTATTCAATCATCGGACAGGGCCAGATCGAGAAGATCCTCAATGGTAAACCTGAGGAGAGACGAGAGCTTTTTGACGAGGCTGCCGGAATCGTAAAGTTCAAGAAGAACAAGGCTGCTGCGGAGAAATCACTTGAAGCAGAGAGGGACAATCTCAGCCGTGTCAACGACATTCTCAAGGAGCTTGAAAAACAGGTCGGACCACTCAAGGAGCAGTCTGAGACCGCAAGGAAATACCTGGCATTTAAAAATGAATTAAAAAAACTCGATGTGAATGCATTCCTTCTCGAGACAGAGAAACTTAAAACAGCTCTCGAGGAAGATCAGAACAGGCTCACTATCGTAAACGATGATATAGATGAGAGCAAGCAGGCGTATGAACAGACAAAGGAAGAATACGACCAGATAGAGACTGCTATAGAGCAGCTCAATTCCATAATTGAGTCATCTAAAAACGAGATTCATGAGAACAGGCTTGCAAAAGAGCGTGCTGAAGGTGAGATAAATGTTATCAACCAGCAGATAATCACACTCAAAATGAACGATCAGAACATACATGATCAGATAGACCGAATCAACAGTCAGATCGAGTCCGGCGAGAAAGAACTCACAGATTACACATCCCAGAAAGATGAACTGGATGACTCTATCTCAGAAGTTGAACAGGCACTTAAAACAGCCCAGAAGGAAAGCTCCGACATGACCTCCTACATAGAGGCCTGCCAGCAGGAGATTGAGAGCTGCAAGGCTGACATCATAGAATATATGCATGAGAGCGGTAATCTCCAGGCAAAGGTCGGAAGATATGACGCCATGCTGGAGAATATCAACTTTAGAAAGACACAGCTCAACCAGAGACTTCTGCAGTTTAAGAGCGACGATGCCGAGGACAAGAAGGACTATGAGTCACTGTCATCACAGCTTGCCGAACTTGAGGCGGGAGCAAAGGTCATTCTCGCGGGATTGGACAGTGCAACCGATCAGCTTGCCCAGAATCAGAATAGAAACAAAACTAACCGTGAGCTGATCCACAACACCAACGAGAAGCTTTCGGCAACAGAGTCCAAGATGGAGGCTCTCAGAAATATAACTGAGAGATACGACGGATACGGCAACAGTATCAGACGAGTCATGGAACAGAAGCAGTGGAATCCGGGTATAATAGGCGTTGTTGCGGACATAATCACGGTAAATCAGAAGTACGAGGTCGCTGTGGAGACTGCCCTTGGCGGAAGTATACAGAACATTGTCACTGAGGACGATGCCACTGCCAAGAGAATGATCTCATATCTGAAGACCAACAGACTCGGACGTGCAACATTTCTTCCGCTTAACACCATAACAGACCGCGGTTCCGTCAGAAATGATGTGCTCAGGGAAAAAGGAGTCATAGGAGTTGCATCAGATCTTGTTGAGGTCGATTCCAAATTCAACACGCTGGTAAAGAACCTTTTAGGCAGGATCATAGTTGTCGACAATATCGATAATGCCCTGGCGGTAGCGCGTAAGAACAATCAGTCGCTCAGACTTGTCACCATAGAGGGAGAACTGATAAATCCGGGCGGATCAATGACCGGAGGTGCATTCAGGAATTCCAGTAACCTTCTCGGAAGGAAGAGGGAGCTGGATGAACTCAAGGAGCAGATCGATAACCTGAAATCAACAGCGTCAAAGGCTGCGGCTCTCGACGCACAACTTAAGACTTCAAGAGATCAGCTCAGACAGGATATAGACAAATACAACTCCGAACTGCAGCAGGCATATCTGAAAAAGAATACTCTGACCATGAGTATTGAACAGGTCAAAGAAAAGCTTGCCGAATCTGAAAGAGTATTTGTCTCGATTGAGAAAGAGGTAGCAGAGCTCAATAATCAGATAACGGAGATAAACAACAATAAGAATTCTCTTGCCGACAACAACAAAAAGCATGAAGCCATGAGGCTTGAAGCTGAGGCAAGAGTGGAAGAACTTGAGGGACAGGGACAGGAGAACAAGGATAAGCTCACCGCTGCAAACGCAAGGGTATCTGAGCTTATGATTAAGTTTAATTCCGTCAAGCAGAAAGAGGACTTCATTGTAGAAAATATCCGAAGAATAAATATGGATATCGAAAAATACAAGGAAGAACTTGAGGGCTTTACAAGCCGCGTGGAGTCATCATTCAGTGAGATCACAGAGCTGGAAGACAGGATAGCTGCTATAAAGACAGATATCGCAAGCAGAACCGGAAGTATCGCTGACAACGAGGACAAGGTAAACGAATTCTCAGTCAAGAGAGAGGAATTACAGCAGAGCCACAAGGAATTCTTTGCCAGACGAGAAGGACTTTCCGAAAAGATTGCAGGACTCGAGAAGGACTCATACAAGCTCACATCGATAATCGAGAAGAACACTGAGAAAGCAGACGAACTCAGCAACTATATGTGGGAGGAGTATGAGCTTACATACAGCAGTGCCCAGGAACTCAAGGACGATAATCTTCCTGAACTGCCGGCACTAAAGAAGGAGATCGTTGCAGTAAAGGCCAAGATCAAATCCCTTGGAGATGTCAACGTCAATGCCATAGATGACTACAAGGAAGTCTCTGAGAGATACGAATTTCTCAAGGGACAGCATGACGATATAGTCAGTGCGGAGACCAACCTTGTAAATATCATTGCGGAGCTTGAAAAATCAATGCAGGAGCAGTTTGCCGAGAAGTTCAAGGAGATACAGGTCATGTTCGACAAGGTATTCAAGGAGCTGTTCGGTGGTGGACGTGGTGCACTTGAGCTGGTTGATACCGAGGATCTTCTTGAAACAGGTATCAGGATCATAGCACAGCCACCTGGAAAGAAGCTCCAGAATATGATGCAGTTGTCAGGTGGAGAGAAGTCCCTCACCGCCATAGCACTGTTATTTGCAATTCAGAGTCTGAAGCCATCACCTTTCTGTCTGCTGGACGAGATAGAGGCGGCTCTTGACGACTCGAACGTAAGAAGATTTGCACAGTATCTCAACAGGCTTACAAAGGATACGCAGTTCATAGTTATATCACACAGAAAGGGAACCATGGAGGCTGCTGATATCCTATACGGTATAACCATGCAGGAGAAGGGTGTATCTACCCTCGTATCAGTCAACCTTATTGAGAACGATCTGGATAAATAACAATAGAAGATATTAAACAGGAGGTATGTCATGGCAGAGGAAAAAGAGAAAAAAGGATTTTTTGCGAGACTTAAGGCAGGTCTTGCAAAGACAAGAGATAATATAGTAGAAAGCTTTACAGATGTATTCGGTGCATCCCATATAGATGATGATTTCTATGAGAATCTTGAAGAGACATTTATCATGGCTGATATGGGATATGAGACGACTGAGAAGGTTATAGAGGGACTTAAGCAGAAGGTTGAGGATTCACACATCAAAGAACCTGCTGCCTGCAAGGAACTTGTGATCAATATAATCAAGAACCAGATGTCTGTGGACGATTCAGCGTACGACTTCGAGAATAAGAAGTCCGTTGTGCTGGTCATCGGGGTAAATGGTGTCGGCAAGACAACGACCATCGGAAAGCTTGCTGCCCAGTACCGCCAGAGAGGCAAGAAGGTTCTCATGGCTGCTGCCGATACATTCAGAGCTGCCGCCATAGATCAGTTAAAGACCTGGGCTGACAGGGCACAGGTTGATATAATTTCACACAATGAGGGCGCTGATCCCGCTGCAGTTGTATACGACGCAGTGGCTGCCGCCAAGGCAAGAGATACGGATATCCTTCTCGTTGATACAGCGGGAAGACTTCACAACAAGAAGAATCTCATGGACGAGCTTGCAAAGATGAGAAGGATCATCACAAGGGATTATCCAGAGGCAAATGTTGAGGCGCTCATAGTTCTGGACGGAACAACAGGTCAGAATGCCCTTGAACAGGCAAGACAGTTCAGCAATGTAACTGAGCTTGACGGTATAGTTATCACCAAGCTTGACGGAACCGCCAAGGGTGGTATTGCGATAGCGATCCAGGCAGAGCTTGACGTACCGGTCAAGTTTATCGGAGTTGGTGAGAAGATCGGTGATCTCCAGAGATTTGACCCTCAGGAATATGTCAACGCATTGTTCGCAGATTTTGACGAGGACAGATCCGAGATTGATATGCTCATCGGCGATGACATGTAATACTACGGCATATATAATGATCATATGTACGTATGCCAATGTACTTATATCTGTGCACAACCATATATGATTTTCAAAAGGATTTTTACATAAGGAGACATTAACAAATGGCAGAACAGAACACAACAGACAAACTGACACTTGCGAAATTTGAGGAGGCCTACGACATTGTACAGAAGGTGGTTCTCCCTACAAAGCTCATATACAGTGACTATTTCAGTGGGATAACAGGCAACAAGGTATACTTCAAACCTGAGAACCTTCAGAAGACCGGTGCATACAAGATCAGGGGTGCATATTACAAGATAAGCACGCTTTCAGATGAAGAGAGACAGAAGGGACTGATAACAGCTTCTGCTGGAAATCATGCCCAGGGTGTGGCATATGCTGCAAAAGCATATGGAGTAAAGGCGACCATCGTTATGCCTTCATCTACACCTCTCATCAAGGTTAACAGAACTAAGGCATACGGCGCAGAGGTTATACTGTATGGAGACGTATATGATGAATCATGTGCATACGCTCTTGAGCTTGCAGAGGACAAGGGTTATACATTCATTCATCCGTTCGATGATCTCGATGTTGCCACAGGACAGGGCTCGGTTGCGATGGAGATCATAAAGGAGCTTCCTTTCGTTGACTATATCCTTGTTCCTATCGGAGGTGGCGGTCTGGCAACAGGTGTGTCCACACTTGCCAAGATGATGAATCCGAACATCAAGGTCATAGGTGTTGAGCCTGCCGGAGCAAACTGTATGCAGGCATCACTGAAGAACAAGAAGGTTACAACACTTCCATATGTCGACACCATTGCAGATGGAACTGCAGTAAAGACACCGGGAAGCAAGATTTTCCCATATATACAGAAGAACATAGATGATATTATAACTGTAGAGGATAACGAACTCATCGTTTCATTCCTCGATATGCTTGAGAACCACAAGCTTCTTGTTGAGAATTCAGGCCTTCTCACAGTGGCAGCACTTAAGCATCTCGATGTAAAGGGTGCCAAGGTCGTAAGCATACTGTCGGGCGGCAATATGGATATGATAACATTTGCCTCACTTGTACAGCACGGACTTATCGCAAGAAGCAGGATCTTCACAGTTTCAACACTTCTTCCTGACAAGCCGGGTGCACTCATGAACATTTCAAAGGTTATCGCTGATCTCCAGGGAAATGTTATCAAGCTTGAGCACAACCAGTTCGTATCCATCAACAGGAATTCAGCAGTTGAGCTTGTTATCACTATGGAGGCATTTGGCCCTGAGCACAAGCAGCTCATCATCAACACACTTGCTGATAAGGGCTACAAGCCAAAGGAAGTCATGACAAAGGGAATATACAATTAATTGTAGTTGATATCGATGATTAACGATGAACTCACTTTAACCGTAAATGACAACAAAATAATCGCCTGCAGACGCGGTGACAATCTGTTCAAGGTGCTGTGCAGCGCCGGATATGTGTTCAGTGGAAACTGCGGAGGTCTTGGAAGGTGTCAGAGATGTCTGGTGGATGTAAAAGGTGCGGGCACGGTAAAAAGCTGTACCTACACTATCACTGATAACATACAGATAACCATAGGTGAGGATAACATGTCAGTCCTTGCTTCGTACAAGGGTGCTGATGAATCCAACAACGTATATAATGGCGATGGTCGTGGTATAGGCATAGCTATAGATTTAGGCACCACCACCATCGCCATAGAACAGATAGATATGTCTGATGGAAGTGTCACGGGCAGATGTGGATTTATGAATCCACAGATTGAATATGGCAGCGATGTCATATCGAGGATCCGAACAGGCTCCACAGAAGATGGACTGGCAAAGCTCAGAAGCTCAGTAGTCACAAGGATTTCCTCAGAGTTGGCCGGAATGGGGTATGCCCCTGCAGATATATCAAGGATAATTATTTCCGGAAACACCACCATGAATGCAATACTTGAGCGGCTGCTTCTGGACAATCTCGGGCATGCACCATTTGAGATCAGGAATCCTGACAGTATAACAGTATCAGGGAAGGATTTCTTTGATGATGAAAGATTTTGCAGTGCAGAAGTCACATGTCTTCCTAACCTCAGCGCATTTGTTGGAGCTGACGCATTGTGCGGTGCAGTCGTCTGTAACATTGACAGGTCTGACAAATATCAGTTGTTTGCAGATCTCGGAACAAACGGAGAACTCATACTTGCAAAGCAGGGCATCGGTTATGCCACCTCATGTGCATGTGGTCCGGCATTTGAGGGAATGCTGAGGAGAGGTGTTGCAGCTCCAACCACAGCCTTTGATCTGCTGAACAGACTTAATTTGCTACACATAGTGAATGACGATGGAGTCCTGGTTGATCAGTATATAGACGGAGGCTACAGACTTGCGGGTGGAGTGACAATTGACATGGATATGATCAGAAGCTTTCTCCTTGCAAAGGCAGCCATATGTGCAGGGATAGAATCCCTCATGGATATGGCGGGGATAACGGCAGAGGACGTATCACGTGTATATCTGGCAGGAGGCTTCGGGTGCAGTCTTAATATATCAAGTGCGGTAAGCCTTGGACTTTTTCCGGACAGTTTTCAGGGAAAATCAGAATTTGCAGGAAATACATCCCTGCACGGAGCACATAAGTGCTTGATTGATAAGAGTTTTATTGATAGAATATATGCGTTTAAAGAGACCCTGACTGCTGTGAATCTCGGTGAGCTTGAGGGCTTTGACAGAAGATATTACAGTCATATGGATCTCAGACCATGGACCGCACAGTCACATGGTACAAATAAATTACAACAGAAGAGTAGATTATGAAATTACTAAGTATAGCAAGCGGTAGCAGCGGTAACTGCTATTACGTCGGCAATAGCGATACCCATCTTCTTGTGGATGTAGGCATAAGCTGCAAGAGGGTTGAAAACGCCCTTAAGGATGAGGGAATAAAGCCGTCTGAACTCGATGGTGTTCTTGTAACGCATGAGCATATAGATCATGTGAAGGGCATAGGTGTTCTGGCAAGAAAGCACGGTGTTCCTATATATGCCACTGCAGGAACCATAGCTGAGATGAAGAAGATGACCTCCCTTGGCAGTATCGATGAGGGACTGTTTCATGAGATTCGTCCTGATGAAAAGATACTGATAAAGGATATAACCGTTGATCCGTCATCCATCTGGCATGACGCAGCGGATCCGGTATGCTACAGCCTGTATGGAGATGGCAAAAAAGTGTCCATAGCGACTGATATGGGCAATTATAATGATTATATTGTAGATAAGCTTGACAACTCAGATATAATGGTAGTTGAGGCCAATCATGATGTCAGAATGCTTGAGGCGGGACCATATCCTTATTATCTCAAGAGACGAATCCTTGGCAACTATGGTCATCTGTCCAACGAATTGTCAGGGCAGCTCATATACAGACTTCTGAATGACCATGTGAAGGGTATCATTCTGGGACATCTGAGCAAGGAGAACAATTTTGAAGAGCTGGCATACGAGACAGTCAAGCTGGAGCTTGAAAACAATTCATACGCCAACGATGTAAGGGAATTTGGGCTGGCAGTAGCCAGAAGAGACATGCCTATGGCTGCCATAGAGGCATAGGCTGATTTTTAGGAGTGAATAAAGATGGGTTCTGTATGTACAGGCTCCATCATCAACAAGGAGGATAAATGAAATGAAAAAGAGAATCATAACTGTAGTAGGTAAGGACAGCGTGGGAATCACAGCTAAGGTATGTGTATATCTGGCAAACAACCAGATCAATATACTTGACATATCACAGACTATAGTTGCAGGGTACTTCAACATGATGATGGTGGTTGATACACAGGAATCATCCAAATCAACAGAGCTCATCGCATCAGAGCTCGGACAGATCGGAGAAGAGATTGGAGTACAGATAAAGGTACAGCACGAGAAGATCTTTGAGACAATGCACAGAATCTAATAATATACAGTCTGACAGACAGAAAAGAGGATATACATGATTAGCATAAATGAAGTAATCGAGACCAATAAGATGATCTCAGACATGAATCTGGATGTTCGTACCATCACAATGGGAATCAGTCTTTTGGATTGTGTAGGTACAGATGTGGATGATACATGTACAAAGATATATAACAAGATAACAACATATGCCAAGGATCTTGTATCAACAGGTCAGGAGATATCAAGAAGATATGGTATACCAATCGTCAACAAGAGAGTTTCTGTAACACCTATAGCACTGGTTGGTGGTTCCGTATGTAAGACCACCGGAGATTTTGTAAAGATCGCAAAGGCTCTTGACAAGGCTGCAGACACCATAGGAGTCAACTTCATCGGAGGATATTCAGCGCTTGTAAATAAGGGCATGACTCCTGCTGATGAGCTTCTTATCCGTTCAATTCCTGAAGCACTCTCAAGCACAGGAAAGGTGTGCAGCTCCATAAATGTAGGTTCAACCAAAACCGGTATAGATATGGATGCAGTCAAGATTCTCGGAGAGATGATCAAAGACACTGCCGAGCTCACCAAGGAAGCAGATTCCATCGGTTGTGCAAAGCTTGTAGTATTCTGTAACGCACCTGATGACAACCCATTTATGGCCGGTGCATTCCACGGTGTTACCGAGGGAGACTGTGTCATCAATGTCGGAGTCAGCGGCCCTGGTGTTGTAAAGAAAGCCCTTGAGAAGGTAAGAGGAGAAAACTTTGAGGAACTCTGCGAGACCATCAAGAAGACAGCTTTCAAGGTAACCAGAGTTGGACAGCTCGTTGCAAAAGAGGCATCCAAGATGCTCGGCGTACCATTTGGTATAGTTGACCTGTCACTTGCCCCTACTCCTGCAGTCGGAGACAGTGTAGGTGAGATTCTCGAGGAGATCGGTCTTGAATACGCCGGAGCTCCTGGTACAACAGCAGCACTTGCGCTCCTCAACGATCAGGTTAAGAAGGGTGGAGTTATGGCTTCATCATACGTCGGAGGACTCTCCGGTGCATTCATCCCTGTATCTGAGGACCAGAGAATGATCGATGCAGTTTCCGCAGGAGCATTAACTCTTGAGAAACTTGAGGCCATGACATGTGTATGTTCAGTAGGTCTTGATATGATAGCAATTCCTGGTGATACATCACCTGCAACCATATCAGGAATTATCGCTGATGAGATGGCTCTTGGTATGATCAACCAGAAGACAACCGCTGTAAGACTTATCCCTGTTATCGGTAAGACAGTTGGAGATCAGGCTGAATTTGGCGGACTTCTCGGATACGCACCTATCATGCCTGTCAACAGATTTGCATGTGATAAGTTTGTCAACAGAGGTGGACGTATTCCAGCCCCTATCCATAGTTTCAAAAACTAATATTGGATAATGCGGTATAGGATCACAGTTCCTGATACGATATAGATATATAGAGGATGCGCACTGAATACGGAAATTCCGTGCGCATCTCTTTTGCTGTAATTGAATATTTCCATTTGGAGATATCAGATAATATGATCACAAGAAAATTATTTAAGGATATTATTTTATGAGAAGATTAGCTTTACCGGATGAAATACTGATGAAGGTTGAAAAGCCCGCCAGATATATAGGCGGAGAATACAACAGTGTTATGAAGGACAAGGACAAGGTTGATGTGCGTTTCTGCATGTGTTTTCCTGATGTATACGAGATAGGTATGTCCCATCTCGGAATTCAGATACTGTACGATATGTTCAACAGGAGAGAGGACACATGGTGTGAAAGAGTTTATTCGCCATGGCCTGATCTGGACGCGGAGATGAGAGAACATGACATCCCTCTGTTCGCGCTGGAATCCCAGGATCCTATAAAGGATTTTGATTTCCTTGGAATAACACTCCAGTACGAGATGTGTTACACCAATATTCTTCAGGTGCTTGATCTGGCTGGAATCCCACTCCGTACAAGAGACAGAAAAAAGGGAGACACACTTGTTATAGGCGGAGGCCCATGCTCATACAATCCTGAGCCTATAGCAGACTTCTTTGACATATTCTATATGGGTGAGGGCGAAGTATCATATGATGCACTTCTGGAGCTTTACAAGGTGTATAAGCACTCTGATATGACCAGGGAAGAATTTCTCATAAAGGTGTCCAACATTCCGGGATTATACGTTCCTGAGCTCTATGAAGTCACATACAAGGAAGATGGCACGATAGCTTTATTTGCTCCTAGATTTGAAGATGTGCCTGCCACGATAACCAAGACGGTTGTCATGGATCACAGCAAAGTCACATACCCTGAGAAGCCTGTTGTGTCATTCATGAAGCTCACTCAGGACAGAGTTGTTCTTGAGATCATGCGCGGATGTATAAGAGGCTGCAGATTCTGCCAGGCTGGAATGATATACAGACCAACCAGACCTAAGGATGTCAATCTGTTAAAGGGCTATGCTGAGAAAATGCTGGCAAGTACAGGACACGAGGAGATAACCTTCAGCAGTCTGTCGTCGAGTGATTACGAGGAGCTTCCGGAACTCACAGACTGCCTGATCGAGAAGATGGACAATGAGCATGTAAATATCTCTCTGCCATCGCTCCGTATAGACGCCTTTTCTCTGGATGTCATGAGCAAGATCCAGGATGTGAAGAAGAGTTCACTTACATTTGCCCCTGAGGCAGGAACGCAGAGACTCAGAAATGTTATAAACAAGGGTCTCACAAAGGAGAACATAATGGATGGTGCCCTGAAGGCCTTCAAAGGCGGCTGGGATAAGGTGAAGCTGTACTTCATGATGGGCCTTCCTACTGAGACATATGACGATATTGCCGGGATTGCAGACCTGTCGGAGGAGATCACTGAGCTTTTCTTTGCAAATATCCCAAGAGAAGAACGAAATGGACGTGTCATGGTCACCGCATCGGCATCATATTTTGTGCCAAAGCCATTTACTCCGTTCCAGTGGGCTCCGATGATAAGGCCTGAGGAATTTGTCAAGCGTGCATACTTTGTGAAGGACAGATTCCGTGCAGAGAAGAACCATAAGAGTCTTAAGTTCCAGTACCACGAAGCAGATATCACCATACTTGAGGGACTGCTTGCTCGAGGCGACAGGAAGCTCTGCGATGTAATATATGATGTCTATAAGGCCGGTCAGATATTTGACGCATGGACAGAGTTCTTCAAAAAAGAAAACTGGGACAACGCCATGGCAAAGCACGGTCTGGATATAGATTTCTACACATACAGGGACAGAAGTGTTGATGAGATACTTCCATGGGATTTCATTGATATAGGAGTCACAAGAAAGTTCCTTGAGAGAGAGTGGGAGAACGCCCAGAACGAAAAGGTAACCCCTAACTGCAGACAGCAGTGTTCCGGCTGTGGTGCCACAAGATTTGGAGGAGGTGTATGTTTTGAAAATAAGAATTAAATACTCCAAGCTCGGTAACCTCAGATTTATAGGACACCTTGACGTTATGAGATATTTCCAGAAGGAGATAAGACGTGCCGGTCTGGATGTGAGCTATTCCAAGGGATATTCGCCTCACCAGATCATCTCGTTTGCCGCTCCGCTGGCCATGGGGATCACTTCTGATGGCGAATACTTTGACGGAGAATTTGAATCCGTTACAACATCCAGAGAGATGATCGACGCATTGAATGCCGTATCGGTTGATGAGATGAAGGTCACTGAGTGTGTACTTCTTCCCGATGATGCAAAGAACTCCATGTCAGTTGTGTCAGCATCGGACTATGTCATCTCATTCCTTGACAAAGCAGGAACTGAAGAACGGCATAATATACTGGACAGTGTGGAATCCTTCATGTCGCAGGATCAGATCGTCATTCTGAAAAAGACAAAGAAGAGTGAACGCGAGGAGAATATAAAACCTGGTATCATGACCTGCGAGCTGAGGGACGATCAGATATATATGCTGCTGTCAACCGGAAGTGAATACAACCTCAAGCCGGAGCTCGTCATGCAGGCTCTCTGCGCGTATGCGGGTGTCAGTCACAACCAGTTCCATTATCATATTCACAGACTGGAGACGTACATGGATGGCCCTGATGGCAATATAATACCTCTATACAAGGCCGGTTCACCATTCTAAGAGTCTGCCTGACCGTATATTTGAAAGATTATAAGGGGAATATCACATGAGAAAGCTGGTAGTTACACACTACGACAACAAAATATTACAGGCTGTTATACAGGATGGCAAAGTCACAGATCTTAACCTGTCAGAGGGCAGTACAGTCCTCGGCAATATCTATGTGGGCAAGGTGGCCAACATCGTAAACAATATAAATGCCTGCTTCGTGGATTACGGTGACAGACTTCCCTGCTACTACAGTCTGGATGACAATGATATTATATACGCCGATGGCAGGGAGCACACAAAGCTCAGGATCGGCGATGAGATAGTCGTTCAGATCAGCCGTGACGCAGTCAAGACCAAGAACCCTGTTGGTTCATCGGAGCTCACCCTCCGCGGGGATTACTGTGTGGTCCACACCGGGGAACAGATCGGTGTATCGAACAAGATAAGCAGCAGAAAGCTCCGGGACGAGCTTAAGGACATCGCGCGAAATACCCTCCCGGCGGGTATAGGTTGTATCATTAGGACAAATGCTGTGGATGCGGACCCTGAACTCATAAAACGTGAACTGAATGAGCTGGGCGGTCGTCTCACGCAGATCCTGAAGGCCGCAACAACCAGAAAATGCTTTTCCTGTCTGTACCGGAATCCACCGGAATATATAGAAAACATAACTTTCATGGGAAGTAATAAGCTAGATTCACTGGTAACCGATGATGAAGAAATATTCCACGTATTTGAGGATTACATAGAGAAAAAACAGCCTGGAACAATAGACTTAACGCTTCATACCGATACAGCATGTCCGCTTACGGCAATCTACAATCTCAATAAAGAAGTGGAGGGAGCTCTAAAGGAGAGAGTATGGCTTAAGTCAGGTGCCTACCTTATAATCCAGCAGACTGAGGCCATGGTAGTTGTGGATGTGAATACAGGCAAGGCTATATCAGGCAGAGATATGGAACAGCACATGCTGAAGGTCAACACCGAGGCTGCCATCGAAACCTGCCGTCAGTTAAGACTCCGCAATCTGTCAGGGATAGTAGTCATAGACTTTATAAACATGAAGAATCCCGATGATATTCTCAGGATACGTGATACCCTGATAAGAGAGCTGGCAGACGATCCTGTACCAGCCAAATTCGTAGATATCACCAAGCTTGGACTTATAGAGCTGACCAGAAAGAAGTTAAAGAGACCGCTTCACGAAATGGTTAAGCTTTGATGAAAATAAATCAAAAAATATTGTAAAAATATATCAGAAAATTATTGACAAATAATCATCTCAATGGTAGATTATATGAGTATGCCGCACAGTTAGGTATAAGTGTGTCAACAGACACCACCAAAACTGGCGAGTTTGATTAAGGAGGTATTAACCATGTACGCAATTATAGCAACAGGCGGTAAGCAGTACAAGGTAGCTGAAGGAGACGTGATCAAGGTTGAGAAGCTCGCAGCAGAGGCTGGAAGCGAAGTAACATTTGATGATGTTATCTTAGTAAGCACTGATTCAGACGTTAAGTGTGGAGATGCAGTTGCTAATGCATCTGTAACAGCATCAGTAGTTGGTGAAGGCAAGTCTAAGAAAGTTATTGTTTACAAGTACAAGAGAAAGACTGGCTATCACAAGAAGAATGGTCACAGACAGTCATATACTAAGGTTGAGATCAAGAAGATCAACGCTTAATTGGTATTGATTGTATCGATTATAAGACATGATTGATGTAGTTATTTATCAGAACAGCAATTCGGAATATATAGGATTTAAGACAGATGGACATGCGGAATATGATGATCCTGGACAAGATATCGTCTGTAGCGCAGTTTCAGCGATCACGATAACCATCCTGAACTCTGTTGAGAAGCTTTCAGATGTGAATTTCACACTTGACTGTGATCAGGAGAGCGGACATATGGATTTCATATTCACAGAGGAGCCGGATATCAAGGCACAGACTTTGATGCAGGCGCTTGTGATCGGTATATCCGGAATCGAAGAATCCTATGGCGATTATATTTGTATGACCTTTAAGGAGGTGTAATTGACATGATGAAGATGGAACTTCAGTTTTTCGCTCATAAGAAAGGTGTAGGTTCTACAAAGAACGGCAGAGACTCAGAGTCCAAGAGACTTGGCGCTAAGAGAGCTGACGGTCAGTTCGTAAAGGCTGGTAACATCCTTTACAGACAGCGTGGAACAAAGATTCACCCAGGTCTTAACGTTGGTATTGGCGGAGATGACACACTGTTCGCTACAGCTGATGGTATCGTTAGATTTGAGAGAAAGGGTAGAGACAAGAAGCAGGTTTCTATCTATCCAGTAGTTAACGAGTAATATTGGATATATATAAGTAATACTATCAAGAGACTGGAGTAATTTTTATTATTCCAGTCTTTTTTTACAGACAAAAGTGCAGATATGGGGTATACTATGAAATAGTGTGCAGATGTATCTGCAGAACTTGACACAGGTAGTTTAGACATTGAATATTCGGTATAGAATATCTGACATAGAAAGGCGGTATATTATGTTTGCCGATAGAGCCAGAATATATGTGAGATCAGGCAAGGGCGGTGACGGACATGTATCCTTCAGAAGAGAGAAATATGTTCCAAACGGCGGTCCTGACGGCGGTGACGGAGGTAATGGCGGTGACGTTATCTTTGTTGTCGACGAGGGAATGAACACGCTCACTAACTATAGACATGTGACAAAATACAAAGCCGGAGACGGTGAAGAGGGCGGCAAGAAGAACTGCCATGGCAGCAATGGTGCCGATATCGTGCTCAAGGTTCCACCTGGAACTGTTGTCAAAGATTCAGAGACAGGTAAGGTTATTCTCGATATGGCATACAAGAAGGAACCTGTTGTTTTCCTTAAAGGAGGCCGTGGTGGCCGTGGCAACAGAACATATGTAACTTCGACCATGCAGGCGCCAAAGTATGCACAGCCTGGTCAGCCAGCCAAGGAGCTTACAGTAGATCTTGAACTCAAGTGTATAGCTGACGTAGGACTTGTCGGATACCCAAGTGTAGGTAAATCAACCTTCCTTGCAAGAGTTACGAATGCCCGTCCTAAGATCGCGGCATATCATTTTACCACTTTAGTTCCGAACCTGGGTGTGGTGGATCTCGGGGATAAGAACGGCTTCGTGATCGCAGACATTCCAGGCATAATTGAAGGTGCGTCAGAAGGAACAGGTCTTGGACTTCAGTTCTTAAGACATATAGAGCGTACAAAGGTTATAATCCACATCGTGGATGCAGCCTCGGTGGATGGAAGAGATCCGATCAATGATATCCACGTAATCAATGAAGAGCTCAAGAAGTACAATAAAGACATCGAGAACCGTCCACAGGTTATAGCAGCCAACAAGGTCGATCTTCTGGATGATATGGGCTATGAGACTGTCATAGAGATGCTTAAGGAGGAATTCCCGGAGGATGAAGGATATAAGATATTCCCTATATCTGCAGTATCAGGAAAGGGTATCAATGAACTTCTCTGGTATGTCAATGACCTTGTAAAGCAGTCTCCAAGGGAGATCATCGAATTTGAACCTGAGATAGATCTGTCCATGCAGGATGATCCTGAGCTTCCATTTGAAGTCAGAAAGTCAGACGAGGAGGAGGGTGTATATATCGTCGAGGGTCCACGAATCGAGAAGATGCTCGGATATACGAACCTTGAATCTGAGAAGGGCTTTGATTTCTTCCAGAAGTTCCTCAGAGACAATGGAATACTTGCACAGCTTGAGGAGCTTGGCTGTGTAGACGGAGATACTGTAAGAATGTATTTCCTTGAATTTGATTATTATAAGTAAAGGAATAAACACGTATGAATAGCAAACAGAGAGCATATTTAAAGGGGCTGGCACAGACCATCCAGCCTATACTCAACATAGGCAAATCATCACTCACACCTGAGTTCACAGAATCTGTTGCAGAGGCTCTTGAGGCGAGAGAACTAATCAAGATCTCTGTTCTCAAGAACTGTCTTGACGATCCTCGTGAGATAGCAGCTATGCTCGGTGAGAGAACACACTCACAGGTAGTTCAGGTGATCGGCAGAAAGATCGTTCTGTACAAGGAGTCAAAGGAACATAAGAAGATCGAACTTCCATAGGGGGAATAAGCCATGCTGGCACAAAAAGCAGGACATGTAGGTATACTCGGCGGAACATTCAATCCTATACACTATGGACATATAGAGCTTGGCGTACAGGCACTGGAACAGTTTAGACTGGATAAAGTGCTTGTGATGCCCAACAATAAGCCTGGTTATAAAGATATTTCCAACGAAGTTACAACAGATCACCGGGTCAACATGATAAAACTTGCCATAGATGGCATAAAAGGGTTGGAGTATTCTGATTTTGAGCTCAGACGTCCCGGGATCACATACACCTCAGATACGCTTGAGGCCCTTCATGAGTTATATCCTGACGTTCACTGGTATTTTATCATGGGCGGGGATTCCATTATGTATTTTGACCACTGGCACAGACCTGACATCATATCAAGGCATGCAACGCTGCTTGTCACAACAAGAAGTGGAGTTCCTGAGGATATGATCAACAACAAGATAGCAAGCCTGCACAGCCTGTTTCCGGCTTCTGATATCCGTCGGGAGTACATCCACCAGCACGATATATCCTCAAGTGATATAAGAGCTGCTGTGCGGTCAGGAGAAGATATCAGGGATATGGTTCCCGACAGCGTGATAACATATATCAAGGACAATGGTCTATATCACGTTTGATCTGGCAGGTATAACAACATATATTGAATATTACTTATACTTGAACATTTGCAACAGATAGGAGATAAGATGAACAGATTTGAGATGCGTGAGCGCCTTGAAAACAAGCTCACAAAGAAAAGATTTGAACATTCACTTGGTGTGGAATATGTATCAGGCTGCCTGGCCATGGTTCACGGAGCAGATGTTAACAAAGCTTTGACTGCCGGACTTCTACATGACTGCGCCAAATGTCTGCCTGCAGACGAGAAGATAGCAAGATGCAAAAAACACGGACTTCCAATAAGCCAGGTCGAATTTGCTAACCCTGAGCTTTTACACGCAAAGCTGGGAGCATATTACGCAAGAGAAAAATACGGAGTTGACGATGAGGACATCCGATCGGCTATAGAATTCCATACAACTGGAAGACCGGCTATGTCGCTTCTGGAAAAGATTGTTTTTGTGGCTGACTATATAGAGCCGAACCGTAAGCCTTTGCCGGAGATAGATGAAATAAGAAATGAGGCATTCTCCGATATTGACGCTTCGGTGGCCCACATATTAAAGAATACTTTAACTTATCTGGACAGTGGCAGCTGTGGAGACACGGACGAAATGTCTGTCCGGACATATAAATATTATACATCATTGAACAGTGAGGACTAATATGGCAGATTCCAGAGAGATGCTCAAGATAGCATGTGCTGCTCTTGAGGATAAAAAAGCATTTGACATTAAGATCATAAACATAAGCAGAATTTCAACCTTATGTGATTATATAGTGATAGCTGACGGAACAAATAAAAAACAGGTTCAGGCACTCAGCGATAATGTTGAGGACAATATGCACGAAGCTGGATATTCCCACAAAGGAGTGGAGGGATATTCTGAAGGTGGATGGATTTTGCTGGATTATTATGATATAATAATCCATATATTTTCTGAAGAATCAAGAAGATTCTACAACATAGAGAAGATATGGAGTGACGGAGATATTGTATCTCTGGACAGCATATAAGATATTCAGTTTAAAATAAGATTGGGTTGCAAGTAAGAATTTGGGGATTAAAACATGGAGAGTAACAGGCTATTAAGCGACAATTATATCAAGATCAATCATATTGCCTCCAAATGTATGAGGCTTTTTGCTATATTGATACTTTTGTACTGGGTATTTACATATATTGGAGGGCAGTGCAATATAGTGCTCCTGTTTTCCTGCATGGGAGTATGCTGTATTCTGACCCTTATACCTACGATTTTTATTGATCTACTTAAGAACAATGAGGGCAAATGTATAAAATATGTGGTAATTGCATTGGCTGTACTCATATGCTCCATACTCAATACAACTTTATCGTACACAGCTATGATCGTCTGGATATTTCCTATGCTTGTAGCTTCCCTTTATTATAACAAGACAATGGTTCTCTATACTGCGCTTTTATCTACAGTCGGTGTATTCGCTGCAGATATAGTCAATTACAGATTATGTGATCTTGTTATTCCACCCGCACATGATGATTTTGCTGACAATATGATACTGGTCATAGCGCCATGTGTTATAGCCATTTTTATCATGTCATTTGTATCATATTTCATAGTATCAAGAAACTCAACAATGCTCAATAATGTTATAGACCATGCTGAAGAGGTCAAAACTAATCAGAAGGAACTCATATATGCGTTTGCCGAGCTCTCAGAGAGCAAGTCAAAATCAACAGGTGAGCACATCAAGAGAGTTGCAAAATACATGGAGGTTCTTGGAAAGGCATCCGGTTTTGATGACGATTATGTTGACATGCTTTCAACCGCAGCCATGATGCACGATATCGGCAAACTGATGATCAGCGAGGAAATACTCAACAAACCTTCCCGTCTTACAGATGAGGAGTTCGCAATTATGAAGAGTCATGTATTATATGGCGACGCACTTCTCTCAAAATGTCCGGGACAGATCCTTCAGATTGCAAGAACGATCGCCAAGGAACATCATGAGAAGTGGGATGGCTCTGGATATCTGCATATGAAGGGAGAAGAGATCGCATATATCAGCAGGCTTATGGCTGTATGTGATGTATTCGATGCCCTTACATCAGCAAGATACTACAAGAAGGGCTGGTCTATGGAGGAGGCTTATACCGAGATAGTAAGCCAGAGTGGTAAACAGTTTGATCCAAAGGTGGTATTATTATTCCAGGCTCATTTCAAGGAATTCAAACAGATAGCAGAACAGAATGCTGATAAGCACATATACTAAAATGTGATTACTTAAAAATAGACTAAATATACATTAAGCTAATAGACTAAAAAACTGTTTTTTATGGTTTTTTAGTCTATTTTTTTGGATTTAGGCTTGAAATAAGCTAAATAATTGGTATAATGTAATTAACAAATTGATATAAATTAACTATTTTGAAGTTAATTTACTTTTAATAAGCCCCCTCTTAAAAAATATGACATAAATTGATCCCCAGGTCATATACGTAAATGTTGCTGACGTATGTTGACCTGGGGATCTCTTTCTTAATGGATTTATTATATTATATTGTAATTACATCTGCCTGAATAATCCGATAACCTTTCCGAGTATATCACAGTGGTCTACGATAATTGGATCCATATAATCATTCTCCGGCTGAAGTCTTATATGACCATTCTCCTTAAAATATCTCTTTACTGTAGCCCCGTCATCGATAAGTGCAACCACAATATCACGATTGGAAGCAGAAGAGCATTGTTCAACAATAAGGAGATCACCATCGTTGATTCCGATGTTGATCATACTTTCGCCCTTAACGCGAAGCATGAATGTCTGATTATTGGTGTTATGTAAATATTCCGGTGGAATAGGAAAATAATCCATAATATTCTGTGTGGCAAGGATAGGAAGTCCCGCTGCAACCTGTCCAACAACAGGTATATTAATAACCTCACGCCTTGACAATGCAAAATCATCATCTATTATCTCTATAGCCCTTGGTTTTGTTGGATCACGCCTTATATATCCGTTCTCCTCAAGAGATGCGAGATGAGCATGTACTGATGATGTAGACTTGAGTCCAACAGCCTTGCAGATCTCTCTTACTGAAGGTGGATAGCCCTTCTTAAGCTGTTCTTCCTTGATATATTCCAAAATCTCTGTCTGTTTATCAGATATCTTTCCTTTTCCCATGTATATTGAACCTCCACAAATAAATTCTATTTAACATAATCTGTTATATACAAAATATGATAGCACATATGTTCTGATATTGCAAACGAATGTTCTGTTTTAATTTTGCTTTGTTTTGAATATTCTTGACCGGATCTATTCTTTCGTGGGAATAAAAATGGACACCTGATAGTGCATAATATAGGAGTATTAAGGATTCAGAGTTACAATACGAACTGCAGTCGTACAAGTGTTCGAAAATCACTTGACAACAAAACATCTGTTCGGTATAATACGAACATAGTAACAAACATACGTTCAGGAGGGATAGAGATGAATAGATTATTTAATTTCATTAGCAATAAAAAGGTGACAATAATTGTAGCCATAATCATAGCAGCAGTATTATATGTTTCGATCACACACATGGATGCATCCGAAGCTGATGCCACCAATGCCAGCACCAAGTATTACACATGTATATCCGTTGAGTCTGGCGATTCACTTTGGGATATAGCTCAGAAGTATATGACTGATGAATATACATCAACCCAGGATTATATCGATGAAGTTGTCTCGATCAACAATCTGAACAACGATTCATCGATAGTAGCCGGAACAAACCTGGTAATACCATATTATGAAGTGACTGATCTCAATTAAACAAGGAATTATATGTTCTTGATCAACGCATATAGATTCTATTAAATGATAGATTCTATATGCGTTTTCTGTTTAGATTTTTGCTTAGAGAGTCGTAAGAATCAGTGAAAGCAGTGCAGTTGGAATGTATTTTGGTCTATATGTTTCTATTCGCTAAACTCAGGTTTTACGAAAAAATATAGCATATTTTATTACATTATGCTATAATCCATTTAGTCATATACATGAATATGCCCACAAATTAACATATATCAGGAGGTTTCAAATATAACGATGCCAGCCAAGCCATACAACAAACAGGTCGATGAGAATAATATATTATTGCTCAGAGATATTCTTTCCGAGTTACCACAATACGCAACGATCGCTTTTCGTGGAATTGAGAATACTACATCCACAAGAACACGCCTTGGTTACGCCAGGGATATAAAAACATTCTACGAGTATTTATGTGAAAATAACCCATTCTTTCGTGATAAAACTCCACTTGATATTACTACTGAGGATCTCAGCAGACTTGAGGCCGAGGACATCGAGGAGTTCCTGCATGCCATGAAGCTTTACACTAAAAACGGACATACATACACCAACGGTGAGCAGGCGTTAAAACGCAAATTATCTGCACTCCGGGTATTTTTTGCATACCTGTATAAAAACGACCGTATAAGCTCAAACGCTGCAGAAAAGGTCGACATGCCAAAGATACACGATAAGAAAATTATACGAATGGAGCCAAACGAAGTTGCAGATTTTCTTGATAATGTTGAGTATGGCAGCGGCCTGACTGAACGCCAGAAAAAATATCATGAGAAAAATAAAGTCCGTGACCTGGCGCTTTTATCACTTATGCTCAGCACCGGCATGCGTGTATCCGAATGCGTTGGAATTGATATACGTGACGTTGATTTCGATAATATGCGGATTAAGATCGTTCGAAAAGGTGGCAAGGAGGCATACGTATACTTCAGTGATGAGGCAAGTGAAGCTTTGCTTGAATATCTTGATGAAAGGAAAAAACTGATACCGGAAAAAGGCCATGAGGATGCGTTATTTCTGTCCGGTCAATTAAAAAGAATATCTGTCAGATCAGTTGAGAATATTGTAAAAAAATACTCTCTTACCTCCGTTCCTTTAAAGCATATAACACCTCACAAACTCAGGAGTACGTTTGGCACTGAACTTTATAGGGCTACAGACGACATATACCTGGTGGCGGACGTATTAGGCCACTCGGATGTAAATACAACAAGAAAACACTACGCTGATATGGATGAGGACAGAAAACGTCGTTTCAGGAACGAAGTACAGCTTCGTGAAAAACGCACAATTAAACCATAATAATATTATGTTAACTTAAGGAGTATTTTTATGAAATCACAAAAGCTTTTATCATATACAAGACGAGCTATAACTGATTACGATATGATCAGTCCCGGTGACAAGATAGCCATAGGAATATCCGGAGGCAAAGACAGTCTGACACTTTTATATGCAATGTCCAAACTGAAAAAGTTTTATCCCATACCATTTGAAATTGAAGCTATAACCGTAGATCTTGGATTTAAGGATTTTGACACGTCCAGACTTAAGGAATATTGCGAGTCACTTGGAGTCAATTATACGGTTTGCAAAACTCATATAGGCGAGATCGTTTTCGATTACAGGAAGGAACCTAATCCATGTTCACTCTGCAGTCGTATGCGTAAAGGAGCCTTCAATGATTGTGCTGCAGAACTTGGCTGCAACAAGATCGCATATGCCCATCACAAGGATGACGTTATAGACAGCTTCCTGATGTCCATGCTGTATGAGGGGCGCATTCACACCTTCTCTCCTGTCACTCATCTGGAGAAATCAGGTGTCACACTCATAAGACCTCTTATATACGCACTGGAAGGCGAAATAAGAGCATTTGCACGCGCCAACGATCTTCCAGTCTGCAAGAACCCTTGTCCCGCTGACGGCGTCACAAAGCGTCAGGAAAGCAAAGACATTATAGACGAACTCAAAGTACGCGTGCCTGATGTAAAAGATCGTATATTTTCCTCCATCGAGGGTGCCGGAATAGACGGATGGTCAAGGCACTGATTAATAGCTTATGGATATAAAAAATAAATCCAATCACAAAACAAAAATGACAGTAAGCGTTTAACAAACAACCTACTGTCATTTTTTATATACAAGATTTTATAATAACATTATTATGATGATATATTACAATTTTCAATAATAATCATGACTGAGATCAATAATTATTTACAATGTCATATAACAGATCTATCGTCTTATCTATGCCGTACTTCGAAGTATTGATACATATGTCGTATCCCTTCATCTCGCCCCATCTCTTGGATGTATAATAGTTGTAATATGAAGCTCTGGCCTTGTCTTCCTTCTTGATCATATCCTTGGCCTTCGATTCACTTATGTTGTACTTCTTGGCGATTCTGGCTGTTCTGTCATCCATGTCTGCATACAGGAATATATTCACCACGTTGTCCAGATCCCTGAGTGCGTAATCAGCACATCTGCCGACAAATACACATGAACCATCTTTCTCTGCAAGATTCTTGATGGTGTCAAATGCCGCAAGGAAAACTTTGTGGTTGAGAGGAAGCTCTGTTGAATTGCCAAATCCCAGTGAATATGGATCCATCACCAGTGAGTAAAGAAAGCTATTCGTAGGCTTTTCGTCAAAGCTGTCAAAAATCTCTTCACATATTCCACTGTTCTTTGCTGCCTCTTTAAGTAACTCCTTGTCGTAAAATGGTATGTTCATCTTTTCTGCAAGAGCTTCTCCGATCTGCTTGCCTCCACTTCCGAACTGTCTACCTATAGTAATAATCTTCTTCTCTGCCATAGTAACCACTCCCATCTTCTCGTATTCTCCATGTAAGAAATATCAAAATATATTACTTATGTACAAAATACTTAAATTCCTATATGGGTTATTATAACATTTATACAATAAACTGTAAATAAAAAAGTATAGACAATTGCACGTAATATGTGACAATTGTCTATACTCGTTTGTTACATTATATTAATTTAACAGTTTTAGCTTCTTTATAAGATCTTCAAAATATTCCGGCAGATCAGCCTTGAACTCAACGTATTCCCCGGTTGAGGGATGTTCAAAACCGAGAATACCAGCATGCAGCGTCTGTCCCTGCAGCTTAAACGGGCATTTCTTCGGTCCATAAACTTCATCCCCAAGTATGGGATGTCCAATGGATGCCATATGAACTCGGATCTGATGTGTCCTGCCGGTCTCAAGCTGACACTCAATAAAGGTATACTTTCCTCCAAAACGCTCCAGAACCCTGTAATGTGTGACGGCATGTCTGCCATTTCTGGTATTGATAGCCATTTTCTTCCGATCCTTAGGACTTCTTCCGATCGGCGCATCCACAGTACCATCATCCTGTGCGATATTTCCATGGACTATGGCATAATACTTTCTGGTTATACTATGCTCGTGAAGCTGCTCAGACAGTGATCTATGGGCATTATCGTTCTTACACACCACAAGTACACCTGTTGTATCCATATCTATCCTGTGAACGATTCCCGGCCTGAATTCTCCATTTATACCGGAAAGGGAATCCTTAAAATGGTACATCAGTCCGTTGACCAGAGTCCCACTGTAGTGTCCCGGTGCCGGATGGACCACCATTCCCTTTGGTTTATTCACAAGTATCACGTCATCATCCTCATATATGATGTCGAGCGGTATATTCTCAGGCTCAATGTCAATGCTGACCGGATCCGGCACTGATATATCAAAAATATCTCCGGTACGTACACTGTAGCTCGGCTTTGAAGCCTTACCGTTGACCTGAATATATCCGTCATCAAATAACTTCTTTATGAAAGATCTCGAATAATCGCTGAAATACCCGCTGAGAACCTTGTCTATTCTTTTCCCTGCCCAGTCGCCGTTGGCTTCGATGTTATATTCTTCCATATACTATTCCTGTCCATCTGTCTGTTTTTGGTGTATGATCTCTGAGAGCTCATCATCCTTATACTTGAACAGCACCAGAATAACTATAACAATAAAACTGCATGTGACAAATATATCTGCGACATTGAATACCGGGAAGTTAATAAGGCAGAAGTCAAACATGTCAACCACATATCCACGGGCAACTCTGTCGATCATATTGCCGACAGCTCCCGATATGAGAAATACCAGTGATATCCTGAGCGGTGTATATTTCTTTTCCTGATTGCCTGCAAGCCTGATGTATACATATATAGCCGCAAGCAGGATAACAAATGTTATCGCAAGCAGGAAAACGATCTTACCTGAGAAACTTCCCCAGGCCGCACCTCTGTTCTGAACATAGTTGAGCTGGAAAACTCCGTCAATTATTTTCCTTGTCTGTCCAACCTGAAAGTTGGTGGATATGAGATGTTTCACCAGTTGATCTAAAGCTGTAAGAATAATAATGGCAAGTATAGCCATCGGTATTCTCTTTTTCATAATATCCGTTCCTCCTTTGAACATCAATGCCACTCAAATGCCTTTTTCATATCATCAGGAACGACATCGGTATTGATATATGCATCGCCAATAGTGTAAAGAAGAATAAATTTGATCTTGCCCCCAACCATCTTCTTATCGTTCTTAGTGTACTCTATGACAGCATCTGCATCGACAGGGTAGTCCTCAAGAGTAGGGAAACCAAACATATCAAATGCGTGTATGATCTTATGAAGCTCGTCCTCTGTGATGTCACCCCTGTTGTATGAGATAACAGACGCAAGGCAGCATCCGATGCCGACACATGCCCCATGACTCAGCTTAAGGTCGAGGTATCTCTCTATGGCATGTCCAAGAGTATGTCCAAAATTGAGCAGAGCTCTGTCGCCCTTCTCAGTAGGATCGTTTTCCACAACAACTCTCTTGATGTTGCAGCTCACCCTGATCATCTCCATCAGGACATCCTTATCCCTTGCAAGTATTCTGTCGTGATTTTCTATAAGCCAGTCAAAATATGCAGAATCCTTTATGAGTCCATGTTTTATGATCTCACCCATTCCCGAAATAAACTGCTCATCGGATAACGTGGTGAGTGTTGACACATTGATATACACAAGCTTTGGCATGTGAAAGGCTCCGACCATGTTCTTATATGAATCAAAGTCAACGCCTGTCTTTCCACCGATACTGCTGTCCACCTGTGCCAGAAGGCTTGTAGGTATCTGTACAAAGTCTATGCCTCTGAGATACGTTGCAGCAGTAAATCCGGTTATATCGCCCGTTACGCCGCCTCCAAGAGCCACCAGAAGATCTTTTCTGTCAAACTTTGCAAGAATAAGCTTCTCGTAGATCATCTTTACTGTATCAAGATTCTTCTGAGACTCACCGGCCTCAAATATAATAGATATCAATTCTTTGCATTTTCCATCAAGCTGAGTCCTGATCTCATCGAGATAAAGAGGCGCAACGTTACTCTCTGTAACGATACATACCCTTCTATCAGCAATTCCCTGTCCGGCTAAAAGCTCAGGCAGGGAATTAAAATCGTTTGCAAAGAAAATGTCATAGATTGGTTCATCATTCAGATGAACTGTGAGTGCATTACACATATAAACATTCTCCCTTAGTATAAAATATATTGTTAGTTTCCAAATGGATTAACAAATGACTTACCGCCAAGATTCTTTGTGTATACAGACGAATCACTTGTAACACTTCCGCCACCGGCACCGCCAAGTGTTGAATCACCCATGGCTGAGCCGCCTCCTGATCCGAGAGTTGATTCCTCACGGCCCTGTGGATCGCCGTCATAGGAGTTCATAAACGAATTCATGGCTGCGCTCTGCGTCGACTGTGAATAAGAAGCATTTGAACTACCCTCGCTTAATACATCGTCAAAATTAAGCCCCATCTCCTCATTGATAGGATTCTGGGCAAGGTAATACATATGGGCTTCCATGAGAGCCTTGAATGCACATACATAGTCCTTGTACTGCTGTTTTATTCCATCAATACTTCCCTCTATGCGCTCAAGCTCCTCCCTGGCCTCCTGCACTATATTATTAGCCTTGATCTTGGCATCATTCTCTATCAGTCTCGCCTTATCAGTGGCGTTCTTTGTAGACTCCTCAGCATTCTTCTCTGCTAGCATGAGAGATTTCTGAAGCTTTGACTCGGTTGTTCTGTAATGTACTAAACTGTCAGTCAGAGTCTTTACCTGATTGGTAAGATCTGCATTGGACTTATACAGTTCTGTGTAGCTGAGCACAACTATGTCAAAAAATGCATCTACATCTTTTCGCGCATATCCCATTCCATGCGTGAACTTCTTCTGTTGTAAATCAACTGGTGTAAGCATATGTAATCCCCCGTAAAAACATATATTAGTAAGTTGCCTTACTTGAAAGAGTTTCCCCCTGAAGAGATCCTCCAGCCAATTCCTCCCTTAAATCACCAGATACGTAGGTTCCATTAGGTGTGGCAAGGAATATGTTGCCCGAAATAGCCTGAAACAGGCCATCCACAGCATAACTTGCTCCTCCAATGAAATCCGCTATTCTCTGTGCAGTTGGAAGATCAAGATCCTCCATGTTTATTACGATTATCTGTCCTCGATTGAGATGATCGATTATCATCTGCGCATCGTCAAACTCGTCCGGCTTGATAACAAATACTTCACTGTCATCCATTGCTCTGGATCTGCTGTTGATCGATACGAGCTTTCCATTACCTGCTCCTGACTGCTGACCATGAGAAGATCTTGCAGCTTTTGATCTGGCCGATCCATTGTCAGATGATGCAGAACCTTTGTACTTATTAAAGGACTTGAGCGGTGAAGCCTTCACTCTGGACTCTGTCTGAGGCGCATCGTAATCATCCTCATCATCGTACTCATCATCTAAGCGATCGTCCATATCGTCTTCATCTTCATAGTCATCTTCATCTTCATCAAACAAATCATCATCAAAGTCATCGTCGCTTGAATCACTTAATTTGAAATAATCAAGAAAACTTTTCTTTGTATTTCCCTTTGCCATGATTGTTCTCCTTTAAATATTATAATTTCTGGCACCGAATATTCCCGTGCCAACTCTAACCAACGTTGCACCTTCTTCAACTGCAACTTCATAGTCGTTTGTCATACCCATCGACAAGACGCTCATATCGATATTATCAATGCTTTTAGATTGTATGTCAAGTGATAAATCTTTCAATTTGCGGAAATAGACCCTGTTGTCCTCGGGATCATCCACAAATGGAGCGATAGTCATAAGACCCTTAACCCTGATATGAGGGAAATCTTTTATCTCCTGGATAAGCGGAAGTACCTCGTCGCATGACAGTCCAAACTTTGTTTCTTCCTGTGCAACATTTACCTCAATGAGAATATTGACTGTGACATCATGCTTTGCAGCCTCCTTCTCAATGGTTTTGGCAAGATTTAACGAATCAACGGAGTGTATCATACACACCTTATCTACAATGTATTTTACCTTGTTCGTCTGCAGGTGACCTATCATATGCCAGTTTACAGGTCTTGAGACATTCTCGTATTTGTCCACAAGCTCCTGAACCTTATTCTCACCAAAATCAACGGCATCCGTATCACTGAGCAATTCCTCTATATCTGACAAAGGCTTTGTCTTGCTAACGGCGATCAGAGTGACATCCTCCGGTGATCTGCCGGCCTTTTCACATGCCCTGACTATGTTCTCTTTTACTTTTTCGTAATTTTCTTTAAGCATATTATCATCTCCTGTGTCTGTACTATTGATATATAAGCTCTCCCTCTTTCATGGAATGTCCATCCAGTAATATTCTGTCATATCTGGATATTCCATATGAAAGATCCGGCTTGATGATCGAGTAATCATCGCCCGATACGATAACCTCTATTCTTCTGAATTCCGCAGTTCCTCTTGATACACACAGAACACCATCCATCGTATACTTGGCGGCTGTGGCAACGGAAAATGTATCCTTGGAATTATTCTTCTGCAGTACCGCATCTGAATCTATACTTGACGGATCAACATAACAGAATCTCTTGTCGGTAAAATATATTATCGGTGATATCTGTTTTATTGAAGTGCTTCCCGAATTGCCATATGTTACCTGATTAAAATGAGTCAGATCTGAATCACCACTGCCTCCTGTCAGGTAATCCACAGGTATCATATATACATCCTTTGTTATTACGGATGAAGCCGGTATCTTCAGACCGCTGGATTCCTCAAACATGAAGTTGATGTCCAGAAATCTTTCATTTACATACTGCGCGATATATTTGTTGAATGATACCACTATATAATAATGACCATCTTTTTCGATCTTATCGTATGTCGATCTGATCCTTCTGCTCGAATTATTGATGGTAAATGAAGCGTATTCATTCTGTGTAACCTTATCAAATTCATCCTTGCTGAGCGATATGGCAATATTCCATTCCTCATCGTTGATAAGCTTACATACAGCGCTGCCCGCAGAAACCTGGCCATCTAACTTGAGTGACTGTTTTGTATACACAGTTTTATCAAAAAGCTCAGGTGTAAGATTCTTCACATCGACGCTCTCATATCCATCCTGATAGTATGTGACAAGTCCACTGAATGGTGCCTTCTGGGCATCAAGTGAAAATGATGAAGAACCATTGCTGACCTGCTCAAGAGCAAGCTCCTCATAGAGCTCTAAAAGCTTGTTGTCGATGCTTGTCTTGAAATTATATACATTACCAAAATTGGATGCCGAAAATCCATTTTTGAACATCTTTATCTGATTGTTCAGACTTGTGTAATCTGCGCTCGTGAGAAGTGCTGAACCATTCTCCTGCATGTCGCTCATTGCTGCCTGCATGGAGCCCGAGCTGTCAATGGCATATATATTTGCACCCTTGGATACCTTCTCGCCATCTCTTATATAGTAGCATGGTGTTCCCGTCGCCGAGGCGGTTATGACAGTCTCACTTCTTACCGCAAGCCCTGTAGCCGTGAAATCAGTATCGTACGTACTCTGCTCAACCGTGAATATTATCGGATCAGAATCATTAACATACGCAACGACCCTGATGAGTATATATATGAATACGAATGCAAAAAGGAATGTTCCAAAGCCCGGCATTTTGAGCTTTGGAAGTTCGATCTTTGTCTTTTGTTTTTTTCGTTTTATTGTCGCCATAATATGTCTCCCGTAATTTACTCTGGCACAGAAAATGGCTGGCAACATACATATGCCAACCACATTCTATCTGAAATATAAGGCGGCATCCAGCTTATAATGCCGCAATAACGCAGTCCTTGAAATCCTCTGGTACGTCATTGACATCTGTTGCCAGACAGATCACTATATCAACATTGAACATATCGGATATGTTCTTTATCTCGTCCAATGCCTCAACGATATGTGACTCTCCAACGTATGCAACCGTCTTAAAATTATCTATATAAATCTTCTCAATATCACTGTTCTGGGAGATTATTCCTCGCACGAATCCGGTGAACGAATCCAGCTTGCTAATTCCATAGCTTGTACAGTTGATCATCTTGACTCTGTTGCTGAGCTCATAGAGATGCTTGTTGTTATTATCAAGAAATACTACCGTACCGGAAACAACCTTTACTTCATTGTTGACCTTATCTATCAGTGCCTTTGTCTTTCCCTTACCCTTATCTCCTGCAATAATGTGAATCATTTTTCATGCCTCCTGAATCTTGGTGTAAAATTTATACAAATAATGTCCGTATCATATATGTCAGATACACACATCACTTTGCCTTATTTATAAGTTCAGTCATGGCGCTGTACAGTGCCTCTTTTCCATCTGCTCCGGCTACAAGAGCAATATACTCTTCACCGGTGGAATCGTTCTTAAGCTCCATGATAAGACAGTTGAGTGCCTCCTCTGTGGTTCCGGTCTTCCACGAACCTATCGAGTATCCATCTGGAAAATTTACCTCACCAGTTAAGAATTCATTTGTCGGCTCTATGGTTACCACCTGTTCATTGCCATCTGCATCCGTGTATGTGAAATCATATGTATCAAGTGAATCTATCACATACGCAAGGTCATGCTTTGAAAATTCCTTTATTATAAGATACAGATCATACGCTGTAGTGTAATGGTCATCGTCGTGAAGTCCGTGACAGTTGACAAAGTGGGTATTTGTCGCACCGATCTCCTTCGCCTTTTCATTCATCATGTCACAAAATGCTGATTCGCTACCGGCTATCAGCTCTGCAAGTATAACACCACAGTCATTGTATGATGTTATCATGAGACCGTACAGCAGGTTCTTGACCGTCAGGCTGCAGCCTCCGACCAGGTCACTGGCCATGGCATCCCAATCGTCAAATGTAACCTTTCTGTTGAGAGTTACCACATCGTCAAGGGATATATCTCCCTTTTCTATGCTCTCCATAACGAGTATACCTGTCATGATCTTGGTCATACTTGCCGGATATATCTTTCCATGTACATTATGAGCCACTATGGTATCCTTGGTCGTCTCATCGACAAGCATAGCGGCATAACATCCGTTGTAGTTTGCGGCATCTATCTCCTCGCCCTGTGCTATCACAGCGTTATCGTATGCCATTCCGAGCTCCCCATACACCGGAAGATCAGGCAACACACCTATGTCGAGCTGTCTTCCAGCTTTGTAGGTCTTGCTTCCGCAGCCGGTCAGAAGGACCATCGACAACACAAGTATCAAAGAGATACTTCTTCGCATGTATTTTCCTATTCTGCTTTGATTAAACATAATATAACCTCCGAAATATATTCAACAGCCTGATAATGGTGCTGAAATATATTTACTTGTAGAATTCACGCCAGTCAAGATCTCCTCTGTCAAGTGCCAGTATAAGAAGCTCGGCAGTTGCCAGATTAGTCGCAAGCGGAATATTATGTGTATCACACAATGTAAATATGTTGTTTATATCAGGTTCATGATTCTTTGGATGAAGCGGATCTCTCAGAAAGATGACCATATCGATGTCATTGTTCTCTATCTGTGATCCGAGCTGCTGCTCACCGCCAAGATGTCCTGCAATATATTTGTGAACTGTAAGATTGGTAACCTCCTCAATAAGTCTTCCGGTAGTTCCTGTTGCGTAAAGCTCATGCTTATTAAGAATTCCTCTATATGCTATACAGAAGTTCTGCATCAGTTTTTTCTTAGCATCATGTGCTATCAAACCAATATTCATGAAAATCCTCCTAATACTTTTTCTTTTGCAAATTTATATTGAGAACCATGCCCATTCCGGCACACAAACTGACGAGTGAACTCAGTCCGTAACTTATGAATGGCAAAGGTAATCCCGTGTTCGGAAGTATGGATGTGGCAACACCAATATTGATAAATGACTGGATGCTGACCAGTGCTGCCATACCTGTTGCTATATACATTCCCTTTTTATCACCGGAACGCCTAGCAACCCTAATACATTGTAACACTATGAGCAGTAAAATTGCAATAATAATAACACTTCCGATGAAACCTAATTCTTCTCCCACTGCCGAGAATATAAAGTCTGTCTGCTGCTCAGATATGAGATTTGTATCTTTTACGGTTGCCACATCAGAGCTGTTGATCCCCTTACCGGTCAACTGTCCCGATCCTATGGCCATGATCGAGTTGTTCTGCTGATCCTGGGTGGATCCGCCTCCATACATATGTCCAAGTATACGCTGTCTCTGATATCCGTTCAGAAACTGAGGCAGGTTGTCCTGCTGGATATACCAGAAGAAGCCTCCAAAGAATGGTATGAGTATCAGTACCGCAATACCTATTATCTTGAGTGAGAGCCCCGCTATAAATATGACTATAAACAATGTTGCACATATACATATCGTGGTTGAAAGATCCGGCTCGGCAAATATAAGTCCGATCGGTATTGCAAGGAAAGCTGCAAGCTTCAGCAGCGTCTTTGCCGTGTTCAGATCATCCGCATGTTTTTCAAGAAAAACAGCCGTGCAGATTATCAGTATTATCTTGGCAAACTCCGATGGCTGTATGGTAAATGAATCGGATATCTGGAACCATCTGCTGGCTCCATGGGAATCCGCACCTGATCCTGCCACCAGTACAAGTCCCAGCAACACTATATTTGCAGCGTATAGTACCATGTAGTATTTGCATATGAAATTATAGTCTATGAGTGATACTATTATCATTCCCAGTATACACACCCCGGCACCGATCAACTGCTTTGTGAGTTTTGTCTCATCTACGCTCACTATGATCACAGTACCCATGGCCATGGCTGCTATTATCAGGAAAAACAATTTGAAATTGTAATCCAGTATACTGTATTTTTTTTGATCCTGATCAAGACTGAATTGTTTTAAGTTCAGTTGATCCTTCTTGAATAAGTTCATAATTCACTGATCCTCGTCCTATTGTTCTGTATGTATATTCGTTATCCTTCTTCTCTGTATCCACGCTTAACAATGGAATATATGCCACTAGCATACGCTCCTTGACCTGGATATCGATATCTGATTCCTTTACATTGATGTATCTGTCTATCTCCTGCTTTATGGTATGCTTCATATCGTCCAGGAAATCCGGATTACACCCTATCCTGTCTGAAGCCAGCATGCTTATAAGCCTTTCTTTGGCATAACTTCCTGTGTTATATAAATATATCTTATTCATCCCCATATTCCTCCCTTCAGGCTCTTTTACGTCTGAAAAGCGAACGCAGTGAGCGGTTCTTCCCTGAATAATAATCTTCAACTTCAAGGGAATCATCCACTATCTTTCTGCATATATTCATATATGCATGTCCCGATTTAGTGTTGCTGCACACGACCGGTTCTCCTTTGTTTGTCGATATGACTATGTCCTCATCATCGGCGATTACTCCAAGCAGATCCACTGCAAGTATATCAACCACATCATCGACGGACATCATATTGCCCTTTTTGACCATATCATATCTTATCCTGTTGATTATGAGGTGCTGTTTTTCAATTCCATACGCCTCGAGCAGACCGATTATCCTGTCTGCATCCCTTATGGCCGAGACCTCGGGAGTTGTCACTATGACAGCCCTGTCAGCAGCAGCTATGGCGTTCTTAAAGCCCTGTTCTATACCGGCCGGGCAGTCAATGATTATGTAGTCATACTCGTCTCTTATCTCGTCTATGAGCTTGATGATCTGTTCCGGGCTGACCGCTGTCTTATCCCTGGTCTGCGCGCAAGGCAGCAGGTACAGATTGTTGTAGTTCCTCGCCTTTATAAGAGCCTGCTTATATCTGCAGTTTCCCTCTATTACATCTATCAGATTATAGACTATGCGGTTTTCCAGGCCAAGCACAACATCCAGGTTTCTGAGACCTATATCTGTATCTATCATCACCACTCTGTTCCCGAGGGACGCAAGACCGGTTCCTATATTCGCCGATGTGGTCGTCTTGCCAACTCCGCCTTTTCCTGATGTAACAACAATAACTTCACACATAATAAAAATCCTCCTAAATTTACTATCATATGTAGGTTATATTTATGATTCCTTCATCATTCGTAGCTATCATTGGCATTCTTTTTGCACCCGGAAGTCTGATTCCTGTACTTTTCGCTTTTCCTATCTGCAAAAGCTGTGGGCACATTCTCATCGCTATTATGAAATTGTTTCCAGCCGCCAGCTTACCCGCTATGGCAGCTCCCGCCAGTTCCCCAACGACCACGATATTCTTACCGGATACAACCCTGGCATCCCTGGCAACATCTCCGAGGATAATGACATTTCCCCTGATCTCAAGGGTCTGCTTTCTCCCTATGTCACCGCGGAAGATATATGGTCTTTCATTGTCACTGTGCGTTTTAGTCATATCCGGCAAAGCCATACTGACTTTTGCCTGTTGTGGTTCACGATCCCCATCATCCCGGACACCGGAACCTGTATATTGATCTATGTCAGGTTTAGCTGCAAATCTGACATGAATCTTATCAATGCTGTTTAAAAAACTGATTATCTCCTCCGTGTCTCCACGCTCCAGGGTACATCCCCTGAAAGATATACATACAGTTCCTTTTTTCTGGAAGGCACTTATATTATCGAGGATCCTGCAATACAGATCGCAGCAGATATCATTTACAGACATAGCCGCCGGTACATAGACAACTATGCCTGATCTGTCTGCCTTGATTGATAATCTGTCCATACCATCCATATCATCTGCTCCTGTCATATTATTTCCTACACACAGGTTCTGTGATATATCTTTGGTATCTCAATTAATCTGACATCTGGTTGTTTCCTGTTATGTCAAGCGTATCAAGCTTGTCAGGGTCATACATATATGCGTACACCATTCCGGCAAGCTCCTCTGCGTTACCCGATGTATATCCATGTGGAATAACACATGTTACACTGACCTCAGGGTTCTCATAAGGCGCAAATGACACAAACAATGCGTGATCCGGCCTTGTGGTATCCTCCTCTGCTGTTCCCGTCTTGCCGGCAACATTGACATTTATCTGATTTATAAGAGCCGATGGACTTGTGTGGTCACTTACCATCTGACGCATTCCCCGTTTTATGACCGCCCACTGGCTGTCCGTCAGATCAACTGTATTCTTAGGAACGTTGTCACTCTTATACACTGTTCTTCCATCTATATTTTTTATCTCGTTCACCAGTGTCAGGTCATAACAGTTGCCCTCATTGGCGATGGTTGTCACATATCTGGCAAGCTGGACAGGCGCATAGTTATTTGTACCCTGTCCGATAGAAGAACGTACCGCATCAGTATCTGACACATGCGGATCCATCTCTTCTATCTCCACACCTGACTTCTGGTCAAGTCCAAATAACGAAGCGTACTTCTGTATCTTATCTATACCCTGTGCATCCTGATATACTCCCTTGCTGTCTGTGGCAAGACGGTATCCAACCTCATAGAAGAAACCGTTACACGATACCTCTATGGCGTCAGCGAGACCAAGCGTTCCGTGTCCGCTTCTGAGCCAGCAGGCCGGTGAAGGAACAACCTTTGAGAATGTACCGTAATCAGTTATCACTGATCCAACGTCTATAACGCCCTCCTGCAGACCCGCTGCAGCAATGAGCATCTTGTATGTGGAACCCGGTGCAGTTCTCTGCATGGTTGCACGATTGTACATAGGGGTCGTCTTATCTTCTGTTATCTTGGCATAATAGTCAGGATCGATCACATTTGTGAGCTTGTTGTTGTCGTAGCTTGGGTAGCTTACCATAGCCCTTACAGCTCCTGTCGCCGGATCGACCACCACGATGGATCCCGAGCATGGGTCAAGAGCAAGCATGGCAGGTGTTATCTCAAGCTTTTTGATCTTTCTGTAAATAAATTCAAAATTGCTGAGGACTCCTGACGTAAATCCCTCGTAATCTTCGTCTGTTGTACTATTAAGGATTCCCTGGTCGTATAACAGGTATATTACCTGGGAACCTGTTATTTCACCTGATAATATCATATATTTGAAGACTCGTTTGTCGAAATCGGAGTCATCCTCAAATTCTTTGAGTACATAATCGACAATAACATTGTATATCTCATCCGTATCATAATAATCACTGCTTGTCTGAATGCCGGTTATGTCTATTACTCCCTGGCTTATGCAGTATTTCAGATACTCATATAATGATATCTTGTCATTTACATAGTTGTTATATGTGTCACTGTCCTTATCCACTGCACTGCTGTCATATATGCCGTTTGAGCTCAGCGTCTCACATATAAACTCCATATAATCCTTGTACTGATCCGAAAGATTATACAGTTCCGTGTGACTGCTCTTCAGAATGTCCGAAAGCGCATTGAGTGTGTACTGCTTGCTTGATACAAATGTGTTGTACACATTCTTTTCATTGTCAGTTGCATTCGCAGCATTAAGGGCCTTTATGTCTATAATGTTGTTGTCAAAGAATGCCGAGTACACATCCGTTATAGGTATATCCTCTTTCTCCTTGGATGTCGTCACGTTCTTGAGATTTGCAAGGAGAATATACGACAATTCCTTTTCAAGTGCGTTGTAGCAGTATTTCTGAAGATCAGAGTCAAGTGTGAGGTAAATATCGTTTCCTGCAACAGAATCAGTTTTTTCTATAATCTCAAGGACTTTTCCCATGTTGTCAACGTACATCTTCTGGGAACCGTCAACACCACGAAGCTGATCCTCGTACGACTGTTCCAAACCAAGCTTTCCAACCATATCATTGGAATCATACTGCTGATCCTCGTCAAGCTTCGCATTGTACTCCTCGAGCTCCTCATTTGAAATGTTGCCGATATATCCGATTATATGCGAAAAATATATGGCATCATTGTATACTCTGTTTGATTCAATACTCACATCCATTCCGAGCAGTGTATCCATATTCTCAGTTATCGCAGCATAGCTCTGCTGACTTATATTGTTGGCGATATCCACTGTCATGTACTGCTGGTATCTGTTGAGCCATACCTCATATCTCACGGCAAGGATCTTGAGCACATAGGCATCCGAATAATCACCCGAGATATTGAAAAGTTCATCACTTCTCATATAGTCAAATACTTCCCTTGCTGTAGCATTCTTCTGTGCATCGGTGAGGGCATCAACTGAGCTTGCACCATAAACATTCATATAAAATGTATTGAGTTGTGAGCCGCTTATCGTGAATTTCATGTTGCCATTTGCATCCAGCTTAATCGGAAGCTCCACGGACAGACTGTCTCCATTCTGCTCAAGTATAAGTATCGTCTTATAAACTATCTCATTTCTTAGCTCATTGACCGACATATTCTTCTTGTCTGCCGCCTCAGTGAGGTCTGCATTGCTGGTGAAACTCAGATTGTATGAAGATTCGTTAGATGCAAGCAGTTTTCCGTTGCAGTCGTAAATCTTTCCTCTGGTGGCCTTGACCGACACCGTCTTAAGTGATTTGTACTGGAAGCTGGACTGATATTTTTCTCCATTTATGATCTGAAGATTAAACAATCTGTACACAAGCACGCCTGACAGGCACAAAAAAAACAGAGTGACATAAAAAATACGGCTCTTTAACTTTTCTACTATAAAATCTTTGATTATCTCTAATATATCTCTGATCACTATGTCTCACTTCCTTTTTCAGCGCGTTTCAGCCGCTTGTTTATAAAGACAAACAGCTTGAATACTATCATCGTAAGTATGGCTGTGTATATCATATCCGGCAAAATAATATCCTTCATGTACAGCCCAAAACTGAGTCTGTTACGCATTACAAAGAATATTATAAATGTTATGAAATTAAATATGAAATCATCAAGTGTTATGATGATGATAGGCAGCAGTACATCCTCCACGAGGTACAGTCTGTGGAAAAATCCGTTACAGTATCCAATGAGCATATATATGATCATAAAAGGGCCTATGGCAAAGCCAAAGTACAGATCATATAAAAAGCCACAGAAAAATCCCACCAGCATTCCCTCTTTTCGACCTCTCATAAGTCCAAAGGACACCGTGAGGATGAGCATCAGATTGGGAGTCGCACCCGCAACTGAAATATATGGAAAAAGTGCTGACTGAAGCACAAAACATATTATGATTAATAATCCAAGTGTGATAACTCTTCTCAATGTCTGTTTAACCTCTTTACTTCTACTCCGAAACAGTTTTCTTGGTCTGGAGGACTATGAGTACCTCCTGTATCTTTGAAAAATCACATGCCGGAGTGATATATGCAGTCTTTGTAAGATTGTTGGAATCTTCCTCTATTTTTGTTACATACCCTATGTTAATTCCCGACAGATATTTGCTTGACACATAGGATGTGACGACCTGATCACCGACTCCGACCTCTGCGTCCTTGTCAATGTTTTCAGCGATAAGATAGCCATTCTCATAATTGCTGACACTTCCCTCAACATTACAAATAGCCTCTGACGGTAATATCATTCCGTTTACATTTGATGTATCGTCTATGATGGCTCTTACCTTGGCATAATCATTTCCGGCCTCTGTGACTATTCCACACAGGCCGTTGCCATACATGACATTGCAGCCCTCGACAACACCATCATCTGTTCCCTTGTCGACATAGAACACCTGAAACCACCCGCCGGTATCCTTTGATATGACCCTGGCAGCAGTCTTCTTATAATCGGAATACTGGAGATCAAGCTCATAAAGTGCCTGAAGACGTTCGAGCTCATACGAATTCTGCTGGTACTGTGCCACCTGCTTCTGACTCTGTTCAAGCTGATCCTTGAGTGTTTCATTCTCCTTTAACAGTGCGTCATAATTCTGGAATGCCTCAGTTTTGCTCTGAACCCATCTGCCTATGGTATTTACCCCTTTCTGCATGGGTTGGACAAATATGTTGGTAAAATTCCTCACCGGTGCAAATATGCCTCCCGCAAAAAGAGATACAAGCATGAGCACAACGCAAAAGCCTGTGAGTCCAAGCAAAAAATATCTCGGTGTGATCTCTATTCTTTTTCTGTTCCTATTTCGTCTTCGTTTCATTATAAAATACCTCGCTCAGCTAAGCTGACATAGCAGTTATTTCCCAAAATAATATGATCTGAAAGCTCTATCCCTATCAGTTCCCCGGCTCTGTCCATCTCTCTGGTGATATCTATATCCTGACCGCTCGGAGTCGGATCTCCGGATGGGTGGTTATGCACAAGTATGATATAGACAGCATCGTATCTGAGCGCCTCCACAAACACCTCTCTCGGAGATAACATCGAACTGTTCACTGTTCCCTCTGAAATGCGGACATCCTTTATGAGCTTATGCTTCGCATCAAACATGAGGAGATACACGTATTCCTTTTCGAGATATCTTGTGTTCTCCATGAAATAATCCGCAATGCTCTGTGGGGACTGGAACGACAAAAACGGCTTAAATGAAGCCCTGGCCATTCTCCTGGATATCTCAGCCAGACATTTCATCTGTATTGCTTTTACCTTTCCAACTCCGCTTATCTCTTCAAGTTCACTCACAGTCAGGTAATTAAGCCCCACTATACCCTTGTGAACCGGATGGGCATCCAGTATCCTGTAGGCTGTGGACAGCGCATTTGCCTTCCTGCTTCCGGTTCTGAGGATGACTGCCAGAAGTTCAGCATCTGTGAGAACCTCAACTCCATACTTAAAGCTCTTCTCATACGGTCTCTCAGTCTCCGACATTTCTTTCATGGAGACCGAAAGTCCTCCTGCAAAATTCTCTTTGCAATAATTTTTATCCATATTTCCTCCTTCCGCCTCTCCAAGCTCCAGAGAAAATTTTATATGGCCGACTAATTAATCTACCATACTATAAGGTTTTTTTCTACCATTTTCTGTAATGACATTATTATGCCGTACTTGGCATGGGGATATGTAAGTCCCCCCTGAAAATATACCGCATAAGGTGGGCGCATAGGTGCATCCGCTGAGAGCTCAATGGATGAACCAGACACAAATGCTCCAGCGGCCATGATGACCGGTGAATCATAGCCCGGCATATCCCAAGGCTCAGGTCTTACATAACTGTCAACCGGCGCTGCAGCCTGGATTCCTTCACAGAATGCCACGACCCTCTCAGGAGTCTGAAGCTCAACAGCCTGAATAATATCGTATCTGTCCTCTGTGCTGTCAGGAACAGCCTTAAAGCCCAGTCCCTCGTATACATTTGCTGCAAATATCGCACCCTTAAGCGCACTTGCAGTAACTGTAGGTGCCATGAAAAGTCCCTGAGTGAGAGCCTTTGTATTGCCAAGTGAGGCTCCAACCTCCTTGCCGAGTCCCGGAGTCGTGAGTCTGTATGAAGCATTCTCCACATACTCCTTCTTACCGCATATATAACCTCCTATCGGTGCAAGTCCGCCTCCCGGATTCTTGATAAGAGAGCCGACTACCAGATCAGCCCCAACATCCGACGGCTCTATATCCTGTACAAATTCTCCGTAACAGTTATCTACCATACATATGATATCAGGATTTACACTCTTGACCGCCTTTATGGCCTCACCGATCTGCTGTACAGACAGCGTCTTTCTGACTGCATATCCCTTAGATCTCTGTATCTCCACAAGTCTTGTGCGGCTATTGATCGCATTCTTTATTCCGTCAATGTCAAAGTTTCCATTCGGTAGCAGATCTACCTGGGCATATGTGACACCATACTCTGCAAGTGACCCCCTGGACTCACGGATGCCTATGATCTCATCCAGTGTGTCATACGGTTTTCCCGCTATGGCAAGGATTTCATCTCCCGGGCGCAGATTACCAAACATGGCCGTGCAGAGTGCATGGGTTCCGCACACTATCTGTGTCCTGACAAGAGCATCTTCCGTGTGGAATACATCTGCATATATCCTCTCAAGGGCATCTCTTCCGTCATCTGTATAGCCATAGCCTGAAGAGCCGGCAAAATGCGCCTCGGACAATCTGTTGTCCTGCATGGCCTTCAGGACCTTGAGCTGGTTGATCTCACTCACAGCATCGATGGCTGCGAATCTATCCTTAAGTTTCTCCTCCACACTGTTGCAGTATTCAAACACCTTTTCATCCACATTCAGTGATCTGTAGTAATCCTTTAACATATCTTTCATCTCTGTATAATCTCCTTTTCGCGAAGCCTGTCCAGCATAAATGACAATATTTCAGACTCGCTGTCGTACTCACTTTTATCAACCCAGGTCACATGTTTTTCCCTCTTGAACCATGTGATCTGTCTCTTGGCAAAATGCCTTGTATCTCTCTTTAGCGTATATACTGCCTCATCCAGAGTGCATCTGCCCTGAATATAATCGATTATCTCCTTGTAGCCAAGCCCCTGCATGGACACCAGCTCCCTGCTGTAACCCTCGCTCACAAGCAGTTTTACCTCGTCCAGAAGCCCTGCCTCAAGCATGATATCTATCCGTCTGTCTATTCTATCATATAATTTCTGTCTGTCATCATTTAACACAAAATATTCAAAATTATATGGTGACTTCTTCTGCGACTCAGTCTCGTTATGTTCAGATATCTTCATGCCCGTCTTTTTATAAAATTCCAGAGCCCGGATCACCCTCTTAACATTATTCTCATGTATTTTCTCGGCGGATTCAGGATCGACCTCCGCAAGCATATCATGAAGAAATGTGTTGCCGTGGGTATCTGCAAGGTTCTGTAGCTTTTCCCTGTATGACATATCATTGTCATTTTCCTCAAAATCTATATCATACAAAAGCGCCTGGATATAGAAGCCAGTACCACCTACTATGATTGGAATTTTTCCACGGGAATATATATCCTCCATAGCACGAAGAGCATATTTCTTGAAAAGCACAACGTTGAACTCTTCTGCCGGATCCAGAATATCTATCAGATGATGCCTTACCCCCTGCATCTCCTCCGGCTCTATCTTCGCCGTTCCTATATTCATCTTTCTGTATACCTGCATGGAATCAGCGGATATGATCTCGCCGTCCACCGCCTTCGCCAGCCCTATGGACAGTGCCGTCTTGCCGACAGCCGTGGGGCCGGTGAGGATTATCAGTGGTTTCATATTCTTATCCATCATGTTAATCTCCTACACTATTCGTTTAAACTTCTTCTCAATCTCCGCCTCCGTCATGGATATGACAGTCGGACGTCCGTGAGGACATGTGTATGGATTTTCAAGCTTTAATAGCTGATCTATAAGTGCGTCAGCCTCCTTGAAGCTTATCTCCGTGTTACCCTTTATCGCAGCCTTACACGCCATGGTGGAAAGCTTATGTATAAATGTGTCTACGGTCACCTTTTTCGCACTGCTGCTCGCATCAGCTATGAAGTCTATGAAAAGCTCTCTGCCATCAAGACCAAACAAGTTGTCAGGTACAGCGTTCAGCTTAAACTCCCTGCCTCCGAAGTTCTCTATCTGATATCCAAGCGCCTCGAACATCTCCATATTCTCATGAAGGAACTCTATCTCTGCGGCACTGAGTGTAACGACCGCAGGAGGCATAAGATACTGTGAGTATATCTTCTTATTTTTGTAATTCTCCATAAGCTCTTCGTACTTGACCTTCTCATGGGCAGCATGCTGATCCATTATGAAGAACTTGCCATCGTACTCTATGAGCCAGTATGTCTTGAAAAGCTGTCCTATTAGTCTGTGCTTTGCACGGGCTTCCCTTGTCAGGAACTTCTCCTGGAACATATCCTGCTGGACGTACTTTTTTCTGGCTTCTTCATCGTAGTCAGTATCTGAAGCTTCATCTGAAACTGCAGATACTGTTGAGTCTGGTGTTGCCGCTGTGACCGAAGGTCTAGCAGGTGCCGGAGCTGTATATGCCGGACTCTCGTTTACCACATTCCTGTTTTGTACTACAGATCTCCCCAGATCATTCTTTCTATCCGCATATATGTAGTTTCCTGCCGGCTTCTCCGTCTTGTTATTATCTATGACGTCTGATCCTTTATTGTTTGAGCTGCTAGTCTCATCTATGATCTCTATAACCGGGCGGACCGGCTGTGATGATGTCTGTGGTTCGATCGGGCAAAGCTGCTGTGGTGATGTCTGCGTCTCCGCCGGACGATGCTGCTCAGGCTGACTCTGCGGTACAGTACGCTCCTCCGCCCTGACTATAGCCTCACGCCTCTTATTCTCGAACGCCTCCGGTGCCTTGCCAACATCCCTCTGCTTGAAGGTCTCAGGCTTTGGATCTTTACCCGGCGCCACATCAGGAATGAGCTCTTTGAATAACAGTGTCTCCCTTATGGCATTGTAGGTGAAGCTGTATATATCCTGACTGTTGGCGAATTTCAACTCCATCTTGGTCGGATGTACATTTACATCGAGGAGATCGGGTCTCACCTGGAAATTGATCTCGGTGAATGGAAACTTGTGTATCATGACAAATGTCCTGAAAGCATCCTCGATCGCCTTGGTGAGCACCGCACTCTTTATATATCTGTGATTTACATAGTAGCCCTCAAATGATCTGTTGCCCCTTGATATACAAGGTCTTGCTATATATCCGGAGATCTTCATATAGTCATTTTCCGCATTTATCTCAAGAAGATTTGAGGTGATGTCTCTTCCATAGATATGGTAGATTATGTCTCTGAGTTTGCCATTGCCTGATGTGAACAGCTTGTCTGTTCCATTTGTAATGAACTTAAATGAGATCTCCGGGTGTGACATGCATATACGGCACATCAAGTCGTAGATATAGCTTGTCTCCGTGGCATCAGTCTTCATGAACTTCTTTCTCGCCGGTGTATTGTAAAAAAGATTTCTGACAATTATGGTTGTTCCACCCGGAGCACCTATCTCCTCGCTGGATATCTCCTTACCGCCATGTATCTGGTATCTGAGACCGGTCACATCATCAGCGGTCTTGGTGATCATCTCAACCTGTGCAACCGCCGCTATACTTGCAAGTGCCTCACCACGGAAACCAAGAGAAGAGATACTCAGGAGATCCTCGACTGTCACAAGCTTACTTGTGGCATGTCTGAGGAATGCAAGCTTGACCTCATCCTTCTTTATGCCTGCTCCGTTGTCGGTGACTCTGAGAAATGACAGTCCGCCTCCCTTTACCTCGACGGTTACCGCTGTGGCACCTGAGTCTATAGAATTTTCCACAAGCTCCTTGATGACCGAGCTCGGCTTCTCTATAACCTCACCGGCTGCTATCTTGTTTATCGTATTCTGGTCTAATACTTTTATCATCACTTATCGCTCCTTATTATTTAAGTCGCTCTTGCAATTCATTTAAATAAAGCAACGCCTTCATAGGTGTCATGTTGGACAGATCAACACACTTTATGTCCTCGATCACCTGTGATTCGGCAAGTGAGCCGAACATTGACATCTGGGTGTCTTCTTTCTTCGGCTTGAAATCATTTGTAACCTTTATCTCCTTCAGCTTGGTGGTTATGTCCTTGTCTATAAGCTGATTACATATCTCATTTGCTCTCGCTATAACGGCATCCGGCACACCGGCAAGCTTTGCAACCTGTATACCGTAGCTTCTGTCGGCACCGCCCTTGACGATCTTTCTGAGGAACACTATGTCGTCTCCGTCTTCCTTGACCGCTATACAGTAGTTGTTGACTGCCGACAGCTTACCCTCAAGCTCCGTGAGCTCATGGTAATGTGTCGCAAACAGAGTTTTTGCTCCGAGCAGTTCACTGTTGCTTATATACTCAACGACAGCCCAGGCGATCGCCAGACCGTCATATGTGCTTGTTCCTCGACCTATCTCATCAAGGATGAGAAGGCTGTTCTTCGTGGCATTTCTGAGTATATTTGCGACCTCGCTCATCTCCACCATAAATGTGGACTGTCCTGATGCAAGGTCGTCGGAAGCTCCCACTCTTGTAAATATCCTGTCGCATATGCCTATATTGGCAGATGCCGCAGGGACAAAGCTTCCAACCTGAGCCATGAGAACTATGAGCGCAGTCTGTCTCATATATGTGGATTTACCAGCCATGTTAGGACCGGTGATGATAGATATCCTGCTCTCATGGTTGTTCAGATATGTGTCGTTTGTGATGAACATATCGTTGTTCAGCATCTTCTCAACGACCGGATGACGTCCGTCCTTTATGTCGATGACTCCATCTGTATTGATCTCAGGTCTAACATACCCATTTGCAACAGCCACATATGAGAGTGAACACAGAGCGTCGAGCATGGCTATGCTGTGTGCTGTTCTCTGTACCCTTGTGAGCTCTGCAGCAAGGGTGTCCCTGAGCTCAACATATGTGTTGTACTCCAGCGCAACAAGCTTGTCGGATGATCCGAGTATAACTCCAGCCAGTCTGTCAAGCTCCTCGGTTGTGTATCTCTCAGAATTGGCAAGTGTCTGCTTTCTGATGAAATAATCCGGCACAAGACTCTTATATGAATTGGTTACATCAAAATAATATCCGAACACCTTATTAAACTTTATCTTGAGATTCTTGATTCCGGTCTTTTCCTTCTCTCTGGCCTCAAGCTCTGCGATCCAGTTCTTGCCATCAGTTGTGGCATTTTTCAGAGTGTCTATGTCCTCAAGATAGCCATCTTTGAATATTCCGCCCTCTCTGATAAGTATAGGCGGCTCATCAACTATGGCACGGTCAAGAAGGTCATAGAGATCCTGCAGATCATCTATTCCATCCCTGATCTCGGTGAGCTCATCCGAATGGAATTCACCGAGAAGCTGTATTATAAATGGCAGAAGCTGTATGGACGTCTTAAATGCCAGAAGATCTCTCGGATTCGCTGTTCTTAACGATATCCTCGTCATAAGTCTCTCGAGATCGTATATGGTATTCATGTACTCACGGAGTTCGTCTCTGGTTATGACAGAGTCGTTGAGCTCTGTTATCGCGTCAAGTCTGGCTTCTATATCATCTTTGTGAATAAGAGGCTGCTCTATCATATTTCTGAGCATTCTCGCTCCCATGGCCGTTTTGGTCTTGTCAAGCACCCAGAGCAGTGAACCCCTCTTCTGCTTATCCCTGAGTGTCTCTGTCAGCTCCAGATTCCTTCTGGATGAGCTGTCTATGATCATGAAGTCCTCTATGGAATATATATCTATTCTGTTGATATGATCCAGTGAGTTCTTCTGTGTCTCATGTAGATACTGGAGAAGTGCGCCCGCTGACAGCAGCATATCCTCCTGCTCATCTATGCCGAGACCATCTATTGATCCGACCTTAAACTGTCTCTTGATGAAATCCTCACAGGTGTCATCGTTAAAATAATGAGACGGAGCCTCCGATATCGTTATCTTCATCTTCTCCTTCATGTAATCAAAGTTCAGGCCACATGACAGAAAAACCTCATTCCCTATGATCTCCGTCGGTGAATATTTGTTGATCTCATCGTACAGCTTGGATGTGGATGAGATATGACATGATCTGAACTCTCCGGTAGTGATATCACACACTGCCACGCCATACTCATCATTACAGCCAAATATACACATGAGATAGTTATTCCTCGTCTCATCAAGAATAGCCTGGGACATATTTGTACCAGGCGTAACTATACGTATAACTTCTCTTTTTACTATACCCTTTGCGAGCTTCGGATCTTCCATCTGCTCACATATGGCTACCTTGTAGCCCTTCTCTATCAGCTTGTTCAGGTATATGTCACAAGCATGATACGGAACACCGCACATTGGTGCGCGCTCCTCCTGACCACAGTCCCTGCCGGTCAGTGTTATCTCAAGTTCCCTGGATGCCGTCAGGGCATCGTCGAAGAACATCTCGTAGAAATCTCCCAGTCTGTAGAAGAGAATACAGTCCTTATACTGATTCTTAACTTCCATATACTGAGCCATCATTGGTGTTAATGCTGCCACTTCAACTACTCCTATTCTGCTAATTCACCCATGTAATAAAATCCCTTACACTCAACAAGCTTTACATTCAGGATCTTTCCAACCATCTCCGCACACCCAGGGAAATGGACAAGTATGTTGTTGGAGAGTCTTCCGGTCAGAAGGCCGTCGCCCTTCTCGTCAAAGCCCTCAACCAGAACCGGCTGTGTCTGTCCCTTTATCGCAATGGTCTTCACATCACTTATCTCCTGCACACGCCTTAAAAGCCTGTTGTATCTATCCTGTATCTCTTCCTTTGTGGAACCATTCTCCATTCCGGCGGCAGGAGTTCCTGTTCTCTTTGAATATATAAATGTAAATGCGGTGTCATACTGTACTTTCTCAACCACGTCCATGGTCTCAAGGAAATCCTCCTCGGTCTCACCAGGGAATCCCACGATTATATCAGTGGTGAGTGATATCTCTGGAACCTTTGCCCTTATGCGGTCAACCAGTGCAAGATATGACTCCTTTGTGTACCGTCTGTTCATCGCATTCAGTATCTTTGTCGAGCCCGACTGTACCGGCAGATGGAGATGTCTGCAGATCTTTTGATTCTCCGCGATGACATCTATCAGTTCATCCGACAGATCCTTTGGATGTGAGGTCATGAATCTTACTCTCTGTATCTTCTCTATGGCACACACACGCCTCAGCAGTTCCGCAAATGTGATCGGATGCTCAAGGTTCTTGCCATATGAATTGACATTCTGCCCGAGGAGCATGATCTCCACCACTCCGTCGTCAGCAAGCCTCTCGCACTCAGCTATGATATCCTCCGGATTTCTGCTTCGCTCCCTTCCTCTTACATATGGAACTATACAGTAGGTACAGAAATTGTTGCATCCAAACATGATATTTACACCTGATTTGAATGGGAATTCCCTCACCGCAGGAAGATCCTCCACGACCTCCTTGGCATCCTTCCAGATATCTATGACCATGCTTCCGGATTCTATCCTGTTTACAAATATCTCCGCAAGTTTGTATACATTATGTGTTCCAAATACCATATCGACAAACCTGTAGCTCTTGCTTATGGTAGTCACCACATGCTGCTCCTGCATCATGCATCCGCACAGAGCTATCTTCATCTCAGGATTCTTCTCCTTGAGGTGCTTCATGAGTCCCAGATGTCCGTACACCTTTCTGTTGGCATTCTCCCTCACCGTACATGTGTTATATATGATAAAGTCCGCATGCTCGGACTCGGTTCTAACATATCCCATCTGCTCAAGTATTCCGGCAAGCTTCTCAGAATCCCTGACATTCATCTGACAGCCAAATGTCTGTATGGAGCAGGTGAGGTCACGTCCCAGTTCTTTGCTCCTTGCTGTGACATACTCCCTGCCTTTTTTTATGAAGTAATACTGTCTCTCCGGCTCCTCAAGCGGGGCTGGAAGTCCCAGATCTATGCCGTCAATAACTTTTTCCAAATCATTCATAATCTCTATGTATCCTTATCTATTTCTTTAAAGCTGTGTAAATCCATCTGGAGTTATTCATCTATACCCAGCTTACCAAGTATCCTGCCTATGTTATCCATAGTATTTTTCACGCTGGAATCCGCGGCATCCATCCTCATCTGAGTCTGTATATCCGCAAGATCAATGTCTCTGTAATGATCCAGAGCCGCAATATAATCAGGGTCATGCTCAAAATGAACTTTCAGGGCTCTCATGGCATCCCTGTATCCTAGCATACTTCTAAACTTGATCGAATTTGCTGTGAAATTCAACGTTCCGTCTATCAGATCACCCAGACTAACGCTTGGATATATCTCTATAACATCCGCATCAGGATACGGCGACAGATTCTTCTTCGAATCAGGGTTGAGTCCGCACACAACGATATTCCTGTATCCCACATCATACAGAGGCTTCACCGGAACATTGTCGGCGAGACCGCCATCACAATACTCCTTATCGTTATAAGTCACAGACTCATAGAGCATAGGCAGGGTGGATGATGCCATGACAACTGTCCTGATCTCCTCCGCATCCATTCCTGCAAGGCTTATATACTCAGCCTGTCTTTCGCCCTCCTGCACACACTCAGCTATGGCTGCATACACGGTGACCTGTCCATCAGACAGCTTTCCATAATCCACATAGCTGTCCATGAGCCTTATCATCTCTCTGCGTGACATGAATCCAGGCTTATCATTGAACATCAGATCAGGATCAACGTCAAACACCGTCTCAAAATGTATTTTCTTCCATGCCTCCTCGCTTCTGTCAGGATCATTGCACGCGAAGAGCACGGCATTTATCGCACCTATGGAAGTTCCTGATATGGCTGTAACCTTGTCCATAAGTCCATACTCTGCAAGTGCTCTGTACACCCCGAGCTGGTATGCTCCTTTACCGCCGCCACCGCCAAGGCACAGCGCATAGCTGTCAGCAATATCACCGGACTGAGTGCGTCCTGTAACTTTTCCGGCATCATCCGCCCCGGCATTTTGCAACTTATCCATCTGTATCTTCTTTTCAAGTTCAGCGATCTTTGCTGTTATCTCGTCTCTGTTCATTGACCCTCCATTATGATATAACTTCCGATTCTGTTACTATGATATGTGGTCTGATATCTGTAGGTTCACTGTCTATCTTATCAACTATCTGGAATTCATACGCCAGTGCCACCGTGACAAGCCCTGCATGCCTCGCCAGATATCTGTCGTAATACCCTCCGCCAAAGCCTATGCGGTTGCGGCTGTGATCAAATGCAATCCCGGGCATGAACATAAGCCCATCTTCGATCTCCTCAAAATCATCAGAAACCGGTTCGAGTATCCCAAAGTTTCCGGATGTAAGTTCCCCGTAGTCTGTGATCTCAATAAACTCCATGTCTTGTCCATAAACCTTTGGAACATATACATGCTTTCCGTCCGACCACGCCTTCTCAATTATAAGCTTTGTATCCACTTCATTCCCTTTGGAAATATATGCACATATATTGAGAGCATTCTCGTATTCAGGAAGCTCAGACAGACGTCTGCATATAAGTTCAGATCTCCATGCACAGTCACCCCTGTCCATGGCATTTCTAACCGCTTTTATTGTTTTCCTTATATCGGCTTTGCTGCCGGGTTTTACACTGTCTTCGCTATTCATAATACAGTCGTGCCTACGCCTTTCTTGTAGGATCAAGGTCCTGAAGTCTGGTTATGGAGCCGTCCTTCTCTTTGATATCTATATTGTTGAGCGTGCTCCTGAGATTATTCTTCACAGCAAATATATATTCCTGCCTTAACTGCTGCTGTTCCTTCTTCTCAGCGTCGGTGAGCCCCTCAGCCTTGGACTTGTGATATAACTCATTTATACGTGCGATCTTTGCCGCATCGATTATCGTCTCTTTCATAACTATATAAGATACTCCTTATTCAAAATAAATCTGACAACGTCAAAGTCATGATCCTTATATTCTGTGAACAGAGTTCCTATACTTTCTCCGTTCATTACCTTAACAATATTGTCCATATCCGCTCCGGATACTATGACCATATCCGAGTTGGAGTTGGTTGCTATCCTGGCGGCTGCGATCTTGGTCGTCATTCCGCCGGTTCCGTACTTGGAGCCTGCACCTTTACCCATATCCATTATATGGTCGTCTATACAGTTCACCTCTGGTATAAGCTTTGCATCAGGGTTATTGTGTGGATCATCAGTGTACAGACCGTCTATATCCGTGAGAAGTATCAGGAGATCTGCATGGATCATGGATGCAACTATGGCAGACAGTGTATCATTGTCGCCAAATGCCACGCTGTCATCCAGCTCATCGATGGCAACCGTATCGTTCTCATTGACGATCGGTACGACACCGAGCTGAAGAAGCTCGTTGAATGTGTTGATGGCATTCTTTCTCCTCTCATCCGACGATATAACATCAAATGTTAGCAGAACCTGAGCTGCTGTGCTGTGATACTCTTGAAAAAGCTTCTGATATATCATCATTAGCTGTCCCTGTCCCACTGCAGCACACGCCTGTCTGAGCGAGGTCGTCTTAGGTCTTCTGGCAAGTCCCAGCGCCTGTACTCCGACTCCGATGGCTCCCGATGATACGAGGACCACATCCTTGTCCTGATTTCTCAAATCACATATGATGCGCACCAGCTTCTCAAGCTTTGTATAGTCAAGTCCACCCGTCTCCTCGTGAATAAGTGAAGATGAACCAATCTTTATTACTATCTTTTTCTTGTCTTTCAAATACTCTCTATCCATTTATATTCTCCTGTGTACCGTCTGTTATTGCCTCATTGCTGAATCTGGATGCTATGGCCTCGGCCACCTTCATACCATCGACAGCGGCTGAGGTTATTCCCCCTGCATAGCCCGCGCCTTCCCCGCACGGGTATATACATGTCCCCTCACAGCGCAGCTCATCGCCTCGTATCATGCGAACAGGTGATGAGGTTCTGGCCTCGATTCCCGAGAGAACTGCATCGTCAGATGAGTATCCCGGCATCCTCTTATCAAAGGACACAACTCCTTCTATTATAGCATCCTTTATATACTCTGGCAAACAGCATTTGAGGCTTGTGAGCCTGTATTTACCCTTAATCTGAGGCTTAACACCGCCCAGCTTTTCCGTAGGAATATCCCTTCTGTAATCTCCGAAGAGCTGCACCGGAACAGCCCCCTGTCCGGCCTCGTATGCGGCCTTCTCCCATCTTCTCTGAAACTTCATTCCCGCAAGAGGATGATCTGACCCGTAATCCTCCGGGGTAACATTTACCACAATGGCGCTGTTGGAATTCTCACCATCCCTGCCGCTGTAGCTCATACCATTCACACACGTCTCACCGTGCTCGGATGATGCATTCACTACGTAACCTCCAGGACACATACAGAATGAATATACAGCCCTGCCATTTGACGCCTGATGCGTCATCTTGTAGTCTGCCGCCGGCAGCAGCTTTGCATACGCCGGATCATCGCCATACTTCATGATATCTATATCTGCTCGCTTGTGTTCGATACGAAGTCCCATGGCAAATGGCTTTGGCTCCATCGGAACACCTTTTTTGTAAAGCATCTCCACAGTATCCCTTGAGCTGTGTCCAAGTGCCAGAACAAGGGCATTTGTCCTGTATTCCTTCTCACTGCCATCTGAAAGGTTCTTTATATGTACACACACCTCATCCTGTGTGATCTGATCATAACCGGTAAAAAGTGAATCAAAATGTACCTCTCCGCCAAGTCTCTTTATATTCTCACGCATATTCCTTACAATACCAGACAGCACATCAGTGCCGACATGTGGCTTATTTATATACATTATGGACGGATCTGCACCATACTCCACAAATGTCCGCATGACCTCAGTGCGTCTGCCCGAGCCATCCTTTATGACCGTATTCAGCTTGCCGTCCGAAAAGGTTCCTGCGCCGCCCTCTCCAAACTGTACATTACAATTTGGATCAAGTCCTTCCTCACCCTTCCAGAATCTCTCTATATGCTCCATTCTCCTGTCAACATCCATGCCGCGCTCAAAAACAACCGGTCTGTATCCGGCTCTGGCAAGATACAGTGCAGCAAATAAGCCACCCGGTCCTGTTCCTATCACCACAGGCCTATAGGTCATTTTGACATTTCCCGGCTTCGGAAATCTATATTGGGTAGCATTTGTTAACATAACATTATTATTGTGAAGTCTTTTCAATATTTTTTCTGGATTCGGAACATCCACATCTATGGATGCAATATATTTCACCTGGTTTCTCCGCCTGTCATCAAGAGACAGCTTGAAAAAAATATACTCAAACTCCTTATCTGTCTTCAGCGTCTTTTTAATAACACTTCTAACATCTGCCTCTGTAAATCCAAGTTGCAGTTTTACATTGTTAATTCTGATCATCTTTTATTCTCTTTCCTGCAGACTCCCCAGCTCTCATGCCGCTTATAACAGCCCACATTATATTATATCCACCACATTTGCCGGTCACATCGACATACTCTCCAGCGGCGTATAAGCCTCTGTGTCCATCAAGTTCCAGGTTATCTGCCCTGAGCTGCAATGTGTCAACTCCACCGCTTGCCGCCTGGCTGTCCTCATAGCTGCCGAATCCATCTATGTTGAATCTCATATGTTTGAGCATATCACATATGGATGTTATATCAGCCGCGTCAAGTCCGGCTGCTTCAGAAGCTTTGATACCAAGACTTTTTATAATATACCCGGCGATCTTCTCGTTGACAATACCATTGAGCATCGCCTCGACTCTCCGTCTGCCATTTACCTCGGCAAATCGTCTCATCCTGTCCGCCAGCATATCATCACTGATGTCCGGAACAAGTTCAAGTTCTATGTATGGCTTTTTGCCAGTCTCCATCAGGTCTATACACTGTATACTCATATTAAAAACCGCTATGCCCGAAAGATATCCCGATGCAAACTGAACCTCGCCTCTCTCGTGGTCATACTCCTCGCCATCACACATTAGGCGGACAACAGCCTTTGCACGTACCCCTGACATATCAGATATATATTCATGGCATTTTAATTTACACAGAGCCGGATGCGGTTTCACAAACCGTACATTCAGATCATCCAGAAGTCTGTATACTCTATCAGATCCGCCAAGCTTTGGCGCAGCCGCACCTCCGGGTGCAAGTATCACCTGGGTCGTCCTATACCCGTCTTTGTCTGTGTCTACAATATATGTACCATCTTTTCCCTGTTTTATACTCAGGACTTCCTCCGATGTGCTGTTTTCTATACCAAGAATTTTGAGCCTGTCCGTCAGTGCCCACACTATGGTAGATGCCTGCAGCGATGCAGGATATATATATCCATTATCATCATAGCTGGAAACACCAAGACTTTCAAAAAAATCCATGACATCATTATGACTGTCCGTTGTTACGAACTGAAATGGGAAAAATTCATTTGCACTGGAATAGCACGACAGATCAAGCTTCGTATTTGCAATGTTACATTTGCCATTTCCCGTCGCATACAGCTTCTTTCCGAGTTTTTTGTTTTTATCTATAAGCTTTACCGAAGCCGATGGTGCTGCCTCTTTTGCTTTTATTGCGGCTGTCATCCCAGCCGGGCCACCGCCGATAACTATAATATCATAAATCATTCCGATACACCTTTCCCATAATCATTTATCATACGTTTTACAGGCTGTCAATAAACCTGTTCATGTCATCTATATCATTGAAATACACGTGCTTGTGGATCAGTTCTCTTATACGTTTGTCCAATGAATCCACTGTACGAGTCGTCTCCCTGCAAAGACTGCCAAATCTGTTGTACACCGCCACATGTCCATTATAAGTGCTCACATAGAAACTGCCATGTGGTGTTCCACCCTCAGCAGCAATCACGAGCCCTCCGTAAAGCTCCGGTTCACTCTCATTTGATATGGGTAATATATGCCCGCTATCCGTACCGTCAAATTCTCTATACACACTTTTACTGTCTCCGGATCTGCACGCCGTGCTCACCACGATCTCTCTAGTTATAAAAGATAACACAAATACCGCTATAATGATAACAAAAAAATATATAATTCTTTTAAACATTACCACACCTTCTCTTCATAACAAAAAACAGAAGACAGGATATTCCATCCCATCTTCTGTCCTTGTTAATATATGTGGTTTATGTCTGTATTATTCCCATACAACTCCGGCCTTATTATCACTCTCAAATACTGTGACATAGGTCTTGCCCGGATTGAGCTGAAGTTCTTTTCCATCTGCTGTTGAATATTTTGTCACGGAGTCATCGGTTGACTTTGTCCATGTGATAGGAACGATCTTTCCATCTGAAACATAGTATCCGTCTCCTGTGCCAACGAGATCGATCATCTGTCTGTCGTGATCATCAATGCTGGTGTAGTGAGCAAACTGTATGATGATATTCTTAAATGTGAGCTGCTTTCCTGTGAGGTCATCGATCTGCTTGTCACCATACTGGAATCTGTTATATACCTTATTCTTTGAATCATATTCAAACCAAGGCTGTGTGTAAACTGACATGTTGAGTGTGAGCTTGTTTACAGACTCGCCCTCAGGAACCGTATCTTCCTCATTGAACTCAAACTTGCTCTTGTATCCCTTGTTGTGGGTAGTTGAGCATCCAAGATAATCAAGACCAGCCTTGATCATATCGCTGTTTGTGTACACATTGTGTGGAGCCTCGCGGTCTGATGATCTGTAGAAAGATACAGATCCTTCTCCACCAAGTCCGCTTATATGATCTATTCCTGTCCTGTCAAGCTCCTCCTGTCCCTGTGGAGACTGACCATAATGCATGTATATAGCGTCAAACTCCATGGCAGTTGTAACATAGTAAGGTCTGCAGCTTCTGATCGAACCGACCTTCTCAAGATTGTCATAGTCGTTGAATATTGCAAGCATTCTTGTTATTCCGCCCTCAACGACAAACTCATATAAAACATCAGCCTGGCCTATGCCTGACTGAGGAATCGCATTCTCAATATTGTTGATCATTATAGCGATCGGTCTTCCGTACTCTTCCTTTCTGTCGGTGTTCCACTCGCCTGTAAGATCATTATATACTCCCTCATGGTAAGTCTCATCAACCGCTGTGGCAGACTTCATCATATCGGCCTGTGATACATCCACCTCTGCCTTAGCCTCCGTTGTAGTGACATTCTCCTCCGTTTTCTTCGAGCCGCATCCAAAAAGTGATAATCCCATCACAAGAGCGGTTGCCAGAACTAATCCCGTCTTAATTCTCCTCATAGTCTCTTGTATATCCTTTCATTGTAAGTATTTTTTCCTGCATCTCTTCCATGACCCTGCGCTCATCGTCCTCCATATGGTCATATCCTGACAAATGGAGCATGCTGTGGGCTACAAGAAAAGCCAGCTCTCTCGTCTTTGAGTGATTGTACTCAGTTGCCTGCTCATACACCTTGTCAATAGATATAACGATATCTCCCAATAGCAGTTCATCTGTAGTAAGATCAAAGTAGTCACACCGGCTATCCTCGAGACCATCAAAGTTTCCAGGAATTGTATAATCAATCAGTGGAAATGACAGAACATCTGTCGCCCTGTCTATATTCCTCTGCTGGTTATTGATTTCATGTATGGAGTCATTGTCCGTGAGCAGCACGTTCACCTCGCAGGGATATGGACACCCAACGAATTCCAGCGAAGCCTGGACGATACTTGTTATGACATCCTCATAATTCTTAATATCAATATCTCCATACTCATTCTCAATATTAACTGACATATTATTTTCCTCTGTTTTTCTGAGCAGTTGTGGTTTTTCTAGGCTTTGCCTGTCTGCTCCTCTTATCCTCATATTTCTCATACGCATTTACGATCTTCTGCACCAAAGGATGTCTCACAACATCAAGACTCGTCAGATGGCAAATGCTTATGTCATCAATATCCTTTAACACCTTGAGTGCAACATCAAGACCTGACTGCGCGTCGTGTGGAAGATCCTTCTGTGAAAGGTCTCCTGTTATTATGGCCTTTGAGCCAAATCCTATTCTGGTAAGGAACATCTTCATCTGGGCAGGAGTGGTATTCTGGGCCTCATCCAGCACAATATACGCATTATCAAGAGTTCTTCCTCTCATGTAGGCAAGAGGAGCAACCTCGATCAGTCCCTTTTCCATATTCTTCATAAATGCATCAGCACCCATTATCTCATACAATGCATCATAGAGCGGCCTAAGATAAGGATCAACCTTGCTCTGAAGGTCACCCGGAAGAAATCCCAGTTTCTCACCGGCCTCTATGGCCGGCCTTGTAAGTATGATCCTTCCAACCTCATTATTCTTAAATGCCGTTATGGCTTTTGCCATGGCAAGATAAGTCTTTCCTGTTCCGGCAGGGCCCACTCCGAATACTATCATGGACTTTTCTATTGAATTGACATATGTTCTCTGTCCGACAGTCTTCGGTTTGATCGGCTTGCCGCTCATCGTGTGACAGATTATGTCCCTGTCAAGCTCAGCAAGACTCTCCTTAGCCTCCTGCGGGTGTTCATTGACTATCGATATAGTGTAGTCTACCTTCTGTTCATCGATGGACGAGCCACGGTCTGCCATCTGGAAGAGCTGTTCTATAACCTGAATAGACTTCTTCACACCTTCCTCGGAGCCGCTGACCTTAAGCTTGTCATCGCGAAGTATCATTGACACACTGTATTCTTTCTCAATCTTTTTTATATTGGCATCAAACTGTCCAAACACAGTCTGTATATAGTTTGATGCAACAGTTACGGATTCTGAATATTCGCTCAATACTTGTATCCCCTGTCATTATTATTTGTCAGTCAGGCTCCACCTCTTCGCTCCCCGATGTATTGTTTACGTCAATATATCTCGGCACAGCAACCGGAAGTCTGATACTGATATCGCCTTCAGCCGAAGCCTCACCGCGTTCATTAGTAATAATAACATTTTTTCGGACAATTTGCACCCCTTTTTCTTGCATTTTGCCAATATAAACATGCAGATGCTGGTTAAGTCTGTCTTTCTGCTCCTTCTCCGTAAGCTTACGTGTATTTACTTTATAGAATACTTTTCGCTCTATATTCACGGATAACGGAAAATACATATCGCCGATATGCAGCCGTTTTTCCTCGGCGGAAAGGTCGTATGAACCGTCGGAAGCAGCAGTTTTATACGGTGTAAACACCCGGCGTCCAATTTTTATATCTACTTTGTTTACCTTCCTGTCTGTAGTCTCCTTTTCCTGGAGATCACTCTCAACCACATCTCTGTACTCTACATCACAAAGACCATATATCTCTCCGGAAGCAGGTACAAACACCGTATCCACAACCTCACTGTCATCATTGTATATGTTAACTGTTCCCGATATAAGAGTATCCCCTTTTTTCACTTCATCTCCAACCGATGCAACAGGCGTCCCCGCCGATGCAACAAGGGAATAGATCGTACAATCCATTGTGGCCACGAGATCACACGGTCTGCCATCTTCCGGAACTGTAAATACATCCACGGACTCCTTGAGCGCAACTGTAAGCTTTGTCCCACTGATGCTGCAGGACGCCCAGCATATCTCACCAAGATTATCCGTCAGCATGTCTGTCAGCTCACTCAGATCAATACTCTTTTTCCGATGTCCATAGCACGGATACTCCATCTCAATAAGATTTTCAACTTCCTCACTTGTATAATCCTCACATCCATCAATTTCTATGTACCATACATACCCTGATTCCCAGTATACAAACAGCAAAAACAATAAAACTCCGAGCAATATCGAGATTCTCTTCCTATTGCCCAGCAAAACGGTTCTCAGAGTCTTCTTCTCAGCTATTCGGATATCTATCATACATTTGTCCGCTATCTCTTCAAGTCTTTTTCTGTCATCGGAGTATATGCAGAAGTTTTCCGCCTTGCCATTCCATTTACTGTCATTCTGTTTACTGCCATTCTTTTTTCTGTTCTTCTTTACATCCCTCTCGCACCATGTACGTATTCCTTTATGGCTGCATATATTCATCAGGCGCAGAGCTGCGCGGCTGTCACAGCTCACATAGCACACACCTCTTATTTCCCTTCTAATATTCATGCAGTCACACTGTCAGCCAATCTACACTGTTTATCGAACCGCATATTTTCACTTCATAGGATGCGTAGTAAGCGATCTGTAATCTTTCCCCATATATATTCAATATCCCTTTCCGGGTCTTAACAGACACTCTCTCGTCGTCAGAGTAGATCACATGTCTGAAATTCTCTATCACCAGCTCATCATTGTTGAACATGGTGAGTCTGGAGGTCGTTCCCGCCGAGTCCGGACACCAGCACGGAGGTTCAAATGCTATAACTTTTTTCGCTCTGTCTTTCATGAATACCACCATAACGCTTTTGGAACATTATATGAATACACATAAAAAAAGAGTACCGAATAAACTCGGTACTCTTAGAAATCAATTTAAAATCAAATATATATACTATGATTTATTTGTACTTGCGCTTTCTAGCTGCCTCTGACTTCTTCTTACGCTTTACACTAGGCTTTTCGTAATGCTCTCTCTTACGAATCTCCTGCTGAATACCAGCCTTCGCACAATTTCTCTTAAATCTGCGAAGAGCGCTATCTAAGTTTTCGTTCTCTTTAACTATTACACTTGACATTCTCTCACCTGACCTCCCTCCAGTTGTAAAATTATGCTACCAAATAACAACTGATTGGGTATTTTTAAGCACAAAATGTATTATATACATAAAATTCCTAATCGTCAACAGGAAAATGACAAATTAATAAAATATCTGTCACGAAACCTTAAGCTATCTGATTCTGAGCCTCTGTAACCGCCTGGGCAAGAGCTGCCTCGATTCCATCAGGATTCTTTCCACCGGCCTGAGCCATGTTAGGACGACCACCGCCGCCACCACCTACAAGGCCAGCCACAGCCTTGATGATATTACCGGCATGGGCTCCCTTAGCAACTGCGCCGTCTGTAGCCATGGCAATGAGATTTACCTTGCCATCCTTTGCAGATGCAAGAACAACAACGCTGTCACCAAGCTTGCTCTTGAAGTCATCTCCGAGGTTTCTCAGTGAATTCATATCTGTATCTGGGATAGCCGCTGTGAGGATCTTGATTCCGTCCTTGTCTATAGCACTTGAAAGAACGTCTCCAGCTGCCTCCTTTGCCATCTTATCCTTGAGCTTCTTATTCTCATTCGTAAGCTCCTTAACCTCTGCAAGAAGCTGTTCTATTCTTGATGCCACACCATGGATATCAGTCTTAGCTGCCTTTGCAGCATCCATGAGCTCCTGCTCTACATTTCTGTAGTAATCAAGTGCTCCGACAGATGTAAGTGCCTCGATACGTCTTGTACCTGCGGCCACACCGGCCTCTGATATGATCTTGAATGTCTTTATGGCTCCTGTGCTGGCAACATGTGTACCACCACAGAGCTCCTTTGAGAAGTCTCCCATTGATACCACACGGACCTTCTCACCATACTTCTCACCAAACAGAGCCATGGCTCCGGTCTTCTTAGCCTCATCTACAGACATTACATCCGTGCATACAGGTATATCGAGCTGGATCTGCTCATTTACAATATCCTCAACCTTCTTGATCTCTTCCTTAGTCATCGCCTGATCATGTGAAAAGTCGAATCTCAGTCTTCCCGGCTCAACGAGTGAACCTGCCTGCTCTATATGATCTCCGAGAACCATCTTGAGTGCTCTCTGAAGAAGATGTGTTGCGGAATGGTTGTTACATATGAGTGCTCTGTTCTCAGCATCAACTGTGAGTTCTGCCTCATCACCAACATTGAGTTCGCCTGACTCAACATAACCGATATGTGCGATCTTGCCGCCTACAACCTTGACAGTATCCTCAACAACGAATGTACCGTTCTCTGTCTTGATGATTCCCTTATCACCGATCTGACCACCCATGGTAGCGTAGAAAGGTGTCTCAGGAACTATAACTGAAGCCTGTGCTCCCTCAGATACAGTATCTGCAAGAACTGACTTCTTATCATCACCCTCACCAACCTCTGTTGTGATGGCTGATATAGTTGACTTGTATGTCAGCTTGTCATATCCGACAAACTCAGATGTCATGTCAACAGGAAGCTGCTCATATACGGTTGCGTCTGCACCCATGTATGTTGTGGTCTTTCTGGCCTTTCTTGCAGTCTCCTTCTGGATATTCATGCACTCGGTGAATCTGTCCTCATCAACCTCGATCCCCTCCTCCTCGAGGATCTCCTTTGTGAGATCAAGAGGGAATCCATAGGTGTCATAGAGCTTGAATGCCTTGTCACCTGAGAGAACCTTCTCACCTGCAGCCTTAGTCTCGTCTATATAATCCTTGAGGATTGCAAGACCTGTATCTATGGTCTTATTGAAGCTCTCCTCTTCCTTGTCTATCTTATTGAAGATATATTCCTTCTTCTCACTGAGTTCAGGATATGCATCCTCTGACACCTCGATAACTGTCTTTGCAAGCTCTGACAGAAACTTGCCATTGATGCCGAGAAGTCTTCCGTGTCTTGCAGCACGTCTGAGAAGACGTCTAAGAACATAACCACGGCCCTCGTTCGATGGAACGATACCATCTGATGTCATGAATGTAACTGAACGGATATGATCAGTTATAAGTCTGATCGATACATCCTTCTCATGATCTGTCTCATATTCCACGCCTGCCATCTCACATACCTTGTCGCGGAGAGCCTTGATCGTATCAACATCAAATATAGAATCAACATCCTGAACAATAACTGCGAGTCTCTCAAGACCCATACCTGTATCTATGTTCTTCTGCTCAAGCTCTGTGTAGTTGTTGTGTCCGTCATTGTTGAACTGTGTAAATACATTGTTCCAAACCTCCATGTATCTGTCACAGTCACAGCCTACAGTACAGCCAGGCTTACCGCAGCCATACTTCTCGCCTCTGTCATAGTAAACCTCTGAACAAGGACCACAAGGACCAGCTCCGTGCTCCCAGAAGTTGTCCTCCTTGCCGAATCTGAATATACGGTCAGCATCGACACCGATCTCCTTATTCCATATATCAAATGCCTCATCGTCATCCTGGTAAACCGATGGATAGAGTCTGTTCTTGTCAAGTCCTACAACCTCTGTGAGGAACTCCCATGTCCATGATATAGCCTCATGCTTGAAATAATCGCCAAATGAGAAATTACCCAGCATCTCAAAGAATGTACCATGACGGGCTGTCTTACCTACATTCTCGATATCTCCTGTTCTGATACACTTCTGACATGTTGTCACACGTCTTCTAGGTGGTACCTCCTGACCTGTAAAGTAAGGCTTAAGTGGTGCCATACCTGAATTGATCAGCAGTAAGCTGTTGTCATTGTGTGGAATAAGTGAAAAGCTCTTCATTCTAAGATGACCCTTGCTCTCCATGAATTCCAGGAACATTTTTCTCAGTTCGTTCACGCCATAATTTTGCATTGTCTAATATCCTCCACTCTATCTTCTGTCAGCCAGTTCTTCTGTAATATCTTTCCAGCTGATTCCTCTCTCTACCATCAGACACATGAGATGATAAAGGAAGTCAGATATTTCATATTTTATATCCTCTGAATCAGGATTCTTGGCAGCTATGACTATCTCCGTAGCTCCCTCACCGACCTTCTTCAGGATCTTGTCAATACCCTTGCCGAACAGATAATTGGTATAAGAATCATCTCCTGGCTGATCCTTTCTGTCGCGTATGGTATTGTATACCTCCTCGAATACCTTCATAGGATTGGTATCATTGTACTCCTTTCTCACCAGATCTGTAAAGAAACAAGTACGGCTGCCTGTATGACACGCAGCTCCTATTTGTGACACCTTGGCAAGTATGGTGTCCTTGTCACAGTCTATCGTAAGAGATTTGACAAACTGATAATGACCGGATGTATCACCCTTGGTCCACAGCTCATTGCGGCTGCGGCTCCAGTATGTCATGCGTCCTGTTCTGATGGTCTTCTCATACGACTCCTTGTTCATATAAGCGACCATGAGCACTTCACCGGTCTTATAGTGCTGTGTAACACATGGAATAAGTCCATCCGAATTGAGTTTGAACGCCTCAAAAGGCATGGACGATTCAAACAGATCCACATCTATATTTGCCTCACGGCAACGCTGTTTAATCTCCATTATATCCATCTTCTGGAGATTGTACAGAGAAATTGATTCAGCATTTGTCTCATTGAGCATCTCTGCCACAGCTTCCCCGTTAGTGGAATATGTAGAAACTATAACAGGAAGTGCAACATTTTCTCTTATGGATTTTACTATATCCAAATATTCCGGCACCATGTTGTTGTGAAGCAGCAGAAGTTCTCCCGCTCCAAGCGCCTTCAGTTTTCTGGCATATCCGACAGGATCATCACACTCACTCAGATCTATAGTACAGATTATTCGCTCTGAACCAAATCTGTCAGAAGCCTCAGTGACAAGCTCCGGCGTGTTCAGTGCCGCAGATTTCATACATACCTTGGATGCACCTGCATACAGAAGCTTCTTGACATCTTCAAGCTCCCTCACACCGCCACAGGCAATAAGTGGAATATCAACACTGTCACATATCTGTCTTATAATGGCAACATTGGGTTCTCTGCCATCTTTTGTTGCCTTGCTGTCAAAATAAGCTATCTCATCAGCTCCGGCATCATTGTAATATTTTGCCATCTCGACCGCATTGTTCAGATCCAGACATGGAATTATCTTTTTGCAGATCATATCATTATCCATAGTGAACCAGCACCTCCTTAAAGTGTGCCCTTTGTAGAAAGCACCTTTCCGTTTAATCTTCTGTCATAAGTTGTCGCCTCATCAAGAGCCTTCGCAAATGCCTTGAATGCGGCCTCTATGATGTGGTGATCGTTCTCCCCTGAGAACTGCTTAATATTGAGATTCATCTCAGCAGCGTATGATACTGCATAGAAGAATTCCTTGACCATCTGTGTGTCGAAGTATCCAACCCTCTCTGTGCGGAGGTTCAGATCATAGACAAGATATGGTCTTCCCGACAGATCTATGGCACACATTACGAGAGTCTCGTCCATCGGCAGGAAGAAATTGCCAAATCTCTTGATGGCCTTCTTGTCTCCAAGAGCCTCCTTGATGGCCTTGCCCAGCACAATTCCCACATCCTCAATGGTGTGGTGACAATCCACATACAGATCTCCCTTGACTGTAACGTTGAGATCAAAGAAACCATGCTTCGCAAAACTTGTGAGCATGTGGTCAAAGAAACCGATTCCTGTGTCGATCTTTGACTGTCCTTTTCCATCTATATTAAACTCGAGGGTTATGTCTGTCTCGTTTGTCGTTCTTGTACATTTGGCGATTCTAGCTGCTTTCTCTGCCATATTCCTGTCTCCTTCCCATATTCTATATCATTATGTCTTATTTTTCAAATCTTACTGCTATTGAATTGGCATGTGCTGTGAGCTGCTCAGCTTTGGCAAATGCTTCAATGTCAGTGTGAACTGCCTCAAGTGCCTCTCTTGAATAGTAGATTATGCTGGATTTCTTGATGAAATCGTCTACTGAAAGCGGTGAGAAGAACTTTGCTGTACCGTTTGTTGGAAGTACATGGTTAGGGCCTGCAAAGTAATCTCCAAGAGGCTCTGATGAGTATTCTCCGATAAATATAGCTCCAGCATTCTTCACTCTTGTCATCACGTCAAATGGATTGGCTGTGACGATCTCGAGATGCTCTGATGCAATGTCGTTGACAGCATCTATGGCATCGCTCATGTTGTCTGCAAGAAGAATATACCCGTAATTGTCTATAGACTTTCTCATTATCTCTTTTCTTGAAAGCTCATCGATGAACTTGTCAACCTGAACTGATACCTTCTCGGCAAGCTCCTCTGATGTGGTCACAAGTATGGCTGATGCCATCTCGTCATGCTCTGCCTGTGACAGCAGATCTGCAGCCACGTATCTAGAATTGGCAGTCTCATCGGCAAGTACCATTACCTCTGATGGGCCGGCTATGGAATCTATGCTGACATGTCCGTATACGGCACGCTTTGCAAGAGCGACAAATATGTTTCCAGGACCAACTATCTTGTCAACCTTAGGTACTGACTCTGTTCCGTATGCAAGGGCAGCTATGGCCTGCGCGCCGCCTGCCTTGTATATCTCATCCACTCCTGCTTCCTTTGCTGCAACGAGTGTTGTGGCGTACACCTCACCCTCAGCATTACATGGAGTTGTCATGACTATCTTCTCAACGCCTGCAACCTTTGCCGGCATAACATTCATCAGAACTGATGAAGGGTAAACAGCCTTTCCACCCGGAACATAGACACCTACAGATGCAAGTGCTGTAACCTTCTGTCCGAGAAGAGTTCCATTTGGCTTGGAGTCAAACCAGCTATACTGCTTCTGCTTCTCATGGTACTCCCAAATGTTCTTCTTGGCTTTTCTGATAACGTCCAGGAGCTCAGGGCTGACCTGTGTATATGCGTAGTCTATCTCCTCCTGTGTAACCTTCACGTTATCTGCTGTTATTTCTGCCTTGTCGAACTTCTTTGTGTATGAGAAGAGTGCGGCATCACCGTTATCCCTCACATCGTCAACTATTCCCTGTACAGTCTCTGCATAATTACCGAAATTACTTGGACTTCTCTTTAGAAGATTCTTCAGAAGATCCTTCTTTGTCTCTGCATTAAGCTTTACGATTCTCATCTCTGTTATGCCTCCGTGTGATTATCAATTTGTTATATTATCTATATATGTTACTTGTTCTCTTCCTTTATAAGTCTGTTGAGATCTTCCAACAGCTTGTGTATCCTCTCATTCTCCATCTTGAGACTTACCTGGTTCACAACCATGCGGGCTGAGAGTGGACAAACTTCCTCAAGCACCTCAAGTCCATTCTCCCTGAGTGTGCTTCCTGTCTCAACTATATCTACGATCACCTCTGAAAGTCCAACTATAGGAGCGAGCTCCACTGAACCATTGAGCTTGATTATCTCAACTGTCTGGTGCTTACGGTTGTTGAAGTAATCCTTTGCGATCACCGGATACTTACTTGCAACTCTTATTATCTCATTCTTCTTGAGAAGCTCTCTGGCAGATGCCGGTCCGCATACACACATGCGGCACTTTCCGAAACCGAGATCCATGACCTCATACAGGTTTCTTCCCTCCTCAAGTATTGTGTCCTTACCTACAACGCCTATATCGGCCGCACCATATTCTACATAAGTAGGAACATCTGTGGCCTTTGACAGGAAGAACTTCATCTTAAGCTCCTCGTTCACAAATATAAGCTTTCTTGTGTCGGGATCCTTCATCTCCTCACATGTTATACCTATCTGTTCAAGCAGCGCAAGTGTCTTTTTTGCAAGTCGCCCCTTAGCAAGGGCAAATGTTAAATATCTCATCTCTCCATAACCTTTCATCTAATTCAATCTATTCTCAATCAAGCCGTAAAAGTTTCTTCTATAAATTGCCATCCCACTTGGAGTGTGATCGGCTTATCAGATCGTATGCCACCGCATCGCCTGACTGCTCAAAATATATAAGGCCTGAGAAATGTTCTCTTCCCGCATACTCAATATAGTCGTCAACAGATTTCTTCTGTGACTTTCTTATGAGTTCTATCTTCCGTCCCTCACTTCTGAGCTTCATGCCGGCCTTGATCGCCTTGCCCTGATTCTCTATATCATAGAGGATGATCGTATTGGAATAATCCACATCTATGTCTATATTCTGTCTGTTCATGGCCATTATGAGCTCCTCAACAGTGAAGGCAAAACCGATAGACGGTGCATCCTTTCCAAACTGTTTAAGGAGGTTATTGTAACGGCCGCCCTTGACAACAGCGTCACCGGTTCCGTAAGTATATCCGCGGAATATGATTCCTGTATAGTAGTTGTATCCGTCAAGCATACCGAGATCAAAGCTTATGTGATCCTGATATCCATAGCACTCAAGAGCTGCATATACTCTTCTGAGTCTCTTCACAGCTTCAAGTGATGTCTCATTTGACACATATCCCTCTGCCTTGTCAAGCATGGATATTCCGCCGAACAGAGAGTCAAATGCAACAAATGCTTTCTTAAGAGATTCACTTATATCAAGCGCATCCACATATTCCTCAAGTCCGAAGAAGTTCTTGATGTGGATATACTCCTTTATCTGATTCTCCTCGTCCTCACTGATTCCCGACTCAGCCACAAGCCCCTTGAAGTAGTCGATCTGGCCTATCTCGATCTGGAAATCACTGATCCCGATCTCGTTGAAGCAGTCTATCACAGTTGCGATTATCTCAGCGTCAGCAGCGGATGAATCATCATTTACAAGCTCGGCACCGATCTGTGTAACTTCCTTAAGCTTACCCTGAAGCTTAAGTGTATTGGTATATGTGTTACCCGTATAGCAGAGTCTGACCGGAAGCTCCTCATCGGCATAATACTTTGCAACACATCTTGCTATCGAAGGTGTTATATCAGGTCTGAGCACCAGAGTATTGTTGTCCCTGTCAAAGAACTTGTACATCTCATTGGAAGGTGCTGAGCCCTTGTCTCTGTTAAATATATCAAAAAACTCGAATGTAGGTGTCTCTATATCATGATAGCTGTATAACTCCAGAATATGGTGGAGTTCATGCATAACCTTTCTCTTCTTCTTACATTCTACATCGTAGGTGTCCCTCACTCCATCCGGGGTCTGTAACAGTTTGTCCTGCATAATCATATCTCCTTGTCAATTAAACTTTGCCATGCTTCACGTTCTTCATTTTAATTCATCACATTAAAGTGATAATTTGCTACTTTGGTAGCACGTCAACGTGCACATTATATTAAAGCGCATTGTATTTGTCAACCTCTATCATCAAGATCCCTGCTTAGAGGTTCAAGATAATGTACCAATGCACCACCATTGGCTCTTATAAAGAAATTGGGATCAAGTTCATTGTACTTGAAGTTGTTGGCATGCCCATTCTGGACTCTCTCAAGATATCCCTTAAGCTCCTCGAATCTCATATAATACAGTTCATTTCGTCCCGAGAACATTATGATAAGGAAGCTTACACCGTTCTGTCTCTCGAAATCCTCCATGAACCTTATCTGATGCTCATGAATGTTGCGCATTGTAAATGTGTCAGTGGCACATTCCTTCGCATCGAAACATACCGGAACTCCCTGGACAACACCTATATAGTCGACGGTTGAATCCTTCTCGAAATACGCCAGAGTGATCTGGCTGCTGTCCTTGTCAATCTTTATCGGCGTGATAGGTGTCGGGATCTTCTGGACCAGCGCAAGGTTCTTCTGTCTGTAATATTCATTTGTGTGGTTTATCATATCCTCCAGTGTGGAGCCACGAAGTCCTCGCGAATTCCATGTAGCCATCTATTCAAACAAATCCTTTTCTATTCTTTTATACATATCAGGCTTGAATGCTGAGAAGCTCTTGCCCGTCAGATAGTCCAGTCCACCGACAACATCGGTAAACTCCACCTCGCCGCAGTGCAGAATCTGGTTTCTAAGCTTGTATGTCTGTCTAAAATATATGTTTGTCTCCCTGTCACCATACTTCTGGTCACCGACCACCGGATACCCCATGTGCTGGAGCTGTGCCCTTATCTGGTGGGTCTTACCCGTTATGAGCTTTACCTTAAGCTCTGTATATTTTCCATTTGTTCTGACCGGCTGGAATATGGTATGGATCTTATCATAGCCCAAGTCCCCGGCAGCCCTGCGTATCTCCTCCACGCTGTCACGTATTGTCACAGTGTTCTTCTTATCATCCTTCACGAGATATGCCGTAATATCCTGCGTCTCCGCCATATTACCCTTGACTATGGTGTAGTAATATTTGTCTATGCGTCTCTCCCTTATGATCCTCGACAGCTCCTGGCTTCCCATAAGTGACACACCACACAGAACAAGGCCGGAGGTATTCCTGTCCAGCCTGTTGCATATAGATGGCTTGAAGGTTCTGAGCTGAGTCTCAGTTATATACTCATTGTCAAGCAGATAATCGATGACACTCTCATTGATCGAGTAATCGTCCTTCGATGCCTTCTGTGACAATACACCCGCCGGTTTATTGACTATAAGTATGTTGTGGTCGTGATATATGATCTCCGGTTTAAACCTGTTTCCACCTGTGGAAGCACCGGCTCTCACGCTGTCATCCCTGAATGATTCTATGGTCTCATCCGACAGATAGAGCTGTATCACATCCCCAACATACACGATCTCATTTCCAACCGCCTTGCCATTATTAAGTTTTATGTTTTTCTTTCTTATCATCCTGTAGACGAAGCTTGAAGGAGCCTTGTTAAGGTACTTCATGACCAGCTTGTTAAGCCTCTGGCCGGCTTCGTTCTTTGAAATAACTATCTCTCTCATTTTTTTCTATATTCCCAGCTCATATAATCTGTTTCTGATCTTCTCATCGGCACCGACAAATTCATCTGAAGGTGCTTTGATCTTCTCGGCCTTTGCCACAAAACCATCAATGTCTGTGGCTATGATCACAACATATTTTTTCTGGTCTGCCAGAGCCTCTGTAATGATCTTCTTGAGCGCTGCCTCATCAGGTATCTTTTTGCCATATCCACCATTGTAGTAAAACAACATTCTGCCATCTCTTATGACCGCAGCAGGGAAATACAATATTCCCTCGTACCTGCTTATCGACACATCATATACAAGTGACGGATCCCCAAAGTATGATAACTTCTCAATTTTAGCGTACTCATTCTTCGTGAGTTCCTTGAACCCCGCACACATTATGTATGCCACAAGCTGTTTTGCGAGCGGCAGGGCGACGAGTATCGGTATGACTATAAATACAGTCTTTCTTGTGTCAAACATAGCCACAGTAAAGAATACTCCGGCTATAACAAACAATCCAAGTACAATGATACTTATAAGAACATTTCTCTTATGCCTGTTCATGTATCCGTGTTGTCCTTTTTCCATATCATCCTCCATTTATCTCTGGTCTGGCTGTAGAGCTATGTCCGCCTGCAGCCCATATATCTACTTCATAAATCTGATCAGCAAATTGTGAGGCAGGTATTTGCTCACAAGTCTGAACGCCTTCATGAGCGGTGAATAAACTGATATATCACTCATGTAATATGCGTCAAATAATGCTCTTTTTACGACCTTGACAGGATTTGCTCTGAGCACCATCTTGTAAGGCTTTGACTTGGTATACTTCTGGGCAACGTCAAAGAACTCTGTCTTGACAGGTCCCGGACATACAGCCGTAACTGTGATTCCCCTGCCTGCAAGCTCTCTGTTAAGTGCCCTTGAAAAGCTTAAAACCATCGACTTTGATGCCGCATATATTGCAAATGATGGCTGAGGCAGGAACGCCGCTGACGAAGCAAGATTGATTATATTTGATGGGTCTGCCATATATGGCAATGAAATATGAGTTATGGCTGCCAGCGCCTTGCAGTTGAGGTCAAGCATTCCCGTGACATCGTCCACTGTCATATTCTCAAAATGTCCCGCTATTCCATATCCGGCCGCATTGACCAGGACTCTTATTGACGGATCCTGTCTCTCGAGAAGATTTCTGTAGAATTTGATATCTGCTTCCTTTGTGAGGTCAAGCGCAAGTATCCTGACAAGCTTTCCGCTGACTGCATTTATCTCAGCCTTTACCTCTGCAAGCCTGTCCTTTCTTCTGGCGATAAGCCATATCTCGTCGACAGTTCTGTATTTCTGTGCTATCTGAATTGCAAATTCTCTTCCAATCCCTGAAGATGCTCCTGTGATTATAGCTACCTTTCTCATGACATCATCCTCCATCCCGATAAATATTTGTTTTTTAATACTCCTCTGTTGTTCTTGGCCCACCCGAGCGGATATCCATCCACGCAGACAAGCACATACCCATTCTCTATATCCTGATCATCTTCCAGCTCGACGGTCTCTCCCTTTAAATACTTTATGACCCTTATGTCATCCGCCGAAAAACTCACAACATTGTCAAACTGATCTGACTTGAGATACATCGCAAGTGACTGACTCGGTTCAAATCTGTTCTTCTTGACCTCACCGAGGAACAGTCCATGCCTCAAAAGCCTGAGTCCCTTAACATCAGGCATTCCCTCTGATATATAATAAAGTCTTCCCTTATTTTCCTCTATCCTGTCTGTCTTTATACCCGCAGACTCAGATACATGCTTTATAAATGCGATGAAATCCTCATCCGGCCTGTATGACTTGAACGAGTATGTTAAGTTTCCTCTATATGAGTCATCCTGATCCTTTTCAAACAGAGCTATGAAATGACCTTCGCCCTTCACGTGATGAGGCCACAGTCTTGAACACTTCACAAGCTCAGGATTGCCGGTCTCTCCCCAGGCCGGATTGCCGTCATCAAATTTCTCATATTTAGGAAAATCCACAAGATGCATACTGTCATCTATCGACAGCAGATACTCCACCGACCTCTCATCCTCCTCGGGGGAAAATGTACATGTGGAATAAAGCAGCTTTCCGCCCGGTTTCAGCATCTTGCACGCTTCATTTAATATTCCTCTCTGCAGTCCGGCAAAAAGTTCAGTTCCGTTGTTCTCCCATGCAGTCATCATCGATGAAGATTTTCTGAACATGCCCTCTCCGGAACACGGTGCATCTATAAGTATCTTATCGAATGTACCCTCAAATGCCTTTGACAGATTATTTGGAGGTTCACTTACCACACACATGTTTCCTATTCCGAAAAGTTCCAGGTTCTTCAGAAGCGCCTTGGCTCTCGAGTTGCTTATATCATTGGATATAAGTATTCCCGTGCCATTAAGCTTCGCCGCAAGCTCGGTGGATTTGCCTCCCGGTGCCGCGCATATATCTAGTACCACATCTCCATCCTCTATATCCAGAACGCTGGCAGGTGTCATGGCACTTGGCTCCTGTATATAATAGAGCCCCGCATAATAGTATGGATGCTTGGACGGCGTATACTTCCTGTGATCATAGTAAAAACCATTCTTAGTCCACGGCACAGGCTCCAGCTCGAAAGGACTTATCTTCAGAAAGTCCTCCACGGATATCTTGGATGTATTCACCCTGATTCCATGATACATATCACTGTCAAAACACTTTATATAATCCTCGTATTCATCGCCAAGCTGTATTCTGATCCTCTCGTCAAACGCCTTTGGTAAAGCCATAACAAACTCCTTTATCTTACGCTCTGGGCCTTGTAACCCTCAGCTATTATGTCAAGCTGCTTTGCAAAATTCTCAAGCAGCTCCATATCATCCTTCTTATATATAGAATAAAACTCATCCTGAATCTTCTGGATCTCTCTTGGATTTCCCACCTTGTACAGATTCTGGATATTCACAATGATCTCCGAAACTATATTCGCCTTGATATTGAACGAATTCTGTGCATCCATGATCTCTCCGCGGACATAAGACATCTCCCTGTCAAGTGCAACGGTGGCATCCGCAGCGTTCTTGAGCTTCGCCCTTATATCCTCTGGAATTCCCTTCCTGTACTTGTACTGCAATGAATGTTCTATGGTTGCCCAAAAGTTCATCGCCATTGTCCTTATCTGGATCTCCGCCTGTATGGTGGTGCATCCATTTACCGTATATACATCGTAATCAAGTATGATGTGATAGCTCTGATAGCCGCTGGCCTTGGCATTTGCTATATAATCCTTCTCCTCGCGTATCCTCATGTCCTGTCTGCCACGTATGATCTCAACCACCTTGCTGATATCCTCGGTGAACTGGCACATGATCCTGATTCCGGCTATGTCATCCATCTCCTCAACGATCCGGTCCATAGGAATATTCTTCTTCTGAAGCTTATCGATAATACTGGAGACCGTTTTCACCCTTCCGGTCACACTCTCTATAGGTGAGTATTTTCCCATACTCTTGTACTGCATTATTATGTGGTTGAACTTCACGAGAAGCTCATCAACCGCCTGCTCGTAAGGAGACAGTATCTCCTTCCAAAGCTGAATCTCCATATAAAATAACTCCTCCCAATACAAATACTACTGTGACACTCTTGTGCTCAGGAATGTATACTCCTTCTGTCCTTTCTCATAATCCGGATACTCAGACACAAGCTGTCCCGCTATCTCATAAGCCTTATCGTAATCCTCGTTCTTCTCATAATATGTTATCTCAAGCATCAGGAGCTCTTTTCTGTATATCTTGTCTCCACTGTCAAGTCCATTTGTAATATATGCGATCGCTGACTCCATATCACCGTTATTCAGATAATATGAACCGTACATGGCATATACATACGAGTTGAATCCAAATGTCTGGACATATTTTTCATAGCTCTCAAACATCTTATCGGATTCATCAGTAACTGCGTAGCATGTTCCTATGTACATATAAAGCTCCGGATATGTCTCCGCCTGCTTCAGAAGCACATCGAGAGCCCCGCCATAATTTCCCTGTGAGAAATCACTGAGTGCAGTTGCCAGCTCCTTCAAATCTTTTACATTAGAACCGGTAAATGAATCCTGTATCAATTCGTTGTATGTATTTGCGGCCTCTGTGTACTGCGCGCTCTTGAGATACGCATCAGCCAGATACAGCTTTATATTCTGATCCTTTTTCTTTGAGAACAACTGATTCTCTGCCAAGGCATTGTCAAATGAATCTATTGCCTCCTGATACGAACCTGACTTGTAATATTTTACGCCCTGATCGTAAAGTTCATCCTTCTGTGACACTATTGCCGATATGGCGTAAGAGATCAGCAATACAGCCACACATGCAAGTATCACCAATGCAAAAATAAGTTTATAGTTGATCTTTCTTCTCTCTTTAAATATGCTGCGTTTACGTCTAGACATATGTTATCTCCTTTGAATCACAGTATTTTTATTACACGGCATAGCTACCGCAGTTTATACATCATTTTATATTAGCACAATCCAACAATAATATAAAGTAAAAAAGCGGCTTTGCTGATTTTCATCAGCAAAACCGCCCTCAATTCTTCTATAAATACAATATCTGACACCGACAGGCCTAGCAGATTAGTGATGGAATAATCTGATTCCTGTAAATACCATGACCATATCGTACTTGTCAGCACACTCGATAACAAGATCGTCACGAACTGATCCGCCAGGCTGTGCAATGTACTTGACACCGCTCTTGTGAGCTCTCTCTATATTGTCTGAGAATGGGAAGAATGCATCTGATCCAAGGACAACATCTGTGTTCTGCGCAAGCCATGCCTTCTTCTGCTCTGCTGTGAACACCTCAGGCTTAACCTTGAATCTCTTCTGCCACTCGCCTTCCTTAAGAACGTCCTCATACTCATCACCCATGTATACGTCGATGGCATTGTCTCTGTCGGCTCTTCCAAGTCCGTCAACAAACTGAAGTCCCATAACCTGTGGTGACTGACGAAGGAACCAGTTGTCTGCCTTCTGTCCTGCAAGTCTTGTACAGTGGATTCTTGACTGCTGTCCGGCTCCGATACCTATAGCCTGTCCGCCCTTTACATAGCATACTGAGTTGGACTGTGTATACTTGAGTGTGATGAGCGCGATCTTCATATCGATCTCAGCCTGCTCTGGAAGATCCTTGTTCTTTGTAACAAAGTTTGACAGAAGATCCTTGTCGATCTTGAGCTCGTTTCTTCCCTGCTCAAATGTAACACCGTATACCTGCTTTCTCTCGATCTCAGCAGGAACATAGTTCTCATCTATCTGGATGATGTTGTAATTTCCCTTCTTCTTTGCAAGAAGAAGTTCCATAGCCTCATCTGTGTATCCAGGAGCGATAACACCATCTGATACCTCTCTCTTGATAAGGCGTGCTGTGTCTGCGTCACATACATCTGAAAGTGCGATGAAATCGCCAAATGATGACATTCTGTCAGCACCTCTTGCTCTTGCATATGCGCATGCAAGTGGTGAGAGCTCTCCGAGATCATCTACCCAATAGATCTTTGCAAGTGTATCTGTAAGTGGAAGTCCAACTGCAGCGCCTGCTGGTGAAACATGCTTGAATGATGTTGCTGCTGGAAGTCCTGTTGCCGCCTTGAGTTCCTTTACGAGCTGCCATCCGTTAAATGCATCAAGGAAGTTGATGTATCCAGGCTTGCCGTTTAAAACCTTGACAGGAAGATCACTGCCATCCTCCATATATATTCTTGATGGCTTCTGATTTGGATTACAACCGTACTTTAACTGAATCTCGTTCATGATCAAATATCTCCTTTATTCTTTAATTACTTATTCTTGTTCACGATCTTTGTCTCGTACTCACCTGTTGCGATGTCAATATATCTGACGAACAGTGACACCTTGTTGTCCTCATTGAGGCTGTTCCATACCTTGTCTGTGAACTCATCGATATCACCGGATATCTTAACCCACTTTGGCTCACCCTCAAAGCTTGGGAGCGGATTACCATCATGCATATATGTGTGAATGAAATGTCCCTCACCGGCTACAGGGTTCTCGTATGAGAATGTGTATCTGTTATTTGCAGCAGGGTTGCCGTTGTTGCTCTTAAGTATTGACATTGAATAGTCGAACACGCCATTCTTTATGTGCATGACACCTGAGATTCTAGGTGTGTAGTTAGGGCCGTCAGGCTCAAACTGTCTGCTTCTGAGTGACTGCTCAAATGTGAGCTCATCGTCAAGTCCGTCATATATAGTGTCTGTCTGATCGCCATTTGTAACTATAGTCTTGTTGCCAAGAACTCTTACAGGTGCATAGATGATAAGGCTTGGATCCTCAAGCTTTGATGGATCAAACGCCTCTGTTCTGATTCCTTCGCCCTCTGTCACAAATACTCTGTTACGGCTGTTTGAGCTTCTTCCCATGATGAAATAAGCTGTCACTGCCTTCTTACCATCCTCGGACACACCGATAACGATTCCGCGTCCTGGATATGCATTTTCGCTAAGTTCCTTCTCAAGTGATAACATTTCCATTTTCTGTTGTACCTCCATGTGTTTTCTCGTACCTGTGAGCTGATGTTATGCTGCAAAGAATCCTAAAAAAGAAAGCCAACCACCTGCGCACACAAATACATGTCTTGATATATTTGCTTGCCCAGGCGGTCGGCTTGTCTTAACAGTACACTCCCTGTAGGTAATTCCTACCAGCCATCGGCTGTCTCCGCCAGTCGTGTACCAACATGTTTTTATAATATAGTAAATCTTTTGTTATTTCAAGTGTTATCTCACATAAAAAGGTGCGTTGTCATAACTTACAGCGCACCCCATATATATTACTACAACTATTATTTTATTTAGAGCTTGTGACTGCATCCGCCATGGCAGCTCGAACAGTCGCCACCACATATGTGTTTGCCCTTTTTTCTATCCTTCACCATACCTCTGACAATGAAGAACACCATCAGAACGATTATGGCTGCCACAATGATTGTACCAAGATACTCTGACATAAGTCACCACTCCTTTTATATATTTTCCTCTATATCTTATATTAAGCGTTGAGGAACTCCTTGCTTGTCTTTACCTTCTTGTTTGGATCCGGACGGAACAGCATGAAGAAGAACAGAACAACAAGTGCAATTGCTACTACTGACCATACACCGAATGTACAAGCTCCTGTGAAGAGACCTGCGATTCTGTATACAACAAGTGCTACAAGGTAAGCAAATCCACACTGATATCCGATTGCGAACCAAAACCACTTAGCACTGTTCATCTCTCTCTTGATAGCACCCATAGCTGCGAAACATGGTGCGCAGAGAAGGTTGAATACAAGGAATGAGAATCCGCTTGCTGTTGTGAATGCGCCTGCAAGTGCCTGGTAAACTGTACCGTCTCCACCACCGTAGAGGATACCCATTGTACCAACGATGTTCTCCTTGGCAACAAGACCTGTGATAGATGCTACAGTTGCCTGCCAGTTGCCCCAGCCCTGTGGAACGAAGATCCATGCTATCGCATTACCGATCTTTGCAAGGATACTGTAATCGATCTGGCTCTCATCAAGCATCTGGAATGAACCATCAACAAATCCAAAGTATGTTGTGAACCATACAGCGATTGTTGAAAGTGTGATTATTGTACCAGCCTTCTTGATGAATGACCAACCACGCTCCCACATGCTTCTGAGTACAGAACCTACTGTTGGGATATGATAAGGTGGAAGCTCCATAACGAATGGTGATGGATCTCCGGCGAACATCTTTGTCTTTTTAAGTATTATACCAGAACATATAATTGCTGCAATACCGATGAAGTAAGCACTTGTTGCAACTATTGATGAACCACCGAATATAGCACCGGCGATCATGGCGATAAATGGAACCTTAGCACCACATGGTATAAATGTTGTTGTCATGACTGTCATACGACGGTCTTTCTCATTCTCAATTGTACGTGAAGCCATGATACCTGGCACACCACAACCTGTACCTACAAGGATAGGTATGAATGACTTTCCTGAGAGACCGAACTTTCTGAAGATACGATCCATGATGAAGGCGATACGTGCCATATATCCACAGTACTCAAGGATTGCAAGTAAGATGAACAGTACGAGCATCTGAGGTACGAAACCAAGTACAGCACCAACACCGGCTACAATACCATCGATGATAAGTCCATGTAACCAGTCTGCACATCCAATCTTGTCAAGTCCTGCAGAGATGAGATCTGGGATTGAAGGAACAAATACGCCATAATCAGCAGGATCAATCTCTGCCATCTGTGTCTCGTTGAAGTAATCAACTGCATCAAGATATGACATTGCGTTTGTTGTCTTTTTATTAGCATTTGCAGGAACCTCTGAGTAGTAAACATCGATATCGTATGTATCGAGTGTCTCCTCATCTTCCATCTCATACTTAACGCTTGCCTCTGTGTTTGTATTTGCCTCGATAGCTGCCTTTGTGGCATCTACATCAACTGCATCCTCGTCATCTGTTACGAGTACGCCATATGCATCGAGTGCTGTTGTTGCTGCATCATAGTCACCTGATGCATCTTCATAAGCTGAGCTTCCAATTCCGAAGAGATGGAAACCATCGCCGAACAGGTTATCATTTGTCCAGTCTGTGCACCATGCACCTACTGTTGACATTGCTATATAATATACGAGCCACATGATGAGCACGAATATAGGAAGTGCAAGGATACGGTTTGTTACAACACGGTCGATCTTATCTGATACTGTAAGCTTCTGCCCCTTAGCAGCCTTCTTTACACACTTGTCAATGATCGATGAAATATATGAATATCTCTCACTTGTGATGATACTCTCTGTGTCATCATCGAAGTCATCCTCAAGCTTCTTGATCTCTGCTGAGCAGTCTGGAGCATTCTTCATCTGCTCTATGATCTTGCTATCCTTCTCGATGAGCTTGATCGCGAAGAATCTCTTTCTGTTCTCCTCCATGTCAAGCTTAGTGCTTACGCTCTCGATTGCAGTCTCAACAGCCTCATCAAAGCTGTGGACTCTTGCATTTGCTGACTTTGACTTTGCTGCAGCGATAGCTTTCTCTTTAACCTCATCGATACCTGTACCCTTGAGAGCTGAGATCTCAACGACCTCACATCCAAGAGCTTCCTTCAGGTTCTTGATGTTGATGGAATCACCGTTCTTCTTTACAAGATCCATCATGTTGACAGCCATGACAACAGGGATTCCGAGCTCAATAAGCTGTGTTGAGAGATAAAGGTTTCTCTCTATGTTAGTACCATCGATAATGTTGATGATGGCATCAGGATATTCCTGAATAAGATAATTTCTGGCAACAACTTCCTCAAGAGTGTATGGAGAAAGTGAATAGATACCAGGAAGGTCAGTTATGATAACATCCTTGTTACCCTTAAGCTTACCCTCTTTCTTCTCAACTGTAACACCTGGCCAGTTACCTACGTACTGGTTAGCGCCAGTTAAAGCATTGAATAATGTTGTTTTACCGCAGTTAGGATTTCCTGCAAGTGCAATCTTTACTGACATTGTTTACCCTCTTTCCTATTGTATTGTGCAGACGCATTTAAAGGTGCTTACGCACGGCGTCTGCGTACTTCATATTAGCCTTTTCTATCATATGTTAGCATATACTAACGTATGAACAAAAAAATAAGCTGTTACTCTACCTCTATGATCTCAGCATCAGCTTTACGTATTGATAACTCATAGCCTCTTACAGTAACCTCTACAGGATCACCGAGAGGGGCAACCTTACGAACATAAACCTGTACACCCTTTGTGATGCCCATGTCCATGATACGTCTCTTTACAGGACCCTCGCCTGCAATCTTCTTGACAGTGACAGTACTGCCAACCTTGACATCTTTTAATGTGCTCATGATCTTACTCCTTTTACATACTTTTGTCGTCAGTCAGATACATATAATCACACCTATACAAGTATCTTGCTGGCCATATCTTTATCAATGGCAACACGGGAATCTTTGATATTAACGATAAGATTACCTGCATTCTCTGCCACGACAGTTACAACACTACCTTCAACAAAGCCCAGTTTTTCAAGAAACAATCGTGTTTTCTCTCTCCCGCCAACCTTTTTGATCACATTGGCTTCTCCCGGTTTTGCAAATGTTAATGGCATAATTGCACCTCCTTAACTAGCAACTTAAACCACTGATTTTCATATCGTGGTTAGTATATACTAACATTAATTAGATGTCAATAATATTAATCATTTTGGACTAATTGAACAAAACACGGCTCTTTTATTGACAAAAAGTGCCTATTTGTCGAAATTCGTATTTCAATTATCAAATTGAATAAAAAATTCATTTATGATATATTATTTATAATTGCTACATTGATACAGATACATTTATAATGTTAAATATAAGGGGGATATATAATAATGTTGACCACGAATGAATCAGTAGAGAATTATCTTGAAACCATTCTCGTCCTCAGCCAGAAGCTTCCGGTCGTCCGAAGCGTTGATGTTGCCAACGAGACTGGCTATAAGAAATCAAGTGTAAGCGTTGCTATGAAGAATCTCAGGGAGATGTGTTATATAGAAGTAAGCGACTCAGGATACATAACTCTCACAACAGCCGGTAAAAAAATTGCAGAGATGATATATGAGAGGCACCAGCTTCTGTCTTCATGGTTCACAAGTCTCGGCGTTGCAAAAGAGACCGCAGCCGAGGATGCCTGCAAGATCGAACACGTTATAAGCCAGGAGACTTTTGAGGCCATCAAGAGGCATGTGAATTCTATAAATGAATAATATAGAATATAAGTTCTGACACAGACTGGATAAACAACAAAACAGGAACAGCGTATAGCTCCATAGCAAGCTATACGCTGTTCCTGTTTTATATGGAATATATAATATTGCTCTTAACGTACATATCCAACCAGCTCGCCCTGTCTGACTCTGGTCTCAATATCTTTTCTAGAATTCTCAACTATTCTGTCTAAAGGAGCGACTTTGTCCTTCTGGATGAGAAGAATGATTGTTGAGCCACCAAACTCAAAATAGCCCTTTTCCTCTCCTCTTCTGACATCCGTGGAATCCACATACCTGTTAACTATACGACCAACCAGAAGTGCTCCAACCTCCATATCAATGATGGTTCCCGCATCCTGCGTCCTTATAAGACAATACTCTCTGGTATTTTCTTTGTAAATGTCGTAATATTCACTGGCTATAGGGTTAACTGTGTGATATAAGCCTTCTATACGTCTGACATCAGACTGCTTTCCAGACACGTTATATATGTATCTGTGATAATCATCGACACACAGTCTGAACAGCCACAATTTTCCACCTCTGTAGTGCCTCGCAAGCTTTTTGTCCCTGAGGAGGGATGCCACCGTGTACTCTGAATCCTTTATATTGAAAGTCTGTCGTTCTGTGTCTTCTATATCATATACCGTAAGCCTGCTGTCACATGGACTCACAAAACCTTCATCGGTCATATCTATGGTCCTTGCTCCCGGCACCAGCTTTCTCTTGAAGAAATCGTTATATGAGTCAAACTCATTCTTCTGACACACAGATATATCAATATCATTTTTCTTAATGAATGGATTGATCATGATTCTGGATAATCCAGTGTCCATGAATCTTCCCACAAGCTTTGACACCTCTGGTCTGATCAGCCATCCCAGCACCATACGTCCCGCTCTGTTGCCATATAACAGGCGCAGGACTCTGTCCTGTGTCGATACACCCTCATTATGTTTTGATCTTTTGTATATTGCATATTTGTTCTTTATCATATCTTATACATCATCCTTCATCGCTTCTGTATATCCGGTATAGCCAAATTACTTCTATATCTTTTATTTTCCATAGCTCCTATACACTTATAATAGAAGGGATATAAAATAAGGAATAGTTATGATATGACGTCTGACCATGTATCTTATCATAAGCCAAACTACGGCAACTGCCACAATGACAATTATCACCATAAGTTCCCTTGTGGTTGGCTTAGGGAATCTGAAATCTGTTATGAAAAGTATCATTGCAAGTATCATGATTCCATGAAGCAGAATTGGGAAAGAGGACCCAAGCAAAGGTGACGTAACGTATATTATAGGAAGCCCCACCGATATTGCGGTGATCGGCATTCCATGGAAATACTTTCTTCCATCCGGCTGCTCTATGACCTCAGCATCATCATCGTCATTGTTCTTCTTCTCCTCGAGCACGTTATAGTATGCAAGTCTTATCATTCCAGCCAGACAGTACAGTGCAAGAATAACCATTCCAAACGGCGTGTTCATTCCTGAATACCAGCACAATACAACAGGAAAAACTCCAAAACTCACCAGGTCACAGAGAGAATCTATCTGGATACCAAATCTCTTCTCATCCATAGTCCTATCCTTCTTGCTCCTTGCGACTTTTCCGTCAAATGCATCAAACAGACCGGAAAGTGCAAGACACAATATTCCTATGCTAAGGTGTCCGGTAAATGTAAAGAACATGCCTGTGATAGATGACACCAGGCTCATATATGTCAAAATAACTGTATAATTATAAAATCCTACCATGTGTGAAATACCCCGTTTTTTTCTTTTATACTTGCAAAAACACGTACGAATTAAATTATACACAATTACTTGACATAAAACCACATCTTTTTGCAAATCTTTCATACAATTAATCCTTTGAAGCTGTTTTCCATACACACGGTCCCCCAGCCTGTATATCTGTTCGGGTAACTGCCCAGTGAACCGAGAGGCTTTGCTCCCCTTATAAGCTGAGCCTTAACCCTCTCTCCGTACATATATGGATCGTTCCCCAGGACTATCCCCCATTCCATGATAAGTGCCGCACAGCCAGACACAAATGCCGCCGCCAGCGATGTGCCATCGGCATTTCCGTATCCATACTCACCATAGCTGACAGTCACTCCGACACCCGGAGCTGCAATATCCGGTTTTATGGCATTATCCGACGTAAAACCCCTGCCAGAAAATCCCGTTATGGATGCATTTACCTGATCATAGGCAGCCACCGTTATTATATTTGATGCCGTACCCGGGATCGTGAGGGTTCCATACACCGAAGGATTCTCAAATGCAACCTGCCCCGTCACATAACTGTCACCGGGTAGATACGCATTGAATATCCCATTTGCAATGCTCTTCGGTGCAATCCTCACATGCCATATTCCCTGCTCTATATCCCCGGGCTCAGACTGGAAAAATACATATATGAGCTGCTTGACATTGTAAGGTGAAGGCCCCTGGAATATCCCAAGCACCTCCGTGCTCCCATAATACGCCCCGGATACTATCTGTCCCTCCGTGAGATACGCCACAAGGTCGTAGGACGGCGAATAGACGAGCACATCGAAGCTGTCGATATAGTTTTTCCATATCTGCAGGCCAAAGTTTTTCACACCGGCCGCCACCGCAATGTCAATACTCGCATAGCTTACATTTCCAAGCATACCGCTGGTATGCAGTTGTCTTCCACCGTCATTTCCTGAACCCGTGACAACACACACCTTAGCCATCTGGGCCACAGAATTAACAAACAGCTCAAGTGTCGACGTGCCATCATGGGCTCCAAAGTTATTTCCATATGAAAGATTTATCACTACCGGAGTTCCAGTCTCCATGCTGTATCTCACAAGCAGATCTATCCCCATCATTATACCTATCGTGTCCGGCAGCGCGCGTTCAAGCGACTGTTCAACGACAATGATCCGGGCTTTTCCCGCCACTCCTATATTGCTCCCGGCGGCCACAGATGCAACCTCCGTGCCGTGCTGCTCTCCCATGACACCGGGCAGCCGCCTGTCCTCATACATTTGCCCGATCTCACTTTGATCATATATCCGTCCAAGACCATAGCGGTTTGGGTAAGTCCTTTCATAATCTGTATTCTGGTTCCAATACATGACTATCCTGGAGCCGGCGTCATCTGCAAATTCCCGGTTGAGGATATTCACGCCGCTATCTATAATTCCGATACATACGCCTTCGCCTGTGAGCCCATACTTCGACATGAAATTTTCCGTTATGCAGGATACGTATCTGTCATAGGCGACACCCGCACCATAACTGTAATATTGAGCTTTATCGATATAAAGTACCCTCGGCTCCTCCTGAAGCCTTTTTATATTGTAGGAATACACGTTCACTATGGCATATCCCCCGAGCAGATAAACGCAGCTATTCAGAATATCTCCCTCAAGATCATCTATGTCACCGGAATGTCTGATTATCAGCATCCACGAATCATCGGATGCGTTATATCCAAGATAAAGACTACTGTACGGCATGTAACCATCCGCATCCATGGCAAGTTTAAGTTCAGGACTTATTTTGTCATCCATACATATACATTTCTCATTTTTTATCATTATATTGCACAAAATATCGCTCTATGTCGCAAATTGTTTGCTTATTTCGCACTTTTTAGGATGTTTTAGCACTTTTCCACATTATCCACAGATTTATACACATTTTTCAAATATATAGTCGTATATTGAAAAACTTAACCACATTTCCATCAACAAATTAAAAATTCAATCGAAATATCGATGCTTCATTTATTGTAATACGACCATTTTCTTACCAGCCCACATATATAATTCCAATTGCACTACATGAAAAGAAGTGAATTATTTGAACTTTCTGACAAATGTATTACTAGGCAGACATTCAAGGATCACCAATGCTATCGGTTACCTGGACACAGGTAACACGCTAAGATGCAATCTCACAGGACGCAACGTCGCCGTGACTACATACGCCGTAGCCATCGAACTGGCTCCACCGGAACTGACTCCACTGCTCGATGACTACATCAAAAAACCGTCTTCCATATATGAATATGATTACCGTGATGACATTCCGGCCGGAATACACATAATTCCCTACAATACAATATGCTCCGGAAATCAGCTTATGCTCGCCATGGACATTGACTACATGTTCATCGACAGCTCATACATGGAACACAGACCACTGATCGGTATCAGCCCAAATACATTTAATATACTTCACACAGACAAATGTATTCTTTTAAGCAAATATTATATGAAAAGAGGCAAAAGACATGTTAAACACAATAAGGGGTAACGACTTCAAATTTACTGTTGCCAGCAATATTTCACTGCGCTCCCTGAAAAGCGGCAAAGATATATATTATATTGGAGGAACCGAGGTACTTCCCGCCCCGCTGGAGCCCCACGAGGAGGCCGTGGTCATAAACGAACTCACAAACAACCAGTCTGATTCCGCAAAGAAAATGCTGATAGAGCGAAATCTGCGACTTGTCGTATACATTGCTAAAAAATTTGACAACACGGGTGTCGGAATTGAGGATCTAATATCCATAGGCACGATCGGTCTCATCAAGGCCATAAACACCTTCAAAAATGACAAAAACATAAAGCTTGCTACCTACGCATCAAGATGTATTGAAAATGAGATACTCATGTTTCTCCGTCGCAACAGCAAGCTCAGAACAGAGGTGTCCATCGATGAACCGCTGAATGTTGACTGGGACGGCAACGAACTGCTTCTGTCCGACATTCTGGGAACGGATGAGGACGTAGTCTACCGTGATCTGGAGACAGAGGTAGACTACAATCTCCTCGACAATGCCATATCAAAGCTATGTGAAAAGGAACGCACCATCATAGAACTGCGGTATGGAATAAACACCATAGGTGGGGTAGAAAAGACTCAGAAGGAGGTGGCTGATCTCCTGGGAATATCCCAGTCCTACATATCCAGGCTGGAAAAAAGAATAATCAAGAAGCTTCGCAGAGAGATAATGAAGCAATACTGATACACACAGACAAATATGACCGGGAAGCTGCATACATCCGTTGTTCTGCAGTCTCCCGGTCATAATCTTTCAGTGACGATATTATGTCATTATGACATACTGTCAGTGATGATATCCCGCCATACGTCTCTTGTAATCATCCACTTTATCCCTCAGTTTGGTGTAGTCCTTTTCCTTGAGCTGCCCCTCCTCATTAAGCTTCGTAACCAGCTCATCAAGTTCCTTCAAGGCTTTATGCGCCAGATCCTTGTAATTGTTCGCCAGATTCATATCCAACTCATTCACAGCCGAATTCACCTGCTGTTTTACCTTTCTACTCATCATAATATATCACCGCCCATTCATTTCAAGATCTTATTCCCACGTATACCAAAAGAGCCTGAAACCCTTGATTCTACTCAGGTTTCAGGCTCAATATAATGCCGGCTGCGGGACTTGAACCCGCACGATGTTGCCACCAACAGATTTTGAGTCTGCCTCGTCTGCCAATTCCGACAAGCCGGCGCTTGCGACATTTGTTATATTAACACATGCCCCATTTAGTGTCAACTACTTATCATCCCCTGTTATCCTTCGCGCAACCACGACAAATCTGCCATCCTCAGTGTGTGAAGCGCATGTTGAAAGTGTGATGAGTTCATCACCGTACTCAGCCGTAACACCGCTGTCATATGATGTGTTTGACTTGACAAAATCAATATATTCATCAAATTCCGCCTTATCCGCAGCGTTAAAGAACTCATAATAATGATAGTGCTCCGTGTCATCGTCAGGATATATCTCCGATCGGAATGCACCGATGACCTCGTATGTTCCGGTCTCATACAACGTGTCAAACTTGATATTCTTATGCTTCTTATAAAAGCTCTCGTCCTCATACTGAAGCAGCTCTCTGAACATTATTCCCGACTTCATGTTATGTCCGTATATGAGAACATTGTCCGTTCTGTCATCAAACGGCCTGCAGTTCGTATCTATGAACGGTGTACCCGGATCACTCCAGTTCTTATCGAAGTCCAGATGCAGATAATAATCGTTGTCATCGGGAGTGTACATGACCGGATAATCTATGGTCGTGCCATCGATCGTGAGCCATCCTGCAATATCACTGTTCTTCTCGTATAACTTCTCGAATTTCTTGAGTATCTTCTTCTCGCCATTGTCCTTACTTTTATCCGAGACCTCCACCGTAACCTTTTCGGTATCATCACCATCGGTATCGAGCATTCCTTTAAGATCATTGAAGTTATTCTGCGCATTCTTCGCAATATAATAATACCTTCCAAGATACGCACCGCTCCCAACTGCTATAAGTAAAAAAACGACCAGCAGTATGTCCAGAACTATATCCTTTGCTGTTCTCTTTTTCTTTTGTTTTGATCTGCCTGCATTCTTTTTATTCATGTCTTACCCTCAAAAGAAAACTAAAAAGGCTTCTGTACCTGCATACAGAAGTCCTTTTGTTGATTAATAATACTTCTTGTTTCCCCACAGATTCTTTTTCTTAAGATCAACATACTCTGAATATGCCTGTTCAAGTATCTGCTTCTCGTTAGGAAATTTCAGAAGGTGGTAGGCTTCATGGTATTTGTAGTAACCGGAATCCACGAAATACTCTTCTCTCTGTGGCTTGCTGTAATAGCTGTCAGACATCATGAGATACCAATGAACATCCTTATTTACCACATCAAATGCCGTGTTAAAAGTGTAATTGCTCTTTCCCACGTATTTGATTATAGATGCGCTTACACCTGTCTCCTCTTTCACTTCTCGCAAGGCGGTCTCATCGTGCTCCTCGCCCTTTTCAACAGTTCCCTTGGGGAGAACCCATCCTTCGTATTTGTTCTTGTAATTCTTATACAACAACAATACTTTTCCTCTGAAGATTACCACCCCTCCACAGCTTGTTGCTTCTATCACTGCAATTCCTCCTGTTTCTTCCGGGTGTGTAATTAAAACTTGAAGTCAGTATATCATATGTCAAATTATTTTTAAAGTAAATATGATCACGTATTAAGGGCATACGCATCATTTTGTGCAATTATTTCACATAATTATAGTATGCGTCAAAGAGCTGTCTGGCAATATACTTTGCTGAAGCTCCAGTTGAGCTTGCATTCTCAACTATGACACATACGACAATATCCGGATCATCAACATTTGAGAATCCAACAAACCACGAATGTGAATCCATGTTGTCGTTGAACTCCGCAGTACCTGTCTTTCCGGCTATGGTATATGAGCAATCTGCAAATGCATCCGATGCCGTACCATATGATGTTACGCCAAGCATCAGATCCTTCAGAAGTCTTGCGTCAGATGCAGATATGATCTTACCGTAGGTGTTCGGCTTGAATGTCTTTACAAGATTGCCATCGCATGTCTCTATCCTGTCGATGAGATATGGGGACATCATGACTCCTCCGTTTGCTATGGTGCTCATGATCATGGCACTGTGCAGAGGTGTTATAAGTGTGTCGCCCTGTCCTATGGCTGTCTGCGGTATCTCCGAATCATCTGAGGTTGCATTTAACTCGAATACTGATTTTCTGTAATATCCGTCATAAGGAAGATCCTTGTTAAACAGGAACTTCTCACACAGATCCTTGTACGACTGCTTGTTGAGCTTCATTCCTATATTGGCAAATGAAGTGTTACAAGATTTCGCCAGTGAGTCCGCCAGATCCACAGTTCCATGAACCGCATAATCTGAGCAGTGTATCTGTACTCCGTCAAATATATCCTCGCCCTCGCACTCATACGAATATTTCTGATAATTGCTGTTCTCATGAATATACTCCAGAGCCGTGAGTACCTTGAAGGTTGAACCAGGTGGATACAGACCCTGTGTTGCACGATTCAACAGATAAGAGCTGTCAGAATCCTGTGAATCCTCTATCACACTGTCTATATAGTTCGGATCAAAATCAGGCTTTGAGACCATGGCAAGGATCTTTCCAGTATCCGGTTCCATGACCACAACAGCGCCGTCATTATATCCCAGTGCATCGTAAGCCGTGCTCTGCAGCGTGGTATTCAGTGTACTTATGACATTGTTTCCCAGACTCTTCTCATTCCTGAGCTTGTTGTATGTCTGCGTGATTATGTTCTGGTTTGATGTCAGGAGATAGTACGCGGAGCTCATCTCAAGTCCCGCCTGTCCGTTGCTGTCATATCCGACAACATGTGCGAACACATTGGAATATGGATAATTTCTGTACTCATTTCCATCATCATCCGTCAATGTCTCCGCAAGGACATTTCCATCGCTGGATATGATGCTTCCCTTCTTTATCTTCTCCGCATAGAGAGACTGTCTCCCATTGTATGAATTGGCGATGAATGTTCTTGAATCCCTCACCATAAACACGATAATATATGCAAACATACAGATAAAGATTATGACAACAAAATATGTTATAACCAGAACAGGCACATTCTTTTTGTCATTTGTCTTCTTGTCCAGAATGTCACTATTCTCCCCAGAATTCATCTGAGTTCGTCTCTTTCCTGTCGTATCCTGTCTTTGCTTTGCGCTGGACTGGCTTTTTCTGTTTGCGTTGTTTTTCACCGCTGTTTGACTGACCCCTGACCGCGACTGGGGTCTCTGGCCACTCTTCCCTGCTGATACTTTCCTGTCTGACATTTTTATCAACTCCACTGTTCTCTAATACACATATACCCTGAATTATTCCAAATATAATGAGTGTGCTGACAACCGAACTCACTCCATAGCTCACAAGCGGCAGCGTCACACCCGTAGATGGTATGAACTTCACAACACCGCCAACGTTCAGGAATATCTGGAATATGAAGCATATTGTAAAACCAAAGGCTACATTCTTATAAAAAGCATCTCTTATCTTCATCGATATATTGATGAAATATATGAAGCAGCTCAGATACATAAGAAGCAGGCAGAGTCCAAATATAACTCCAAGCTCCTCACATATCGCAGCAAATATAAAATCACTGGACACGACCGGTATCGATGTCGGAAGTCCCTGGCACAGACCCGTTCCCTCGAATCCGCCCGAGCCTATCGCAAACAGACTCTGTGCAACCTGATATCCACTTCCATCTATATATTCGATCGGGTTAAGCCATGCATCGATTCTCATGGTGACATGGCTGAAATGATTCTTCAAAAGCATATATCCAACCACAGCAAGAACCGAACCTCCGAGGCCTCCGCCTATAAGTATGCTGTGCTTACCAGTGGCAAGGTACAGCATCATGACAAATACCATGAAGAAGATCACCGCACCACCGAGATCCGTCTCAGCCACCAGAACCAGCATGAAAAGTCCTGCTACACAGATCGTTTTCATCATATCCTTAAAGTTCTTTGCCTTTTCAAATGAGCTGGCAAGGAAGAATACGAATATGATCTTGACGATCTCCATAGGCTGCATCGATATTCCGCCTATGCTTATCCAGTTGTTTGAACCATATTTATCAACTCCCACATGCGGGATGAACACCGTGCACAGGAAGCCTATACCAAACACCGCATAGAATATATTCCATTTCTTTATCTGCGGGAACTTTACCACGAACAACGGCACAAATGCCGTCACCACCAACATGATCGTGGCAAATATAAACTGCTTCTTCGCCAGATCAAAATCAAGTCTTGTCAGCATGACATAACCTATGAGAAGAAGGAATGACATATTGTTCGTTATAAGTCTCGATGAGCCCTTATAAATGGCATGATATGAAACCATATATGTTATGGATACTATCATCTGTAGCAGATAAAATATAAGTATGCTCTTCTTCTCATAATGCAGATATAATGTCAGATAGCAAAGAAAATGTATCATGAACACATAAAATATCTGCACATTAAGCGCCCGCCGTTTCTTATCGGCAGGCACAGGCTTTAAAACCGTAAAGCATTTTACGGTGTATAAAACCATAAAAAATATGATCAAATACTTCGCTATCTCCGTTACTATTGTTATCATGTTTCCACCTTTATCAAAAAGTCTTAATCGATTCCTTTGTAATAATGTCCCCTGGTATACTGATCTACAGACATGGATACTGCTTTTTTCCCTGACATGGCAAGCTCCAGACTGTCCATTATATCCTTTACTTTATTAGTATCCTCAATTGTAAATTCAATATAACAGTCTTTATCTGAAATACCGGTTTCAGCCAGTCTGTCTATCATATTTGTAGGAACACCATTATATATAATGTTATAGCAGTGCGCACAGTCATTTCTTACATAGAATCTGTTTCCCCTGTCATCCGTCAGGACATTCCGGGACATCTTCCTTGAGGCACAGCCGTTCATGTAATTGCCTGCTATACAGTTTGCAGTGATCATAACCTTCTGATGACCATAGAGCTTTATGAGTGTATCATATGAAAGACCATGTATCTCATCAAGTGTGAGCTCGTTTGAGCACATAAAGCACACATCACCCATAATCTCTCTATAGAAATCAAACGCATTATCATTATACGCATAGAGACTGGCATCTGCGATCACGAGTCCCTTATAGTCCAACTTCTTTAGAATTCCCAGCTCGTCATAATTTCTGATCATCACACCGTCAAATGAACCAAGTTCACCGGAAAGACCTGAATATCTGTCAAGCTCTCTCTGCCGCAATACCTCAGGCAGAGCAAGGATCACTCTGAATCCGGCCTGCTTCAATTCATCTGCATATTTTCTGACATTATAATCTACTATTACATTGCTAACCCATTTATAATTCTTAACAATATTTACATGGTCAGCGTCCGACACTCCAACTGTAACACCGTGAACAGTGTTGTTTTTCACATTTTCAAGAGGTCTTTCAGCGCCAGGCAGGCCAGTTCTTACTGCACCGCCATCCCGCCTGTAACTCTGTGAGATCTGCAGTCCAAGCTGTTCAAGCGCCTCCCGCCTCAGGTTGTTCACTGCGCTTATCTGTACAAACAGGTTGTCAGATACATCAGCAGTTATATCCCCGAGCACATAATCTGTACCGCCTGTCTTTTTGATCTTGTCAACTATCTGCGACTTCGTGACAGGCTTGTTAAGTGCCTGTGTACACACAGGCCCCTCGACTGAGACAGAACACTTTCCTTCTACAGTTGAAAGCTTAAGCTCTAATGGCTGATCCGCATACGCACTGACATGTGCAACGAGCTCTATCTTCCTGTCGGCATTTATTATATTATTCTGTATATCTTCCAGAAGCTTACCGTTTCTTGTACGGTATACATCATTGAACTTTGCAATGCTCCTGAATGACTTCGCCTTAAGTCTGACATTCTTTCCCGCTTTTGCCGCCACATTGCATGTGAGCTCCACATCGCCATTTCTGCCTCTTATCTCAAGGACATCGCCTGCGGATACATTCTCGTCAAGTTTTATATCCACATATGGCTTTTCTACCGCATTCACACGCCCAACCTTAATTCCTGTGTGGTTCGGTCTGCTGTTCGCAAGCATCTTTTTGCCATTGGATGTGTAATAATAACCTGAGCAGAATCCGCCCCTGTTATATATGTCGAGAAGCTTCTTCTCCTGCTCCTCTGCCAGTTTCTCCACTGATTCGCCCGCCAGATAAGCATCTCTGACCTCACGGTACGCAGTCACGGTTGCAGCCACATACTCTGGCTTTTTCATTCTTCCCTCTATCTTGAAAGAATCAATTCCCGCATCTATGAGCCTGCTCAGACTCTTCAACATGCACATATCCTTCAGGCTGAGCATATACTCATTTACATCATTTGAGGTATACTGCTTTCTGCACGGCTGGGCACACCTTCCCCTGTTACCGCTTCTTCCTCCGGCAAAGCTGCTCATCAGGCACCTTCCGGAATAGCTGTAACACATCGCTCCGTGGACAAATGTCTCCACCTCTATATCAACATTTTTCTTGATCTCTGTGATTTCTGACAATGACAATTCTCTCGATGGCACAAATCTGGTCATGCCTATGCTTTTCAGAAACGCAGCGCCCTGTGAACTGGACACGCTGAGCTGTGTACTTCCGTGCAGTGGAAGGTCTGGAAACGACTTGCCCAGAACGGAGACAACTCCCATATCCTGTACAATTATCCCATCCACGCCCTGCCTGTAATAAGGCTCCACATATGATGGGAGCCTTTGTATCTCTTCATTCTTAAGCAGTGTGTTGATCGCCATATAGACCTTCACTCCGAATCTGTGACAATAGTCTATGGTATCAAGCAATTCTTTTTCATCAAAATTACCGGCAAATGCCCGGGCACTGAACATACTGCCTCCAAGATATACCGCGTCTGCATATGCATTGACTGCAGCTTTCACCGCCTCCGTGTTGCCCGCCGGTGCCAAAATTTCAGTCTTATTTAACATTTTTCTCCGCTTCAAGTTTTATGATCTGTCTCTGAAGTTCACTTATCTTCTCTTTGTATTCCTCTATCATCTTCTGTGCAGACTCATACTTTATCTGCACCTCGATAACCTCATGTCTCAGATCATATATCTGCTTATCCTTGTCGTCATCCTCGGTGAGCATCTGATTGACCTGATCCTTTGCCTTAAAGTAGTCATCGGCTATATTCAGTGCAAGCAGAACATTCTGATACTCTGCGTTAAATCTCCTGTACGCCTCAGATGACTGACATTCTGCTATCTTGCCATTGATATATGTCGCCACATTCTGGAGATAGTCCTCGCTCTCCTGGCCGCTCAATGTATATACTTTATTGTTGATTACCACCTTGATATCATTCTTCTGTGCCATATCCCATTCTCCTTTACTTATCCTTTATAAATGCATCCAGTCCAAAATGTCTGTAACATAGATCAGTGACAACTCTTCCCCGGGGAGTTCTGTTTATGAATCCATTCATTATGAAATACGGCTCATACACATCCTCTATCGTGCCCGGATCCTCACCGACGGCAGCCGCCAGTGTATCCAGACCGACAGGCCCTCCTGCAAATTTCTCTATCATTGTCATTAATATATTTCTATCGTTCACGTCCAGTCCCACGGAATCGACCTGAAGCTTGTCCAGAGCGGCCTTAGCAACATCGTGATCTATATGGCCGTCATGACACACCTCAGCATAATCCCTGCAGCGCTTGAGAAGTCTGTTCGCAAGTCTCGGTGTACCTCTTGATCTTCTTGCGATCTCAAGTGCACCCTCCTCGTCTATGTCAACTCCAAGAACCTCCGCTGACCTCATCACTATCTCTCTCAGATCGTCATGGGTATAAAATTCCAGCTTGTCCACCATTCCAAATCTGTCCCTTAGGGGAGCCGACAACATTCCGACCCTCGTCGTTGCACCTATCAGTGTAAATCTTGGCAGATCAAGTCTGATCGACCTTGCACCTGCGCCCTTGCCTATCACAACATCTATTGCGTAATCCTCCATAGCCGGATAGAGCACCTCCTCAACCTGTGTGCTGAGTCTGTGTATCTCATCGATAAACAAAATGTCGTTGTCCGACAGATTGTTGAGTATCGCGGCAAGCTCACCGGGCTTTTCTATGGCAGGTCCCGAGGTGATCTTGATATTTACCCCCATCTCATTTGCCACAATGGTCGACAGCGTCGTCTTACCAAGTCCCGGCGGTCCATACAGAAGCAGATGATCCAGTGGCTCATTTCTCTTCTTCGCCGCCTCTATGAATATGTGCAGATTATCCTTGACCTTTTTCTGTCCAATATACTCCGACAGATACTGAGGTCTGAGATTATATTCACTTTTCTGTTCTTCTATGTCCAAGCTTTCTGTTGAAATAATTCTGCCCATTTTTTCTACCTATCTGATCAATATTCTATATCATAAATCTGAGTGCCGCCTTAAGGAGCTGCTCCTCATCCATATCCGCTGAACCATCTACACGCGAAACAGCACGTCCCGCCTCAACACCTGAATATCCAAGTGCTGTGAGAGCCGATATGACATTTGTTCTCACATCGCCTGCAGCGGTCTGCACAGCAACCGAATCATTGTATGCTGCATCTATCATATCCTCCATGCTCAGCTTATCCTTGAGCTCCAGAATGATCCTCGAAGCGCCCTTTGCCCCGATTCCATTAGCCTTTGATATGACCTTTACATCCTCAGATATGACCGCAAGCCTGAGCTCGTTCACGGTGAGTGTTGACAGAAGAGACATGGCTACCTTTGGCCCCACACCACTCACTCCCAGCAGTATCTTGAACACATTGAGTTCATCTGCGTTCTCAAAGCCAAACAGACTTATCTCATCCTCGCGTATATACATGTATGTGCTTACTTTTATCTCTGAATGTACCGGTGGAAGCTTCTCCATAAACTTTCCGGATACCATGAGCTGATACCCTATTCCACCACACTCGATCACTATATAATTGTCACCCTTTATTTCAAGTGCTCCTCGAATATATGAAATCATCCGTTAACTTTTCCTGTCCTGTAATATATGACGGTATCTCAAAATCGCATAGAAACCGACACTAAATCTTCGTAATTATATCATATTATTTATCAATTGTGAATATATGTTTGCTTTTTTGAAAAACGACAGCTACTATATATATTGCAGAACAATGCATGTTCTATAATGTACCTTACGCAAGGAACCAAAAGGAGCCATTATGATAATTTTTAAATATACTGAAGACATAAATGTAGATACAGCTCACATATCGGACGAGCTGTCGGATATACTCTATTTTGATATAGAAACAACCGGCCTCAGCGCCAAACGTTCGGATCTCTATCTGATCGGATGTTCATATTTCTCAGACAGTGCATTTCGCACCCAGTTGATATTCAATGACAACGGAACTTCAGAGCCTGAAATGCTGTCCCATTTTGAACAGATCCTAAAGAATCACAAAATACTGGTGTCATACAACGGCGATACCTTTGACATCCCCTACTTGCTGAAAAAAATGGAGCAATTCGACGTGGACACTACGCTTGACAATATACAGAGCGTGGATATATATAGAACAACCAGAAAATACAAAAAGCTTCTGCGTCTGGACTCGGCTAAGCAGTTTGACATAGAGCATCTGATTGACTTCCAGAGAAATACTTTTATATCAGGAGGCGATCTTATATCCGCCTACAAGCATTATCTGAGTTCTCACGACGAATCTCTGCTTGACGATATGCTTACCCATAACCATGACGATATAAGAGGGCTTATATCTATATCTGAATTTGTGAATATCCCTCATATTCCTGATGACTTTCAGATAGATGATATATCCGATACCATCGATTCAATAACATACAACTGTTCCATTCCAAAGCTTCCATGCCGCATAACGGAATCCCTGAATGGAATTCTTGTAAATGCATGTGACACACATATGCATGTGGTCGTTCCAAAGACCCGGGACACCGAAATGAAATACTTCTTCAAGGACTACAAAAATTATTACTATCTACCTATGGAGCACATGGCCATACACAAATCAATGGCGGCTTATGTGGACGATGCCCACAAGGAAAAAGCGACAAAGGACAATGCTTTCACCACCAAGACCGGCAGCTTCATACCCTGTCCACCAGGATTTCACGGAGAGATATTCTATGATACAGATCTTAAAGGAAACCGTTTTCTTTCGGACAGCACCGAATTACACGAAAAATGTGATCAATCCCACGCCTATATCCTTGCAGTCCTGAACAAACTATTCTGATATAAATATTCTGGCATAAAAAAACCGTAGTCATTATCGACTACGGTTTTCTTAACTGTCTATATATCAGATTACTCCTCTGTGTCCTCTGCTACATCATCTGTATACTCTGGAGCTGGAAGTAATTCCTTTACGCTGAGACTGATCTTCTTGTCATCTGCATTGCACTCAACAACAACTGCCTCAACCTCATCGCCTACCTTGTATACATCCTCTGGCTTGTTAACATGCTCATATGAGATCTGTGATACATGGAGAAGTGCGTCAACACCTGGCTCAAGCTCGATAAATGCACCGAAATCAGCCATTCTTGCTACCTTACCTGTAACTACTGTTCCAGGAGCATACTTCTCTGCTGCGTTAAGCCATGGGTTTGTATCATCAAACTTAAGGCTGAGAGCAATCTTCTCGCCGTCAATGTTCTTGATGAATGCCTTAACAGTATCACCAACCTTGAGAACTGACTTAGGATCGTCAACTCTTCCCCATGACATCTCTGAGATGTGAAGAAGTCCATCTGCTCCACCGAGATCTATGAATGCACCAAAGCTTGTAACGTTCTTTACAACACCCTCAACTATCATTCCAACTTCTATTCTATCAAACAGAGCCTTTGCAGCCTCTGCCTTTCTTGCTGCAACGATCTGCTTTCTGTTACCAATTATTCTTCTCTTCTTTGGCTGGTACTCTGTGAGTACAAACTCGATATCCTGATCAAGGTACTTGTCAAGATTCTTCTCATATGTATCTGAAACAAGACTAGCAGGGATAAATACTCTTGTCTCATCGTACATAACGTTAAGTCCACCGCTTACAACCTGAACAACCTTACCTGTAAGGATCTCTCCTGACTCAAGAGCAGCCTCAAGCTTCTCATTAGCCTTCTCTGCAGCAACTCTCTTGTATGAGAGAAGAACTGATCCCTCGCCATCGTTTGTCTTAACAACCTTGGCTGTTATCGGATCATCAACATGTACAAGCTCTGTCAGATCTGCATTAGGTGTGTTGGTATACTCGCTTCTAGGAATAATACCATCTGACTTGTAGCTGATGTCTACCAGAATCTCATCAGGCTTAACATCGATAACTCTACCTTCTACTATCTCTCCTGTCTTGATTGAGACTCTGCTCTCATCATTCTTTAATAATTCTTCAAAATTCATCTCGTCCATCCTACCATGAACCTCCTTAATAATTTTGTTTGGGGTAGATGCCCCAGCTGTAATACCTACCCTACTAACGGATTCAAAAGTAGTCAAATCCAAATCAACGAGTGTCTGTATATAGTAAGTATTCTCACATTCTTTTTTACTAATCTCATATAACTTCTGAGTATTAGAGCTGTTCCGACCACCTATAACAATCATGGCATCTACCTTTGATGCAATCTCCTGCGCCTCCCTTTGACGCACAGACGTAGCATTACAGATAGTCTTATAAGCAGTAACATTATACAATTTATTTCGAATAATATCAACAATATAATTAAATTTTCTGTAATTAAAAGTTGTCTGACTAACTATCGATATATTATCCGCTGTTTTGACCTCTCCGTCAATATATTTTCTTACAAAAGCCTCAGCCTCCTCCTCGGAACCTATGACTACCGGAGGCTCTACACACCAGCCCACGATTCCTTTCACCTCGGGATGGCTTGAGTCGCCTATGATGACGACTGTATTTCCTTTCTGTCCTTCCTCGCGCACTATGTTGTGTATCTTCTTGACAAATGGACAGGTCGCATCTATCACCGTATTCCCACCAGCCTCCAGAATGTCATATATCCTTTTCTCAGCGCCATGGGATCTGATTATGACCTTGCTGTCTTTTATCTCAAGCAATTCGTCATCACTGTCGATCACCTGCACTCCGTGCTTTGTAAGATCACCAACCACCTCTTCATTGTGTATTATCTGACCATAAGTATACACATTTTCCTCGTCAGCATGTTCGTATGCTGTATCCACCGCACGCTGAACGCCAAAGCAGAATCCGGCACTCTTTGCAAGTAATATCTCCATATCTAAACCACCTGTATTACATTCTCTCTCTTGCAAGTCCGACTATAGTGTCTGTAACCTGCTCTATCGTCATATCTGAGCTGTCGATAAGAACCGCGTCATCAGCCCTCTTTAAAGGAGCTGTTTTTCTCTCCATATCCTGCTTATCCCTCTGGATTATATCCTGCTCTATCTTCTCTATATCAATATTCTCAGCGCCCTTTGCGACAAGCTCGTCATATCTTCTTTTGGCCCTCACTGCCGAAGAGGCGGTAAGGTATACCTTGAGCTCTGCTGAAGGAAGTATATTTGTTCCTATATCCCTTCCATCCATGACAACATCATTTGAAGCAGCGAGATCCCGCTGGAGTGACAGAAGCTTTTCCCTGACGCATGGAAGTGCAGATGCCTTTGAAGCCATATTACCAGCAGCCTCAGTTCTCAGCTTTCCTGTTACATTCTCGCCGTTAAGGTAGACCTGCTGTGCTCCATCCTCATATTTTATTTCCACGGAAATGTCCGCTATGCTTTTCTCCACCAGGTCTTCATCGCTGGCAGATATATCGCTTTCTGTGAGATATACAGCCACCGCCCTGTACATGGCACCTGTATCCACATATATAAAACCAAGCTCGCCTGCCGCCTTTTTTGCTATCGTGCTTTTGCCTGCACCTGCAGGTCCATCTATTGCTATATTCATATCTTCGTCTCCCTGTAATTAAATTGACTGTCGTCCACGCCTATTGTAAACTCTCGGAAGCAGAAAGTCCAGCCAGATATCCAGTCGACCACGCCACCTGCAGGTTAAATCCACCTGTCAGCGCATCGATATCCAGCAGTTCTCCGGCAAAATACACGCCCCCCACAAGCCTAGACTCCATGGTGGAAGGATTTACCTCTTTTACGCTCACTCCGCCTCTTGTGATTATAGCCTCATCATATCCCCGAAGCCCCACAAATGTAAGTCTGAATTCCTTCAGCACATCTATAAGTCTCTGTCTTTCTTCCCTGGTCACTGAGTTGACCTTCTTATACGGATCGATACCGGATCTCTCCACAACCACATCTATCATCTTGATCGGAAGCAGATCTCCAAGAGAATTCTTGAAGTCTTTGTTTGCATATTTCTTGAAATCCTTGAGGAGTCTGGAATCAAGCATATCTCTGTCCATAGCCGGCTTCAGATCTATGTACATGTCTATATCTTTTCCAATATACCTGTGTATATATGCGGAGGCCTTGATCACCAGCGGCCCACTTATGCCAAAGTGGGTAAACAGCATCTCCCCCTGTTCGTCAAATATTTTCTTCTTTCCACTGCTTATGTGAAGTGCCACGTTTTTAAGCGACAGTCCCATCATCATGGAGCAGCATTTCTCTTCTATCTCAAACGGAACCAGTGATGGACTTAACGGCTTTATCGTATGACCCATATGTTCTGCCAGTCTGTATCCGTCTCCGGTAGATCCCGTGAGTGGATACGATCTTCCGCCGGTACAAATTATAACAGCATCACAGTATATCCTGTCATTGCCTGTCCCGCCGTTATCTCCTGATACGTCAACACTCTTTATCCTGCCATCCTCTATATTGATTCCTGTAACCTTCGTATTCAAATACAGACTTATATTTTTATTTCTGTTTATAAGAGTTTTGAATGCTCCTATAACGTCTGAAGAATGATCGCTTGTCGGGAACACTCTTCCTCCGCGTTCTATCTTGAGCGGACATCCGGCCTTCTCAAGATAGTCCATTATCATATTGTTGTCAAATGTATAAAAGGAGCTGTACATAAACTTGCTGTTCGTGACCACTGAATTAAAAAATCCGTCAGCGTCACATGCATTTGTCACATTACAACGTCCCTTACCTGTTATAAATAACTTTTTTCCGATCCTGTCATTCTTTTCAATGAGAATGACCTTATTCTTCTGTGCCGCTGTCAGTGCAGCCATTACCCCTGCAGCTCCTGCTCCTATAACCACTATTTTTCCTGTCATATTATCTCCATATATTAAACAAAAGGACAGAGACTCCGCTCGCGGAGCTCCGTCCCTTTTTATGATCATTTATATAGCTGACCTTATGAATTCAGTTATTAAACTGGATAAGCTGTGCTGTCCTTGTCAGCAAGTGTGACATCGACCTTCTTATCCTGAGCCTCTCTGTACTTGAAGAAGTCAGTTGCAACCTGTGGGAACAGTGCATATGTGAGTACATCCTCATCCTGCTTCTTGTACTGGATCATCTCCTTCTCAATCTTGTCGAGCTCGTTCTCAAGAAGATCTGCTGGACGGCATGTGATCTGCTCCTCATCGCCGATAACCTTCTTCTTAACCTCTGGATCAACAGGCTTTACTGACTGACCATACTCGCCACGTACAAGTGCCTTTGACTCCTTTGTACACATCTTGTATCTCTCGCCTGTTACAACGTTGAGAACTGCCTGTGTGCCAACGATCTGGCTTGAAGGAGTAACAAGTGGCGGCTCACCATAGTCCTTACGAACTCTTGGAACCTCCTCAAGAACGGCCTCAAACTTATCCTCAGCACCCATCTCCTTGAGCTGTGATACGAGGTTTGAAAGCATTCCACCAGGTACCTGGTAGAGAAGTGTCTTAACGTTAACGCCAAGAACCTTTGGATTTAAGAGACCGCTTGCGATCCACTCTTCTCTGAGTGGTCTGAAGTAGTCTGCTATCTCAGCCAGAAGCTTCTGATCCAGACCTGGATCAAACTCTGTTCCCTCAAATGTCTTGGCCATAACCTCTGTTGCAGGCTGTGATGTACCAAGCGCAAGAGGTGAGATTGCTGTATCGATGACATCACATCCAGCCTCTACAGCCTTGAGATATGTCATTGAAGCTACACCTGATGTGTAATGTGTATGAAGCTGAATTGGAAGGCTTGAACCATCCTTGAGTGCCTGTACAAGCTCTGTAGCCTTATTTGGAACAAGAAGTCCGGCCATATCCTTGATACAGATTGAATCTGCTCCCATATCCTCGATTCTCTTTGCCATATCCTTCCAGTAATCCAGAGTATATGCATCACCGAGTGTATATGAAAGAGCTACCTGGGCATGTCCACCCTCTTTGTTACAAGCCTTAACTGATGTCTGAAGGTTTCTAAGATCGTTCAGACAGTCAAATATTCTGATGATATCAATACCATTTGCGATTGACTTCTGTACGAAATACTCTACAACATCATCTGCATAATGACGGTATCCGAGGATATTCTGTCCTCTGAAGAGCATCTGCAGCTTTGTATTCTTGAATCCATCTCTGAGCTTTCTGAGTCTCTCCCATGGATCCTCCTTAAGGAATCTGAGTGATGCATCAAATGTTGCACCGCCCCAGCACTCTACTGAATGATAACCAACCTTATCCATCTTGTCGATGATAGGAAGCATCTGCTCGGTTGTCATACGAGTAGCTATAAGTGACTGATGCGCATCACGCAGTACAGTTTCCGTAATCTTTATCGGTTTCTTATCTGCCATTTTATCGTCCTCCTATATAATTTCATTGCCTAAATTCTTAATTAAATTCCAAATATTGCAAGGAATGTACCAGCTGCTACGGCTGTACCGATAACACCTGCAACATTTGGTCCCATAGCATTCATCAGAAGGAAGTTTGTAGGATCATACTGTGCTCCAACCTTCTGTGATACTCTGGCTGCCATTGGAACGGCTGATACACCAGCAGAACCGATAAGCGGATTAACCTTGCCCTTTGTCGCCCAGCACATGAGCTTACCGAAGAGAACTCCGGCTGCTGTACCAACTGCGAATGCGACAAGACCAAGGAATACTATCTTAAGTGTACTCATCTTAAGGAATGCCTCTGCACTTGTAGAAGCACCTACTGAAGTACCAAGTAAGATAACTACGATATACATAAGAGCGTTTGAAGCTGTCTCTGTGAGCTGCTTAACAACGCCGCACTCTCTGAAGAGATTACCAAGCATCAGCATACCTACAAGTGGTGCTGTTGTTGGAAGTATAAGAACTACCACAAGTGTAACGATGATAGGGAAGAGGATCTTCTCGATTTTGGTTACAGGTCTGAGCTGTGGCATTCTAACAAGTCTCTCCTTCTTTGTTGTGAGAGCCTTCATGATAGGTGGCTGTATAACAGGTACAAGTGACATATATGAATATGCCGCAACTGCTATAGGTCCGAGAAGTGTTCCACCCATGCCGAGCTTACCGGCAAGGTAGATAGATGTAGGACCATCTGCACCACCGATGATCGATATAGCCGCAGCCTCTTTGCCGTTGAATCCCATAAGGAATGCAAGGAAGTAAGCTGTATAGATACCGAACTGAGCTGCAGCGCCGAGCAGGAAACTCTTCGGGTTCGCGATAAGCGGACCAAAGTCTGTCATGGCACCTACGCCCATGAATATAAGTGAAGGTAAGATACTCCACTCGTCAAGCAGGTAAAAATAATGTAACAAGCCGCCCTCTGCCATAATATCTGGGAACATGTTTACAAGAAACATACCAAATGAGATAGGGACAAGAAGAAGTGGCTCAAAACCCTTTCCGATCGCAAGATACATGAAAGCAAACGCTATAAGGATCATAACGTAATTCTTCCAGTCAAGACTTGCAAAACCGGTCTGATTAGCTAAATTTGTCAAAACGTCAACTATTGTGCTGCCCATTTAGTTGTTTCCTCCTATAAGATTTATTCTAATTCAAGCAATTAGTTGAGTGTTGCAAGTGTGTCGCCTGACTCAACACTAGCGCCTACTGTAACATCTATGCTTGCGATAGTACCATCTTCCGGAGCAACAACTTCGTTTTCCATCTTCATAGCCTCAAGGATGAGGATTACCTGACCCTTCTTTACTGAATCGCCAACATTAGCCTTTACTGCAAGGATCTTACCAGGCATAGGTGATGAAACCTTAACGCTTCCTGCGCCGCCTGCTGCTGGTGCTGGTGCTGCAGGAGCTGCTGCTGGTGCAGGTGCTGCCACTGGAGCTGCTGCTACTGGAGCTGCGCCACCTGATAATTCTTCAACTGATACATCGTATGATGTGCCATTAACTGTGATTCTATAATTCTTCATAACAATTATCCTCCTATAATTATCTCTTATTCTTTTTTCTTGGTCTTACAACCAACTTATCGTTACTTGGATAGTTTACACGAACTCTTGTCTTTCCGCCCTGTGCCGCCATAACCGCTGCTGATATAACCGCAACAAGCTCTGAGTCGTTCATAACGCTCTCACCGGTCGCTGTGTTGACAATGTCTACTATTCCAGCTGGAGCAGGTGCGCTTCCTGCAGGAGTCTCATCCTCCTTGTCAACATTTAATGTTGCAACGCTTCCAAGAGCCTTCTTTGCCTTCTCAGCCTTTCTCTTCTCTCTTGTCTCCTTGTCCAAAAGAGCCGGAACATACTTGAGAAGTGAAATTATGAATGATATGAAGATAAGTGCTATAAACACGATACCCATACCTATGAGGGTATTTGCTCCCGCATCCTTCATCTTGTCCTTAAGTGTCTGATTAGCAGCAACTTCAAATTCGGAAATCTTGTATGGATAAACACCATTTGATGCAAGCATCTGATCAGCCTCTTCTTCTGAATACTGATTCTGAGCCATCACTGAATACTTCTGAAAATTGTAAGTTACCGAATTGTCTACAAATGTTGCCTTTACTATAGCTTCTTTTTCTGCACATTCTGCATATAATGTAACAACAACCTTGTCATCAACTTCTTGTATTGTTTTATCATCTTCATCTTCGAGATTGACCGGCTTAAACTGCTGGAATTTACCATAGTCAGACTCAATCGTTGAAAAAACCTTTAATGCATCAGCAGTCGTTTCATCTACCTGACCGCCATTTGCCTCTTCATCTACATAGAAATTATATACATCTTCAACCTGCGCAATCTGCATGTAATTCGTAGCCTGTGTTTCTGCTATCTGAACCAATGTGTTTCCGTCATAGTCAAATTCTACTTTCTTGTCTGAAGACGAACATCCGGCAAGTGCAAATGTAACAGCTAACATAGAAACTATCAATAATAACTTTTTCTTTATTATCTTTTCCATTAAGTTGTCACTCCTTTATATTGTTCCATGCTTCTTGAATGGTCTGTCCTCACTCTTTGAAAAAAGCATATCGAGTGCTGCTATAACTCTCTTTCTTGTTGCATCAGGCTCGATAATGTCATCCACATATCCTCTTCTTGCTGCTGAGAGAGCTCCTGAAAGCGCCTCTGTGTACTCTGCCTTCTTATCATTGATATAAGCAAGCTTGTCACCGGCTGCTGCTATCTCATCCTCATACATGATCTTTACAGCCATCTCAGGATCCATTGTTCCGATAACTGACTTAGGCCAAGCAAATACAACATCAGCTCCGATAGCCTTTGAACACATAACTGTATATGCTGTTCCATAAGCCTTATCGAGCATAACAGTTACCTTTGGCACTGTTGCGTTGGCATAAGCGTAAGTAAGCTTTGCAACAGCCTTTGAGATAGTCTTCTCTTCCTTTACAGTTGCTGCAAATCCCTTGATGTTTACAAGTGTGACAACTGGGATGTTGAATGAATCACAAAGCTTTACGAAATCCTCTGCCTTATATGCACCGGCTGTTGTCATGACATCCTTCTGGTTTCCGACAACACCGACTGTCTCACCGTTAAGTCTGATAAATGCAGTAACAACGTCATCTGCAAAATCCTTCTTGAGCTCGAATACAAACTCATCATCAGTGATATCTGCTATAACAGCCTTCACATCCCCTGCCTTTGTAGCAAGATCTGGAATGATTCTGTTCACATCATCCTCACATACTGCGCAGTCGCCATCATCCTCATTGTTTGATGGAAGAAGACCTACCATAGTTCTCACTGCACCGAGAAGCTCTGCCTCTGTGTCGTATACTGCGTCAACATTTGCTGTGTTCTCTGCAACATAATCTGCTGCTGCAGTGTCAAGCTTCTCTGCACGGTTCTCATCCAGTGCATTTGGACTGTTAACAAAGAGCTTAGATCCTTCCTTAGTCATGAATGTTACGTCTGTGAGATTAGGTATAAGTGCTGCACCGCCACCGCATGTACCAAATATAGCTGTGATCTGTGGTATTACACCTGATGCAAGAGTCTGCTTCATGAATACCTCTCCAAATGCATTAAGAGCATCTGTAGCCTCCTGAAGTCTGAGTCCGGCACAATCGATCAGCCCAATAACAGGTGCACCCATCTTCATTGCCATGTCGTAAAGGTTTGCGATCTTCTTGGCATGCATCTCGCCTATAGAACCGCCGAGCACCTTTGCATCCTGGCTGTAAACATAAACTAAATTGCCATCGATCACTCCATAACCGGTTATTACGCCGTCTTTTGGAGTATCCTTGTCCTGAATGTTGAAATCTGTATTTCTAGCAGTTACATATGCGCCGATTTCAACAAAACTTGAGTCATCAAGTAACATTGAAATTCTGTCACTTGCTGACAAGCTTGGTGTGTTGCTCATTTTTAGCCCTCCGTTTAATTTATTTTAGGACTATATATAGTCCAATTTTCGCCGAGTATAATTGTAAAGCCTTTGTCGTCATATTTCAAGTAAAATCGAAAAAACCACCAAAGGTTTATCGGCGTTGTAAGCGATTATTTTTCAAAATAAAACAGGGAATCTGTGTAAAATATACCCTCAAACAAAAGTATACCCCAAATTCCCCGTTGAATTATAAAATCTATTTTATTTTTTACTGTTTTAGTCCTTGAGAACTTCTCTGTTGTGATACAGATAATCTCCAAGAGATATAAGTGTCAGTGCAAGTGCAAGGTAGATGAGCACCTGATCAAAGATGTAGAACACCTTGAGATCAGCTATCAGAAATCCTACCATGATCATCTGAACCGTTGTCTTGATCTTTCCCCACCATCCGGCAGCAATAACAATTCCCTTTTCTGCCGCAATAAGTCTGAATCCGCTTATTATGAAATCACGCGCTATGATCACTATAACGATCCATGCCGGGATCCTGTTCAGATCCGACAGTGCTATGAGTGCCGAACATACCAGCAGCTTATCTGCCAGAGGATCCATGAATTTTCCAAAATTGGTTACCAGATTGTATTTTCTTGCAATCTTTCCGTCAAGCATATCCGTAAGTGATGCGGCTATGAATATTCCAAGTGCCACCCACTTCGACCATCCCGGTGACATATATAAAAACACGAGAAAGAATGGAATCATTATAGCTCTTAGTATTGTCAATTTGTTTGGTAAATTCATTCTACTATCACTCCTGTCAAGTCATATTCATTTGCCTCGGTTATCTTCACATCCACAAATGAACCGGATATCAATTCATATGGTGCGCTGACGAACACTATTCCGTCAACCCCCGGAGCATCTCTGTAGGTTCTTCCCACATATACATCATCGTCGACCAGATATCCCTCAATGAGAACCTTCTGGGTGCTTCCGATCATCTGCTGGTTCTTCTCATAGGAAATCTCCTGCTGAAGCTCCATGATCTCATCGCGCCACTTTACAGCCAGCTCTCCATCCACCTGATCCTCGTACTCCGCAGCCGGAGTGCCCTCCTCAGGCGAATAAGTGAATACTCCAAGCCTGTCAAACTCGCACTCGTCAACAAAGTCGACCAGACCATCGTGCAGTTCCTGTGTCTCACCTGGGAAACCAGATATGAGCGTGGTTCTGATGGCTATATCCGGCATGGCTGTCCTCAGTCTGCCGACAAGCTCCACAATGTCCTCTCTGCTGGTTCGTCTGCCCATTCTCTTAAGTATCGCATTCTCAGAATGCTGGATAGGTATATCGACATAATGGCAGATCTTCGGATTCGTGGCCATAACCTCTATTAGTTCATCTGTTATCTCCTCCGGATAACAGTACAGAAGTCTTATCCACTCTATGCCTTCTATCTCACTGAGTTTTGTGAGAAGCTCTGGAAGCTTCTTCTCACCATACAGATCAACTCCGTACAGCGTAGTCTCCTGTGCCACAAGGACAAGCTCCTTTATACCATCAGACGCAAGCTTTTCAGCGAATGCGATCAGGCTGTCCATCGGCACGCTTCTGTATCTGCCTCGTATGTGAGGTATTATACAATAAGTGCACAGTTTATTACAACCTTCTGCGATCTTAAAATACGCCATCGACGCATTTGTCGTTACTATTCTCTCGGCAATCGGCCTTGGAGTATAATTTATATCATCTACGATCGACTCCTCGTCGGTTTCTATTGCCTCAACTATCTTATCGTAATTGGTCGCACCAATAATGACATCGATCTCCGGAAGCTCCTTCATTATCTCGTCCTTGTATCTCTGGGACAGACATCCCGCAACGATAAGTTTTTTTAGTTTTCCGGTTTTCTTCAGTTCTCCCATCTCGATGATGGTGTTGATGCTTTCCTCTTTCGCATCGCTGATGAACGCACAGGTATTTACAACTACTACATCTGCCTCTGTCTCATCATTTGTAAGCTGGTGGCCGGCTTTGTTCAGCAAACCGAGCATGACCTCGCTGTCCACCAGATTTTTATCACAGCCTAGTGATATGAGTAATACTTTCATCTGTTCTCCAATAATTTTGCACTTGTTCTTAGTTTATATTTATTGATTCCACGCAGTTTGACATGAGCATGGCTATGGTCATAGGGCCGACTCCGCCAGGTACAGGAGTTATCGCTCCGGCAACCTCCTTGGCTGATTCAAAATCCACATCACCGCAGAGCTTATTATTCTCATTCCTGTGGATTCCCACATCTATAACTGTTGCGCCTTCCTTGATGTAAGATGCATCGATCATTTCTGGCTTTCCTATTGCCACCACGAGTATATCAGCACGTCTGCACACTTCCTTGAGATTCTTTGTTCTGGAATGGCACACGGTTACGGTTCCGTTCTCGCGGAGCAGCAGCATGCTCATAGGCTTGCCTACTATATTGCTTCTGCCGAGTACCACGCACTCCTTACCCTCTATCTCTATTCCTGATCTCTTGATGAGCTGGATAACTCCGGCTGGTGTACATGACACAAAGCCCGGCTGTCCTATGCTGAGCGCACCAACACTCATCGGATGGAAGCCGTCCACATCCTTCTTTGGAGATATGGTCTTTATGACCTTATCCTCATCTATATGCTTTGGAAGCGGGAGCTGTACAAGTATTCCGTTCACCTTATCGTCAGAATTGAGCTTCTCTATAAGTGCAAGAAGCTCCTCCTCAGTTGTCTCCTCTGGGAGCTCGTATGACAGTGAACCTATTCCTATATACTCACATGCCTTCTTCTTGTTGCCAACATATACTGATGAAGCAGGATCATTGCCGACCTGAATAACAGCAAGGCATATCTCTACACCCTCTGCCTTAAGCCCTGCAACCTTCTCCTTGAGCTCATCCTTTATCTGTTTTGATATAACCTTACCATCTATAAGCTTATACATTTATTTGTCCTCCTAGAATAATCCGACGATCTTGCCGTCATCATCAACATAAATCCTTTCTGCCGCAGGGGATTTTGGAAGTCCAGGCATGGTCATGATCGTTCCGGTAATCGCTACCACAAATCCTGCTCCTGCACTGACATAAACCTCACGGATATTTATATCGAATCCTGTAGGTCTTCCAAGCTTCTTTGGATCATCTGACAGAGAATACTGGTTCTTTGCCATACATACAGGGAAGTTACCAAATCCCATCTCCTCGATCTTGGCGATAGCCTTGCTGGCCTCTGCGCTGTATGTAACACCATCCGCGCCATATATCTCTGTAGCGATACAATTTATCTTATCCTTTATTGAAAGGCTGTCATCGTAGAGCACCTTGAAGTTGCTCTTCTTGTTCTCCAGCGTGTTGAGCACCGCATTTGCAAGGTCTATACCGCCCTTGCCGCCCTGTTCCCATACATTTGCAAGAGCAAAATCACAGTCTCTGTCCTCGCAGAACTTCTTGACAAAGTCAAGCTCTGCCTGACTGTCTGTGACAAATCTATTCAGAGTTACAACAACAGGAACACCATACTTCTGAAGATTCTCAATATGCTTCTCAAGATTTACTATACCAGCCTTAAGCGCGTCAAGATTCTCCTCTCCGAGATCTGCCTTTGCAACTCCGCCATTGTACTTGAGGGCTCTTACTGTAGCAACCAGAACCACCGCATCCGGCTTAAGGTTGTTCATACGGCACTTGATATCGAAGAACTTCTCAGCTCCGAGATCTGCGCCAAATCCTGCCTCTGTTATTACATAATCTGCAAGCTTTAATGCTGTCTTTGTAGCCATTACACTGTTACATCCATGTGCTATATTTGCAAATGGTCCGCCGTGTACGATTGCCGGTGTATGCTCAAGTGTCTGGATAAGGTTTGGCTTGATGGCATCCCTTAAGAGCGCTGCCATAGCTCCTACAGCCTTGAGATCAGCCGCTGTCACAGGCTCATTGTCCATGTTGTATGCAACGATTATTCTGCCAAGTCTCTCCTGAAGATCCTTCATGTCACTTGCAAGACAGAGAATAGCCATGATCTCCGATGCAACTGTGATGACAAATCCGTCCTCTCTAGGCACTCCGTCGACACGCTTTCCAAGTCCGACAACTGTGTGTCTGAGAACTCTGTCGTTCATATCCATACATCTCTTGAACACTATTCTGTTCACATCTATTCTCAGTGCATTTCCCTGCTGGATATGGTTATCCATCATGGCTGCAAGGAGATTGTTTGCAGATGTTATAGCATGAAAATCTCCTGTAAAGTGGAGGTTGAGATCCTCCATAGGTACTACCTGTGCATATCCGCCGCCGGCTGCACCACCCTTAATTCCAAAACATGGTCCAAGTGATGGCTCACGAAGTGCGATAACCGCCTTCTTTCCAAGCTGTCCCATAGCCTCACCAAGTCCTACAGTGATTGTCGTCTTTCCCTCTCCTGCAGGTGTTGGATTGATGGCTGTAACGAGGATAAGCTTTCCGTTCTCGTTGCCCTCAACCTTCTTTATAAGCTCATCTGAGAGCTTTGCCTTATACTTTCCATAGAGATCAAGGTCATCCTCTGATATTCCGAGCTTTGCAGCAACCTCCCTTATGTGCTTCATCTCAGCCTTCTGTGCAATTTCAATGTCTGTCATCATAGCTCTTATCCTCCGCTTTTTATAAATTAGTGTCTATATATTCATCAAACTGTTCCTGAGTCATCAGGATCTTTCTGGCCTTTGTGCCCTCCTCCGGGCCAACTACTCCCGCAGCCATCAACTGATCCATGATCCTTGCGGCTCTGTTAAAGCCTATCTTGAACGTTCTCTGAAGCATACCTATAGAAGCTTTTTCTTTCTCTATAATGAATCTTCCCGCTTCCACGAAATATTCATCCTTATCACTGGCTGAAGCCCCACCTATCGCTGTGGCGCCTGATCCACCATTTCCGGATATTGATTTGGATATCTCATCATCATATGTTCCCACGCCATTGTTCTTCTTGAGGAAATCAACAACCGCTGTAACCTCATCATCCGACACAAATGCGCCCTGTACTCTGACCGGCTTAGGATAGCCTGTCGGATAGAACAGCATATCTCCCTTTCCAAGAAGTTTCTCTGCTCCTACCATATCAAGTATGGTTCTGGAATCAACTCCCGACGAAACTGCAAATGCTATTCTCGATGGAACATTTGCTTTTATGAGACCTGTTATGACATCAACCGACGGTCTCTGTGTTGCTATGACAAGATGTATACCCGCTGCTCTGGCAAGCTGTGAAAGTCTCACTATAGCATCCTCGACTTCGCCGTGGGCAACCATCATAAGATCTGCAAGCTCATCCACTATGACCACTATCTGTGGCATCTTGGTCAGCTTTTCTCCATCAGCTCCCGCTATAACGGCATTTTCAACCTTGTCATTATATCCCTGTATATTACGTACACTGTGCTCAGCAAAAAGCTGGTATCTTCTTGTCATCTCCATGACAGCCCAGTTGAGTGCCCCTGCCGCCTTCTTTGGATCTGTTACGACCGGTATCAGGAGGTGTGGTATGCCATTGTAGCATGCAAGCTCAACCATCTTAGGATCTATCATTATGAGCTTTACCTCCTCCGGTGTGGCTTTGTACAGTATACTCATTATAAGTGTATTGATACACACTGATTTACCCGAACCTGTGGCTCCGGCGATCAGAAGATGCGGCATCTTGGCAATATCCGTTGCGATGACCTGTCCACTTATATCCTTACCAACCGCAAATGCCACTTTGGACTTGAGGTTCTTGAAATTATCTGATTCTATAAGCTCCCGGAACGCCACAATTGAGTTCTCCTTGTTAGGGACCTCTATTCCTATGGCTGCCTTGCCAGGTATCGGTGCCTCTATACGTATATCCGCAGCCGCAAGGTTGAGCTTTATGTCGTCCGCAAGGTTCAGTATCTTGCTGACCTTGACACCCTGCTCCGGCTGCATCTCAAATCTCGTTACAGCAGGACCGCAGCTATAGTTTGTTATGGTTACATTAACACCAAATGTCTCGAGGGTATTCTTAAGCTTGATGGCTGTCTCCCTGACATGGGCATCCCTGTTGGAATTGTTCGCCTTTTTAGGCTGGGACAGCAGATCTGCCGTTGGGAATTTATACTTTCTTCCCTCCTGATACTGCTTTGAGCTCTCAGTCTGTACCGCCGGCTTCTTTTTGCTTTGAGCCGCGGTATCCGTCTTCTCCTCCTCCGCAAATGCAGAGTCGTAGAGCGGATTGTAATCTGACACACTCTCTGGATGCATATTGCCATTTACCGCTCCCGCAAGGACATCCTCCGCATCATCAGTAAATGAAAGTATCTCTGCATCCTCCATATCAGTGTCCACAGCAGCCAGCTTTGGTTCTTCAGGAGTTACGACCACCGGCTTTCTTCTCTTCACAGGTGCAGGCTTCCGCACCGGTTTATGCACAGGATCCTCTCTGTCTATCTGAACTGGATTGACGATCTCCTCTCTGTCGGTCATGACGATCTTCTCTATATCATTGTTAAATTCATCATAGGACATATCCACAGCGCCATCGCCAGGAGTGAGCTCGTGGACATCCTCCATGGCAAAGAAATCCCTGGCAGGCTCCCTCTCTACACCCTTCTGTGTCTTAGTCTTCCTTGGCTTGACCTGCGTTGCAGCAGTCCTGTCGGAAGCTCTGTCATCCTTGGTCTTATCGCTGCTGTACACATTGAGATTTGCCATCGATGGTCTCACTCTGCGAACCGGAGTATCATTTACATCATGTGAGTAATAACCATCGTCATATCTGTCACTTTGATACTCCTCATCTTCATACTGTTCGTCATCATCACTTTCTCTGCGCTCACGGATAGATGCTATGAAAAGTTTGATCTCGTCTATAACTGATATCTCCGTTATGAGAATGAACATGATAACCGCAGCTATAAATATTACTATGCACGCACCCGGAACTCCAAGCAGTGTCCTTATCGCAAAGAATATTCCTCCGCATATAACTCCTCCGCCTGATCTGTCCTTATACCCATCCATGTACAGAACCTTGACCGACTCAAAGGTCGATGAATATATAGCCTGAAATACCATGGACAACAGGATGAGCACAACGCCAAAATATACAACCTTTTTGACGATCTTTCTCCTGAAATCATTTGATATAAGATAGGCAGCCGACACAAACAGATATACCGGGAATATGTACTCGCTGAAACCGATTATTCCAAAGAAAAATCCCGATACGGTATCTCCCACTATTCCGCAGATCCTGAAGTTTGCAAGCAGCAGAAATACCGAAAATGCAAAGAGAACTATGAGTATGATCTCACTTCTCATCTGCTTCTGCCTTGCCAGTTCCTCTTCCTGGGCTTTGCGTTCTATGGCAGCCTTTGATCTGGCAGATGTTTTTTTCGATGCAGTATTCTTCTTCGCAGATGTCCTGTTATTTGATCCGCCTTTTGAAGAGTTCTTTGCCACAGTCTTTTTAGACGCAGCGTTTTTGGACGTGCCATTCCTTGATGTATTGTTCTTGTATGACTTTTTATTACCAGCAGCCATTTTCTACCTCTATTCTAAATCTTAAGCAACAAAATACCATATTACAGACACGATTCCCGCGATCATACAATATATGGAAAATCCCTTAAAATTCTTTTTCTTGACCGTATAAAGCATAAATTTTATACATATGTATCCGACAATGCCGGCAACGATCATACCAACTATGTAATTAACGACATCCGCCCCTGAGATTGATGCCTTAAACAGATCAGGTATCTCCAGTATGACAGCGCCAAGAACAGCCGGTATGGACATTATAAACGAATACTTTACTGTAAATTTTCTTGTGTAGCCGCACGCCATACCTGCAGTTATCGTACTTCCGGATCTGGATATTCCGGGAAGCGTGGCAACAGCCTGTGCCAGTCCAACAAATATGGCATTTCTGTATGTAGCCTTTGCCACACTTTTCTTACCAGCCGGCAGTCTGTCCGCAAAATACAGGATAACAGATGTTATACACAGACAGATACCCGGTATCAAAAGTGTATCTCCCGCATGTCCTATAGCTTTGTCAAATGGGACTGCGATCACCGTCGTCGTAAGAGTTGACACGAGTATGAGCATAACAAACTTTCTGTATGCCGTACACACAATCTTCCTATACGGATATATCTGTCCCTCCTTCGAGGTCTTGTTCTTTATGAAATTTACCAGATTGACACAGCAGTCTCCAACTATCTTGAGTCCCTCTATAACAAGCTTCTTTATATCTGCCCAGTAGACTATAAATATGGCAACCAGCGTGCCAAAATGGAGCAGTATGTCAAATAATATACCCGTATCGGTCTTCACTCCAAAAATATTCTTGAAAATAGCCAGATGTCCCGAACTGCTGACTGGAAGAAATTCTGTAGCTCCCTGTATTATTCCCATCAAAATTGCCTGTAATAAGCTCATGACCAACCTCCCTTGATCGATGTTTATACAATATCCTATGGAATTTTACTATCATTTTCTTAATTAATCAAGTCATACAGCGTTTTTAAAGCCGCCGACATACCACCGATTCTGTCTATAACCCTTTTTTCGACAGCCTGTTTTCCTATCAGAACCGAGCCCACATCCTTGGTCAGCTCTGTCGTGTTAAACATAAGTTTCTCCAGTTCTTTCCTGTCTATAGATGAGTGATCCACTGTGAACTGTATGATCCTCTCCTGCATCTTCTCTATATATTCAAAGTTCTGCTTAACTCCAAGCACCGCCGTATTTGTCCTTATTGGATGAACTATCATCGTTGCGGTCGGCACTATAAAAGACACATTTCCCGACACCGCCAGAGGAACTCCTATGGAATGTCCGCCGCCAAGCACGATATTGACGACCGGCTTTGACAGGCTGGACAACATCTCAGATATGGCAAGTCCGGACTCAACATCGCCTCCGACCGTATTTATCAGAGTCAGGACTCCCTTTACATCTCCGCAGTTTTCTGCCTGGGCTATCACCGGAAGCAGCTTCTCGTAGCTTGTACTCTTCATACCGGCAGGAAGCTTGTCATGCCCCTCAATCTCTCCATATATTCCACATAACAGGATATAACCTCCACCTGGAACATCCATAACATGTATGTTGTCAGTGAGTTTTAACCTCTCAGCGATCGATACCGATTCCACTTCGCCTGCACCACCTTCCAACCCCGATCCACTCATTCCGCATCAGGGCAAAAATTAAGAAGGGCTGAGCCCTTCTTAACTTAATATGGTATAAATAATGTATTTATATTCATTACATTACAAGCACGATATCGTTTGTATCAGCAAGCTTGTCAGCAGGGATATAATTGGTCTCAAGTTTCTCACCATTTAATGTGAGGCTCTGGAAACCGCTCTCATGTCCATCAGGATTCTGAACCTTGATTGAGAGCTTCTTACCCCTGAACATCTTCTCGATCTCGAACTCCTTCCAGTCTGATGGGACTGAAGGCGCGATCTTGATTCCGCCAAAGTCTGGTCTCATACCCATGATACCCTCAACGCAGCCAACCATACATGTGGATGCTGTACCTGTGAGCCAATGTACATGAGCGCGACCCTCAAATGGACTTCCAACAGACTCTGTGAACTGTCCATGGCAGTATGGCTCAAGCTTTCTGATCTCTGCCTTATCATTCATGGATGCAGGAGAGCTCTCGTTGAAATACTCAAACGCTCTGTTTCCATGTCCCATGAGCGCCTCGGCAAGTATTATCCAGCCCTGTGGCTGTGAGAATATACCCGCATTCTCCTTTGTTCCTGCATTGAACAGAAGCATGAGCGCTCCGTCAAATGCATGCTCTCTGTATGGTGGGAACATAAGTCTCACACCGTACTCTGTGTTAAGCTCCCTGTGAACAGACTCAAGGGCGATCTCAGACTGCTTTCTTGTGGCAAATCCGCTTATAACTGCCCATGACTGAGGATTCAGCCACATGCTTGCCTCAGGATCATTCTTTGAACCGATGACCTGTCCGCCTTCCTTGTATCCACGGATGAATCTGTCATCCTCCCAGCACTTCTCCTGAATGGTCTCACCCATCTTGTACTGAATGCTGTTGATGTAATCTATGTACTCTGCATCATCCTTCATCTCAGCAAAATACTTGATAACTGTCATCGCATAGTAGAGCTGCATTGCAACAAATGTTGACTCGCCTCTCTTTCCAAGTCTCAGACAGTCATTCCAGTCTGCCCAGAGTCCTGCCGGCATACCATTATCTCCAAGTCTGTTCATGGAGAAATCTATCGCTCTCTTAAGATGCTCATAAACTGTACCCTCATCCTTGTTGGCAAATGGAATAACCTCGTCTATGAAGTCAAGGTTGCCTGACTCAGCAATATACTTATATACAGTTGGGAACAGCCAAAGTGCGTCGTCTGCACGGTATGCAGGATGTCCTGTCTCCTGTACATATGATGGATCATCCGGTGTATCCTCATGACCTGCGTTATGTGTGAACTTTACAAGTGGGAGTCCACCGCCGTTGTCAACCTGTGCTGACAGCATGAATCTGATCTTCTCAAGAGCCATCTCAGGTGCAAGGTGGATAACGCCCTGGATATCCTGAACTGTATCTCTGTATCCATATCCGTTTCTCAGACCACAGTATGAGAACGATGCAGCTCTTGACCATATGAATGTCATGAAACACTGGTATGCATTCCATGTATTTACCATGTTGTTGAATGAATCACTAGGTGTGTGCACCTGGAAGTTGTTGAGCTTTGAATGCCAATACTCGATCAGCTCGTCAAGCTCCTTCTGACATGCTGCGGCAGGATCTGCGTATCCGGCTATGACAGCATTTGCAGCGTCATTGTCCTTCATTCCGACTATGAATGCAAAATCCTTTGACTCGCCCGGAGCAAGTGTGAACTTTGTCTGGAGTCCACCGCAGGCATTGCTGTTGTAGTTGAGCTTGTTGCCAAGATCTCCATTTATAACTCCGATCGGATTGCCGTAGCCGTGATATCTTCCAAGGAACTCCTCCTTGTCACCACAGTATGATGCAACATCACTTCCGGCAAGTGCAAAGAATCTTCTGTTTGCCTTACTTCCATTGATCTCAGCCTTCTCAACATTCTCATTGATGACCTGAAGGATCTTGTTGTTATCCATGAAATATGTTCTGGTTATGAACAGTGTATACTGGAGATTTACCTGATCCTGCTCATAATTGCAGTCATTGGTAAACTCACAGTATCCGATAGCTGAAAGGTTACGAGGCTTATCAGAGTTGTTGGTAACTCTCACCTTCCACACTTCATGTGTCTTGTTAAGTGGAACATAATACAGCACCTCTGACTTGATATCAGAATAATCTGCATACATCTTTGTATATGCCGTTCCATGGTGACATTCACTCTTATACACATCAAGACTCTTGCCTACCGGCTGCCATGATGCTGACCAGTAATCCTTTGTGTCATCATCTCTAAGATATACATATCTTCCAGGCTGATCAAAGCTGTTAAATATGTATCTCAGTATTCTTCCGTTTGCTCCTGACTTCTCAAAGCTGTAGCCTCCTGCGTTGTTGGAGATTATAGCTCCGTATTCCGGTGAACCAAGGTAGTTTGCCCAAGGTGCCGGGGTGTCTGGTCTGTCAATTACATACTCTTTGTTCTGTTCGTCAAAATAACCGTATCTCATATGTTCCCCCTTAAATCTGCATTTATTTTTTAGTTTGTTTATGTATGCCTTTATTTACTACAATGCCCCGGAACCGGCCATATGACAGACCGGCTTCGAGACATCAGATTTACCCTTATAAAAAATATCCTTATTATAGTTTAGCTCAGAACTGTTATTTACTGTGCATCCTTGAGACTCAGGCTTATTCTTCCTGCTCTCTCGTCGATCTTGATGACCTTAACGTCAACCTCATCACCTACATTTACAACATCCTCAACCTTTGCAACTCTCTTGTCTGAAAGCTTTGAGATGTGGATGAGTCCATCCTTGTTAGGTGCAAGCGATACGATAGCTCCACAGTCGATAACTTTTACAACCTTACCATGGTAGTTCTTGCCAACTTCAAGAGGCTCTACGATCATGTTGATCATCTCGACAGCCTTGTCCATACCTGCCTGCTCTACGCCACAGATAGAGATTCTTCCCTCATCATCGATATCGATCTTAACACCTGTCTCCTCGATGATAGTGTTGATAGTCTTACCTCTCTGTCCGATAACCTCACCGATCTTCTCTGGATCAATCTTGATCTGCTTGATCTTTGGCGCGAAATCATTGACCGTTGGTCTTGGAGCTGCGATGGCCGGCTTCATACATGTCTCCATGATGAAGAGTCTTGCCTCACGTGTTCTTGCGATAGCCTCCTCAACGATAGGTCTTGTAAGTCCGTGAATCTTGATATCCATCTGGATAGCTGTGATACCCTCTGTTGTACCTGTTACCTTGAAGTCCATATCTCCGAAGAAGTCCTCAAGTCCCTGGATATCTGTGAGTACGATGTAATCGTCGTCTGTATCACCTGTTACAAGTCCGCATGAGATTCCGGCAACCATAGCCTTGATAGGAACACCGGCAGCCATGAGTGACATACATGATGAACATGTTGATGCCATTGATGTTGAACCATTTGACTCAAATGTCTCTGATACGGTTCTGATCGCATATGGGAACTCTTCCTCACTTGGAAGTACAGGAAGAAGTGCTCTCTCAGCAAGTGCACCGTGTCCAATCTCTCTACGTCCAGGTCCTCTTGAAACCTTTGTCTCTCCTACTGAGTATGAAGGGAAGTTGTAGTGGTGCATATATCTCTTGGATGTAACGTTCTCGTCAAGTCCGTCAACTCTCTGGATCTCAGAAAGTGGAGCAAGTGTACATACGTTACAGATCTGTGTCTGTCCTCTTGTAAACATAGCTGAGCCGTGGACTCTAGGAATGATGTCAACCTCAGCAGCAAGTGGTCTGATCTGGTTGATAGCTCGTCCATCAGGTCTCTTGTGATCCTTGAGGATCATCTTTCTTACTGTCTTCTTCTGATACTGGTATATAGCGTCTGGAAGGACTGCAAGCCACTCCTCGTTGTCTGCAAATGCCTCCTCAAGCTTCTCTGTGATCTGTCTGATGTTCTCCTCACGAACCTGCTTCTCGTCTGAGAATACAGCCTCCTCCATAGCCTCTGGAGGAACGATCTCCTTAATCGCTGCAAAGAGCTCCTCTGGAACTGCACAGCTTACATATGAATGCTTTGGCTTTCCAACCTCAGCTACTATCTCATTGATAAATGCGATGATGTCCTGGTTGATATCATGAGCCATGTAGATAGCTTCGATCATCTTAGCCTCAGGTACAATATTTGCACCGGCCTCGATCATGATAACCTTCTGTGATGTAGATGCAACTGTGAGCTTCAGATCACCCTCATCCCACTGCTTCTGTGTTGGGTTGATGATGAACTCTCCGTCGATGAGACCTACCTGTGTCATGGCACATGGTCCGTCAAATGGAACGTCTGATATACATGTTGCGATAGATGATCCGAGCATTGCAACCAGCTCCGGTCTGCACTCTGGATCTACTGACATAACAAGGTTGTTGAGTGTTACGTCATTTCTATAATCCTTAGGGAAAAGAGGTCTCATAGGTCTGTCGATTACTCGTGATGTGAGGACAGCGTTCTCTGATGCCTTACCCTCTCTCTTATTGAATCCTCCAGGTATCTTTCCTACTGAATATAACTTCTCCTCATACTCTACTGAAAGTGGGAAGAAATCGATTCCGTCTCTTGGCTTCTCTGAAGCTGTACATGTTGAAAGCACTGTTGTGTCACCGTACTTGATAAATGCAGCACCATTTGCCTGTGCAGCTACTCTGTTGATATCAACAGTGAGCATTCTGCCAGCGATCTCTTTCTGGTATCTCTTGAATTCCTTACTCATCTCAAAATCTCCTTGATTTAATATTTATTTGTATTGTGGAAGACGTCGAAACAACTATAAAAAACACCATGTCTTATAACCTTTTTGCCATCTTTCAGCGATGATCCATGATATTCTTTATAGAAGTCTCGATATGTCATTCCACAATCTTTTAAATTTTATCATACGAATATAAAAAATACAATATCCAAACACCTCTGTTTACACTATTTGATACCATAAAAATGTGTCCGGGCAAATAAAAAGGAATCATGCGTGTACACATGATTCCCATAATTGTTATTGTATTAAGGCTCGAATAGAAATTACTTTCTAAGTCCAAGGCTCTCGATGAGCTTTCTGTATGCCTCGATATCCTTGCTCTTGAGGTATGCAAGAAGGTTTCTTCTCTGACCAACCATCTTAAGAAGACCACGGTTTGAGTGATGATCCTTTGGATTAGCCTTGAAATGTCCGTTGAGATCGTTGATTCTTGCTGTAAGAAGTGCGATCTGAACCTCTGTTGAACCTGTGTCGTTTGCATCCTTGCCGTACTTAGCTACGATTTCCTGCTTCTGCTCTTTTGTTATCATAATAACAATCCTCCTATAAAATAATATACATGACTGACACCGGGCAAAAGGCCTAGAGGTGTCCTCAAACTAAGTGTCAGTTGACCTTGTGTAGGATAACATATGTGTCTGGTTTTGTAAAGAGGAAATTAATCCGCAATTTCATACTGCAAAAATGCATAGTGCAGCCTTGTTCCTTCCGCTATACTTTCCGGAAGCAGCGCCCTTGCAACGAGCTTTGTCTCACCGCCAAGATCATTCTCATCAGCAAGATTTGCGTAATCTCCGTCTATCGATTTTACTATATAATATTTCTCCATTTTCTTGACCACCTTATGTCCGGCTGTGCTTTCAGCCGTGTCCTTTCGTTCTTTCATTCATTTCATAGATATTTTAATATATAACATATTTCATTACAACCCCGGCCGGTAATATTCCCGGTTTGACATTCGCCTTATACGCTTTCACACTTTACAGCATCCCAACTTATTTCTTGTTATCACAAACTTATCTATGCTATAATAGTGCGCGCGGACATTTGCGCTGCAGGATTCTGCAGTTCATTTGCCGAATAGAGAACGGCAGGTTTCGCCGCATTTGAAAGGAGATATATTATGGCAGGTTCCACCATAGGAAATAAATTTACCATCACCACATGGGGAGAATCCCACGGAAAGGCTCTGGGAGTTGTCGTTGACGGCTGCCCTGCCGGTCTTCCACTGTGTGAGGAAGATATACAGGTATTTCTGGATCGCAGAAAACCCGGATTTTCACAGTTCTCAACGCCTAGAAAGGAATCCGATACCATAGAGATACTGTCAGGAATTTTCGAGGGAAAGACAACCGGAACTCCTATATCCATGATGGTGAGAAATACATCCCAGCGCTCCGGGGATTACGGAGATATCGCCACATATTACAGACCAGGCCACGCAGATTATACATTTGATGAAAAATATGGCTTCAGGGATTACAGAGGCGGCGGCCGTTCATCGGGACGAGAGACCATCGGCAGAGTTGCAGCCGGTGCGATCGCCTCAAAGATACTGAAGGAACTCGGTATCACCATAACTACCTACGTATCTTCCATCGGTGATGTACATATAGACAGGAACAATTTTGACGCTGACTATATACTTAAGAACGACCTCAACATGCCGGACCCGGATGCCTACGAGAAGGCATCAATCCTTCTTCAAGACTGCATGGCGGAGAACGATTCCATAGGCTCTGGTGTTGAATGTATCGTGCATGGAATGCCGGCAGGTATCGGTGAACCGGTATTTGACAAACTGGATGCATGCCTCGCAAAGGCAGTTATGTCCATCGGAGCTGTGAAAGCTGTCGAGATTGGCGACGGCACCGAGGTATCCACTGCAAGAGGCTCATATAACAATGATGCATTTGTCATGAACGGTTATAACGTAGACAAGGAGACCAATCACGCCGGAGGTATTCTCGGCGGAATGAGCGATGGTTCAGACATAATCATCAAGGCGCATTTCAAGCCGACCCCATCCATCGCATCCACACAGAAAACCGTTAACAAGTCCAGGGATAACATAGAGGTCTCGATCAGAGGCCGCCACGATCCTATCATTGGGCCGAGAGCTGTTGTGGTCGTCGAGGCCATGACCGCCCTGACGATCCTTGATCTTATATTTGAGAATATGTCATCCAGAATGGACAAGATAATTGACTTTTATAAGTAATTGTCAAACAAACTGAAAATTGCGGCAAACAATAATGCGATAAAATGTAAGTAATAAAAAACAGATGTGATATGATCCAGGGTGATTCCTCAAATCATGCCACATCTGTTTTTTATTTATCTATCTTATTTTTCAATCCATCATTTATTCAGTCCATCATTCTGACCTTGTTGCCTATAAGTCTGGCGCCAGATTCTACTCTTCCACCTTTTTAGGCTTGTTGATGATGTAAAGTCCAATTCCCACTATCAGACCACCGCCGATGATATTACCAAGCGTTACAGGGAGGAGATTTTTACTGAAGAAATGTCCCACTGTGAGCTGGTCACTTATCTGCTGTGCGGTATATCCATAGAGCTCGCATGCCTTGTCCACGTACTTGCTGTTTGATGCAGCCATCAGACCTGCAGGTATATAGTACATATTTGCAACGCAGTGCTCAAAACCTGACACGACGAATACCATTATCGGGAAGAAGCATGCAAACAGCTTTCCAATTATATCCTTAGCCGAAGATGACATGAGAACCGCGATACACACGAGAACATTACACATTATTCCCGACATGAACGCATTGCAAAAATCAAGGCCTGTCTTACCCATAGCCACCTTGATGGTATAAGCGCCAAGGCCGCCTGCTGAATTATCAAACTGACCGCTTCCATATATAAGAGCTGCAGTCACAACTGATCCAAGCATATTGCTGAGATATACAATAACCCAATTCTTGAGCATCTGCACAAGCTTTATCCTACCATCAATAACCGCTGTTATCATCATACAGTTTCCGGTAAACAGCTCTGCACCGATAATCGATAACATCATGAGTCCTACAGGGAATATGCATCCTGCAAGAGTCTTCGCAAGTCCGAAATTGTCCACCGTATGCACCGCAAGGTTTGATCCCTCAGCTCCTATTGCAATGAACATTCCTGCAAAGAATCCCATCATGATCATCTTGTACAGCTTGAGATTTGCCTTTCCAACAGCACCCTTGAGATTATTCTCAATGATCTGTGCCGGAACGTAGTAATTGTTTTCCATGATTTAATTGTCTCCTTAGTTTATAAGTTATTTGTTAGGCCCTCGGATATGCCTTTGCATATTCTTCCTTGAGCTTACTCTGCTTATTTGTAAGATATATCTGGGTTGTCGCAATATCCACATGTCCAAGCATCTCTTGAACAGACTTTATATCCGCTCCATTCCCCAACATATGTGAGGCAAATGAATGCCTTATCATATGAGGTGTTATATCTTTATCTATGCCGGCCTTAGCCGCATAATACTTTATTATCTTCCAGAATCCCTGTCTCGTCATAGGTGCACCCTTGCAGTTGAAGAACAGATAATCACTGCCTCCACTCATATCATCGCGCACCTCAGTAATATATCTGCTGAGGGCTCTCTGAGCAACCTCCGCAACCGGAACAGTCCTCACCCTGTCGCCGTCGTGGCACTCAATGAACCCAAGCTTTATGTTGACATCCGTGAGTTTCAATGTCACAAGCTCTGTAACACGTATTCCTGTAGCATACAACAGCTCCAGCATCGCCTTATCCCTGATCTCCTTTGGAGTCTTGTTGGTAGGCTGGTCGAGAAGCTTGTTCACCTCACTTATGGTAAGCGTCTCAGGAACCTTCTTCACGATCTTCGGAGGCTTGATATTCTCCGTTGGATCCTCATTCACAATCCTCTCCCTCATGAGATAGGCATAGAATGACTTTATGGATGCAATGTTACGTGACACCGTAGCCATGGACATCCCCTGTTTCTCCATTTCCAACACATACGAAGTGATATAAGTTTCATTAATATCATCAATCCTCGTTATGCCCTTCTCGTCAAAATACCTGTAGAATTTTATCAGATCTCTCCGATATGATGCAACAGTATTCTCGCTGGATTTTTTTACATTTCTTAAATAATCAACATATCTGTCTATGTATTGTTCCACTAATTTATCCCCTTAGTTATGTAGACTGAATTATATTATAAATATAAATGTAAATAAAATCAAACACTATTTTAACAAGTAAAATCAAGGCTTCACGGCATTTTTAGCAAAAGTACAAAATGCGGTGCGCGATCAAATTATGTATACTAGATATTGACATAATTCTTTTCAAAAATATTTCACATTTTTTAATTCCGACAATGTTTCAGTTGAATTTTCTATGTTTCAAATTATGTGATTGCTTGTTTGGGAGCATTTCTTACCCCAATATGCGTAGATTGCAATTATTGTTTTGGAATCCACTATCCTGCCATCTCTTATCATATCGAGTGCATCATCAAGACCTATCTCCTCGGTCTCTATAAATTCATTCTCGTCCAATGCACATGTTCCTCCGGTAAGTCCCATGCCTATATACACGTAAGTCTGTTCATCACTTGTACCGATAGCCAGAACAGTCCTTGTCACATATTCCACGACCTTCGCAGTAAACCCAGTCTCTTCCCTGAGTTCTCTTCTGGCTGCATCTTCAGGAGCCTCTCCCTCATCGATAAAACCAGCCGGAACCTCGTAGGTTATATCATCAATAGAATTCCTGTACTGTTTTATCAATATGATCGATCCATCGTCTTTCACCGGAAGGATGCACGCTCCCGGATGATGCTTTATCAGATCATATACAACATTTCTGCCGTCAGGCAGTTCAAGATAGTCGTTATATACATCAAACACATGCGCCCTGTAAGCCACTTCAGTTTTTATTTTCTTAAATTTTTCCATTTATCGATCACCTATCTTCCCGTTTTCATAGTTCATCATGCATACAAATTACGAAACATATACACCTCAATTATATTCAAGCACCGGCTTGATGTTATCTTCATTATATGACAAATCATAAAAAGGGTTTGTAGATCATCTCTACAAACCCTAATTTTTATTTTGCGTAATCTGTCACGCGTGACTCTCTTATAATATTTACCTTAATCTGTCCAGGATACTCAAGCTCGTCTTCGATCTGCTTTGCAATATCTCTAGCCAGCAATACCATATCAGAATCGCTTACATGCTCAGGAACTACCATTACACGAATTTCTCTACCTGCCTGAATAGCAAATGTCTTATCTACACCCTTATGAGAATTAGCAATATCCTCTAACTTCTTAAGTCTTGTAGTATAAGTCTCCAAGGTCTCTCTTCTTGCTCCCGGTCTTGCAGCAGAAATTGTATCTGCAGCCTGTACCAGAAGTGCTATCAATGACTCAGGCTCAACATCACCGTGATGTGATTCTACCGCATTGACAACAAGCGCTGACTCTTTGTACTTTCTACAAAGATCTGCACCGATCTGAACATGTGAACCCTCCATCTCATGATCAAGTGATTTACCTATATCATGGAGTAATCCAGCACGCTTTGCAACCTTGATATCGACACCTATCTCTCCGGCCAACAAACCACACAACTGAGCTACCTCAACAGAGTGCTTCAATGCGTTCTGTCCGTAGCTTGTTCTAAATTTCAACTTTCCAAGAAGTCTTACCAGCTCTGGATGGATTCCGTGAATTCCTACCTCAAGAGTAGCAGCTTCACCTTCCTCGCGCATCATGTTTTCAACTTCCTTCTGCGCTTTCTCAACCATCTCTTCGATTCTGGCTGGATGGATTCTACCATCCACGATGAGTTTCTCAAGTGCAATTCTTGCTACCTCACGTCTTACCGGATCAAAGCTTGATAAGATAACTGCCTCAGGAGTATCGTCTATGATAAGATCTACGCCTGTGAGAGTTTCAAGGGTACGAATATTTCTACCCTCTCTACCAATTATCCTACCCTTCATCTCGTCGTTAGGTAACTGAACTAATGAGATCGTTGTCTCTGAGATATGATCAACCGCACATCTCTGTATTGCATTGACAACATACTCCTTCGCCTTCTTGTTCGCTTCTTCTTTAGCTCTGGTTTCTAATTCCTTGACCATAACTGCTGTTTCATGCTTTACTTCATCTTCAACAGTCTTTAATAAGTATTCTTTTGCTTGTTCAGAGGTCAAACCTGAAATTCTTTCAAGTTCCTGTAAACGTTTCGCCTGTAACTCTTCAACCTTAGCCTTCTGCTTGTCCAGCGCGCTTTCCTTGTTAGCTAAACTAGCTTCCTTCTTCTCAACTGCCTCAGTCTTCTTATCAAGATTCTCTTCACGTGCAAGAATTCTCTTCTCCATACGTGAAAGTTCTCCACGTCTGTCCTTTACTTCCTTTTCAAGGTCATTACGTGTCTTAAGGGAATCTTCCTTTGCCTCAAGCAGTATCTCGCGCTTCTTAGCCTCGGCGGTCTTCTGAGCTTCGTCAATAATCTCTCTTGCCTGTGACTCTGCTCTTCCTATCTTGGTCTCTACTATGTTCTTGCGATATGCAATAGCGATAAACCATGTAGCAACAAGCAGTGCAACTACAACAACAGCGATTATTCCCCATACTATTGGTGAATTCACAGGAGCACCTCCTTATTAAGTTTTCATTGTACAAGAATACAACTATTTAAGTTTAATATTTTTAAGATGTTATGTCAAGTAATATCAGAGACAATATTTCGTATACACTCAGAAACCTTACGCCTGTCAAAACCCTTGCTGTACATGTATGCATAGACTTTATCACGCTTTTCAGTCAGTTCTTCCACAGTGTATTTTTTTTGTAAAATGTGTGTTATCCTGTCGCTTTCGTCTGATATGTCTGAGTCTTCCACAGCCAGATCGATAATATCCTGGCCTATATGCTTTGCCTGCAATTCAAATCGTATGACACGAATGCCTTTTTTAGCGGAGTTTCTGCGTATATATCCACATGCATACCTGTAATCATCTATATATCCATACGACTTCAGTTTGTCGATGGTCTGATCCACGATCTCTTCGTCGTAATACAGATCCTTAAGCTTCTGCCTGATATCGTATTCACACTTGTCCGAAAATTTTATGGAGTTCACAGCCTTGTTCATGGCACGTTTGAACAGATAGTCCCGTCTGAATTCCTCAAGTTTACTCCATTCTATCTCTCCGTCACAGGCAAGATGTAATCTTCGTATATCCGATGCATAGACCGATGAAAAAGGCTCATAGTCCACAAACAGACAAAACCTTTTATCATCGATCTTCCTGATATCAGTGACAGTTGCGATCCTACTCATCTGCTCCATCATCTACAGTGTTCTCGGCAGACTCTCCGGCAACACCAACCGCCTCTCTTACCTTCTGCTCTATCTCATCACAGATAGCTGTATTGTTCTCAAGATATGCCTTCGCATTCTCTCTTCCCTGACCTATCTTATTGCCGTTGTATGCGTACCATGCACCGGACTTATCCACTATGTCGTTCGCAACAGCAAGATCAAGAATATCTCCAACCTTAGATATACCCTTGCCGAACACGATATCGAACTCAGCCTCCTTGAATGGAGGAGCCACCTTGTTCTTAACTATCTTAACTCTTGTTCTGTTACCTACGATCTCACCGCCCTGTCTGAGCGTATCAATTCTTCTTACGTCAAGTCTTACGGAAGCATAGAACTTAAGTGCACGACCACCTGTTGTAACCTCAGGGTTACCGAACACAACTCCAACCTTCTCTCTAAGCTGATTGATAAATATGACAACACAGTTGGTCTTACTGACAACAGCAGTGAGCTTTCTGAGCGCCTGTGACATAAGTCTGGCATGAAGTCCCATATGCGAATCGCCCATCTCTCCGTCTATCTCTGCCTTTGGTACAAGTGCAGCAACAGAGTCCACGATAACGACATCAACCGCTCCCGATCTGACCATGGTCTCTGTGATCTCAAGCGCCTGCTCTCCGCAGTCAGGCTGTGATATGTAAAGATTGTCTATATCTACACCTATGTTCTTGGCATATGTCGGATCAAGTGCATGCTCGGCATCTATAAAGCCTGCGATTCCGCCTCTCTTCTGTATCTCAGCAACAATGTGAAGTGCTACCGTCGTCTTACCACTCGACTCAGGTCCGAACACCTCTATGATTCTTCCTCTAGGCACACCGCCAAGTCCAAGTGCTATATCAAGGCTGAGGGATCCTGTAGGGATCACATCTATATTCATATTCGCATTGGAATCGCCAAGCTTCATCACCGAACCCTTACCATACTGCTTCTCTATCTGTGCTATAGCGGCATCCAATGCCTTTCTCTTATCATCAATATTTACATTACCGGAATTATTCGCCATTGTATCTTCCTCCTAAACATATGTTCGATTACCTTTTAATATAGTATTAGATTATTGCCACTTTGTCAACCATAAATTGGCTGCCTTCACTTAATTAATCAATATCTGTCTGGTATGTGGGGATCATCGGCATCAGAACAATGCCGCATCTTGAATTTTTCACTTAACATCTTTATGTCCGTCATTATAACACACTTTACAGCCATTAATTATTAAGATAGAATAAACTTTACCGACAAAGGCATTATAAATCGTGACAGGTTATAAAACACGCATTTCAAGGAGGAGCCATGAGCACAGTAGGCATAGTTTGCGAATACAATCCATTTCACAAGGGACACGAATATCAGATACAGCAGGCGAAGCTTCTAACTGGTGCCGAACATGTCATATGCTTTATGAGCGGCAATTTTCTTCAGAGAGGCGTTCCTGCCATAGCAGATAAGCACACAAGAACCGAGATCGCTTTGAGATGCGGTGTAGACGCTGTGTTCGAGATTCCATTTGTATACGCATCATCAAGTGCCAGAGACTATGCACATGCCGCAGTCTGCATGATGAACGCTCTTGATGGCATAGACTATATCTCATTCGGCGCAGAATGTGATGACATTGATCTTCTGCAAAAAATTGCCGAACTCACCGTCAATGAACCGCCACAGGTATCGGAATCCATAAAAAAATCCGTATCTTCGGGCATCTCATATGGATCAGCCAGAGCAGCCGCCATCTCCGAGTATCTGCAGAACCAGAACCTTACCGGTTATACCAGCGCTGATCTTGACCGTATCCTGGCAAGCCCGAACAACATTCTGGCCATAGAGTATATTGCTACTCTTATACAGACAGACTCCAGGATCAAAACTGTCCCGATCAGAAGGATCTTATCAGAATACAACAGCACTGCCACCGACAACGACATCTGTTCGGCCTCAGCCATACGTGAGCTACTCCGGTCAAGTGATGTTGAAAGCTTAAGGCGCCACATTCCTGACAGTTGCTACAACATCCTGCAAAACGCGTACAGAAAGTCATTTCCGATGTTCGACGACGACCTGTCTCATCTCCTGTCAGCACGAAGGATACTTGCTCCGTGCACGGATGACATCGTTGACATGGATAGAGATCTCTGCAACCGTCTCTCCAGGCTTGACACAAATCTATCCTTTACTGAGACCGCAACAGCACTTAAATGCAGGAATTATACTCTCACGCACATTCAGAGAGGTCTGCTGCACACCATCACAGACCTGAGATGTGATGACTATTCCCATTTTAAAGAAAACGGCTGGATAGCCTACATCAAGCTTCTTGGACTAAAAAAAGATGCAGGTGCCGTGATAAAAAGCATGAAAAAGGCTTCGCAGGTACCGATCATAACCCGTTCAGCCGAGATATACAAAAATACAGATTCCACAGGTCTGTCCATGTTCTCATACGACATAAAAGCCGCAGACATATACAGAAACATGGTATACAACAAATACAAAATCAGTATAAAGACCGATTTTGAACAACCTGTCATAGTTATATGACATATTCTTATTTATCATATTTGCTCTATAAAATGAATACAATTGGCATATGAAGAACGTATGTTATATAATTCTAACAGCTTCAATTATAATATTTGCATGTTTAAATTCAGACATCATCAGATCCGGATGCACCCAGGGGTTACAGCTATGGTACTCATCCATTGTGCCTATTCTGCTCCCCTTTATGCTGCTGACCGGTGTTATAACCAGCTTTCTCAGATCGATACAGGTATCAAAATGCTGCGCATATGCGATCATCTTTATAATAGGCCTGCTATGCGGTTTTCCCACAGGCACGATCATCATAGCTTTCTTTTACCGAAAGAGGATCATCTCTGAAAACGTATGTCAGAGCCTACTCCCGATGTGCAACAATATAAGTCCGATGTTTCTTTACAATTACATATACAGGGATCATTTGATGGAATATATATCGTTTGCACGGCTGATCGAGGCTGTATATCTTCCACAGATCATTTATACTGTAATAGCGCTTACTCTGTCATGTATGTCATCCCACCGCTCCAGCACTTCCACGGAGCTGCTTACTGCCGCAACAGTCCAGGTATCATCAGACAACCAGAGCCCCAATTCAGGGAATCCAGAAAATACGTATTCTGACATAATAAGCAGCTCGGTACACAATATAACTGTGATCGGTGTGTACATGGTCATATTTGCCATTGCAGGAAATCTTATGTGCAGATACTTTTCAGGCGATGCATGCACCATCATATCCGCATATCTGGAGATAGGCAGCGGTGTTCCAATATTATACGGCATGGATATTTCCACAAAAATAAAGACAGCCCTCATTCTCTCACTCACTGCCTTTGGAGGGCTATCAGCCTTGTTCCAAAGCCGTGATATGATAAGAATATCCGGGCTGTCATTCATAAAATACACAACAGGGAAAACAGTATGTGCCTTCCTGTGTTTCATTTTCTATATGATGTTTCTGTAAATACATCCTGTATCATCTGGCGTGATTACTCGTCGAGGAACTCCTCATCATCCTCATCCTCGTCGTCATATTCATCATCATCCTCGTCATCATAATCCTCATCGTCAGAGTCGTCTGATGAATACTCTGTCTTGCCGTATACATTGTAATCTGTGTTGTCATCATCAGCAAATGCTGAATCGTCAGCACTTGGCTGTACCTGCTCAGGAACGCCATTGATCTGAGCTATGCTTGAATCAAGCTCTGCCATATTGTCAGCAACTCTTGCCGCATTGTCCTCAAGAGACTTAATGAGATTCTCATAGTTTGCTCTCTCTGCCTGAAGTGTTGCATTTATATACTGGCTGATCTCTGTGAGCTTGTCCTTTGAATAGTACATAGAACCTGCTCTGACTTCCCTGGCATCTGCATTCGCCTCAGCGATGATCTGTTCAGCCTGACTTCTCGCCATGTCTGTTATCTCATTCGCTCTGATGTTGGCAAGCTCAACTATCTGGCTCTGATCAACCAGTCTGTTTGCCTCTGCAACAGACTCTGTGATGATAGAATCAGCTCTCGCTCTTGCATCTGCAAGTATAGCCTCCTTGTTTCTCATGATCTTCTTACATCTCTCTATCTCATTAGGCAGCTTGAGCTTGAGTTCGCCCACCATCTGCTCCAGATCTTCCTTTGGTACAATAATCTTACTGGATGACAATGGCTGATACTTACAATTGTCAATAAATATCTCTATCTCACTGATCATCTCTTCAATACCTTTTCTTGCCATGTTTTTCTCCTCCTAATAATCTATCCAAAAATTCTTCCTTCGTCTGTCAGTCTCTGTCTGTCGAATATCGGTCTCTCAATGTATCCCTAATCTCCTCCGGGATAAAATCATGTACATCCACACCAAAGCTCGCATATTCCTTGACCACGCTTGAGCTAAGGTACGAATACTCAATACTGGTTGCAAGAAAAACCGTGTCAATATCCGGGGCAACTTTCCTGTTGCTCTGGGCAATCTGTAATTCATACTCAAAATCCGACACAGCCCGAAGGCCTCTCACTATGACCTTCACGTCGTTCTGTCTTGCAAAATCCACCAGCAGTCCTCCAAAACCCATAACTTTCACGTTCGGGATATCTGAGACTACATTCTTTAACATATTAACACGTTCTTCCAAAGAAAACAATGGAGATTTTGCGGTATTATTGAGCACCCCGACTATAAGCTCATCAAACATTTCCGCAGATCTCTTAATTATATCCAGGTGGCCAAGTGTCACCGGATCAAAACTTCCCGGATAAATAGCTCTACTCATCTTCCAGTCTCCTATATATAAATGTATGTTTATTGGTCTTATATTTCTTCGTCTTATAAAGCTCCAGTCCCAGATCATCAAGATAATCAAAATCCGTGTCAAGATCCGACTCCACAATGACCATTGTGTCATAATCCATCAGAGGTGAACCTGCAAGCCTTTCAAGCACAGCCTTTTCCAAAAGCTTTCCATATGGAGGATCCATAAATATTACATCGAATGCCTTCCCCTGTCTCCCCAGCATCCCCACTGCCTGAACAGCATCCGCTGACAATACCTGCGCCCTGTCGGCAAGCTTTGTAAACGCAAGGTTTTTATTGATACACTCCACTGCCTTTCTGCTGTTCTCAACAAATACTGCCATGTCTGCCCCACGGCTGAGCGCCTCTATTCCAATAGCTCCACTTCCGCTGAACACATCAAGGAACCGACATCCCGGAATATCATTTGAGAGCATATTAAACAAGGTTTCTTTTATCCTGTCCGTTGTTGGTCTGGTATCCATCGAATCAACCGTCACCAACTTCAGACTTCTTGCACTACCGGCAATAACCCTCATATTAATCTCCTATCTATATGTACTGTTTATTGTAAACGTTCTCCGCCAGACATTCTTATACCATGCCTTCTGCGAAATTACAAGAAGAGCTTCCAATCTTCACTCTATTTTCCCATTATTCTGTCTCTCACGTATTTTCCGGTATCCGACAGATCTCCATCGGAAAAGTTGCCCGTGGCTGTTGAATCAGACTTTATAAGTGCCGATGTCTCATTCTTGTTACACAGACTCCATGATGAATAGCTGAGATTATTCTCGTTTATAAGCTCGAACCACTCGTCAGATGAATCGTAATCAATACCTCCATTGCCCGATGCATCGCACAGGCTGAACTCACTCACAAATACAGGAAGTCCGTTGTCCAGAGCCGTCTTAACCTTATTTCTCAGGTCATCCTTGTGGGTAGCCGCATAAAAATGCACTGCGTACATGATGTTGTCATAACCGGTTATCGGATCCTGTGACGCAATATCGACATCCTGGCTCCAGTTTGGAGTTCCCACGATTATCAGAGCATCTTTGTCGTTTGCCCTGATGACCGGTATTATAGTCTCGGCATACGACTTGACACTGCTCCACTGGGTTCCACCATTCGGCTCGTTGCAGATCTCATATATGACATTCTCCTGTGCCGCATATTTCTTAGATACCTTGTCAAAGAATTCTTTTGCATCATCTATATGATTATTCGGATCACTGTCGCTTAGTATGTGCCAGTCAACTATGACATACATGCCAAGCTCAGTCGCTGCACTAACTCCTTTGTCGACAAGAGCAAGTATCTCGTCCTTATCTCCGCCACTGCAGTATCCGTAGCTGTCTCCTGTATCCGTATACATCGCAAGTCTTATAAGATTTGCACCCCAGTCATCCCGCAGAGTCTCAAAGGCTTCCTTATTCACATAATCAGGGAACCATGTGATTCCATGGGTGCTGACACCCTTAAGCTGATATTTGTCTCCATTCATGTCCACTATATCCGTTCCTTTTACCGAAAGTTTTCCATGTGTTTCAAATGGGATCTCTCCCGGAACATTTGTATTGTTTTTCTTCTCAGTGGCAGCGGATTCTGTATTTTTCCCGTCTCCGCTTGTTTCATTGCTGTCGGTCTTCTCAGGCGCTGAAGCTACCATCTTAAGACCATCTCCGCTGTACTGTGTGTCATTTACATACAGCACGTATTTCTCAACGGCGAGGTCATCTGAAGAGAAATTATATCCGAGGTTGATACTGCCCTTAGCAGGTATCTCCTGGGTGTAATCCACAGCCTTTATTGACACTGTTTTGCCTGATATCTTGTACTCTCCGCCCCATATCTGATCTACAGCCGGAGTTCCCTTATATGTAATCTCAAGCTTCCAATCCTTTGCAGACGCAGATGTGTTGTTATATATGTTAATGCTCTCTGTAGCACACTTTTTGCCATCTGCCTCCCACGTGGTATCATGTCCTATCTCAGCATAGAAATCGCCTGCAATATCCAAGGATTGGTCATCCTGTTTTTCTGACGACTCAGTTGTATCGCCCGTATTGTCAGCACTTTTCACTTCTTCTGTGCCTGCAGAAGTCTCCTGCAACGTTTCTTTCTTAACGGAATCACCTTTCTTTCCCGAAGCGATCACATATCCCATAACCGCTATAATTATCAGCAAAATGCCAATAATTATTCCCATAACTATCGTTTTCTTATTTTTCATGGTATACCCCCTTTTTTTATTTATAATACAGGCATAGTGTACAGCCTGTCATCCCCTTTGTTTATCAGTTTCGCATCTATCTCCTGTCCATAGCGGTCGTATACGTCCTGCGCCGCCCTAAGCATGTCAGCATGATTGTATATATCCCCAACCTTGAACATCAGCTCCCCGCTCTGTCTTATTCCAAAGAAATCTCCCGGGCCCCTCATCTTGAGATCCTCACCGGCTATATAGAAGCCGTCATTTGACTTCTCCAGAACATTCAGTCTCTCCATAGTATCCTTATCCTTTTTTCCGCTCATGAAAATACAGTACGACTGGAGATTTCCTCTTCCTACACGTCCCCTGAGCTGATGGAGCTGCGCAAGGCCAAAACGCTCTGCATTCTCCACCATCATAACTGTGGCATTTGGATTGTTTATTCCAACCTCTATGACCGTAGTTGAGACAAGAATGCTTATCTTACCATCCGCAAAGTCCTGGAGTATCCTGTTCTTTTCCTCCGCCTTCATCTTACCGTGCAAACATACCACCGAAGTGTCAGCGCCATATCCATCCCTGATGGACTTCTTCAGCTCCTCCGTATACTCGGTCACATTTGCAACATCGTCCAGAACTTCGCTGGCCTCCACCATCGGGCAGACTATATATATCTGATGCCCCTGTGAGACCTCCTTCATGATAAAGCCGAGAGCCGTCTTCCTGTAGCTCTCATCCACAACGCAGTTCTTGATCGGGATTCTTCCCGCCGGGAGCTCATCTATAACTGAAATGTCAAGATCGCCATACATGATGATCGCAAGGGTTCTCGGAATAGGTGTGGCACTCATAACAAGCGTGTGCGGAGCTTCTCCCTTTGACGCAAGTCTCTCGCGCTGCTTTACACCGAATCTGTGCTGCTCATCAGTTACAACAAGCGCCAGTCTTCCATACTCCACCTTGTCCTGTATGAGGGCATGTGTTCCGACCACAACCTGCACATCCATATTCTTGATACGGCTGTACATCTCTCTTTTCTCTTTCGCTGTCATGGAACCAGTCAGAAGTCCCACAGATATTCCGTATGGCTCAAACAGTGAACTGAGCTCCTTGTAATGCTGAACCGCCAGAACCTCAGTCGGTGCCATGATCACTCCCTGATAGCCACTTGCAGCCACTGCGTATAATCCGGCTGCTGCAACTATGGTTTTTCCTGATCCGACATCCCCCTGAACCAGCCTGTTCATGACATGTTCAGAGCGCATATCGTCAAGCATATCACGCACCGCATTCATTTGCGCCCCGGTAAGCTTGAACCTCAAGTTCTCAATAAACGTCCTGACCTCCTCATCACAGTTTATTATACATGTATTTTCTGCATACACATTGTCGTCTTTTATCCTGTGAAGGTTTGATATAAAGCTGTAAAATTCATCAAATGCCATCCTCTTCACAGCCCCCTTGAGCTTCTGCTCATCCTGAGGAAAATGAATCGAGTGGATAGCCTTTTGTATACCCATAATATGGTACTCATCAAGCACATTGTCATGCAGGTAATCCTCAAGCTTGTCTATGGCTTCCTCTGCGCCTCTCACAGCCTTCTGTATGGTCTTTGAGGTTATACCGGGCGTTACCGCGTACACCGGCTGCCAAACATGCGTAAGTTCGCCGTATTTATCATCAGTGTAGTATTCCGGCTGCGTCATGGTCATCATACCGCCCTTATAAGCCACATTTCCTACAAACACAAACTCCTGACCTATATGAAAGAAATTACGCAAAAAAGGACAATTAAACCAGGTAAGTTTAATTGTCCCAGAGAAATCCTTTGCGTACAATATTACTATGGTCAGTCCATGTACTTTTCTGACCTCCGCACGGCTGTTCACAACAGCCCTCACGGACTGCCTGCTTCCCGCCTGCAGATCTGATATATCCACCGGATCCTCATAGGTGACATATGTCCTGGGGTAATTGAGAAGCAGATCGTTCACCGTCTCTATCCCAAGCCGGGCAAATGCCGACGCAGTCTTGTCACCTATGCCTTTTATTGTCTTTATGGAGTCATTCAATTCCATACATACACCTCTTCACAACGGATCTCACAGATACACAGAAAGTTATTCCACAGATACTATATAATAGTATATCGGCTGTCCGCCATAGTAGCACTGCACATCAACGTCCGGATATGCCTCCTCCACTCTGCCAGCAAGCTTCTGCGCATCCTCCTCAGACACATCAGCACCATTATATATGCTTATAACCTCTGAATCCTCATCGACCGCATCTGCGATCAGTTCAAATGTTACATTCTCTATATCATTTCCAACACTGACAAGCCCCTTATCGCCGATACCCATGATATCACCCTCCTTGATGGCCTTTCCATCGATCGAGGTATCTCTTACGGAATAAGTTACCTGTCCGCTTTTGACATTCTTGACAGCCGACTTCATGGCAGATCTGTTCTCGTCCACATCGACTGTACTGTCGAATGCGATCATGGCGCTTATGCCCTGAGGAGCATTCGCGGTTGGAATCACAATTATCTTCTTATCTTCACACAGAGTTGCAGCCTGATTAGCCGCAAGAACAACATTCTTATTGTTCGGGAGTATAAATATATTCTCGGCATTCACATCATCGATCGCATTGAGCATATCCTCAGTGCTTGGATTCATGGTCTGTCCGCCTTCTATAACACGGTCTGCTCCAAGCTCTTCAAAAAGAGTCTTGAGACCATCACCCATGGATACTGTAATAAATCCATACTTCTTACGAGGCTCCTTATGCTCCTGCTTTCTGTGCTGTCTCTCTTCCTCCTGCTTCTCGGCCTCATCGCGCTCTGCCTGACCGATAACACGCTCATGATGCTCTATCCTCATGTTGTCTATCTTCATATTAGTAAGGTATCCAAGTGTAAGACCCTTTTCAAATGCCTGACCAGGATGGTTGGTATGCACATGTATCTTAACTATATCATCAAGAGATACACATACTATCGAGTCACCTATAGACTCGAGGAAGCTCTTCAGATCATCCTCCTCAGCCTCGCCATATGGCTTCTCAAGATTGATAATAAACTCTGTACAATATCCAAACTTTATATCCGCTGTGGATATGGAATCGTTGCCTGCGCCTGTGGATGTTCTTGCCACATTCACTGTTCCTGTGTTCTTGCTGAGTTCAACTGTAACTCTGCCCATGAGACAGTCGACAGCACCCTTGAGCACCACCATGAGTCCCTGTCCACCTGAATCGACCACGCCGGCTTCCTTCAGAACCGGAAGCATCTCAGGAGTGGAATCAAGAACGGCATCTCCATATTCAATAACCTCGTCACAGAACTGTGCAAGGGACATATCTGCATCAGCACACTCCCTTGCCTTGGACGCCACGCCCTTGGCAACTGTGAGAATCGTTCCCTCCTTAGGCTTCATGACAGCCTTATATGCAGTCTCCACAGCCTTCTGAAAAGCATCTGCTATAACGTGAACATCTATGGTCCTTGCGTCCTGCACTTTCTTGCTGAATCCTCTCAAAAGCTGTGACAAAATTACACCTGAGTTACCTCTGGCGCCTCTGAGCGAACCTGTGGACATGGCCTTTGCTATGGACTTCATATCATCAGGTGCCGCCTCAACCTCCTTCACTGCAGACAGGATTGTCAGCGTCATATTAGTTCCTGTATCTCCGTCAGGCACAGGGAACACATTAAGTTCATTGATATATTCCTTGTTCTTATCAAGATTATTGGCACCGGCAATAAATGCTTTCTTCAGTGCAAGCGCATCAATCGTATTACTCACTTTACTCTATCCTCCAAACTAATCAAGTACTTTAACATCTTCAACATAGACATTGATATGGCTGACCTTAAACGACGTAAAATCCTCTACCTTGTACTTTACCGACTGCATAAGATTGTCTGTGACAGCCTTTATACTAACGCCATAAGCAACAACTATGTGCAGCTCAATGACTATATCACCATTCTCATCAAAACGTACATTTACGCCCTTAGAAACATTGTCTCTGCGGAGCTGCTTTACAATTCCGTCCTTGACACTGACTATTCCCATTCCTACTATTCCAAAACAGTCAAGGGCTGTAAGTCCTGCAACCTGTGCAACAACACTCTCATCTATACTTACTTTACCGTTATCGCTATTAATATATTCCTTCATACACGACTCCTTTCTAACAAAGTCACCAGTGTTCATCATATCTACCGACTTATAAACACAATTACTCATCAATTATAGCATAAATCTAATTTTATTCTATAGTATTTCTTCATTTCCAATAAAAAATAAATATTTTGCTTGCATATGGAAAAATAATCTGCTATTATATGTCTTGTTGTGAACTTAGGAAGAAAGTTAGTTTATTCATTGAAGGAGGTGCTATTATGGCAAAATGTTCAATTTGTGATAAAGGTGCTCATTTCGGTATCAAAGTGAGCCACTCTCATAGAAGAGCAAACAAGATGTGGAAGTCAAATGTTAAGTCTGTTAAGGCTGTAGTTGATGGTACACCAAAGAAGATCTATGTTTGTACATCTTGCTTAAGATCTGGTAAGGTCGAGCGTGCATAATATTTGCATAATATCACCGATTCAGTTCTGGTATAAATAAGAGTGATGATCCTCAAGGATCATCACTCTTATTTTTTTATCTGCAGGAGAATATATAAGATAACAGCAATAATATAACGATTATGAGAAATTCCACAAATCCACTTATGAAATATCCTATAACCACTCCCACCGCTGTGAAGAAAAACGCAAATCCTGTGAATTTTTTCCAGATAAAAAATCACCACCATAATGATTTATTATCATTATATGTGGTGACTTTTTAATAATGCATTTCCCAACGCACTGAATCTTACTTATATTATATATTCTGATATTTATTATTCTGTGACAGATTCCTCTGACTGTGCGACATCATTTATCGCCTTGTCAACATTCTTCTCTTCCTCTGTCTTGTCCTTCTTGAACAGACCCACGACCTTATCTACGACCTCTGGGGCCATGTCTATGATCTTTGTTACGGCATCCTGGTTCTTGAGATTTACAAGTCTCGTATTTCCTCCTGAGACGACAAGAACAGCAGACGGGCTCATCTTTGCTCCGATTCCTCCGGCAGCTTTGTTGCCGTCCTGCTTATTGAACGCTCCGGCAGCCATACCAAAATTGACATCTACAAGAGGAATAATGATCGTGTCACCGACATACACAGGCTCTCCAACCACCGATTTCGATGATATAAAGCCATCCATTCCCTTAAACATAGAACCAAGTGTTCCCTCAATATTCATATTTGCCATATCAATTTCCTCCTGATATCTTTTTTAATCGAGCAATAGTTATCTTGACATTCTTGTTCCAGATCACCTTCAGCACGCTCCAGCCGATTGTTCCAAGTCTTATCCTGCCCTTCATGAACAGGTCTCCCTCCAGCCGGGCTTCAGAGAAATCCGGTGTTATATCTATATTATCATAGTATAGCGGGAAAAGCAGGCTCATATACCCCAGGCGCTCACCTGTTGTTGCCGGGTCATCCGCACCATATATGATCTGCCCCTTAAGCTTTGTGGGCTTAAGATGCTTTAACACCTTTATCAGTTCAACCTTGAAAACTCTCATGGCTTCCTTTGTTCTGACATTGTGTACAAGCTTAGTATAGCCATCTTTTTTCTTTTTCAGACTGGCAAACTTCTCTGACAGATCTTTGAACTTCGATACAACCGTCTTTGCCATACTGTCTATCCTTCTGCCCAGCCTGATGAGCGGCCCCGGTACGGGCTCCTCAAATTCGCTGTCTTCAAGAAGAAACTGCCTGTCCTCCGGCTCCACCGATGGATAGTCTTCATATCCCGGACTGTCAGAAGCCTCTTCCTCTGTCTCAGCCCGACTGTATTCCCCGGGTTCAGAATATACCTCTTCTTCCGGCTCTGGTATGGCACTTTTTTCGCTGCCCATGATGGTTCCGCCAAACAGCCTCAGCCTGTACCGAAGGCCGTCCGAATCATACAAAACCTTAAAACACAGGACAAAACCAAGCCATCTGGCAGAGAACTTCGCAAATATGTCATCATCCTTCTTCACATACGCCCTATATCTCACCGGCGCAAACAATACGAGAAGTGCAAGAAGCACTACCAGTCCCACCAGCGACAGGATAACTATGAGCAGTATCTTCAATATCAACCAAACAATATGCATGCTCCATCCCCTTAGACCCAGAGACTATCTGGTCACGATGCAAAAAATCTCTCCACATCAACATCCCCGGTCTTCTTATATATATCATCTATTATATCCCTGACAAGCAGTACAGCCTGGAATCTGCTTGGAGCTGCACCGACAATATGTATAGCATCGCCCATGTCAGTGTAGATCTTCTGCCTGAGTTCATTCAACTCATATATCTCCAGAATCCCATCTCCAAACAACGGAAGTGTGATAACGAACACTCCAGGCACATATTTTACTCTGTGGAAGCGCCTTATTCCTCTGACCATCCTTATGATCTGCCGGTCCCGGGCTCCACCAACATAAAACTTATCATCAATGACCATATTCAATCACCTGTAATAAACAGTTTATTCTTCCATCATCTGCTTTATAACAATATAGTCCGCAAGAAGTTCACTCTTTTCCCTGCATCTCGAAAGAGATCCGTTTACATATTCCCTGATCTCATCAGTGGTGTTGAAGAAAACAGGTATGTTGGAGAGTATCTTTGCCATGATGGCTCTGTTGACTGTCATTGAGTTGGCTGCAAACAGATCTGCAAACTCATTTGTCAGCTTCTCCTTACATGCAGCTATATAATCAGTATCCACATTGAGTACGCCCATCACAGCTATATTGTCTATATCCACAAACATACTTCCCGAGAGAAGCTTATCCATGATCTCCAGATCTCTGTATGTATCCTGAAGCTCATTTGCGGCAATATCATCGGTGTAACCGGTTGAGATGTCGTACACAGCAGACTCAAGCATTACCTTATGCTCTCCTGCCAGCTCCTGTTCTCCGACGATATCGTCAAGGAGTGCATATACATCCTCAAGATGCTCTCCGTCGTCAGCGACAGCCTTCTCTATGACAGTCATCGCTTTCTTACAGCTCTCAGATACGCCTTTCTTTGAATCCAGCGCAAGCATCATAACATAGAGATCGTTTACAAGCTCTATGATGAGCATATATTCAGTCACAACCGAATTCAGGAATGCTGCACTTCTGTCCAGCACATCAGTGAGCTTTCTGTAACCATCGTAATCAAGAGCAGTGTAATCACCGGCCTTTAAGACCTCAAGCGCCTCATGTAGTTCAGGGTACTCTGTCTCAAATCCCTCTGGAAGTCTTATGAGAGCAGTATTCTCGATCATCTCAATAAACTGGTCAAGAGACTCCTTCTCCACTCCATTATATATATCAAGAGTTTCTCCCAGAATGTCATAGAATCTGTTCTTTGTCATACGTATCGGGAGCTGTCCTATGATGGACTGCAGTTTGGAGTTGATGGCAACCTTGTCCTGATCTGCGAACACAAATCTGTATATCTCTTCTGCAAAGTCACTGACGCCCGCCTCATCGAGCTCCTTAAGCTCCTTCTGTATCTCCTCGTCAACATTCTCCGGATAACTGTATTCTTTCCTGTTTAAAATATACTCATACATCTCAAATGCATCCGTGTATGATGTGAGCACCTTCATCTTGGCTGTTATGGTGTTCCTGACATCCGATATAAGCTTCATGTCAGCATCCTCGCACACCGTCTTATCTCCCACAACAAAGTCGCCTATCAGCTTGTCGATCACAGCCTGGCACTGAGCGATATATGGATCATCAGGGACATCCCCATCCATATGCATGTCCTTGAGTGTCAGGTAATTCAAGGTGAATTTGTGGCATGCATATTCATAATTTGCTTTCGATGCCACCCCTGCAAACAGTGCAAGATTCCTGTCCAGATCCTTCTTTCTCTGTATATCGGTTATAAGCTTCTTCTCTTCATTATACATAATAAACTTCCTCTTTTATCTTCTTTATAAATCTTTGATCATATATCCTAGTTGTGTGTATGAGTAAACAGATGATCCTGACAATACTCCTTGTTACCTGTACACTTTGAGCAGTACCTGAACTGCAGATCAGGATAATCTTTGTCCGTTCTTCCACACACAACGCATCTGTGTCCGATATTCTCCTGTTTTGCTGTCCGCACCTGCCTGTTATAATTCCGCCGCCTCTTCATCTGCTTTGGCGAAAACTTTCTGAAGTTCTTCGTGCTCAGATAGAATATCACAAAGCTCACAAGTGACATGGCTATGTTCACTCTTCCCATAAATGTCTCATTGATGAAGTAATACGCTATAATGACGATATACAGTATCGAGAGATACTTCATCTTGATCGGTATGATCATGGCGTATAACACGCTCATGTCAGGATAGCATACCGCTATAGCAAGGAATATGGACATCAATATATAATATGTCGATGCATATGCGAAATAACCAGTCGAGCTCGCGTAATCATACCTTATGATATAGGTACAGAATATGTGTGCAAGCATTATACCGATCATGGTAAACAGCATGGAGCTGAACATGTACAGATTATAAAGGAATGTTCCGATAGTACGTTCCAGCAGAGATCCCAGACTGTAGTAAAATATCAGCATGATTATCGTGAATATATCGACACCGAATACCGGTGGTGTGATTATCCATGTGAAAAGTCTCCACACCTGTCCATGCATTACCGCCGCCGGATCAAGTGTCAACATGAACAGTATCTTTGGCTGGAACATGAACAACAGATATCCTATACCGTAGCCTATGATGAGGTATAATGTGAGGTTTCGAATGGAGTATCTGCCAAACTTCTTCTCGATCTTACTTATTATATTCATAGAAAAACTCCTGTCATACTTTTTTAAACTACACCTTTTGAATTATATAATATAAAAAATGAGTTTACAACAGTAGAATAATTAAGTTTTTCTAACCTGGCGGATAACAGCAAAATAGCTGCCAGCTATAAACCGGCAGCCTGGACAGATATCATACAGCCATGTGCATCCATCTACTTCTGAAAGTCCACATACTTTATCTCCATGTCCGCGGCAATGGCCATCTTGTAAAGATCCGGATTGAATTTGAACAGATCATCCGGAGATACTCCGGTATTCTTAAGGACATCCTCAAATGTATCTCCATCCTGCACTGTATATATAAGAAAATCTTCCTCCATGATCACGGGAATACACACTTCATCCCCCGGCTGCATATTGTATACGTTGATGTACGGGTTTGCTGATATGATGTCGCTGAGCTTTACCTTGTATATCCTGGACAGCTTATACAGTGTGTCCCCTCTCTTCACTACATGGATAACTCCGTTACAGGTATCAAAATTCATAGCTTACCCCTGAAAGGCTTTTTTATAATATATTCACCTCCGATGATATAGTTACCTGCAAAAAACTTTTATTTTTACATTTTCTGGTAATGGTTAAGTTTTTATAAAGTCATTGTATTTTTTTAAACCCTACACTATAATAAAGTAGCTTTATCGGCAGAAATGTCGAAATCAAACACATTCAACACACAAAAGAAATTGGAAGGGTTGTTTTATGTACACATTAGGAATTGATATTGGATCAACAACAGTTAAGGTTGCTGTCCTTGATAAGGCGGGCAAGATACTTTTCTCCGATTACAAAAGACATTTTGCAAATATCAAAGAAACACTTAAAGATCTTGTACAGGAAGCAAAGGATGCCCTCGGCGAGAACGAGGTCAATCCATGTATAACCGGTTCAGGTGGACTGGCTCTCGCCCAGCTCATCGGTGTGCCATTTACACAGGAGGTAGTCTGTGTATCAGAGGCACTGCAGGACTATGCACCACAGACCGACGTTGCCATAGAGCTCGGCGGTGAGGATGCCAAGATCATATATTTTACAAACGGAATAGAGCAGCGTATGAATGGTGTCTGTGCCGGAGGTACAGGCTCATTTATCGACCAGATGGCTACACTTCTGCAGACCGATGCATCAGGTCTTAACGACTATGCAAAGGATTACGATACCATCTACCCTATCGCTGCAAGATGTGGTGTATTTGCCAAGACAGATATACAGCCACTCATCAACGAGGGAGCTACAAAGCCAAACCTGGCCGCTTCCATATTCCAGGCCGTTGTCAACCAGACTATATCCGGTCTTGCATGTGGTAAACCTATCAAGGGCAATGTTGCATTCCTGGGCGGTCCTCTTCACTTCCTCCCGGAGCTGAAGAATGCATTTATCAGAACTCTTAACCTGACAGGTGATGCCATCATAGATCCGGGACACTCACATCTGTTTGCAGCCGTAGGTGCCGCCATGAACTCCAAGCCTGAGGTATCCATGACACTTTCAGAGCTTATACATGCACTCTCACAGGAGCTCAACCTCTCCTCAGGTGTAGAGAGACTTGCGCCACTCTTTGAGAGCGATGAAGATTACGAGAAATTCAAGGCAGATCACAACAAGTACGCCGTAAAGCGCGGTGATCTCGCAACATATAAAGGAAACTGTTTCATCGGTGTCGATGCCGGTTCAACCACCACAAAGGTTGCACTTGTCGGTTCTGACGGTGAACTGCTCTACGACTTCTACAGCAGCAACAACGGAAGTCCACTTAACACCACCATCAGAGCTATAAAGGATATATACAGCAAGCTTCCTGAGGGCGCAGTGATCGCAGGCTCATGTTCTACTGGTTACGGTGAGGCTCTTATCAAGCAGGCTCTCTCTCTGGATTTCGGTGAGGTTGAGACAATAGCCCATTACACAGCCGCAGCATTCTTCGACCCTGAGGTCGACTGCATTCTTGATATCGGCGGTCAGGATATGAAGTGTATCAAGATCAAGAACGGCGTTGTAGATAACGTTATGCTGAACGAGGCCTGTTCATCAGGATGTGGATCATTCATAGAGACATTTGCGAAGTCACTGAACTATGACATAGCAGATTTTGCGCACATCGCCATCACAGCGAGAACACCTATAGACCTCGGTTCAAGATGTACCGTTTTCATGAATTCAAAGGTTAAGCAGGCGCAGAAGGAGGGCGCATCCGTGGCTGATATATCAGCCGGACTTGCATACTCTGTTATCAAGAACGCCCTGCTCAAGGTTATAAAGCTCACGGATCCTAAGGATCTCGGCAAAAACATCGTGGTTCAGGGTGGTACCTTCTACAACGATGCGGTTTTAAAGAGTTTTGAGGTCATATCAGGAAGAACAGCCATAAGACCTGACATCTCAGGTATCATGGGTGCTTTTGGTGCTGCCCTCATCGCTAGGAACAAGTACAAAGAGGGATTTGTCACGACTATGCTCCCTATCAAGGAGATAAGAAAGCTCACATATGAGAGCTCCATGACAAGATGTAAAGGATGTACAAACAACTGTCTCCTTACAATAAACAAATTCTCAAACGGCAAGAGGTTCATCACCGGAAACAGATGTGAGAAGGGTGTAGGTCTGAAGAAGAACGCAGACAACATCCCTAACCTCTTTGAATATAAGCTTGGAAGAATATTTGGCTATGAGTCACTTAAGCCTGAGGAGGCAAAGCGCGGCGTGATAGGTGTTCCACGTGTACTCAACATGTACGAAAACTATCCTTTCTGGCACACATTCCTCACAAAGCTTGGATTCTCAGTTGTACTGTCTCCAAAGTCATCGAGAAACATATACAGCCTGGGTATCGAATCCATACCTAGTGAGTCAGAGTGTTACCCTGCCAAGATCTCACACGGACACGTTATGTGGCTGCTGAAAAATGGAATCAAGTCCATCTTCTACCCATGTGTACCATATGAAATGAACGAGACTCCTGAGGCAAACAATCACTACAACTGTCCTATCGTTGCTTCTTATGCAGAGAACATCAAGAACAACATGGAGGAACTCAAGGCTGACGACATAACATTCATCAGACCATTTGTGGCCCTGGACAACGAGGAAGCTCTCGTAAAACGTATGTACCGTGAGATGTCCAAGTACTATGATGTGACAATGGACGAGATTGGAAGCGCCATACATGCGGCGTACGCAGAGGCAGAGAAAGTCAAGGAAGATGTACGTGCAAAAGGCGAAGAAACCCTCAGATACATTGATGAACATGACATGCTCGGCATAGTTCTGGCTGGTCGTCCATATCATCTGGACCCTGAGATCAACCATGGTCTCCCAGAGCTCATCAACTCATACAAGATTGCTGTATTTACCGAGGATTCAGTCGCACACCTTGGCAAGGTCGAGAGACCTCTTATTGTCTCCGACCAGTGGATGTACCACTCAAGACTGTACAAGGCAGCCAACTACGTCAAGACCTGTGACAACTTAGAGCTCATACAGCTCAACTCATTCGGCTGTGGTCTGGACGCTGTAACAACTGACTGTGTCAACGATATACTTACCAAGTCAGGCAAGATATACACTGTCCTCAAGATCGATGAGGTCAGCAACTTAGGTGCAGCAAGGATCAGAATCAGATCCCTCATAAGCGCGGTCAACTCAAGACATGAACAGCACTACAAGACATGTCCGTCAAGCAGTGCCATCAACAGAATAGAATTTACCAAGGAGATGAAGAAGGACTATACAGTTCTTGCACCTCAGATGTCTCCTATCCATTTCGATCTTCTTGCACCTGCATTCAAGTGCATGGGAATCAACATTGAGATCCTGCCGGATGCAACCAAGGAGACGATAGATGTTGGTCTGAAATATGTAAACAACGACGCATGCTACCCATCTCTTATCGTTGTAGGACAGATGATGAGCGCCATAACATCAGGAAAGTACGATGTAAACAAGCTTGCTGTCATCATGAGCCAGACAGGAGGCGGATGCCGTGCAACCAACTATGTTGGATTTATCAGACGTGCTCTCTCAAAGGCTGGTTACGGACAGATTCCTGTAATAGCGTTGTCAGCCCAAGGCTTTGAGAAGAACTCAGGCTTTAAGATAAGCTACAAGGTAGTAAAGCGTGCTATGCAGGCTCTGATATACGGTGATGTGTTCATGAGATGTCTGTACAGGACAAGACCTTATGAGAAGGAAAAGGGCTCGGCAAATGCACTCCACGAGAAGTGGAAGAAGATATGTCTGGAAAGTCTCACAAAGACCGGAAGCAATGCAGTTTTCAAGAAAAATATACAGGGAATCGTCCACGACTTCGACACTCTTCCACTCCTTGATATCAAAAAGCCTAGAGTAGGTATAGTCGGAGAAATCCTAGTAAAATTCCTGCCATCAGCCAACAACCATCTGGTTGACCTGCTCGAGGCAGAAGGTGCAGAGGCAGTTATGCCGGATCTTCTGGACTTCTTCATGTACTGCTTCTACAACAACAATTACAACTATGAGTTCCTCGGCAAGACCAAGAAGGGCGCCATAGTCAGCAACACTGTTATAAAGGTTCTGGAGTCTTTCAGAAAACCTGCTAGGGATGCACTTGAGAAGAGTAAGCGTTTCGAGGCCCAAGCTCATATTGAAAAACTTGCCGAGTATGCAAGGCCTATCGTATCCATAGGAAACCAGAATGGTGAGGGATGGTTCCTTACAGGCGAGATGATCGAGCTCATAAAGAGCGGTGCCCCTAACATCGTGTGCGCTCAGCCATTTGCATGTCTGCCTAACCATATCGTAGGCAAGGGTGTTATCAAGCATCTGCGTGAAGCATATCCTGAGGCAAACATCGTGGCAGTCGACTATGATCCTGGTGCATCCGAGGTCAACCAGGTCAACAGAATCAAGCTCATGCTTGCCGCTGCGAACAAGAATATGAATAAATAAAAGATAGTTATATAACGCTAAAGGCACATCACATACAGAATATTTCTGCATGTGATGTGCCTTTTTCACGTTATGAATTACCTAGGTTTAATTATATCTTTTCATGAACCGCTGCTTATCTTTGCTTAACTGTTCTGCACATGCGATCCTCTCATCACCGGTTATCCGGCTGTCAAACCAGTTGTCGTTGTCATCAGAAAACCATCCCGCAAAGTAATCCGAGCAGCCCTCAGGTATAACGCCATTCCGCTCCCTGAGTTCCTCATGTGCGTCGCTTACCACCTGTGTCTTCCAGATGTCCACAACTGACTGATATTCATCCGGATCGGTATCATCGATGGTCCTTATATCAAATATCGTGTCCGGCGCCAGACCGGGATCCATCTCTATAATTCCAAATCTACAATACTGGGCTCTGTTCTCCATGACCTTGAGGCTTCTGTCCGTATAATAATCCCTTCCCAGTATATACACACCACATCCGGTGGCGGGATCTACCTTGAGCGGAATACATATATCTGTTCTCTGCTCTGTGTTCAGGATGTCCAGAAGCTTTGTGCTCTCCTCCTCCAGCCTGTTCTCATCTCTCTGTGGCTCAACAACTGAACTGCCTAAAAAAGGATTATTCAGCCTCTTAGTCTGAAATAACTGTTCAACAAGATCAAGACTTTTATCCTTCTTTCTTGGAATAAGGTTCTCCATCTCTGAGACGTTATCCATACGGCCTGTATCCTCACCGCTTCTGATCTGTCTGAATCCCATGTCGTAGAATTTGGCGGCTATATCATACATTATTATGGAATACAGCATCTCGTATGTTATCATCTGTACAATGCCGGGGCTCTGGCAATCTTCGCACGGAAGGTCTATATCGGACTCATCCAGAGAAACAGGAACCACATCGTCATCTCGAAAACACTCTCTTACTGTTCTGTCAAATAACTCCTTGTCTTCACCGGCAGTCTTGAGCAAAGCTTTGAGTTTGTCTTTTGTCTTACGTTTTCCAGCCGCAAGCTCATCTTCCAGCCTGTCAAAACCCCTTCTGATGAGCTGTCTGTTTTTCACTCTGGCCATGGTCTTCCTGTTGCCATACACTACACCGGCTTTGTCTTTTTCCATGTTGATCTTCGGCATATTGAGCTTTATTCTGATATATCCCTCCATGAACCCAGGAATATCGATCTCTCCGCGGTCGTATCTCAACTGGAGTCTCCGGAGTTTTATGTAATTTCTTTTATCATCCCCAGCTTCCCGGGTATCGATGTCTTTCTCGTATTCATCCCTTATATATGTGAATATTGCAGACTTCTCTATTTTCTCATCAAAGTCTTTTTTGAGATTTTTGTAGTATTCCCTCTTAAAATCCTTCATCAGTCATCCGCCCCGCCTTCTGCGTGCTTCTTTGCCGCGTAGCTCACCATGCGCTGTGCCCTTTTCATGTAAATGTATGAGTCAGAAAATGCATCCTCAAATCCATATGACGATGCATTTATGCTGCACAGATAGATATTGAGCATCCTCTTTACTACATTTGCAAGATCGATATCCTGCGGAAGTTCATCGGAAAAATATATTTCCCTGAAGCGTCTGTATTTCGTGCAGAACACGTCAGGATTCTGGACATCACAAATCCCAATGAGCTCTGGCATCTCTTCCCCAGTTACCGATTCGCTCCAATCTTCCATTTCCTCTCTTATCTCCTCAGGAAGATCTTCTATTTCCTGATATGAACCGTTGATACGCTCCACATCTTTCTCATAGAGCTTATTTGCCCTGTCAAGCATCTCATCTGTTATCAGGCTTTTTATCTTCTCACCTGAAAGCAGCTCGTATAAAGAATCACAATATGCCAGAAGATTGGCACGCTGTACACCACCGCAGTAGAACTCGGTAAACACATCGTCATATCTCATCTCACCTGATCCAAGCTCCTCTGCCATCATGTATATCTGTTCAAATGTCGGCACCGGCAGTTCAACCAGCTCTTCATCACCCAGATAATCCTCCGTCAATATTACCTTTATTGCAAGATACATAAAATCGCTCAGATATTCCCGGAGCACATCCGGCATGTGCTCAGAAGTGACCGACCTGAAACCGTTTTCTCTCCACATGTTGTTGGCTGTTCCATACTCTTCTATACGATCTACATTCGCCGCTATGAAGCTATCTATACGTTCCTCGCTGACTACACCATTAACATCCGTAATCTCCGGCAAAAACGATCTGTTCCTGCCGCTCATCTCAGCTTCAATGTCGCGCAGCTTTTTCTCAAAGCTGTACTGACGGAAGCTCATATTTCTCATTTTATCTACCATATACCCCATAAATATTGCTCCTTGTATATTATTTATATTCATTTTCATACTTACATCTGTCCATGTCAAACATATTCTCTGTTTTTTCCGGTTAATTACTTACATACCTTATCGTCATTCTCCATTTCAGTATGTCGATTTAAATACCTTCCATTCCGGATGTTCCTGATCACCATGTCCGCAGCAACGCTGCTGAGTGTTATCTTAGTAACACCTTCCGACGTGGTATATCTTCCCATGCCTATCTTTTTACCTTTTTTCGTTACGACGCAGTCATACTTTCCTCTTGAACCTTCCTTACTCATCAGATATTTGTCTGACACAAGCCCCATCACAATGGAATATGTATTTAACATATCCTCCTGTATCACCTCTGCCAGGTCATATATATCAATACACTCTCTTACCTTGAATACAAGTCTGTTGAGAGTGCACCCATACTTAAAATCCATCCTGTCAACATGCCCGGCAGCGTAATAAATTATGTCCGTAATTATACGGAAACGTTCCTTTTCCAACTGTTCCAGCCCAGGCTGGTCTGTATTTTTACCCATCATATTCCTCCTCTATGTCACAAATGTCTGCAGATCAATTATATTTCTTTATTATTTCTTCCCTCCTATATCACTGCTTGCGTTTTATAGTCAACTTATTGAGCATATTAATTGTATGAAATGTGATAGTTTTAACAGTAATGGAGGTTTTTCATATGATTTCTTATAGACCCTTTTACGAAACACTATACAAAAAGAACATCACTGAATATGCTCTCATATTTAAGCACGGCATACCGGCCAATACCATTCACAGAATGAAACATGGTGAAGCCATAACTACAAAGACTCTCGATGTTCTCTGTAACATTCTCGACTGTCCGGTATCCGATATAATTGAATTTGTCAAATCTGACAGCTAGATAAATTCCTTTTCCACATCTATGTACTCGCCTCTGGCAATCATTTGTACATATCTAAGCAATTCTTTCTTTGTCTCCCTGGCTTTCTGCAGCCTGCAGATCAGCTTTTTGATTTCCTCGTCATCAAGAAGATTGTTTGGATATCGACACAGATTGATAAAAATATCATCCTCGGTTGATGAATATATCATCGGCATCCCATCGCCATTCACCTTCATTTTCACAACAACTGCCAGATTCTGCATGTCCAGCTCATTATTTTTCAGGTCTCCCATATAGTCGCAAAAATAATTAAATGCAACATAATAGTCATCATTCTCTATCTTGAGAGTTGAGATATAATTCTGTTTCTCCGCATATAAATTGCTTCTTATTAACTTGAATTTCTTCATAAACATTGCCTCCTTTTCTTATACTGGTATGTCTCAAGCTTCTATATCATAATATCAGCCGTTTATTTTTCTTCCGTTTTTTTTACATAAAAATACCCTCTTTATCGGTTGACCGGTAAAGAGGGTAAATATCTCAATATTTATGATAGCGTTTTTAGGTGTTATTGGTGTTACTATGTTCTATGGCACGACATTAGGAGTTTGTCGGAAGTATGGGCTGCTTATATCAGACGGTACACTTTCTATAGTTGGTTTGCTCTTTAATTTTGGTATCTGTGTGTTATCAAAATAAAACCCAGTCCATAATCTAAATTACAAACTGGGTTTTTAATAATTATTACTTTCTGGCACCACAGACACTGCATTCCTGATGTGTAATGGCATCGTGATGTCTTGTACCGACCTGTACTTTCTTTGTACCAACCCATACTTCACCGTCTGTGATGCTAAAAGCACATCTTCCTGCTGGGTCTGGGTCTGGACAATTTGGAAAGCAGCTTACACAATGCTGACCACACCATCTTGCTTTTGCACAAGGGTCAAGTAAATCATCGGCAAGAGTTCCATCAGGCCACATAGAATGCCACTCATACACATCCTGCTCCTCGTAAATTGGCTCATCCCACTCATCCTTATCCTTAATTGTCGTCCATGTATGCTGGTGAGCCACTACTAAACGAAGTGTCTCTACTTTATTGTTTGAATATCTGACTGTGATCTTTACTGTACCCTTCTTCTTAGTGGTAACAGTAAAGGATTTCTTGTTCTTTGCAAGCTTTACTGTCGCAAGCTTTGTATTAGAGCTCTTCACATACTTGAGCTTTATGTTGGTGTTTATTACACGCTTTTTAGACGGACTCATTGTAAATTTCGTAGTTCTGACTACGTTACATACTATACGTCTCTTGTCCTTTGTGATCACCGTAAACTTTGTTTTTCCGTTACGGATTCCTGACACAACCACCTTGCGTGATGATGCTTTTCTCATCTTCACTGCACTCTGGCTTCCAAAGCTTATCTTTGCAATATCAGCCGGCATGGTGATAGTCTTTCTCTCTCTTCCTGCCAGATAGCACGTCATAGTCTTGGTCGACTTATACGCTGTGCTCTTACTGGTTGTTGCAGCATTTGCCGAAACATTAGGTATCAGTGATAATGCCATCACACATACCATAATCAAAGTTACAATTCTGGTTATAAAACCTGTCTCACTCTTTTTCATATTACATTCCCTCCTTCGTATAATGCACCGTATTTACGGTATCCCTCACACTAAAATAATTGATGTGCTATATGGATATGCAATACACACACTTATTTTCTTATTATACAGTACAAGCTACATCATAGTCAATATGTTGAGTATTTACATTGCATACATTTTCATAACTAATATTGGAACTATTTTAAATATCCATAGTCCAGATTTTTATTTTCATTTCAAAGAAGTCTACTATATCACCCCCATTACTCAGATTCCATCCGGACTTTATATACTCATCCGTCCACTCAATTACTATATCTGCCATCTCGTCCAACGGAATATTTGGCAATGGCCTGAGACATTCACCTACTCCGTACATCCTGGCAAGACATATTGCAATTTTCACCCAGTTTTTTTCGTACATTTTAATCTCTGTATCATCCATACTCTTTTACACCTCCGCAATATTCCTCTAACTCTCAAGCTCATATACGAAGTATAATCTTCCAACATAGATATTCCGTATAAAAACGGAGATTTTTGCCAGGCAATGCTATTTTCTTTTATTTTTCACTTTATCATCCGGCTGTATGAATTTTAGCTTATCAGGGGTGCGGTAGCTGAAATGTACCGTGTACATATCTCCCTTTTCTGCCTGCAGATTTATTGTCTGCAGATCTTCAACGACATACTTTTTGCCATCATAGGTATATTCCAATGTGAGTTTCTGGCTGTATCCACCCATCATATCGTCATTTGTCACCTCTGTCACGGTTGCGACAGCTTCAGAGTGGATACGCCGGTTCTGAATATACATTCTCACAAAAAATATTACTACAATTACCAATGCTGTGATCTTCATAATCTTCCACAGCATTACCAGCTTCTCGCGGCCAAATGCATACATGACAATAAAACAAAAAAGAAACGCTTCTAAACAATACAGCATATATTTTTACCTCCTGCAATCAAATACCTAACCTGTAAACAAATCATATCACCAGTTATATTTCTTCCGTTTTTTCAACGGCAGGCAAACGACCAGACAAAAAAGAACCACAATGCATAATTTGCATTGCAGTTCTCCCGCTGATATCTGATTATATTTATCTAAGCAATAGTGTACTCCGTCCTGTTACAGTCCTCAAAAAGCTCATCATCAAGCTTTCTCTGTAGCTGTGAGCGGATAAATCGCACTCCCATTCTGTTTTCGGCCGCCTGCTTTGCCAGCTTGTGCTTTGCATTAGCTGACATCTTCAGCCGCACCCCGTAATAGTCCGCAATCTTATCGACCGGACTGATCCCTTTGGCATTTAAGATGGCGTAGAAATCATCCTCTGTCATCTCATTTAGCTGCACTATAGTGCCTATACGACCGGCGACCTCGCTTCTGACATTTGCGTACTGCACCAGATCTTCCTGAGTGAATGTACTCCTGTATCCGTCAAATGACTCGTCAGACGATACTGCACCAAAACCTATAGCCCTGCTCTTATTCACAGCCACATCCTTCGCTCTGACCATGGAATCGAAGGAACCCAGGAACACAAAACTTACATTTGATGTATCTATATCAAGAGCTGGTTCACTGTTCGACGGATTGCCATCAAAATGAACCATGTCCCCCTCCAGGACCTTCAGCAGTTCATTCTGGACTATGTAACTGTAATGCCTGTCGTCCGCATCCTCGAACATCTTGTCAGCCTCATCAAGGACAATGATAAGGTGGCCCATTTTATCCTGAGGCACCACATCGAACAGATTTCTGACTTTTGTATTGCCCTTCCAGCCCGTGCCCGTCAGAGAGGTGGCATTGTGGATCACTATGTTCGGATATAGCTTTGCGAGCTGCCTGAATATCTCTGTCTTGCCACAGCCGGTAGGGCCTGCAAAGAGTACATTCTGCCTCCTGCCATTCACATGGTTCCAGAGGAGCATGGCAGCGGCGCGCTTTGCCTCCTTCTGGCCGTACACATTCCGATCAAGGTACTTGTATATCCTGGCAGGTGAACTCAATATATGACTCACCTGTCCGGATGCTTCTGACGGAATCTCATCTTCATAAAGGATATCCTCCTCTATTTCCTCAGTCTCACCATCAGTCCTCCTGTCGTGATGATTTCCGAATATTATATCACTTACCCGCTCACTCACATCTGAGTCACACGGAATGCTCTCCTGGTCAGTCCTGCTGTATGCACACATAAGCGTAGCTGAAATGTCCTCCACATCCTCGTCCCGGATGTTCAGGTTTTCCAGAGCTGTGAGCAGCAATTCTCCGACCGTTTTGCTGGTTTTGTGCTGCCAAACCCTGTTCAATTCTTCAACCTTATCAAGCTCCTCATAATACTCTTCATCCGTCATAGAGTCATAGACCCCAGCCTTTGCCCTTTTGGTGAAGTCGACCGCAGGATTGGTTATGCTCCTGTTTCTGAATCCTCTTCCTGCCGCCTTGATAAGTTCTGCATAAAGTCCTTTCATATTTGTTATATCCATGTGTAAACTCCTTTCTTTCTCCGAAGTGTATGCAAATGTTTTGTTTTCATGATTAGAGTATACACACGATATTTTTATGTCTCGTAAATTCTACGATCGTTTCTCATCTGCCACAGCTCAAGCTTCTCTCCGTCGGCACACTTTTTCCTGTATAGAAATGATTCTGTTCGTATCTGAAGTAATATTTTTTATTCTCCTCAGTGTCATTTATGATTTCCATATCCTGATATCCGGGTCTTGTAATATGCCTAGGTTTTAACTGACTCACCTTGAGTCCCCTGCGGGCCAGGCAGTCAACAAGATATGTCGCATATCTCGTATCATATGCATGATAATGCTCAAGTCTCTGTGGCTTTCTACTATATGTAACCGCTATATACAAACACTCTTCGTAGGTATTCCTTCAAATTAACTACATTTGCCATGATTATCTTATGTTCTTTCTACTGCTGCTTCCATTACTGTACTGATAATAAAATTCTGTCTCTGTCTAATACAGAGAATCGGGACCGTATGTTCTCTCCATTCTGTACAACATATCCGTCTTCTCCATCGCCTTCCTGATGTAGATAACCGCATCTGCCATGTCATATGCATTGCCATATATTGATATGTTGTGCTTACATAGATACATATCAAGAGCCCCTTCGACCCCCTTTGTCATGATGTACAGATAGCTATACGGCACCTCGTCTGAATAGAGAAGCGCCATAAACTCCCTGAACCGTGCGCAGAATGTCTCCGCATCCGCCACATGTTCGTGAAGATATTTCCACGGCTCAAGATCATGGAAAAATGGCTTCTCCTTCAATGGGATACCGCATCCTTCCATAAAGAATTCATATTCTTCTTCATCTCCACCTATACCATAATCACAGTCCATAATATCAGCAGGAGATTCATTTGAACTCCGAACATCCCCGCTCTAAGCCTCAAGCTGCTCAAATGCGACTTCCATCCTTCTTTTCATGTCCGGTGTCATCCATGTGTCCTCTGTGCTGTCACTTAGCCAGTAATACACCTCAATGCCCCACGAGATGACTCCTGAATCCGACAGAAAACCATCACACTCATATTCCATGAGCAGATTATCCTTGTCCTGCCCAGAATTGAAATTCCTGCATCCTGCAAGTATTGTGTTAAATGACTCATCGGGAAGCGTCTCAATCTTATTCTCCAGCCAATCAAGCTTGAGCAGAGACATGCGGACAGCCAGGTACAAATACAGTCTCATATATCTGCAAAAGCTCTTCTGCCCGGGCAGAGCTTTCTCATCAACTATCCTGCCAAACCAGAGCATGTTTTTGCCAGCATATATATCCATCAGATCTAAAAACTCACCTATGAAGGCCTGCGTTTTAGACTCACTGAACTTTCCGTTCTCATCTGTTACATATGGGACGATCGAGTGAGACCTCCCGCTTATGATCTTTTCAAATTCGTCCATGAGATCATGGTATTTTTTCTTATTTTCGCTGACCTCATTGAGTCTTTGTCTCTCAAACCAATCCACGATCATTCCTCCTTATCACCCGTCCTAACTTACAGACTCCTATGTTTTTTCTTCATAACCGAGTGAAATGCAGGAATGAGCTGTCCCTTTTTATCAGGCAGATTCGTCTCCATATCCTTGCCGTAACACTGGAAATAGTATTTGTAAGCATCCAGTTCCGAAAGCCTTGGAAGCATCGGTATGGAATTCTTTGTCCAGAACACAATGCAGTCAACCACCTCAGGTGAGAGGTCTATCCTGCTTATATCTCACCTCATAAGGAGGCTTGTTATTGTTGTAAGTATGTGGCCGCGTCGTATTGTAGTAATTCTCCACAAAATCATCTACTGCATCGTACAGCTCGCTCTCATTACCATAGCTTTTTCGGTTGATCAGCTCGCTCTTTAACGTGCTGAAATACCTTTCCATGGGTGCATTGCTGTAGGGATGCCCCGGAGGGCTCATACTCTGACGGATACCTCTCTCTAGACAATATGTCGTGAATTCCTCCGATGTAAATTCATTTCCCTGATCAGAGTGAAGGATCAGCCTCCGTGGATCTATTTCTTTATCTGTGGACAGAGCCTTTTTCAAAGTCTTTATAGCAAGTTTCGAGGTCATTTCAGTGCCACACAGAGACGCTACAATACTCCTGTCATACAGATCCATAATGGCACAGTTGAACCGTATACTTCCATTTTCAAGTGCGATGAATGTAAAATCTATGCTCCACTTCTCATTTACCCGGCCCGCCTTGAAATTACCCTTTAAAATATCCGGGCAAATGTGAAAAGGCATGCGCTTTTCATACGGAGGATGTCTGGCACCAACCACCGAACACAATCCAAGTTCCTGGTTCATATACTTTCTCGTTGTCTCAAGGCTGATATTATAACCCCTCTGAAGCAGATAGTAATGCATTTTTCTGTATCCGTCGGTGCCATTATGCTCTTCATATATAGAACGGATCTCATCTAAGATCTGATCTTTCTGTGCCTTGCACCCATCTCTTTTACTGTGCAGGTAATTATAGTACACACTTGGCGACAGCCCAAACTCGTTCAAAAGCCAGCGCACGCCAAACCTGCCACTATACTTTTCTATGAATTCGTATATTGCTTCCCTACTCTCGCCATCCAGATCTTCTGACCTCAGCCGTGTAAAAGAAATCTTCTTATCGGTCTCAGCAAGCTTCTGCAATAGACCGCTCAGATACGGATCTTTCCTTTTCGCCATGCTCATACGCAGTCCTCCTTTTTTGTAAAATCAATATCTCATGTCAGGTCTTATTGTACATCTGATACATTTTTGTCCCGTACAAATTACGAAGCAATTTTCAATATTGATTTTTGGGATAGAAATTTTCGTATCCATGTGCTATTTTGATACTTTGATTTGTTTTATATATGAGAACTCAATTGAGAAGGAACAAGATTCCTGATTCTCTCATACATACAAACCACGGAGGTGATGATACTTGAAGCAGCAGCAACTGCTTGAACTATATGACAATTACTCGGACAATGCATTCCGTCTGGCCATGAGTTTTCTTGGCAATATAGTGGATTCCGAAGACATTGTCCAGAATGTATATACCAAGCTTATAGAAAAAAGTCCTCACATATCAAAGGGATGTGAGAAGTCCTATATTCTCACCATGACCGCAAATATGTGCAGAAACCATTTGAAATCAGCGGCAAACAGACTGAACAGCAGCTACGATGAGCTGGGCAGCGATGACATCGCCAGCGGATTCAATATAGAGGAACAGTCAATGCTCACCGCCATAAGCAGGCTGCCTGATACATACCGAACAACTCTATATCTGCACTATTATGAGGGGTATTCATTCAAGGAGATAGCTAAGATGCTTCATCTGTCAGTCTCAGCGGTCTCCATGCGGATATCCCGCGGAAGGGATCAGCTAAAAGAATTTCTAAAGGAGGAATAGATCATGAATAATAAAGATATAACCGATTTATACAAAGCTACCATGGACAATGTGACCATGCCCCAGGATGACAAAGACGATCTCAGGGCAAAGCTTGCCGAACAGGCTCAAACCGGCAGATCTGGTCACAGACTCGCCCGCGTCGGCAAATATGCCGCCATCGCCGCTGCCGTGTGCGCAGTTCTTCTGTGCATCCCGGCGACAAGAACAACCGTCTCAGCAGCCATAGACTACATAAAGCAGACCTTCCACCTGGCAAATGGTACCGAGGTGACATACGAGAAAAACAGTGAGGGAAACTCCATACAGTTCACCATATCTACAGATGATGTCAACGGTTACACGAAAGTTGAAAACGGCCGTCTCTACCTTGTTCTCGGAGATACCAAGGAAGATATCACCGACAAATGCGGTCCTGACAAATATTTCCGTCATGAGATCAAGAATGCGGACGGCTCACACAGCGTCATTCTCATCGGAGGTACACCTGATAGCTGCGGCTGGTGCGAGCTCTTCTTCGACAAGAATGGAAAATATGTATTTAACAACATGAACGTTGAAGACTACAACGACCCATGGCTTAATGACGCCCTGCATGCCGAGGGTGTTGACACCGGCAATCCTTATCTGGATGACACAACAACTGAGGATTCTTCTGACAGCGTATATAGTGTAGGCCAGTCTGTAGATGACAACGCCTCAGGAAATGCTACTTATATTGAGCAGTAATAAGTTTAAATTGTCTACTCTAAGCTAATTTCACTCTTCAGGGGACCTCCCCTGAAGAGTTTTTTATTTAAATAAGGACACAAAATTATCGCCAATTTGACGTTAAAATAAAAAAAGATACAATTTATTTTGAAATTGTATCTTTTTTAAGATTTGAGACAAAAAGCCGATAATTATGTATCCTTTTTTATGAAAATCATGTTCCTAGAGAAAATCTTCCAAGCTAAATACACTAAAGGAATTTCTCTCTACAGTCTCATAGGAATTCCCTTGTCCTGAAGGTATCTCTTCAGATCTCCTATCTCAAGTTCTTTATAGTGGAACAGAGATGCCGCAAGTGCTGCATCTGCACCGCCCTCTGTCAGGGCATCGTAGAAATGATCCTTTGTTCCCGCACCGCCGGAAGCTATGACTGGAATATTCACATTGTCTGCTATGGTTCTGGTGAGTTCTATGTCATATCCCGCCTTTGTTCCATCGCAGTCCATGCTGGTAAGTAATATCTCTCCTGCGCCAAGTTCTGCGGCCTTCATAGCCCACTCAACTGCATCTATTCCACAGTCGATTCTGCCGCCGTGCTTGTATATGTTCCAGCCTGAACCATCATCACGTCTCTTGGCATCTATTGCTAAGACTACGCACTGGCTGCCAAACTTGTCAGCGGCATCAGCTATAAGCGTCGGATTGTCTATGGCTGCCGAGTTCACGGATATCTTGTCTGCACCCTCACGGAGTATTGCCTTAAAGTCATCGACAGTTCTTATTCCGCCGCCGACTGTGAACGGAATGAAGATAGTCTCAGCAACTCTTCTTACCATGTCGACAACTATATTTCTCTGGTCTGATGAAGCTGTTATGTCAAGGAAAACAAGCTCATCAGCGCCCGCCTTGTCATACGCTGCACCGACGGCAACCGGATCCCCGGCATCTATAAGATTTACGAAATTTACGCCCTTTACAACTCGTCCGTTCTTCACATCAAGACAAGGTATTATTCTCTTTGTATGCATGTCCTACACCTCCAGCTCTATAAAATTCTTCAGTATCTTAAGTCCAACCTCTGAGCTCTTCTCAGGATGGAACTGACATGCAAATACATTGCCGTGCTCCACAGATGCATGAATCTGTGTTGAATAGAATGTGGACGCTGCCACATCCTCAGGATTCTTTGCCTTCAGATAATATGAATGAACAAAATAAACATATGGATTCTCAGGAAGCCCCTTAAAAAGTCTTGCCTTTGGATTTATCTCAAGGTTGTTCCATCCAATCTGTGGTATCTTAAGTCCCGGTGCATCCGGTATGCGGAGTATCTCACCATCAAGGATTCCAAGTCCTGTTGCCTCCGGCGACTCCTCGCTGGTCTTGAACAGAAGCTGAAGTCCAAGACATATCCCAAGAAACGGCTTGCCTGCATCCACAACATCATAGATGACATTCTCAAGGCCGTACTCCCTGATCTTTCCCATAGCGTCCCCAAAGCTTCCAACTCCAGGTAAGATAACCTTGTCACTCGCCATGATCACATCTCTGTCCCTTGTGATGACAGCCTCCTCGCCGAGATACTGGACTGCCTTCTCAACACTCTTTATGTTACCTGCGTCATAATCCAAAATTGAAATCATCTGTTTTGTCCTTTCATATCGAGTCTTTTCCATTATTGTACTCTTTCTTAATGTTGTCATAAGCCATATCTCACTTAGTCTATCTGTCACTATAATGATATTTGCAAGCAAGAATATATACATTAGTATCGTCAATCTTGTATATTATTCTGTCTTTATCATTTATTCGTCTACTCCAGAAGCCAGTCAGATTTCCAGTTAATGGTTCGGGTTTCCCAATGCCTTCATTTCCATTTCTGCATATATCTTCTATCAGACTATTTATTTTCTTTAGTGTCTTTCTATCCTCCGTCTGCCAATAGACATAGTCTTTCCATCCATTATCAGTAAAGACTTTATTCATCGGCAGATACCTCCGTCAGATCATGAACAGCAAAATTTCCTTTCTCAAGCTGGGTCTTTGACTCCATAAGCCAGTCATAGTTTGCTTTGTTTCCCATCACATATACATTTTCCATCAGATTGTTATATGCCTCTTCTGAAAGCATAACAACATTTTTATTATCCTTACGGGTTACAATCATGGTTTCATAATCATCTGTAACTTTATCCATATACTTTTTCATATTGTCGCGTAAGTTTGTATAATTAACAGCTAACATAAGAACACCTCCTCAAATTCATGTACAGTTTTCTGTACTTACATTGTACTGTACAGAAAACTGTACGTCAAGTACCTGTATTATCTTATGCCTATGTTATAATAGATATTCTGCTCTTGCATGTAATTCTTTAGAACCTCAGCTTGCTTCCCTTGCCGCCGCGCTTGCCCGGCTTAACTCTGGTAAAGATTATCTCGTTATCTCCAACCTTGAAGGTATCCTTTGTGCTTCCCACAAATACCGACTCAAGGACATCGTCACCCTCTAAGTTGATGAGCTTGACTCCCGCTGCGCCCTTGCCCTTCTCAGGAATCTCCGCTGCGTCAACTCTTATGTAATAGCCCTTCTCTGACTGTGCGATTATGAAGTCGCCCTCGGAGATTTTGCCGATATATATGATATCATCACCGACTTTTGAAGCATTTGCAGCACGCCTTGTGGTGTCAAATGCGGAGCCGTCAACAACCTTGGCAAGCCCCTGCTTACTGACGAACAGCAACTTGTCAGTCACAAAATGCTCTATGCAGTCCATGAACAGGATATTCTCGTCACCATTCATGTTGCAGAACTCGAACACCTGGATTCCCTTGTCGGCAAGACGTCCTATGAGGCTTCCTCCGCCCTTCTTGCTGGTGTTCTTCTTCGCCTGAAGCTTAATGATGTCTGCAACCTTGATCGTATACACCTGATTATTGTCAGCAAATACCGCTATCCTGTCAAGATTCTGACACTTAACCGCAAATCTGTAATCCTTCGTGATCTGGTCGATGTTCTTCTCGTATACATTTGCATCTACAACCTTGATGTAATAGAATCTGTCGAGAAGTACAGCCACATCTGTAGCCACGACCTCAGCCTTCTTCACAACAACAGTTCCATAGTTATGAATCTGAGTCCTTCTAGGTATGGCATACTTTGCCTTGATCTCAAGCATGTCATCTATCATCTGCTGCTTCATGGCATCCCTGGACTCCATAAGCCTTGTGTACTTCTTGATGAGCTTCTCAGCGTCTGCCAGCTCTTTCTTTAAGGCATTGATCTCCAGACCAATGAGCTTTTGAAGTCTCATGGCAAGTATCGCATCCGCCTGCTTCTCTGTGAAGCACAGGAACTTTGCGTCCGCCTCTGAGCCCTTGAATCTGAACTTGATATTCGATGTATCGCCGTGCATGAGACACGCCTTTGCATCTGCAACCTTTGTACTTCCGCGGAGTATCTCTATGATCAGGTCTATGCAGTCAACCGCTGTGAGAAGTCCCATCTTGATCTCCCTGATCTCCTCCTGCTGTGCCAGAAGCTTTCTATACTTCGTGTCATACAGACCGTACTTGAAATCTGTGTATACCTTCAGTATCTTCTTGAGTCCCATGACCTCCGGCTTGCCGTTGTTTATACAGTTGATATTCACGCCAAATGTATCCTCAAGGGCTGCCTTCTTATATAATATATTGATGATGTTCTGTATCTCCTCGTCAGAAGTTCCCTTCTTCACATCTATACACAGGCATTCACCGTTCTTGTCTCCTCTGTCCGCGATATCCACGACCGCTGGAAGCTCTCTGTTTCTGACAAGCTCTGCGACAGTATCAAGGAACTTGGCAGTGCCTCCGATCATTGTATATGGAAGCTCTGTGACACAGATACTCTTTCTTCCGTATCCGATATCCCTGACCTCTACCTTACCGCGCACCTTGATCTTGCCAAGTCCTGTGGCATACACATTATACAACTCCTCAGGTGTTGCATTGATGATTCCACCTGTGGCAAAATCTGGTCCCGGCATGAGCGCAAGCAGATCCTCAAGCTGTATCTCAGGATCATTCAGATATGCAACTGTGGCATCTATGACCTCACCGAGATTGTGTGTAGGAATATTTGTCGCCATACCTACTGCTATACCGGTTGAACCGCTCACCAGGATATTTGGCACCTGGAAAGGCAGGAAAGTCGGCTCTGTCTCCGTTCCGTCAAAGTTTGGTATGAACTGATCCTTGAAGAACGGAAGATCCTTCATGCACACATCCTCTGTGTACTTAGATATACGCGCCTCAGTGTATCGCATGGCAGCCGCACCGGAACCGTCCACCGCGCCAAAGTTGCCGTGTGGGTCAACAAGTGGTATCGGCAGTTTCCAGTTCTGTGCCATATTTACAAGTCCTTCATATATGGAACTATCTCCGTGTGGATGATATTTACCCATTGTATCTCCGACTATTCTCGCACATTTTCTGTGTGGCTTGTCGGAGCCTGCAAGACCATCCAGTGAGTAAAGTATCCTTCTCTGGACAGGCTTTAATCCATCCCTTACATCCGGGAGCGCTCTCTCTGTTATAACCGACATGGAATAATCCACATAGGACTGTCCCATCTCGCTCTCATAATCTACATTTAATATCTTTTCCGACATGATCTATCCCTTTCATCATACAAACTGTGAAAACGCGCTGCTAAGCATTCCCAAATATCACTTTTATATATCTAGCACCGCATCCGCACTGTGTGTCTCTATGTACTCTCTTCTAGGCGCAACCTCAGTTCCCATGAGCGTCTGTGTGAGCTGATTTGCCTCAACACGGCTGTTCACTGATACCTGCTTTAAAAGTCTTGTCTCAGGGTTCATGGTCGTCTCATAGAGCTGGTCTGCATCCATCTCACCGAGTCCCTTGTATCTCTGGATCGTGAACTTGTTCGTGTGTGTCTTTCTGTACTTTGCAAGCTCATCATCTGAGTACAGATATTTGATGTTCTTGCCCTCGCCAACTCTGTAGAGAGGCGGAATAGCTATGTATATATGTCCCTCGCTGATAAGGTCAGGGTAAAATCTATAGAAGAATGTAAGCAGAAGTGTCGCTATGTGGGCACCATCCACATCGGCATCAGTCATGATGATTATCTTGTCGTAATTCAGCTTGCTTATATCGAAATCATTGCCGTATCCCTGCATGAAGCCACAGCCAAATGCATTGATGAGTGCTTTGATCTCGGCATTCTCAAGCACCTTTGCAACAGGCTTCTTCTCCACGTTGAGTATCTTACCTCTAAGTGGAAGTATTGCCTGATACTTTCTGTTTCTCGCGGTCTTGGCTGAGCCTCCCGCCGAATCTCCCTCGACTATGAATATCTCGCATTTAGACGAATCTGAGGACTCCTGCTTTGCAAGCTTGCCATTTCCCTCAAATGAAAACTTGTTTATATTGATCTTGGACTTCTCAAGCGCCTTTCTCTTGGAGAGAGCCACCGCCCTGTCCACTATATCCTTCAGCACATCATAATTTCTGTCAAAATAAACTGTGAGCTGTTCCTTCACGATATCGTCGACGGCCTTTGACACGTCCGTGTTGGAAAGCTTTGTCTTAGTCTGTCCCTCGAACTGAGGATCCGGATGCTTCACGGATATGATAGCCTGCATGCCAGATCTTATATCTGCACCTGTCAGATTGGAATCCTTCTCTTTCAGAGTTCCAAGCTCATTTCTCGCATAATTATTGATAAGCTTGGCAAATGCCGACTTGAATCCTGTCACATGGGTTCCACCTTCAGGATTCGTGATATTGTTGGTAAATCCTATGATATTCTCCTCGCCGTCCTCCGTCATCAGAAATACTATATCTGCGGCGATTCCGTCCTTCTCCCCCGATATGGCGACAACCGGTGATGTATGTGTGAGTCCCTGGGATATATCCTCAACAAATGCTGCAAGTCCCCCTGGCTGATGGAACACTATAGGCTCCTCGCCATCCCTCTTGTTCTGGAATGTGATCGTAAGATTCGGATTCAAATATGCTGTCTCTTTAATCCTCTGCTTGATGGCGTCCGCCTTGAACTTTACTGTCTCAAATATTGTATCATCAGGATAGAGTGTTACCGTCGTACCTGTTCTCTTTTCCTTGAGTTTTGTCTTTGGAAGCATACCATCAACAAGTTCAGTTGTCGGTATTCCCTTCTCGTATGTATCGTGATAGAGGTAGCCATCCCTGGCAACATCTACTATAAGCTTGTTAGACAGTGCATTTACAACTGCAGAACCTACTCCGTGAAGTCCGCCGCTTATCTTGTAGGTGGAGCTGTTAAACTTGCCACCTGCATGCAACACTGTGTATACAACACGCTCCGCAGGAATTCCCTCCTGCTCATGTATATCGACAGGAACGCCTCGTCCATCGTCAGACACGGTTGCCGAGCCATCCTCGTTGATGCTCACCCATATATTGTTGCAATACCCCGCCAGATGCTCATCCACCGAGTTGTCTATAAGCTCCTGTATGAGGTGGTTCAGTCCGCTTCGCCCTGTGTTGCCGATGTACATTCCCGGTCTCAGTCTTACCGGCTCAAGTCCCTTTAACACCTCAATGTTTTTTGCACTATATGACATAATCTTCTCCCATTTTATAAATATATTTGCAGATGCCAGAATCCAACAGAAAAAGGAAACCCTTAGAATTATAGCCTAAAAGTTTCCTCCTTGCAAAGTATTTATTGTTCTGACGTGTTATCTGCGCTATTCTCCGGTATCATTTCCGGTTCGCCATCATCCTGCTGTATGATATCAAGGTCGAAGTAGAATACCACTCCATTCTCCACATTGTAAACACCATAGTTCTTGTTGTGAGCCGCCATGGACGCCGCAACTATAGAAAGTCCAATACCGCTTCCACCATACTCTCTCGTCCTCGCCTTGTCCACCTTGTAGAACTTAATGAATACCTTATCAAGCTCATCATCAGGAATGTTCGGTCCCTCATCATATACAAATACTCTCAAGTTGCCTGTGACGAATCCATCCTCAGTCCTTCTCGGCTGATCATAGTCCTTATTCGCCGTCCACACTCTGACCTTGCCTCCATCGTTGCAGTAATGAAGTGCATTTGTAAAATAATTGGTGAATACCTGCTCTATCATAAACTCATCTGCATATACGTTGCACACATCATTCAGCTCATCCGCCAGCTCAACTTCCGCATGGTTCTGCTCCACCAGAATGGATGATGAATCCACTACATTCTTTATGAGTGCATCTATGTCAAATACCACAGGATGAACCCTGTCCACTCCAAATTCAAGCTCATTCAGATCAAGTAACTGTCTGACAAGCTTATTCATCTTGCCAGCTTCGTCCAGAATGACATCACAGTAAAACTCCTTGCTCTCATCATCCTCTATAACATTGTCCTTAAGGCCCTCGGCGTATCCCTGTATGAGAGCTATAGGAGTCTTGAGTTCATGGGACACATGGGACAGGAACTCCTTCCTCATCTCATCTATCTGTACCTTCTCATCAATATCCGTCTGCAGCTTAGCATTTGCCTGTTGAAGCTCTGTCAGCGTGTTCCTCAGCTGATATGACATCTCGTTCATACTGTCCGCCAGCTCACCAATCTCATCGTTGGATGCGTGATCCACCTTCACATCGAGATCAAGCTGTGCCATACGATTGGCAACCAACGCAAGATTCTTTATCGGCTTTGCAACCGCATTGCTGATAAAATAGATCACGGCAAATCCAAGTATCGCAACAACCGAGAATACAAAAAAGAAAAACTTTAGTGATATAATTATCGTTGAGTCTACGCTGGAGATTGGTTTTCTGATTACAACCACAAAACCATTGTCAAGAAATCCTACCACATCATAATAGCTGTTTCCGGTATTTTTATCATTTGTGATCTGTATATCATATTTATCTGTCTTTTCAATCTGCTTTCTCTTTATCTTCGGATTATCCGGATTTTTGCCACCACTGTAATTGAAGTAGTCCGCTATAAATGACAGGTTGTTATATACCGCAGCCTCCTCGTTCACCGTCGTGTACACATGCATATTCACGCTGTCGAAGATAAATATCATCGCACCTGACTGATTGATCACATCATTTGCCAGCTCTTTACTGTCTATATCCTCATCCCGGCCGAACAGTTCATTGCAGGAATTGTACGTATCAAGCAGCATCTGTTCCATGCCGTGATAGAAATACTTCTTGATAAAAAGCATGGTTATGGCACACGACATGACAACCATAAATAGTATAGTCGCCGCAAGCGATAAAGTTATCTTTGTTCTGATAGAAGTTCTCTTTGATCCGGTCATCACTCCACCTCAAATTTATAGCCCATTCCCCATATGGTCTTGATATATTCGCCCTTATCGCCCATCTTGCTTCTGAGCTTCTTGACATGAGTATCTATGGTTCTGGCATCGCCAAAGTAATCATAGTTCCATACATTGTTGAGTATCTTCTCTCTCGACAATGCCACACCCTTGTTCGTGATAAAATACTGAAGCAGCTCGAACTCCTTGAAGCTGAGCTCAACCGGCTTGCCATCTATCGTCACCACATGAGCCGACAGATTCATCTCAATACCTCCGGCTACAAGCTTCTCATCTGAAGCGGCATCCGTTGTTCTTCTGAGTATCGCTGCAACTCTGGCAACAAGTATCTTGGGACTGAACGGCTTCGTTATGTACTCATCTACTCCCAGATCAAAGCCCTGGAGCTCATCGCGCTCATCTGCCTTCGCGGTAAGCATGATAACCGGAACCTGTGAGAACTTTCTTATCTCCTTAAGAGTCTCCCATCCGTCCATCTTAGGCATCATAACATCAAGTATTACAAGAGATATATTCTTGTCATTCATGAATATATCCAGGGCCTGTTCACCATCTCCGGCCTCAAGAACCATATACCCCTCTCTTGTGAGGAAGTCCTTGACAAGCTTCCTCATTCTGCTCTCATCATCAACCATAAGAACCTTTATTGAATCCATATCGTACCTCCACATATAGAATAATATCCAATTTATCTCAATATAACATTGATATTTGTAAAAAATGTGAACTGAGCATATTTTTTACAGTATACCACAGCAAAAAAGCAGTGAACACACTCATGTATCCACTGCTTTTCAAAATATTCTTCTATATCTTAAATACTACTGCGCTGCCTCTGTTGTCTCAACCTCATCTGTCATGGCCTCGCTTGGATCTATAGCCTCTGTGTTGGCCTCTGTTGTGCTTCCTGCCTCACTGGTTGCAGTTGTTGCTATCTCGCCGTTCAACGTTACATTCTCCTTCTGGGCAAGTGCATATACCGCGTCATTGTATGCTGTATACTTGCTCTGGGCGTCTGAGAGAAGCTTCTGTGCCTCTGTCTGGATGTCCTTGTTCTTATCCTTGACAGCAGCCTCAACCTTCTGCATAGCCTCATACTGTGCATTCATGGCATCATAATACTGATCCTTGAGCGCCTTCACCTCATCGGTCTTGACTTCTATAGCCTGTACGTTGTCAAGAAATGTCTTATAATCTGGAAGCAGATTGTCTGTCAAATCCTTGAGCAGAGCATCTGTATCAACAGCAGTTCCCTCAGCAAAATATGAGTTGAACTTCTTCATGATCTCCGCTTCCTCTGTATCCATCTTAGGGATATCTGTTCCAACAAACTTGATGAACTCATCCTTCACCTCTGATGCAGCCTCTGTGGTTGCCGTCGTCTCGTCTGCCTTCTTGTTTCCACATCCTGTAAATGAGAATGCAAGAACCATAGCCATCATAGTCATAAGTAATCTGCGTTTCATAATCTTTTGTCTCCTTGTTCTTCCTTGTATTTGTGTATGCCCTGCAGTCGCGTCTCCACAAGGTTATGGCAGAATTCGAATAACCTCGAATTCTGCCATCTCTTAGTATACCACCTTAAGACCACAGGTGGCAACCTGCTATTTTCTTCGTTTCTTTTTCTCCTTAGGAGGATTCTCGATCATATACTTCTCGTACATGTCCGGCCTGTGCTCCTTCGTCCTGGTGATAGACTGTTCAAGTCGCCACTCATTTATGAGCTTATGGTTGCCCGAAAGCAGTACATCCGGAACCTTCTTCCCCATGAATTCAGGAGGTCTGGTATACTGCGGATACTCAAGCAGATTGTTATAAAAAGTCTCTATCTCAGCACTGTCCTCGTTATTCAGAACCCCTGGGACAAGACGAGACACAGCATCCACGATAGCCATGGCTGGAAGTTCTCCGCCAGTCAGCACAAAATCGCCTATGGACATATAGTCATCGACTATCATCTCAAGGACCCTCTCATCTATTCCCTCGTAATGGCCACACAGAAGAACTATGTCCTCCTTCTCCGAGAGCTCCTGTGCAATACCCTGATTGAAGGTTCTTCCCTGCGGAGTCATATATATGACCCATGGTTTTCTGCCAAGCTTCTCCACCAGTGCCGTGTATGCATCATACACAGGCTGCGCCTGCATGACCATGCCTGCGCCTCCCCCATATGGGTAATCATCCACATGATTGTGTTTATCCTGGGTGTAATCTCTTATATTTATAGCTTCTATATGAAGTTTTCCCGACTCTATGGCCCTTCCCGTGATACTCGTTGAAAGTCCATTCATAACCATCTCGGGGAAAAGTGTCAAAATATAAAAATTCATAGTCCGCTCCTAGTATATGTTCATCATCTCACCAAACGTCTGTATGCGATCAATCCTCGTCATCTGAATCATCTGCTTCTACCATCTCAAATGTTCTGACCTTGACCTTCTTATTCTCTGTGTCAACATCGAACACGAAATCCGGTACTACAGGTATAAGGATCTCGCTGCCATCATCCTTCTTAACGACAAATACATCATTTGCCGGAGTCTCCAGCACGTCGTCAAGGATTCCTATGCGCTCGTCATTCTGATCATATACATCAGCGTCAAGGACATCACAGATGAAGAACTCTCCATCCATGAGAGGAACTGCATCCTCCCTGTCAACAAGTATGTCATAATTCTTAAAACGCTCTATATCATTTATGTTATCGTATTCTTTGAACTTAAGAATAACCATATTTTTCAAAAATTTGCAAGATGTACAATTGACCGCCAAAGTCTCTCTGCTATTTGACAGATAGCACTTATCCAGGCTCTTGAATCTATCATTGTCATCTGTTGTCGGATATACCTTAACCTCGCCCTTTATACCATGGCTTGAGGTTATCACTCCTACTCTGAGTCTGTCTTCTATGTTGTGTTCCATTCTATCTCCTATATATAACTCATATATAATATAAGGGGGAGTATAAACTCCCCCTCTTAACTCGGTAATAAAATCCTCTGTCATATGAAGATTAAGAAATACCACTTATCCTGCTTATGCAGTTCTACTTAATATCAACGACAACCTTCTTATCACCCTTTGAAGCAGCTGCCTTGACAACTGTACGGATGGATTTGGCGATTCTGCCCTGCTTGCCGATTACCTTACCCATGTCCTCTGGTGCGACTGTAAGGTCTATCTTTATTATGCCGTCTTCTTCAGTCTCGGTTACAGCTATCTGCTCAGGATGATCTACTAGGGACTTTGCAATGATTTCTACTAAATCTTTCATCTCTATACCTCCCAAATGGAACACCAGCCATGCAAAATCGACTTCGTCGATGGCTGGCGCTGCATATCAGCTTTTCATAGAAAAGCTGATACATCCGTAAAATTACTTCTCGATACCTGCCTGCTTTAATAACTTTGCAACTGACTCAGTTGGCTGTGCTCCTGTAGCTAACCACTTCTTAGCAGCCTCCTCGTCGATCTTTACTACAGATGGCTCCTGGTTAGGATCATATGTTCCGATCTCCTCGATGAATCTACCATCTCTTGGTGATCTTGAATCTGCTACGATCACTCTGTAGAAAGGATGCTTCTTATAACCCATTCTTCTTAATCTAATCTTTACTGCCATTGTTCTTGTTCCTCCTAAATATTAATTATCTTAAGCCAAAAGGCATTTTAAAACCACCGCGTCTTCTCTTTCCGCCCATCATGCCTGACATCTGCTTCATCATCTTCTTAGACTGTTCAAACTGTTTAAGGAAGCGATTCACATCTGCTATCTGGACACCTGCTCCATCTGCGATACGCTTCTTTCTTGACGGCGATATCGGATCCTGGAGTGAACGCTCTCTCGGTGTCATGGACTGAATGATTGCTTTTGGTGTTTTAGCAGCGTTCTCATCTATCTCAACATTCTTCATCTGACTTGCCATGCCAGGCATCATGGAAAGGATCTCCTGCATGCCGCCCATCTGCTCAAGCTGAGCCATCTGATCAAGAAAATCGTTGAAATCAAAACTTGCTTTGCGGAACTTCTGTTCCATCTCTTTGGCCTTCTCCTCGTCAATGGCCGACTGGGCTTTCTCAATAAGTGACTCTACATCACCCATTCCGAGGATTCGGCTCGCCATACGATCCGGGTAAAATGGCTCCAGATCGGTAAGCTTCTCTCCCATACCTGAGTACAGGATTGGCTTGCCCGTTACTGCCTTGATCGACAGTGCGGCACCGCCTCTGGTATCACCATCCAGCTTTGTGAGGATGACACCATCTATACCTATCTTATCATTGAACGTTGTCGCTACATTTACCGCATCCTGACCTGTCATGGAATCCACAGTCAGTATGGTGTAGGCAATGTCCAGATTCTCCTTTATCTCTGCAAGCTCGTTCATCATGTCCTCATCAACATGAAGACGTCCTGCGGTGTCAAGGAACACCAGATTGATATTGTTCTTGGCTGCATGCTGTACAGCCGCCTTCGCAATATCCAGTGGCTTGTTGTTGTCTCCCATGGCAAACACAGGAACTCCAACCTTCTCACCATTCACCTGCAGCTGCTTGATAGCCGCCGGTCTGTATACATCACATGCCACAAGAAGTGGCTTCTTGCCTTTGTTCTTGAACTGATATGCAAGCTTTGCCGCCGTGGTGGTCTTACCTGCTCCCTGAAGTCCACACATCATGATGATCGTGATCTCATTGGATGGTCTGAGCTTGATCTCTGTCATCTCAGAGCCCATGAGCTTATCCATCTCTTCCTTGACGATCTTGATGACCATGTGTCCAGGATTCAGACCCTTGAGGACTTCCTCTCCTACAGCTCTGTCACTCACCGACTTGACAAATGACTTTACGACCTTGAAATTGACATCCGCCTCGAGAAGTGCTCTCTTGACTTCCTTCATAGCCTCCTTGACATCATCCTCAGTAAGTACGCCCTTGCTTCTCAGCTTCTTAAAAACGTTCTGCAGTTTATCTGATAAACTGTCAAATGCCATAGACATTCTCCCTTCTGATATTATCTATCATCAGAAATCTTCGAGTATCTTATCTGAATAATTCACTATATCTTCAATTCTGCCCGCAAGCCGTTCATCCGAGTTCATCGCCTTGAGCTCATCCGCACATTCCTTGATCTTCTGAACCTGTTCCTGTGCCTTCATGAACTTATGTACCAGCATAAGCTTATCCTCATACTCCTCGAGGATCTTGTCACAGCGCCTTACCATATCATATACGCCCTGTCTGCTTATGTTGTTGAGTCTCGCTATCTCTGAGTAAGACATGTCATTGTTCACGACATCCTCGTACACGCTCTTCTGATGCTCTGTGAGCAGCTCACCATAAAAATCATATAACATAGACTGTCTGACTATCTTCTCCATAACAAACTCTCCGTAACGCACTTGCATGTAAAGTGTTTTTTCTTTACCATGGGCTATTCTAATACAGGCGGGATGGGTTGTCAAGTGTTTTTTCTTGACAACCTCACTAAAATTCTAAACTATCTGCATTAAGTAAAAAATATTTCATTCCCATAATCACAAATCCTTCATCATTTCTATACGGCTTTTTCGTTCCATTTACTATAACAATCTTCTTAAATGAATCTGGAATATTCCTAAATGAATTAAATTCCTGTGTCTGTTTTTCTTCAGAAACCATATCATAGGCTACTTGAATATAATATCTCTGACTACCCTGATTCACTACAAAATCAACCTCAAACTGCTTGCGAGTAGTTTTTCCATAATCATTCTTTGCATACACATCTACGATACCAACATCCACATTGTAGCCTCTAATAAGCAGTTCGTTATAAACTATGTTCTCCATAATATGAGTAGGTTCCTGCTGTCTGAAATTTAACCTGGCATTTCTAAGTCCCACATCTGAAAAATAATATTTTAAGTTAGCACCAACATATTTTCTTCCCTTAATATCATACCGTTCCGCTTTAGAAATCAAAAAGGCCTCCGCCAAATAATCAATATGATTAGATATAGTCTTATTGCTATAATTGATACCCCGTTCACTTTTAAAAGTATTTGATATTTTAGTTGGATTGGTCGGTGCGCCTATGGCAGAAGCAAGAATATCGACTAAAGTTCCAATTTCATCAACATTTTTAATGTTATTCCTCTCTACAACATCCCTGATATAGACATTGGTAAAAATATTTTTTAGATATTCTGCCTTTTGGCGTTCCACAGAAAATTGTGCTACCTGTGGCAAACCACCATATGTCATATACTCCTCCCAAGCTTCGTCATAATCTCCATCATACGCACTATAGAACTCAGCAAAAGATAATGGATAAATTTTTATCTCATCACCTCTGCCTCTAAATTCAGTTACAATATCACTGGATAAAAATCTCGAATTACTTCCGGTCACATATACATCAATATTGCTAATCCTAAGCAAACTATTCAGCACTTCCTCAAATCGTGGCATAAACTGTACTTCATCCAAAATCAAATAATACCTCTGATCATCTTTCATTGCATCCTTAATGTATTGATAACACTTTTTCGGATCCCTCAGTTCTTCGTTTTCGATACCATCTAATGCAATCGCAATAATATGTTCATTATCTACACCATTCTCTAATAAATAGTTCTTAAATAATACAAATAATAGAAATGACTTTCCACATCTCCTGATTCCTGTGATAATCTTTATCATTCCATTATCTTTTCTTATCTTCAGCTGTTCAAGGTATGCATCTCTCTTGATTTCCACTGTTATACTCCTTGTTTTTGTGTGTGGACACATTTTTTAGTAATTTTATTTTACTATCCCGTGTCTAATTAATCAATACCAACTACTATTTTATGTGTGTTTTCACGTTTTTATGTAGCACTCAACAATAAAAAAATAAATTAACAACAGCAAAATATGGATGGCTATGCATATTATTTCCCATAGCCATCCATTTAGTTTATTTCTTTTTGTTTCTTTTTTTTTTCCCTATATCTAAAACTTTTTGTATACTGCCTTCTTCGGCGCACCGGCTTTCTTTATCAGCCTGCCATAACTGTTATAATACTTCTTTGGCAGTGCAAATGCTGCATTTGCCTTGATACCAGCAAAAGCAGATGTTCCAGCCTTTACAAGCTTTGGTGATAAGATTTTCACAGACTTAAGGCTCTTACATCCATAGAACGCCTTAGTGCCTATAGTTCTGATGTTCTTACCTACCGTAACTGTAGCAAGTCTCGGACATCCATAGAATGCGTAATCGCCTATACCTGTCACATTTGAACCAACAACGACGTTTGTCAGATAATGATATTTCATGAACGCTTTGTTCTCGATCTTTGTAATCTTGAACTTCACTCCTCCTATAATTACTGTATCTGCTACCTTGAGTGTGGTGAACTTCTTGTTGGTCTTGCTGTATCCAGAACCAATCAGAGACACCGTACCTGTTCCGTTTGTCTTTGCACTTGTAATCTTGTACTTTAATGTGCTGCCGTACACCTTGCCAGCCTGTGTCTTGATGGCAAATGTCTTCTTGATAGTACCTGTGTAGCCATTCTTTCCGGTTATGGTAAGTGTGGCAGTTCCGATGTTCTTGTTGTTCTTATATGTGACTGTGTAATTGGTGCCCTTGGTCAGCATTCTGCCATTTGCCTTTACCACAAGCTTTGCCTGAGTCTGAGCCTTGCCGTTGTAAATCTTGTTCTCGATTCCTGCGACACTGATCCTACTTGCAGCCTTGGTTATATCTACACGTTTCAACACTGGAATATCTTCTGTCTTTGTGTCAGAGCATACTGTACAGGTGTATGTCTTTGTGCCCTTTGCTGTGTATGTAGGTTTCTTTGTCACCTTTCCAGAATCCCACTTATGTCCAAGTGCAGCTACTTTTTCCTGTGCTTTGATCACTTCATTACATACACTGCAGTGAATGCCTTCTGTCAGTCCTGTTTCCGTGCAGGTTGGGGCTATCGCCTTATCTGTTACTGCTGTGTGTCCTGTCGCTTTTATGTCCTCGGTTCTTGTCTGTCCACAAGCAGTACATGTGTATGTCTTAACGCCGGTCTTGGTACAGGTTGGAGCGGTCGTTATTTCGCCGTCATCCCAGGTATGTCCAAGTGCTGCAACCTCTTCCTGTGCCTTGATTACTTCGTTACATACGCTGCAGTGACTGCCTTCTGTAAGTCCTGGCTCAGTACATGTCGGAGCTACTGCCTCATCTACTACAACTGTGTGTCCTGTGGCTTTTATATCCTCGGTTCTTATCTCTCCACAGGCAGTACATGTAAATGTCTTTACCCCGGTCATGGTACAGGTTGGTGCGGTCGTTACTTCGCCGTCATCCCAGGTATGTCCAAGTGCTGCAACCTCTTCCTGTGCCTTGATCACTTCGTTACATACACTGCAGTGACTGCCTTCTGTAACTCCTGTCTCGGTGCATGTCGGAGCTACTGCCTCATCTACTACAACTGTGTGTCCTGTGTCTTTTATATCCTCGGTTCTTATCTCTCCACAGGCAGTACATGTAAATGTCTTTACTCCGGTCATGGTACAGGTTGGTGCGGTCGTTACTTCGCCGTCATCCCAGGTATGTCCAAGTGCTGCAACCTCTTCCTGTGCCTTGATCACTTCGTTACATACACTGCAGTGACTGCCTTCTGTAAGTCCTGACTCGGTGCATGTCGGAGCTACTGCCTCATCAACTACAACTGTATGTCCTGTGGCTTTGATATCCTCGGTTCTTATCTTTCCGCAGGCAGTACATGTGAAGGTCTTTATACCTGTCTTGGTACAGGTTGGGGCTGTTGTTACTTCGCCATCATTCCATGTATGTTCCCTTACATTTACATTTACTACAGCCTGTACGCCATCAACAACCGACTTAACTGTTACTATGGTTTCTCCGACCGATACAGCAGACACATTTCCATTTTCATCTACCGTCGCAACACTCTCATCCCCGGATACATATGTGAGCTGTTTATTCTCCGCATTCTCTGGTAATACCGTGGCTGTAATCGTTGCTGTTTTTCCTATGCACATATCTATAGAGTCTGTGTCAATCTCAACTTTCGCTGCCTGATATTCGTCTGTAGGAACCGCAACACAATATACACTGAAATGCTCCGTCTGGAAACTATACTTTCCATCAGCACTTATCGGTTTCATATCTGTCATTGAACCATCAGTTTCAAGCCTGTATATACCTACTCCACTTGAATGTGAATCGTCTGCCATCGGTATATCTACATCGACTGTCTTTTCCGGCTGTACAACATCTTCACCATTTTTTAATGTTATGTCATATACAGAAAGACTATATATACGTCCATTCTCATCAACAGAAATATTCTTTATCGAATCACCATACGTCTCTGCTACATTCTCGCTTGCCATTTTCTCCACAACAAGTGATGTATCGTCAGACATCTCTGTATCATCAGAATTGGTTACTGTAATTCCTGTCTTGGCATCCCTTATACCTATTACACTTACTGTGTATGTAGCTGTATGCGTTCCAACCGTTCCTGTAATGGTAGTTTTACCTGTCTTAAGACCTGTTACAAGTCCGTTCTCATCAACCGATGCGATCTCCGGATCTGCCGAACTCCAAGCGACATTCCTTTCATCTGTCGTATTTGATGGTATATAGATCACATCAAGCTGTTTTGTCTTGTCAAGTCTGAGTGTTCCCTTTGTTGTATTGAGCACTATCTTCTCAATAGGCGCTTTCACAGTCACACTACAACTGATTCTAAAGTTACCTACAGCTCCGCATACATCCACAGTTCCCGGTGCAATAGCTGTAACCAATCCATCTGAATCAACCTTTGCAACTGATGTATCTTTGCTGTACCAGAACACTGATTTATCATCTGTAGTATTCACAGGTTCAAATGCAGCAGCTAATGTAAATGTATCACCAACATTCAGTTCTTTCTCTGTCTGATTTATAACCACAGACGTCATAGGCTGCTTTACTGTAACTGCAAATTCTGCGCTGTACATTCCATGGCTTACTGTAATAGCTGCATTTCCCGGAGCAACACCTGTTATCACGCCCTTCTCGTCAACCGTTGCTACATCCGTATCATCACTTACAAATACTGTTTTTTCCGTGTCGCCATCCGGCACTATAACATCAGGAGTAATAGAGTATGTATCTCCAACATTTATAGTTGTCTCCGTTTCAGAAAGCTTAATACCATACGTCTTTGGAGTTACCGTAACAGTGCATTCAGCGTAAACCTGCTTATTTGCATCAAGAACAGCTTTGATCGTTGTCTGTCCTTCTGAAACTCCGGTGACTTTTCCATCTACAACTGTTGCTATACTCTTATCTGCGCTCTCCCAAGTGAGCTTATCGCTCTGGTTATATCCAAATGGATTTATCGTAACATCAAGTTTCTGAGTCTCGTCAATTTCAAGTGAAAGCTCTGATTTCATCTCAATCGATGTAATTGGAGCACTATATACTGCATGAGCCTCAATGTCACTTGTAAGAGTTGCCGGAAGTTCGTCTGCTTTACCATCACCATTGATATCCCAGCCGAGGAAGGTTGCACCTTCTGGGAGAATATCTGAAATCTCATTTTGTGATGGTGATTGAACCAATTCTGTATTCTTTAGTGGTGATATTTTAACAACCATGCCATCCACAAAAAATGTTACAAGATTCCATTCATCTGAATAATATATCGAGCTGCCTTTAAGATTATTTTTTTTATCATCCTCTACTTCTCTATCGACTTTTGTATATATTTGCGTATTAACATTTTCATAATACGAGTTTATATCATACGTCTCATTCATCAATACCAAGCTTTTGGGATTATAACTCATTATCCTTGAATCAATTTGACCAATAAATACATCTAAATAATCTGTAGTTGACCCCATTCCCATATTTACATTTTTTAAACTATCTATTCTTGCATACTTTATCTGGCATTCATAAAAACAGTTTACGCCAAGTTCCAAATTCTTATTTGTTAAATGAACATTTTCAAGATTAGTATCAAAGGAAAATGCACCGTCATCTATAAATTCAATACAATTTCCCCACCTTACATTCTTTAAGGAATCACAAAATGCAAATGCGGAATCTCCAATAAATCGTAGTGAATCCGGTAAATAAACATACTTTATTCTCTGCGATGCAATTGCATATTCTGCAATAACTTTTGTTCCATCTTTGATCCTGAGACACCTTGACTTATTTACTTCCTCGCTGTCACAACTTATCGCATATTGTCCCAAATATAAAACTCCATCTATATAGTTTGACTTATTATTGTAATATGGTGTATCGTACAATATATTTGAGCCAATACTTTTTATATTATAGCCAACATTGATGTTTACCAAACTTGTACAGGATATAAAAGCCCCTGTCCCTATTGATTCAACGCTATCTGGTAACAATATCTCTGTTATTTTTTTATGACCCTTAAATACATAGTCATCTATTTTTTTAATTCCCGAAATGATTTCGATTTTACCAGATATATTGTTAGGTATAAAAAGTATTCTTGTAACATCTTTATCATAAAGTATTCCATCTTTGGTAATAAAAAACTTATTATTTTCATCAACAATAACTTTTTTCAGGCTATCACAAACAGCAAAAGCTCCTTTTCCAATCGTATTAACATTTTTTCCTATATATATATTCTGCAAATTAGTACATGAGTCAAATGCACTTTCTTTTATCTCTTTTACAGATTCTGGCAGATTGCAATTTACCAATCCTATACAATGAAAAAATGCAGCATGACCGATTACCTCTATATTTTGCCCAAACTCTACAATACTCAATTTTTCATCATATGCGAACAGACTCTCAGTAAGCACTTTCATGTTATCTGACAGTTTGACTCTACTCAAATTTCGGCAATCTGCAAAAGCATAAACACCTAAACTACTTACCGTATCTGGCAACTCTATATTTTCTATATTTGTATTTTGAAATGCCATTATTCCTATTGTCTGTAATTTATTTGAAAAAGATACTTCGTTCAATAAAATGCAATCTCTAAACGCATCATCTCCTATACTTTCTACAGTATCTGAAAAAATAACCTTCTCAATATACTTACAATTATAAAATGCTCCATTATCTATATTTTTTATTCCTTCTGGTATTTCAACTTTGCCACTTATATTTTTAGGAACAATCATAATTCTTGATAAATTGTAATCATATAAAATACTATCTATTACTCTAAAAAACTTATTATCAGCATCTACACTTACACTTTCTAAGCCATTACAACCACTAAAAGAACCATTTGCGATATATGACACATTTTTATTTATATATATTTTTTTCAATGACAAACAGTCTTTAAACGCAGTATCCTCTATACTGCAACAATTTACCGGAATATTAATATCCTGAAGTTTTATACATGATTCGAATGTTGACATTCTGATGCGTTTTACTCCTTCTGGAATATTCACTATCCTCAATTCTTCACATCTGTAAAAAGAATTATATCCTAAATCAACTATAGATTCTGATAAATATATTTCTTCACATTTTAAATAACTAAATGCATCATAATCCAATCTAGTCCCGCCTAGTACTGATATCTTTTTCAACCCATCTAACTTACTAATATCAGAAAATAGATATTTTATAGTGTTTTCTGAATTTGTATTTATTTCAGCCATTCCCAAAAATGGTATAGACAATTTTTCTAAACTCAAAATATCCTTTAATGCACTTCGTCCGATATACTCAACACTACTTGGCACAACCAATTCTGTTGTTTCCGTCAGCCCAGACTCAGCCAGTGCATACTCCCCTATCTCCTCCAACTTCTCATTGAAGGTAAAGGTCTTAAGCTTTGCACCTCGGAATGCATAAGCGCCAAGCACCGTCATCTCTGCTGGCATATCGAAGTTCTCTATTCCAGCATACTCAAACGCATGGTCATACACACCCTGCAGCTTGCTGTTTTCCGACAGGATTATATTCGTAAGCGCACTACAGCCATAGAATGCATAATCTGATATTTCCTTTACACTGTCAGGAATAGTAATTCCGGTCAGCTTTGCACAGTTATAGAATGCTCCACTGTATATACCGCCAAGCTGACTGCTGGCATTCACATCCACCTGCTCAAGATTCTCGCAGTATGCAAAGGCATAATATTCAATGCTCTGCACATTGTCAGGTATCGTGATATGTGTCAGATTATCACACTTATAGAAGGTCCTGAGACCTATCGTCATCAGCTTGCTCTCATTCGGAATGATTATCTCCGACAACTGAGAGCCTTCAAATGCACCGGATGCAAATGAAATCACAGCGTCAGATACTGTGTAGCTGCCTGTCTTGCCTGCAGGACATGATATAAGCTTTGTACGGGCTTTATTGTAGAATACACCATCCACAGATGCATAATTCTGATTTTTCTCTGCAACAGTTATCGCTGTAAGATTCTTACATTTTGCAAAGCAGAGGCTGCCTACATAGTTTATATTTGCCGGAATGTCTATCTGATCTATTGCTGTATTATAGAAAGCCTCATCCCGCACAAGCATAGACTTGCCATTATCAGCAAATGTAATCTTCGCAAGGCTTTCTGCATCTTTGAATGCACTATAGCCTATCTCTGTTACATTTAACGGAATGTCTATAGCTCCTATCTTTGATCCGGCAAATGCCAATCTTCCTATATAATTTACAGAATCAGAAACCGCTACTGTCTTGACGCCGGAATTATAGAAGGTCTTCTCCCTTATCTCCGTTACTCCTGATGGTATACTTACCTTCTCAAGTCTTGATGTATTGGCGAAAGCGTTACTTCCAATAGTCTTAAGCTTACTGTTTTCTCCAAATGTAATCTCTGTGATTCCACTGCCATCAAATGCACCGCTGTCAATAACAGCCACGCCATCTGGTATTGTCACAGACCCAAGTGCCGTTGTTCCGGCAAATGCAGACTTATATATACCCGTAAGTGTATCTGGCAATGTAATTTCTGTAAGCGAAGTATTGTCCTTGAATGTCTCACTTCCTATAGAGGAAACCGCATAGCCGTCTATATTGTCAAGCACGATATTTTCAGCATTTCCCTTATATTTTATAACTGATGCTGTTCCATCATTCGTGACAGCATATACCCATTCATCATTCTCATGTATCTTATTTAGTCCAACATAATATGCACCTATACCATCATCCCATTTATCCTCAAGATCTGATGGAAGAACCGCTGCCATAAAGTAAATCTTTATGGATTTCGTCTTTGAAAATGCATATCTTCCTATATGATTCAGTGTTTCCGGCAAGATCATCTTGTCCATCTGTGAGCATCCATAGAATGCATATCTTCCTATGTCATTCACTGTCTCCGGAATTGAAAGATTGCCAAGTGATATACATGACTTAAAAGCATAGTTATCTATTGTAGCAAGCTTTTTACAGCCACTAAAGTCCACACCTTCCAGATGCAGAAGTCCCTCACATGCTCTCGCCTCTATAGTCTGTAACGCACTTCCTTCCTCAAAGGTTATCCTTCTAAGGTTATCTGCACCGGAGAAACACCATGCCGGAAGATTCTCAAGTCTGCTGTCAGCTTCGAAGGTAACTGTAAGTAGCTTGTCACATCCTGTAAATGCATCCTGTGCTATCGTAGACACATTTCCCGGAATAGTGAAATCCTCTATACCACAATAAGCAAATGTTCCATATCCTATTCTGTCAAGTGCACTTTCCGGTTCAAACTCTATATCTGTAAGTGCAAAATCCCAGCCAAATGCGTACCAGCTTATACTCTTAACATTCTTAGGTATCGTAAGCTTTTCAGACATTCCGCTGCAAGACATAAACGCATAGCCATCTATCTCTGTAAGCGTAGAAGGAAGTACCGGTGTCTGGAGCTTTTCGCAATATTCGAATGCATTTTCACCTATATCAGTAAGACCTTCATTCATTATTACCTCTGTAAGCCCTAGCGCTCCAGAGAAAGCATACCGGTCAATCTTCACAGTTGTGTCTGCCATCGTGTAAGAGCCAGTTCTTGCAGCCGGATAAAGCATGAGAACAGACTTATCCTTGTTGTACAGTATCCCCTCATACGACGAATACTTCTCATTCTTCTCATCCACTGTGATATCTGACAGATTGTGACAGCTTGCAAATACGCCACTACCTATATTAGTAAGCTTTGCACCTATACCGATTTTCGTTATACCACTGTTGTACAGAGCTGTATCACCTATTGTTGTTACACCGTCAGGAATCAGAAACTCCCTTAAACTATATGTATAGGCGAATGCCCACGCATCTATATTCGTGCATTTGCTCTTTTCTCCAAACTTCACACTGGCAAGATTGCCAATACCATAAAATGCGTATCCACCTATGCTCTTAACAGAATCTGGAATTGATATATCTTTGATATTCGAACCTGCAAATGCATATGCACCTATATCAGAAAGCAGACTATCGTACGCAAACTCAATCTTTGTCAGTCCTGAGTAATAAAATGCAAAGCCATTAAGCCCGGTTATATACTTCGGCATAGTTATTTCTCTTAATGCATATGTACTACTGAAACCATCACCTGGTATGGCTTTTAATTTTCCGTTCTCTGGGAATACTATTTCACTAAGTCTGCTACAGTTCGAATATGCACTTTCGCCAAGTGATGTCAGGCTCTCAGGGAAATTCACTCTGTCTATCCTGCTATATGCAAAGCCTTCCTCTCCAACATTCGCAAGTCCCTCATTAAGCACAACCTCGCCACTTCTAGAATATGCAAAAGCCGCAGTTCCAATAGTCTTAGTCGATGCATCCACGGTGTATGTTCCTGCAAGTCCTGCCGGATAGTACAGCAGTGTTGTTCCATCTGCACTGTAGAGAGCCGAATTCTTCACTAAGTAAGATGGATTACCGTCTGCAACCTTGATCTTTCTGAGACCTGTACTTCCATAGAATACTCTGTCCCCTAGAGATATAAGACTTGATGGTATATTAAATTCAGATATTCCTGCAAAAGAGAATGCCTTTGCACCAACTGTCATCAGACCACTGCTGTCAGATACGTCTACAGCACCAAGTCTTACACAACCCGAAAATGCCTCGTCTCCAATCTCTGATACAGAATCCGGTATATCTACGCTCCTGATATATGTACAGTTATAAAATGCCCTTGTTCTTATATTCTTTAATGTATCTGGAAGAGTGATAGACCTTGCCCTTCTATTATTCTCAAATGCATTCTCACCTATCTCTGTAACCGCTTCCCCTTCTATCTCAGATGGCACTGTCACATACCTTCTCTTTCCTGTATATGATGTAATTCTTATAGTACCATCGGAGTTTTTCACATAGGTGAATGCTGTTCCTTCGTCCTCATTTACCCAGCTTGCATACAAGGTTACATCCTGACTGAATACATTGGTATATAATTCACACACATCCTCACAGTTTGGATCAAAATACCAGCCGTCAAATACGAGATATTCTCTTTCCGGCTCAGGCATTGTCTGAACTGTATGCCCCTTGACGAATATCTGCGTCTGATTCTTCACCTCGTCAGTCAGCATATCGTATGTGATCTTACCTTTTTCTTCACACACAAGTGCGTATACATCTACTTCACCGAATCCGTTATAGTAATCCTCACCTGCTATTCCCAGATCTACTGATGACGCCTCAAAAAGCTGTCTCATATCATTGAATTCCGTCTTACCACATGCTGACTTGTAAAGTGCAACAGCTCCTGCTGCAATCGGTGCAGACATGGATGTACCCGTAGCCATAGTATATCCGCCTATGTCTGTTGTATAGGTTGTGCCTGGTGCCAGTATGTCTACATTCTCACCATAGTTAGAATAATCTGTTATAGTTCCTCTTTCTGTATCATATGCCCCCACTGCAATAACACTGTCCAGAGATGCCGGATATACTGGCATGTTGCTGCCATCGTTTCCCGCTGATGCAACGCATATGATGTCACTGTCAACGGCAAGCTGAGTATACTTGCTGTATATATCTTCCTCAGAACTAAGCGACATATTGATTACATCTACGTCAGACTCTATGGCATATGCAAGTCCAAATACAATATCAGATCCCCTTGCAAATTCGCCATTTTCACCCACATTACATTTTATGACCAGCAGTTCCACCTCAGGTGCAACTCCTGCTATTCCCTCATTATTATCCATGGACGCAGCAAGAACACCCGCTACCTTTGTACCGTGTCCCTGTTCATCCTCTATTACCGACATATCGTAGTCTTTTACTATCTTGTCCTCTGATGCATTGTATGATTTTTCACTGATTCTTCCTGTGAACTCAGGATGATCCGTGTCGATACCGGAATCGATAACCGCTACCGTAACGCCACTTCCTTTGGTGGTGTTCCATGTATTCTTGAGATTTATATAATCAAGATACTGCTGATTTCTAAAGTCAGGATCGTTTGCTGTGTAGTCCGGTCTTGCACTGATAACCTTAGAAATACTTTGTGTAGAATCTTCATCACCTGACTGTGAATTATCCGGAGTACTGTTCACTGCTCCACCAAGCTCCTCATTGAGCTCACTCACACTCACGTAATAGTCAGGTGTCATCTCTGTGATCTCCTGACTGTACTCGTCGTTATTGTAGACATCATCTATAGTCATACCCTCTGGCAGATACAGAACGGCAAAGCTGCCATCATCAGTGAGTCTTACATCAGCTCCAAGCTTTTCTGCAATTCTCTCAGCCTCTTCCTTTGTCGTATCTGAAAGGACTATGGAGTCAGGCGCATAAAGTCCCTGATCAGAGTCGAGTGTGTCCTTTTTGTCCTCTACCTTATCTGCAACTATCTCCTTTTCCTTCTGGGCATTCTCCTTCTGGAAGTCTGTCATATAGACTGTCTGCTCCGCATCCGCTACATCACCTGACTTATCGCTGACTGTTGTTTCTGATGTGCCATTATTGCCATTGCCACCATTATCATGATTGATATACTTTACAGTTCCAAATGCTGCTCCTGCGCAGAGCATTGCACCTACTATAACGGTGCTGATGATTCGTTTTCTATTATTCTTCCTCATACTGTCCCTCCCTGTTAATACAATTACTGTAGTTCTCTTACTATTAATTTCACTTGATTTATAACTGCCATTTTCTGTTTCCTGCACTTCGCTCTCATAACGCACGAAAAGCGCCACTTACCGTGACGCTTTTCATAAAAATCTATACACTTATACCTAGGTATAATTATCCCATATAGTAATAATCTTACATATGCCATGTGTAGATGCAACTGGCTGCCGTCTGATCGTCTCCCCTGATGTCTCAAATCTCTTAGGCCCTATAGCTTTGCGTCACAAAATTTCTCTTGTTTTGCCGAGTATTCTATTGTCCGTGATAAATCACGCAATTTCCCCTCAGATATTTTTATTTTATCATATAGCTGGCAGTCACACAATAACAATTTGTAGTGCTTGACTAATATGCTGCTGTAAGTGTCTATCACGGTATGTTGCATGCCAATCCAAACTATTCAATATTGAATAGTTTGAGCCTTAAATTAGTTTAAACTATTCAGATTTGAATAGTTTGAATATTCATTTTAATACACCTTCCTAACCTTCTCCACGCCATAAAGCTCTTTGAAGTATTCAAGATCGTCATCCGACTGTATCACCATCACACCCACAAAACTGCCGTCCTGTCTGTTCTTAAAACCTGCGACCTGCTCGCCGGTGCAGATAGAACACCTGATGACAGCCTCATGTATGTTCTCGTCATATGGAAACCTGTTGTCTGCATCACCACGTCCCATTTTAAGCCTTGTTATTATATTCCTGATTCCCATTATGTCATCTTCTTTCTCTGTCCGGAAATCTATCTGTCAAACGTCACATCACTTACTTGTCACAGGCAGCAGTATTATCTTCACACTCACTGCTCGATCTGTCCCAGTATATAAGGATCCTTGATCTTATTATCCTCTGCAAAGAACAGTATCTTCGTGAGTACTTCCGATGTCTTTGGATCGTCATCCACAAATGGCAGGAATATTCTGCCTCGTCTCTGTGAATGTACAGGAAGTACATTTATCATAGGTCCTGCCTCCTGATGCACCACTCCACTTCCAAGGTGAACTGTGTAATTTGCGCGCTTGCCCTCTATCACTGCGTGATTCTTTGTAAATGTGACATTTGTCAGCTTGAAAAGTGGCATAGTGAATTCTGCTATCGCCTTTCGCATCTCAACAGTTGAGTGTGAGGTCTCAGGATCCACGCCTCCTGCATGCGCCACGGAAACAGCCATGTCCACATCCCTCATGACCTCAGAGAATATGATGTCTGGGATATCCTTGATTCTCATATTCTTTCCTGTCTTTCTATCTGAGAACACCACCCATTCGAGGGTCGGTGATTCTATATCCGCAGGTGAAAACCAGTCTGCAAGAGCGTAGATCTGCGCCACTATATTCTCCTTGTAGTACACCTTCTGAAGTCCATCCTCTATATCAGCTACCCAGTGTCTTGATTTCAGACAGCCAAGTGTCTTCTTCGGCTGGATCTGATTGCCCGCGTATCTGAGGGAATGTTCCATGGTCATCTCCTCTTCGGTCTTCACATAGAGTTCTCTGAACACCTGCTTGAACGGCTGAACGATCTTGTTGTCAAATACATACTTTTGTATGTCGTGCCACCTGCCTGCTGTATACATGTGGAATGGGTGTGCAACTGTGAGCTTGGTGTCGTCTGACAAATGTTTGTTTTCATCACCAGCGGTTGTTTCAACAAACACATTGAATCCATCCTCAGTTGCAAATCCAAGAACTACATTCTGACTAAGTACACCAGCACTTTCGCCTCCTGCATTATCTAACTGCACATCACCAGCATCGCTGTTATTCCTCAAATCAATATTCTTGCTATCATCAAGATCACTTGCCACTGATGTAATGTTATCAGCCGTATTACCCAGCTCCGCATTCACGCCATCCGGCTCCACTACCTTGAACACCAGCGCAGCCACCATGTCATGTATAACAGGATTCTCCAGCATGCCCCTGATCTCAGCCCAGGTGTATTCCTCCTGGCTCTCCATGGCATCCTCAAGCATTGCCTTTGTACGCCTTGACTGCTCCGCCATCTGCTTCTTGGCATCCATCAGAGCCAATACATACTCATCCTTCTTGATCTTTGCCGGAACGGACTTTAACTGTTTGCCGTTCTTCTCACAGATGACAGCGCATTTGCCGCCGTCCTCCATCTCAAGCCATACGGTCACTTCTCCGACCTCATGCGGCTGAAAATATTCTGTCATGCCCTGAACCACAAGGCTTTCCATACGTAGGGTAAGTCTCGTCACGTCCTGATATCCGGCATTGATCGCCATATTGCGCATAGCTGTAGAAACTGCTGCCGCCTCGCTGGCTCTCCTCTGTGCTCCGAACTGCTTGCTCTCCTTCTTGAACTTCTGAAGGAACATGTACCTGTCCTTTATCTGCTCCTCATTCTCTATCGGCAGGATTCCCACCGCCATGAGCAGATCTTTGTTTCTCTTTGCCTCGATCTCAGCCATCAGCTCGGGCTCATCATATTTGCCAAGCGCCGCATCCGCGTATTTTCTCGCTCTGGTGTGCTTTGCACCATCTGAAATGTATTTCGCCGCCTTGTATATAAGCTGGAATCGCTTGTCACCCAATCTGTCATAGACTTCGGCAAACCACGTCCTGTCAAATGCGCCGTCGTTCAGCTCATCCACCTCAAGCGGTGTAAATCTCGCTATCATAGCCTTTCTCTTGTCATCAAATGACTCGTTCATGTGCGCCATGAAGTAATAGCATCCCGCAGTAAATCCATCCCATCCAAGATACTCTCCAACTATATCTATCCACTCTGGAGAATACATAGCCGCCTCTATAAGCCTGGCATCACTTATATCCGTACCTGTAAGATAGGCCTTCAAAGTCTCCGCACTGTCATTTGCATCAGGCACACACGCCTGAAGAAGATGCGACATACTGTTCTTCTTACTGACCTTCTGACGATTATAGTAATAACCGGTATTGAAATACGTTGATCTCTCCAACGTCTCCTTGCCTAGGGCTGACAGTATCCTGACAAAATACTCCGCTCCGAATATTCTTGTAAGCCCGTATATATATGGAGAGAATTCTGTCTCCGTGTCTCCCCTTGTGAGCTCTGCAGAAAGCACAAGCTCTGACATATCAGTGTACAGCTTCTTAGCTATATCCAGCCTTTTCTCGTCCGTCTCCGAGAACTCTCCTTCCGGACTGTGAAGAAGTATCTGCCGCACACTTCTCAGCCTTTCACGCTCCGTATATCCCCACTCATAGCCTCTGGTCTGCACCTTCCTGTTGCGCTCCGTTATAAAACGCATCACGTCAGATACACATTTGAGGCTCCTATCCAGGGAATTCCCCTCAAATGCCATCTTGTACATATAATCCCTGGATATAATGCCACGACTGTATGCGGCAATATAGTTCAGGAGACCAGGAACCGACATGACACTTCCTGTGTGTATCCAGTAATATGAATTTCTATCATTTACAACGTCTGAAGGTATATTAAAGTTATGACACTTTGCAAGGGCATAGTTGTATGGGAACAAATGCCTGAAATCCTCTTCATTCTGCCTTGCCTCGTCAGAATCTTCTTTTACGTCCAATATATCGCTGTCACCATCGATCGCAAGCCACCTTGTTATTATCATGATCTGCTCATTTGTGAGCACACTTCTGTGATATATCTTTGAATCATCACCAGATATACTGCTGCCACCTTTATTCCCGCCAAATGTATATATGAGCTCATCGTTTCTTCCAAGCAGATAGTCTGCTGCCACAACGGCAAGCCTCCTCTTGTCACTATCCATCACATATCTTCTATACAGGAAACCAATTACAGCTCTGGCAATGGCAAGATATCCGAATGCCGGACATTCTTCTATATATATATTTCCAAACATATCCGCCATAAAGCTCTCACAGTACTTCTTGAAATCCTGTTTGTCACTGTTGTAGCCATTCAGATACACATAGAGTTGCATGCACATATACGGAGTCTGAATATTCTTCTCGTAGAAATCTACCCACAATTCCTCACATGCCACTTTGTCACGGTTCACATATATGTTTCCACCTGCCTCACCAAGCAGGCCGATCTCTCCGTCAGCCATCTCATACTCATCATTTTTGTGCTCATCCACAAATGCATCAAATTTTCTTAATATATTTATAACTTCTGAATCAGATGTCGTGTCTTTCTTTTTAGGCACAATCTTTGATTTGAGTTTTGCAAATGCACCCTCGCTCTTGGCAGTCTTGCACAGATTATCATTTGCAATCCCGCTTTCAGGGAAATACTTTTTGTACAGCTCAAGGCACTCAGCCAGATAACTCTTGTCAAATATCGGCTCATAGTCCGCATTTACATCATAAAGTCCATACCCCTCATCTGCACCAGCCCGGTCTGTGCCAACATTTTTTATCTCACGTATAAGAATCTGCTCCTTAGTTGTAACACTGGATCTTCCATTCGCAGACTCCCTCTGCATAGCGTCTATATGACCAACACAATCTGTAAAAAGGTTCTGCCTGTTCTCATCATTTTTGAGCTGGAGCAGCAGATCAAGTCCCGCTGTTCTCTTCTCCTCCTTGGAATCTGCGAGAAGTCTTCCGATGAGATCGTCCATGTCATCACCGTCAAGTTTATAAAGTATAGACAGTACAGTCTCCCTTATGTCTGACTTCTTGTACTTGAGCATATTCTCAAGCTGTACATAATTCTCCGGCGAAAGTTTCATATCCTTAACGATCATCGCCGCCTTGTTTCTGGTATATGTCTCCTTGTCGGCAACCGCATCCACCAGTATGGCACGCTGTCTGTCATTTGCCGGCTGCCTTACAAGCAGAAGCAAAAGCGCATCTCTGCTGTACCTTGCGGAATCTATCTCAGGAACCATCTCCGCTATGTAAGTGATCTTGTCCTCGTCCTTTAGAGCGCTTGCACAGACCGCAAGTCTCATGATGATTGCAGATCTGTCCAGATATTCGGCATTCCATGGAAATACACACGGATCAAACTCAAACCTCTTCTTTGGCATGCGCTCAAGTATACCCATGAGGATATCGTACATCTCCTGACATTCTTTCCTGCTGTCAAAATATTTGTCCACCTCGGCAAATGTCATTTTCTTAAGTTCATTGTTGTACGATCTGCCGTCTTTATATATGAGACTATTCATATAAGGCTGGTAATCCGACATGAAGCTTGGCATGATGACCGCCATGGTGTCCATCTCGTCTGGGAATCTCTTGATAAATTCCTTTGCAACGCTGTGTGTGTACACCTTTCCCAGACTCATTGCCCTAATATATGTGCCAAATACTAGTCTTTGGTGTCTGCTGCCATCAAGCGCCAGCTTGTTCATCACATGGCATGCCTCGTCCACATCAAAGAAACCATAGCTCCACAGCGCAAGATAAATCTGCATGGCATCCTCGCCGGATAAAGCTTCACGCCTTGCATTTTCATCATTCAGATATGTATCTATAAGAAGCAGCTGTTTCTTCTGTATACGGTCAAGCTTGCTCTCCTCGTCAGCCACAAGTCCTGTCCAGGTGGCTACAGCCCTCATGACAGACGAGAATCTCAGAAGATCATTCTCCTTTATTACATGGAACAGGGTCATAAATGCACCTGCCGTTCCATAATCCATATTCTCACATATCGCCTGCCTAAGCCCCTCCTGAAGCTTTGCCGCAACGAGCAGCTTGCCTACAGCCTCATGGAGTCTTGTGTTGGAGCTCATATATATTCCCCTGAGGATATTTGTCGTAAGCCTTGACTGCGCACTCTCACCGAACATGATGTCCATGAGCACTTCCTCAAGCTCTGCATTCCCCCTGTCGAGCTCCGCCTGTATCCAATATTCAGATACTATTCTATACCCATTGCTGTTGCCATCCCTGTAATAGCACAATATATCCTGCGGCAATTTCTCCCTGTAGAGAGATACTATGTCGCATCCGTATATCCCCATGGAGTGATATTCATTCATGATCCTGAAATATCTGTCAAGAAATGCCCCATACCTCTTCGTACGCATGGTTCTTCTGTAATAATACTGGCTTGTCTGCCACTTGATTATGCTGTCTATAGAAGTGTAGAAATCCTCCATCAGATGATCCGGCACCCACCCCGGCAAATGCTTCAACTCCTTCCTGAAGAATTCAGAAGGAACATTCTTTTCATTCTCAAGAAATGTCTCAAGTCTCTTGCCGATCATCGACTCTTTTACATCTCCATAGTAATTATCCATCTCCTTAAGAAGCTTCTGCGCATCCGCACTGTAGCTCTTTCTGAGCTTCGTGGAATTCTCGTCAAATGCCTCTCTCACTTCATCTGCGATCTTCTTCTGCTCCTCAAGCTCAAGCCTTGTCTTCTTGTCCACCGCCATTGTAACCCCTTTCTTTATGTTCTACCACATTCTGCCCGCCAGCATTGTGAGGCGGATAAATGTGATCTCATCCCCTTCGTTAAACTTCTCTTCCCTGTCAAACTCCGTTAATTCATCCATACCGCGGAACACTCTGAACAGTCCATCCTCAAATCCCTGAATGGCTGTCTTCACTGCTTCATCCACATCCGGTTTCTTCTCCCCATAGACAATCCCGAACGCTATCTTTCCTATTCTTCCCATGTCATCGATCTGTTCATCTGTCAGCACTGCATCGCCGCGATCCATGCGGGATATGTACTGTGCCACGCAGATCTTTACTGTCTCTGTTATGAGTTCCCGCAGCGTGCTCGGTGCTGTGTCATATTCAAATGGGACCTTGTGCACTGTGTTCTTCCGCTTGCCAAGCTGTTTTATGTTCATGTATAAAGTCATGTGATTCCCCCGAAATCTTGTTATATGTATATTCACATTGTGCAGAAATTGCACATACTGAAATAAATGTTCAACTTGTGCAAAAATTGCATATATTGAATAATAGTGTCTGCTAAGCCACATTAGCATTTGCATTTATCTGATCTATTACTTTCTTTATGCCCATCCATACAGACGCGTTAAATATATCCGTTATACTTCCCCTGTCTGTAAATGGCGACTCCATCAGCACTGACATATCCTTTATCATTCCATTGTGTACCACATACTCAACTATCTGATTGACAAAGTATATCTGCCTGCTGTCATAATTTGTTTCATTCAGATATTCACTAAACGCCTCCTTTGCAGCGTTCATATCAAGCCCTACTATCTCACGTACAAATTCACCAAGAGGCTTGTCACCGATCTCACCCTCATAATCCTTTCTCGTTCCAATCTCATTCCAAAGGATATCCTCAAGTGCCTTCACATCCCCAGTAGTAAGTGGCTTATTTGTCTTGAGTTTTGCAATTACAATATTATCCTGATGCTGTTTTATATAGAATTCAGCCTTTGCTTTATAATTCTTCAGATCATCGTTCTCAAGTTCTGATTCATGCCAGTCAGTAGATAGGATATCATCATCAAAGTTAGTGTCGTATGGTTGTACTGTGCTTTTTATAAAGCTCATGATATCCCTAAGTCCCGTCCTTATCTCTTCGAACTCTATAATTCCAGCACCATCTACATAACTATCCGACAATACTTTATTTATGATTTCTTTCCTGCTGTCAATCTCATCAATATGTTTTCCTGTAAGTCTTGAAAGTGCATTAGCCCTTTTTATAAGATCTCTTTTTGCTCTCTTGTCATTCTTTCCCGCCACATGTGCAAGCTCCAAGCCATATATAAGCGCATCAAATCTCAGAGCACTCGGCTCATCACCATCGGCCATAATATAAGGCGATACTTCTTCCTTTACGATATTGACATCAGAGAACGTTATATTCTGGTAGTTTACTTCATCCGAGTATTTATCCAGATATCTCAGATGCTGCTTTACTATAAAATTATCCCTGTTATCCCTCGACAATCTCTGTACTTCACTGCTCATGTCAGATATCAGTTTTTCCAAGAAGAAATTCACCCTGTCATCCCTATCAGTAAGTGACTGCAGCTTATACGCTATCTCAAATCTTCTCTGGTATATAGCGCCCTGTATAGGCATCACATTTACAGCCTCTTTGCCCTTTTTCTTCACCCTGAAGAACTCAAAGTTACTACAGAAGTCAAATATATAGAACAACTCTTTATCTTTGCCGTCCAGCAGTCCTTCGCAAAGTCTGGTTCCCCTTCCTATCATCTGCCAGAATTTTGCCTTACTCATTACCTTCTTGAAAAATACCAGATTGAGTATCTCTGGAACATCTATTCCCGTATCAAGCATATCAACTGATATGGCTATCTGTGGCAATTTCTTAGGATCAGAAAAGTCATCTATTGCTTTCTGCGCAAATTTAGTCTGATTATCTATAACTTCCGCGTACCCAACAAGATGCGGATATTCCTCATTGAATACTTCAAATATCTTCTCTGCGTGAGTATGATTCTTTGCAAATATTATTGTTTTTCCTATCTTCTGCCCGTAATCTATCTTGATTCCATTATCCATAAATACACGTAAGACTTTTCTTATTGTATCCTTGTTGAACAACCAGGAATTAAGCGCAGCGGACTCTATCTTATCCGGTATATCCCCAGACTCTGTCACAAATGTTTTCTCATACTCTTCCTTATCTGCGTCCGAGAGTTCTTCATATACAATTCCCTCATCAAGGAACTTTACCTTGCTCTCAATTGTCATATAATCAACAAGATATTCATCCTCAACAGCCTGTGCAAGATCATAGCCATATGTAGGAACTCCATTTGCAAGTTCAAATATATCATAAGTATTCTTGTCCACTTCATCCTTCGGTGTCGCCGTAAGTCCCACAAGCGGTGCATCAAAATAAGTGAATATATCTTTATACTTGTTATATATTGACCTGTGCGCCTCATCACATATGATCAGATCAAAATGTCCACAGGTAAATATTCTTCCATCCTTGTCACTTGCACTGTCAACGCATCCGATCATGGTCTGGTATGTGGAAAATACACACCTTGCATTATAATTATTCTTCTCCTCCACCAGATTCGTACAGGATAAATCCTGCAGCATATTCACAAAATTACGCTTAGCCTGCGTAACAAGCGAATTTCTATCTGCCAGAAACAGAATATTCTTCACCCATCCGGCATTTATCAGTATCTTGCAAAGTGCTATTACTGTTCGTGTCTTACCAGAACCTGTAGCCATGACAAGCAATGCTTTTCTTCTGTTCTTCTGGTCAAATGCATCGCACACTGCTTTTATCGCTGCCTCCTGGTAATAACGTCCGGCAATTGTCTTATCTACCATTACGTTTCTGAGACTTATCCTCATAGACCTCAGATTAAACCACTTCTCCAGATCCCTTTTGGAGTAAATGCACGAACACTTTCTCTCCGGATACTGTCCATCAATAATATGCGTCTCAAACCCATTTGTAAGGAAGATAACAGGTCTTCTGCCATACTTTCTCTCAATGCTGTCTGCATACTCCTTCGCCTGATATCTGCCTGCCTCAACTCCGACACATGTCTTCTTTGCCTCTATAATAGCAAGTGGTCTCTGTGTATCATCATAAAGCACATAGTCCACCCGTCCATTTCCTGACCTGCTAGGAACACCATCAACATCAACTTCATCGATCCAGTCTGATCCCTGTACCCATCCTGCGTCCTCAAGCATAGCATCTATATAGAGTTTCCTTGTCTCGAACTCAGATATATCAAGCGGATGCTGCTTATAACGCTTCCTCTGTACCTGACTGCGTGCAGATAACTTCTCCTTGAGATCTGCATTTTCCTCAGCCAATGTCTTTAGATCTATCTTCTGTCTTTCAATCTCTTCCTGATTCTGGCGAATCAACTCTTCCTGTTCTTTGAGCTGGCTCTTTGCATTCTCAGCATTCTCCCTGGATTTCTTGGCATTTTCACGTCTGTTCAATATGGCTTTTCTATCAAATTCTCTCTGCTCATATCCCCGTACATAACAACATGAAATAAAGTCCATAAATATATGCAGATTCTCCAGGCAAAGCATAGCCTCGTCAAATCCCTGACGCCTGTTATTGTGAGCCACACTGTTGCCTTTTCTTCGTATATAATCCAATCGTCTCCACAGATCATTTCCCACATAATCTCTGAAATCCTCTGAATTCAATAAACTGTGAAGATTATCCTGATACGGCGTTTCAAGTGAAGTCTCAACTGAATAAATCCATTTTATTGCAAACTCCATAGCCCTGCGGCAATTGAGTATACACATATCAGGATCTATAAGAATTATTCTCTCAGCCGATATTGCAACCCCAGCAAATGCGGCAAATCTTGGTTCATCCCTTAAGAAGTCAAAATTATTCATGGTCTTCTACCTCCTCCCCTTTGTCTTGTCGGTATATTATAAACACATTATATAGGTAAGTAATCAGTTGTTCCAGTAGTTTGATAAGCGAGAGCAATTTTGATTTGTCGACTTGATTGGCAAAATCAACATACTGTTTCTGTTTATTCAAATCGGGGACTGGTGTAACAATTTTTGCTATATCTTTCGCTGCAATATTTTTCTTAGCTGTTTTATTGACATAAGCATCTAATCGCTTCTGCCCCACTTCACTCGTTAAATAATAGAACAACCAAACAGGTTCTATAATCTCCCTTTTTGCTTGTATTCTAATTAAATTAGGACTAATATTTGCACCTACTAATTTTTCCTCTTGTATTATACCTATTCTTTTCGCCGCAGAGCCATCTCCTCGGACAGCCATAACAATATCTTGTAATTCTATTACTGTGTCTGGAAAATCTATATTTGCTCCATCATAAACAAAAACATAGTTTTCGTCATCAACATCCATATGACCATCCATCAGTATATTACTAATCCTGATGACTCTTACTCCCTGCGCCAAATATTCCATATTGCAAAAAGTAGGATATCTTTTTAATTTATTGCATGCATCAAAAAGTGAAATTTCTCTCCAGCCTTTATCATTAATATTTAAATCACCAAACATCTCGACAAATCGGGCTTTGATCAATTCATCTAACAATTGTAATTCATTCGATCTTAATTCAATAATATTTTCTATTCTTTTTAAGTTGTTTGCAATTTCTATCTGTTCATGTTTTGAAGGATATGGAATTTCTGTAGCATCAAAATCCCTTTTTACAATATGTTTCATAGTCGCCCCATGAGTTTTCCTTCCCATTTCATCGAGCTTATAACGCACAGCATATACAAAATAATTCTTATCAATATTGACCTTGTCAAATACGACTTTAAAAATATGCTGATTTAACAAAGCTTTTCCATTGTTCCATATATATACACCTAAGCTGGCAGACCAGGAAATCAAAACATCTCCATCGTTTATCTCTATTTTTTCTGGATAATCTCCATCATAAAAACCCAAATCGTAAGAATTCCCTGTCAAATCCTGAATCCGTATTATTGGTAATCCTACTTTGCCTCTATCATCTGGTTTAAATGCGTATCCATTAATGTAAGTTGCAGCCTCACCAAGTTTAATTAAATCTTTATGCATTTACTCCACCTTCTTTCAACTTGTTATATTGCTTTTTCCAAGCTCTTGAAGGTCTGTGACAAATACAATCACTAGATGTAAACGCACAAACATCTGGAATTGAGTTATTTGCACAGATATCTGGATTATTAACTCTACATCCGTACGTCTGACCATCTGTATCTAACACATTTAACGGCGCCGAAAATGAAATTCTTAAATCTTTTTCATCCATCAAAATCTTACACAATCTCAACCTCGTGTGTATTAATCTTGCGCACCGAACATATGTTTGCTATAATATATTTGGTGCTACCCTATTCGGTAGGCGGTTAGCCTTCGCCACAGGAGTTTATAGCCTGTGTTTACATAGATAAATCCACTTGTGGAAATCTATACGGAGGTTTGTGCTTATGCTTACAACGGAACTTTTTATAGCCATCATCAGCTTATGCATTACATGCTTTGCTCTTGGTTATGCCGTTGGCTCTAAGAGCAATGATAAGAAATAAGACAAAAAAGTAACCGCCCTGTCCTGACAAAACTTGGCGGTTACTTTTTTGTAAGCGTAATATCAGGGCTAACCGTCTATCGGTAGCACCTTTTAATAATATATTAGCATCCAACCGCTTTCATGTCAAACATATATTCGATTGTCATTTACTCATACAAATACGAATTTGAGGCTTGTGAATCATAAATATATATCCACAACAAATACATCATGCAATATACCGTCTA